>NZ_JBGGWD010000016.1:0-1260 GCF_041321105.1 Fibrella musci | reverse complement strand
CCTTTAGCTTTGAGCAGTAGTAAGAAATCAAGATTATTACACCCCGTAATGCTACTCTCAGTCAGGCACTTTAGCAAACATGCAAGGCTCGAAAGCCTATTAAGAGATTAAATCCTGGCTGAGTTTTTCAAACCCTACACTCGATAGAAATGAAGGCGTTCAGGCCTATTAGTAAGGTTTAAGTGATGGTTTGAAAGCGTAGAGTACATCTGTTTTATCTAATCTCATCTTGCCATGGCTTTTGACTTCTTTCTGGGTATCGACATCGCCAAGCAAACGCTCGACTACGCCCTTCTTGATCAGTACGGTAATCTGAAGCGACAAGAACAGATTCCTAACACGCAGAAAGCAGTCGAACAACTGATGCAGCAACTTCATCAGCTGTTTGGTGTGCAGCCAGCTTCTCTCTTGATCTGTCTAGAGCATACGGGTATTTATAATAATCACCTGCTAGAGGTGTTCACCCGGCCAGACTATCGGGTGTGGTTGGAGTCAGGCAAACAGATCCGGTATTCGACTGGAATACACCGCGCTAAAACCGACAGTATTGATGCGCTTAACATTGCCCGCTATGCGCAACGGCATCATGCGCAGGCTCGGCTTTGGAAGCCAGCTAGCCGACTCATTATCAAGCTCAAAGCTTTAACCTCGTTGCGCAGTCGGCTCCTGCTAGCTGCCAATACCCTCAAGCAACCACTCAAGGAGGCCAAGGCTTTCATGGATAAAGGCATACTAAAGTCATTGGAAAAAGCCTCTGCTAGTTCGTTAAAAGCCTTGGAAAAAGACCTTGATGCTGTCAATGACCAGATTGAGAGTCTGATTAAAGATGATCCCGAACTTAACCGCTTATTTTACTTGCTAACTTCTATTGTTGGTATTGGTGCTGTCACGGCAACAGGTTTTATTTTGACTACCCATGCTTTCACGGATGGCAAGACAGCTAAGCAGTTTGCCTGTTATGCGGGCGTAGCCCCGTTCCCTTATCAATCCGGTAGCAGCATCCGTGGACGAACCCGCGTATCGCCGATGGCCGACAAGCAGATGAAAACCCTGCTTCACTTATCGGCCATGACCGCGATTCGGGCCAAGGGTGAGCTACGGGATTACTATCAACGGAAAGTAGGCGAGGGTAAAAACAAGATGGCTGTTTTGAACGCCGTTCGGAATAAGCTAATAGGGCGAGCTTATGCGGTAGTGAGTAAGAATCAGGAATATGACAAAACATATACCTATTCGCTTGCTTAGACCATAGAAATCTCT
>NZ_JBGGWD010000015.1:0-3410 GCF_041321105.1 Fibrella musci | reverse complement strand
AGAGGGCCTGGTTGAAGTGGTTGGGGTTGTGGCGGGGCTGGTTGGCGAAGCTGGCCAGGATGGGGGTGAGGGGGAAGCTGCCCTGGGCGGGGGTCTGCTCGATGAGCGCCCCCACCCGACTCAATTGATTCGCCAGATCGTCGATGATGGGGTGTTTGAAAATGGTTTGTACATCGAGTTTATAACCTAGCCGGTGCATCCGCGACACGATCTGGATGGCTTTGATCGAGTCGCCACCCAGCCGGAAGAAATGATCCGTTGGTTTGACGTTGGCTTTGCCGAGTAAATCGGCAAAGACCGCCATCAGTTGCTGAGTCGGCTCGGGCAGCAAAATCCGCTCGGCAACCACCTCATCATCTGTTACCTCCGGCGTAGCGTTCATCAACTGGTGCCGGTCGATTTTACCACTGGCTGTTAGCGGAAAGCTGGCCAGCACAATTCCTTCCGACGGAATCATGTGCGCGGGCAGGCAGGTACTGGCCCAGGTACGTAGCTCGTCGGTATAGCTAATAAGCGTGTCCGATTGAAGCGCAATACGCAGTTGAGTCGTCTTACGGTCAAACAGGACCACGGCCTCGGTAATAGCGTCGTGAGTGCGAAAAACGGCTTCGATTTCTTTGGGTTCAACCCGAACACCGTGCAGTTGAATCTGGTCATCGGCCCGGCCAACGTACTGCAAATCGCCGGTGCTGCTGACGTACCCCAGATCGCCCGTCCGGTAGAGCCGATCTTCCGACGCCTGCCGGGCATAAGGATTGGCAATGAATTTTTCGGCCGTGCGCACGTCGTCGTTCAGATACCCATTGGCTAGTCCGATTCCGGTTACACAAAGCTCACCCACGCAACCCGTTGGTACGGGCTCACCAGCCTGATTCAACAGGTAGATGGCGGTATGGGCAAAAGGTTTTCCGATAGGAATGCCCCCCTCCTGTGCATAGCGGTCGGCCTGGTTGGCATCGACCCGATGATAGGTAGCGCCCACGCAGGTTTCAGTCGGGCCGTAGCCGTTAAACACCGCCTTGCTGGCGGCGTAATGGAGGACATCTGGCAATGAGGCAGCCTCGCCCGTGGTAATGATGTTACGAACCGTGGGGAGCGGGTGGCGGTTGAGCAGCCGCAGATAGGCCGGTGAAAAAATGGCCGTCGTTACCCCTTGCTGGTCGAGCCAGTCGGTCAGGAAATCGGTATTAGTTTTGACAGCCTCTTTGGCAATGGCGAGTTTTGCGCCCGCCAGCAAGGTCATGGTCACTTCGATCAGCGAGGCGTCGAACGAGATGGACGCTGATTGCAAAACCACATCGGCGTCGGTGAGGTATAGCCAGTTGCCGTGATCCAGCGCCCGACACACGAGGCTTTCGTGGCGTATGGGTACGCCCTTGGGCAGGCCCGACGTACCTGAGGTGTAAATGATATACGCCGTCTGTGTCGCCGGTACGTCGGTGGGCACGATTGGCCCCACGTCAGTTTGGCCTTCTGCCATCGACAGTACGGTAATAGAGGCACCGAAGGCAGGGGAATCACCGATACCGAACCGGCAGCGGCTATCCGACAGCATGTGCCGTTGCCGTTCCAGAGGTAGGGTCGGTAACAGGGGCAGATAGACGCCCCCCGCCTGCCAGATCGCCAGCACGGCCAGAACCCAATCGGCGGAACGGTCCAGACAAACGCCTACGACATCGCCCGACTGCACACCCTCCTGCCGCATCCAGCTCGCCAGCCGGTCGACCCGCGCGCTGAGGTCAGCGTATGTGATCGACTGATTTTGGTCGACCAGCGCCAAGTGGTTACCCCGACGGCTGGCCGTTTGCCGGAAAAGCGTCGGCAGCGACAAGCCCACCGCGCAATCAGCCTCTTCGGACTCGATGACGGGAGCAGGCTGGGTAGAGGGAAACTGGATGGTACGTAGCGCCGCATCGGGTGCAGCGAGCAGTTGAGCAATGATGGCCTGGAAATCCGCCACGACCTGACTAATGAACGCCGGACTATAGGCGGCCTGGTTATAGTTGACCAGCACCGACAGCTGCCGTTCGGGCAGGACGATAAGATTGAGGTTGTAATTCGTCTGTGCGAATGATGAGCGAGCTTCGATCTGGTCAATACCCGCCACCAGGTCACGTTGCCCGAGCAATTGGCTTACCGGGAAATTTTCGAAGACAAAGACATGGTCGAGCAACTGGTTGCCCAGCGGATGCGCGGCCTGAATGCTGCTCAGGGGCATATAGCTGTACTGATCGCCCTCCACGCGTTGCGTTTGCAGGTACGCTGCCAGTGTCAGCAATGAGGCGGTTTGATCCACGATTGGAGCAATGGGCAGCGTATTGATCAGCGGCCCCACCATCCGGTCGACACCAGCAATGACGGGGGGACGTACCGAGCTAACCAGCCCGAAAACCACCCGGTCAGTATCGTTGTATCGCGCCAGCAGCAGACTCCAACTCGCTTGCAACAGACAGCTTACCGTCAGTCGGTTTTGTTCGGCCAGTGTGTGCAGCCGGGTCGTGTCGGCTTCGGTGAGTGTCAGTACCTGCTCATCGGGTACGTAGTCGCTCGTGGGTGTAGTTGTATGTAGGGGCAGACCAGTCGGTTTATCCACCTCGGTCAGGTACGTGGTCCAGTAGCTGGCGGCGGTTGCCTGCGGTTGCTCATTTAGCCATTGGACAAACTGACCATACTGTCCGGCCGGTGCCAGTTCGTGCGGCTTTTGGGCCACCAGCGCGTTGTAACAGGCAAAAAACTCGCTGATCAGTATCCCCAGACACCAGCCATCAACGGCAATGTGATGATTGGTCCAGACCAGATCATACACGCGCTCATCGGACTGAAGCACGGCTAGCCGCATGGGAGCGTCGCGGTTCAGGTCAAATGGCCGGTGTCGGTCGCTGACGAGGTAGCTATCAATATAGCGATCGCGCTCATCGGCAGGCAGGTGGCGCAGGTCTTGTTGGGCTACGTCGACGGAGCGTTTTTTCAGCACAATCTGAAGAATATCATCCGTCTTTTTGTGGGTGTAAATCGTCCGCAGAATAGCGTGCCGCTCAAAAATTGTGTTGAGTGCCTGCTGCACCAGATCGAGCCGGAGGTCACCGTGGAACCGATAGGACGACTGGCCAATGTAGACCGCCGTTTCGCGCTCCGACAACCAGTGAAAATAAATGCCCGCCTGAATCGGCGACAGTTTATAGATATCCTGGATATTCTGCTTATTAAACATAACTATTTATTTATCAATGCTTTATAGATAAAACTTATAGTAAATTCGATCATTGTCAGTCATCGAAAATGGCGTCAAGCTGATCGATGGACAGCTGGCTGTAGCTCAGATCACTCGGCGTCAGCTCCCGCTCCCCCTGCTCCATACAGTGAGCCACCACCGACCCCAGCGCCTGCTCGTAGCCCGCTACCAGCGCCAC
>NZ_JBGGWD010000014.1:0-2829 GCF_041321105.1 Fibrella musci | reverse complement strand
AACGCAGCAAAAGGGCACCCGGGGGATGCCTTGGCTTCTACAGGCGAGGAAGGACGTGGCAAGCGACGAAACGCTGCGGGGACCGGCTGGCACGGGGCGATCCGCAGGTATCCGAATGGGGCAACCCCATGATGTGAAGCATCATGATCACACCGTATGGTGATGAGGCGTACCCGCTGAACTGAAACATCTAAGTAGGCGGAGGAAGAGAAAACAAACAGTGAGGGCGTCAGTAGTGGCGAGCGAACGCGTCTTAGCCCAAACCAGTCCTGTTACGGCAGGGCTGGGGTTGTAGGACATTGTATCAAGCAGTGACACAAACACGAATGGTCTGGGAAGGCCAACCACAGGGGGTGAGAGTCCCGTAGTGATCGATTGTTGTTGTGGACGATGTATCCTGAGTAGGGGGGAGCCGGAGGGACTCCCTTTGAATCCGGCAGCACCATCTGCCAAGGCTAACTACTGTAGAAGACCGATAGGGAAGAGTACCGTGAGGGAACGGTGAAAAGGACTGGGAGTACCAGGGTGAAATAGAACCTGAAACCGGGTGCTTACAAGCGGTTGGAGCTTCGTTAGTGGAGTGACAGCGTGCCTTTTGCATAATGAGCCTACGAGTAACGGTCACTAGCAAGGTTAAGGGCGTGGACGCCCGGAGCCGAAGCGAAAGCGAGTCTGAACAGGGCGCTTAGTTAGTGGCTGTTGACGCGAAACTTGGTGATCTACCCATGGCCAGGTTGAAGGGGGGGTAACACCCCGTGGAGGACCGCACCGATAAACGTTGAAAAGTTTCCGGATGAGTTGTGGGTAGGGGTGAAAGGCCAATCAAACTGAGAAATAGCTCGTACTCTCCGAAATGTTTTTAGGAACAGCGTCTTGTGTTACCTCGCCAGAGGTAGAGCTACCGATTGGATGCGGGGGTGTCATAGCCTACCAACTTGAGTCGAACTCCGAATGCTGGCGAGGGTGCAGGGCAGTGAGGGGCAGGGTGCTAAGGTCCTGCTCCGAGAGGGGAACAACCCAGACCATCCGCTAAGGTCCCCAAGTGTGTGCTAAGTTGAACAAAGGTGGTCCGGCTGCCGAGACAGCCAGGAGGTTAGCTTGGAAGCAGCTATTCCTTTAAAGAGTGCGTAACAGCTCACTGGTCGAGCGGGGCGGGCATCGATAATAAACGGGCATCAAGCACATCACCGAAGCGGTGGATCATGCGCAAGCATTGATGGTAGGAGAGCATACGACAACCGGCGAAGTTGGGGCGTGAGCCCTGGTGGAGGGTGTCGTAGAGCAAATGTAGGCATAAGTAACGAGAAGACAGGTGGGAACCCTGTCCGCCGAAAGACCAAGGGTTTCCGGGCGACGGCAGTCAACCCGGAGTTAGTCGGGACCTAATGGCTTAGCGACAGCGACGGTCAGATGGACAACTGGTTAATAGTCCAGTACTACCCGCTAGTGTGACTCACTGACAAATTGTCCAACTCTGTGCGTTCTGCGGGAATAGAGCGCTGAGCGGCGGCTTCGGCCAAAGCGAACAGGGGACGATGGTTTCAAGAAAAGGTGACGAAACATCAGCTAGTGGGTACCCGTACCGCAAACCGACACAGGTGGTTGGGGTGAATAACCTAAGGCGCACGAGAGAATCATGGCCAAGGAACTCGGCAAGATAACCCTGTAACTTCGGGAGAAGGGGGGCCTACCCAGCAATGGGAGGTTGCAGAGCAAAGGCCCAGGCGACTGTTTACCAAAAACACAGGACTCTGCCAAATCGAGAGATGACGCATAGGGTCTGACACCTGCCCGGTGCTGGAAGGTTAAGGGGGGATGTTAGGGGCAACCCGAGGCATTGAACTGAAGCCCCAGTAAACGGCGGCCGTAACTATAACGGTCCTAAGGTAGCGAAATTCCTTGTCGGGTAAGTTCCGACCTGCACGAATGGTGTAACGATCTGGGCACTGTCTCAGCCATGAGCTCGGTGAAATTGTAGTAGCGGTGAAGATGCCGCTTACCCGCCACGGGACGGAAAGACCCCGTGCACCTTTACTATAGCTTAACATGGATCGCTGGTCTGGCATGTGTAGGATAGGCGGGAGGCGTTGAATCGGTGTCGCCAGGCATCGTGGAGCCACCCTTGAAATACCGCCCTTTTCAGACTGGCGGTCTAACCCCTAGCGGGGGACAGTGTTTGGTGGGTAGTTTGACTGGGGTGGTCGCCTCCGAAAGGGTAACGGAGGCTTCCCAAGGTTTGCTCAGGCCGGACGGTAATCGGTCGGGGAGTGCAATAGCAGAAGCAAGCTTGACAGTGAGGCAAACAGGCCGATCTGGTGCGAAAGCAGGGTATAGTGATCCGGTGGTACTGCATGGGTGGGCCATCGCTCAAAGGATAAAAGGTACGCCGGGGATAACAGGCTGATCTCCCCCAAGAGCTCACATCGACGGGGAGGTTTGGCACCTCGATGTCGGCTCGTCACATCCTGGGGCTGGAGAAGGTTCCAAGGGTTCGGCTGTTCGCCGATTAAAGTGGCACGCGAGCTGGGTTCAGAACGTCGTGAGACAGTTCGGTCCCTATCTGTGGTGGGCGTGGGATGATTGCGGGGATCTGACCTTAGTACGAGAGGACCGGGTTGGACGCACCGCTGGCGGATCGGTTGTCGTGCCCGCGGCACGGCCGAGTAGCTACGTGCGGAACGGATAAGCGCTGAAGGCATCTAAGTGCGAAACCGACCTCAAGATGAGTCATCTGTTAATAAAGGCTGTGAGAGACGATCACGTGGATAGGCGGCAGGTGGAGGTGTGGAGACACATGGAGCCGAGCCGTACTAATGAGCCTGAAAGGTT
>NZ_JBGGWD010000013.1:0-39841 GCF_041321105.1 Fibrella musci | reverse complement strand
GCAAAGGCCGCGAAGTGTTCTTCTTTTTGTAAGAAGGAAATACTTCGCGGCCTTTGCGATTCCCGTTGCGCCTTCGCTTTCAAAAACCTTAAAACTCAGCGGATTTGGGAGTACGGGGGAAGGGAATCACGTCGCGGATGTTGCCCATGCCCGTTACGAACAGCACCAGCCGTTCGAAACCCAGCCCGAAACCGGCGTGGGGTGCCGAACCAAACCGGCGCGTATCCAGATACCACCAGATGGCTTCGGGTTCGATACCCACTTCCTGCATCCGGGCGGTGAGTTTGTCCAGATTGTCTTCCCGCTGCGAACCACCGATGATTTCGCCGATGCCGGGAAACAGCACGTCCATCGCCCGAACGGTTGGGCCAAATACGTCGCCACGATCGTTGGTGGCGGGCGCGTCGTCCTGCTTCATGTAGAACGCCTTGATTTCCCGTGGGTAGTTGGTCAGAATCACCGGTTTCTTGAAGTGCTTCTCGACCAGATACCGCTCGTGTTCTGATTGCAGATCGATCCCCCAGCTTACTTCATACTGGAATTGCCCTTTCTTGGCTGGTTTTGAGTTGCGCAGAATCTCGACGGCCTGCGTGTAGGTGAGCCGCTCGAAGTCGTTGTCGACCACAAAACGCAGCTTGTCGAGCAGGCCCATCTCGCTCTGCTCTTCCTTTTTCTTCGTTTTCTCTTCCTCCTTCAACCGGTTGTCGAGGAAAGCCAGATCGTCGGCGCAGTGATCGAGCGCGTATTGAATCACCGACTTCACGAAGTCCTCGGCCAGATTCATATTGTCTTCCAACTCGAAAAACGCCATCTCCGGCTCGATCATCCAGAACTCGGCGAGGTGGCGGGTGGTGTTCGAGTTTTCGGCGCGGAACGTTGGTCCGAACGTATAAATCTTGCCCAGCGCTAAGGCTCCTAGTTCGCCTTCCAACTGCCCCGATACCGTCAGGTTGGTTTCGCGCCCGAAGAAATCCTGGCTGTAGTCGATTTTTCCATCCTCAGTCTTGGGTGGGTTGATCGGGTCGAGCGTCGACACGCGGAACATCTCACCAGCACCTTCGGCATCCGATGCCGTGATGATGGGCGTGTTGAGGTAGTAAAAGCCGTTGTCGTTGTAGTACTTATGTACCGCAAAAGCCAGTGCGTGACGTACCCGCAGAATAGCGCTGAACGTGTTGGTCCGGGGCCGCAGGTGCGCAATCTCGCGCAGGAACTCGAGCGAGTGCCGTTTGGGTTGCAGCGGGTATTTCTCAGGGTCGGCCGGGCCGTAG
This sequence comes from Fibrella musci, assembly GCF_041321105.1. Classification (NCBI taxonomy): domain Bacteria; kingdom Pseudomonadati; phylum Bacteroidota; class Cytophagia; order Cytophagales; family Spirosomataceae; genus Fibrella; species Fibrella musci. Next base: position 38,570 of record NZ_JBGGWD010000013.1, on the reverse strand, counting down.
ATATGCACGTCGGCAATTTTGACTTCCACCGCCTGCCCCGCACCCTGCGAGGCAACCAGCTCACCCATGATAGCTACGCAGGCCCCGGTTGTGATAAGGCGGAGCGTTTCGTCGGGCAGTTGACCCGCTTCGGCCACGGCCTGAATCGTATGAATGGTAGAGCCGTCGTTGATGGCGATGAAGACGGCATTTTTGCTTTCGCGCTTGGTACGTACCCAGCCTTTCACCGTCACGGTCTGGCCAGGTTCCGTCTGAAGCAGTTGCTTGACAGGTAGGTAACTCATAGCCACAAAGGTACGTGGTTAGGAGAAACGGTCATTTGGCTGCGCCGTCATTAAATAGTCATTCGTTGCCGTTCGCCGTGATTTTTTGCACAACGAATGACAACGAATGACAACGAATGACAACGAATGACAACGAATGACAACAATGCTAATTCCAGCCGCCGCCTAGCGCACGGTACACGGCAACGGTAGCCGCCAGTTGCTGCATGCGGGTTTCGACCAGTTGCAGGCGCGACTCCTGGGCGTCGCGTTGCGTAAGCAGCACTTCCATGTAATCGGCGCGGGCCGAGCGGAACAGGCTGTTGGATATGCTGATCGACTGGGTCAGCGCCTGCACTTCCTTCTCCTTTCGCTCATAGCTCTTACCCAGATTGTCGATCCGCGATAGCTGATTGGTTACCTCCGTAAAGGCGTTCAGCACGGTTCGTTCATACTGATAAACGGCCTGCAATTGCTTGGCGGTGGCGGTGTTATACGTTGCCCGAATACCGTTCTTGTTCACGATCGGTCCAACCAGATCGCCCGCCAGTGACGAGAGCATCGACGCCGGGTTGAACAGATACCCCGGTGTGAAGGCATTCAGACCTAAGGCTGCCGATAGCCGGAGCGACGGATAAAAGTTTGCCTGTGCCGATTTTACGTCCAGCTTCGCGGCTACCAGGTTCAGTTCGGCCTGCCGGATGTCGGGGCGGTTGGCCAGCAGTTGCGACGGCAGGCCCGTGGCGACTGTCGGTAGTGCTGTCCCACTGAAGGCCGCCACGTTGCGGGCTACCGGCTGCGGATAACGACCTACCAGAAAATTGATCCGGTTTTCGGTTTCGATGATCCGCTGCTGAATATCGAACTGGATGCTTTGGGTGTTCAGCACTTGCGCTTCGAACCGGCGAACGGCCAACTCGGTCACCTTGGCGGCTTCTTTCTCCTGCCGGATAATCGACAGCACGTTGTTTTGCACCTCGATGTTTTGCCGAACGATCGCCAGCTGACTATCAAGGGACAGCAGTTCGTAATACGACGTGGCAATCTCGGCAATCAGGTTGGTGACCATAAAATTCCGGCCTTCCACCGACGCCAGATACCGGTTCACGGCGGCTTGCTTGGCGTTCCGTAGCTTGTGCCAGATATCGACTTCCCACGTGGCAAACGCGCTGATCAGGAAATCGGGCAGGGGCTCCGGCGTTTCCCGGTCCGGGGCAATGTTGATGTTCTTTTCCAGCGCGCCAATGTTGGTATACCGGCCCACTTTATCGACCCCGGCGCCACCGCGAACGCCCACAAACGGCCTGTATTCACCTTGGCGAGCCAGTACTTCATTCTGGGAAATGGCAATCTCCTGCAACGTGATGTTCAGTTCCTGGTTATTAAGCAGGGCCGTGTCGATCAGGTTGCGCAGGTTCTGGTCGGGAAAGAAATCCTGCCATTTCACCCGCGCTGTGTTGGTGGTGTCCGACGTGTAGTTGTATTTGCCCGGAACGCCCCGGTTTTCGTCTCGGATGGTGGTCTGGGGGGCTTTGCAGGCCCCAACGGCCAGCAACATACCCCCCACAACCAGTCCTTTATGCATGATCTGTTTCCTCCACATAGTGCGGCTCAATGGCTTCAGTTAATGGTGATTCATCTTCATCCCGGATCATTTTGCGGCCGTCGGCCAATGACCCAAAGATGTAATAGAGGCCGGGGATGATGATGACCCCGAAAATGGTACCGAACAGCATGCCGCCCATGGCCGAAGCCCCGATGGTGCGGTTACCAATCGCGCCTGCTCCCTTGGCGAGAATCAGCGGGATAAGCCCGGCGACGAACGCAAAGGAGGTCATCAGGATCGGGCGGAAACGTACTTTGGCCCCTTCAATCGCCGCGTTCAGAATCGTCTCGCCCTGCTGTCGTTTCTGCACGGCAAACTCCACGATCAGTACGGCGTTTTTACCCAGCAGACCCACCAGCATGATCAGACCAATCTGCGCGTAGATGTTGTTTTCCAGCCCCATCAGCTTCAGCAGCAGGAACGAGCCGAAGACCCCAACCGGTAGCGAGAACACAACCGCCAGCGGAATGATGAAGCTCTCATACTGGGCGGCCAGTACCATGTATACGAAGGCCAGTACGATCAGGAAGACGTAGAGCGACTCATTACCCCGAATCGATTCGTCGTATGATAACCCCTCGAAGGCAATGTCATAGCCTTTGGGCAGCGTCGTGGCGGCTACTTCCCGGATCGCCGCAATGGCGTCGGCTGTGGTGTAGCCTTTTGCCGGAAGTCCCTGGATGGCCGCTGAGTTGTACAGGTTGAAACGGGTAATCTCGTTGGGCCCCTGCCCTTTCTTCAGCTTCATGAACGACGAGTAAGGCACCATTTCGCCTTCATCATTCTTGACGAACAGCTTCAGTAGATCAGACGGCAACCGCCGGAAACTGGGGTCCGACTGTACGTACACTTTAAAGAACTGGTTGAACTTAATGAAACCCTGTTCGTAGGTACTCCCGATCATAATGTTCAGGTTGTCCATCGCCTTCCCGATCGATACGCCTTTCTGCATAGCCAGGTTGTTGTCGATCTCCAGTTCGTACTGCGGATAGTTGGCCGCGAAAAAGGTGAACAGACCCGTCAGCTCAGGGCGCTTGGCCAGGTTGTCCATGAACTGCTTGTTGATCTTGTCGAACTCGCTGTAGTCGGTATCTGTGTTTTTGTCGAGCAGACGCATCGAGAAACCGCCCGACGTACCGAAGCCAGGAATCGCCGGTGGTTCAAAGAATTCGACGGTCGCGCCCAGGTTCCGTGATTTCTCCTCCAACTCTTCCATGATCTCCTTCACGTTCTTGTCGCGCTCCGACCAGGGCTTTAGGTTGATCAGACACGTACCTGCGTTGGAACCCCGGCCTTCGGTCATGATTTCGTAGCCAGCCAGCGACGAGATCGACTCGATACCCGGTACTTCTTCGCAAATCTTCTGGAGATTCCGGGACACCTGATTGGTCTTTTCGAGGGTCGAACCCGGCGGTGTCTGAATGATGGCGTAGATCGTACTCTGATCTTCGTTCGGGATGAAGCCTGCGGGCAGAATCTTGTTCACAAACACGATACCCGCGCAGAAACCGACCAGCACGGCAAACGTTACGAAGCGCCGGTTGACGATCAGTCGCAGCAGGCCCACATACCAGCCGGTCATTTTGTCGAAGCCCCGGTTGAAGCGATCGATGGCCCGGCTCAGGATATTCTTTTTGGGCGGATGGCCGTGGTGGTTTTTTAGCAGCATGGCGCACAACACCGGTGTCAGCGTCAGAGCGATGATAGCCGAAATCACAATCGAGCTAGCCATGGTGATCGAGAACTGCCGGTAGAACGTACCCACAGGGCCCGACATGAACGAGATCGGCAGGAATACCGACACCATCACGAGGGTAATGGCGATGATGGCCCCGCTGATTTCGCCGAGTACTTCCCGAACGGCACCAAAGGGCGATAGCTTCGGTTTTTCCTCCATCTTGGCGTGTACGGCTTCCACCACCACAATGGCGTCATCGACCACGATACCGATAGCCAATACCAGGGCGAAGAGCGTAATGAGGTTGATCGACAGCCCGAATCCCTGAATTACAAAGAAGGCCCCGATCAACGATACCGGCACGGCCAGAATCGGGATGAGCGTAGAGCGCCAGTCGCCCAGGAAGATGAACACCACCAGGGCCACCAGAATAAAGGCGTCGCGCAGCGTATCGATTACCTGCTCGATCGACGCGTCCAGGAAGTTGGATACGTCGTAGCTGATTTTGTAATCGACGCCCGGCGGGAAAGACGCTTTCATCACCTCGAGCTTCTCTTTCACCTCGTCGATTACGTCGCTGGCGTTACTGCCGTAGTTCTGGCGTAAGACAATGGCCGCCGAAGCGTGGCCGTCGAGGTTCGAGTAAATGTCGAAGAATTCGCTACCTAGTTCAACATGGGCAATGTCTTTCAAGTGAATGCTTTCCCCGGCCGAATTGGCCCGAACAATGATGTTTTCGTACTCTTCCGGTTTGTTATACCGCCCTTTGTAGGTCAGCACGTATTCCAGCGACTGCGCCGCGATACCCGAGCTTTGCCCGATCCGGCCCGGCCGGCCGATGATACTCTGTTCCCCAATGGCCTTCATCACCTCCTCCGTCGAGATGTTGTAGGCCCGCATCCGGTCAGGGTTGAGCCACACGCGCATAGCGTAACGGCGGCTACCCAGAATCTGCGCCCGGGCAATCCCTTTCGTCCGCTGGATTTCAGGGATCATCTTCACCGTGGCGTAGTTGAACAGGAATTTTTCGTCAATGCTTTTATTCGTCGAATAGAGGTTGACATACATCAGCATACTCGGCTGGATGGGCGTGATCACAACCCCTTCGCGCTGTACCAGTTCAGGTAGCAGTGGCATCACCTGATCGACCCGCGTTTTCACCCGGATAACGGCGTCGTTGGGGTCGGTGCCCGGCTCAAAAATGATCCGGAGGGTAGCTTCACCAGCGCTGGTGGCGTCGGTGGCGATGTAGCGCATATCCTGCACCCCGTTGATGGCCTGCTCCAGCGTAATCAGCGTGGATTTGACCAGTACGTCGGCGCTGGAACCGGGGTAGGCGATGAAGATATTGACCGTGGTCGGCGCAATATCGGGAAACTGCGAAATCGGTAATTTCTTAATAGCCAGTACGCCGATAAAGACGATCATGATCGAGATCACAATCGCGAATACGGGCCTGCGTATGAATTTAGCAAACATAGTTTCTCGTTAATAATGTACGATGAACAATGAATAATGTACAATAGGGAATGAACGATACAGGATAAATGGGATACACTGGGAAATCATTAGTCACGATACGCCACCCATTGTACAGTGTCCACTAGTCATTGTACATCAGTTCTTTCTACTCGGCATACAGGTCCAGATTGGCGATGACAGAGGCAGGCTGCTCAAACTTGTAGTGTATCTTTTCGTTCTCTTTCACCTGACGCAGGCCTTCCAGCAGGATCTTGTCGTCTTTCTTCAGGCCGTCTTTTACGATGAAAATGTGGGGCAGTTCAGCCGCTATGCTGATCTCCCGCGACCGGATTACACCTTTGCTGTCGACCACGTAGACGTACTTCTTTTCCAGTACCTCGAAGGTGGCTTTTTGCGGAATAATCAGCGCCTTCTTGAGCGGCACCGTCATCTCGATGCTGCCCGTTTCGCCGTGGCGCAGCAGGCCTTTGGGGTTGGGAAAGGTGGCCCGGAAAGCGATGTTACCTGTCTCGTTGTTAAAATCGGCTTCGATCGTCTCCACCACGCCGGGGTAGGGGAACCGCTCGTTGTTGGCCATCAACAGGTGAACGTTCTGCGGACCGTTGGCGTGGGTTTTGAAGTTGAGGTACTCAGCTTCAGGTACGTTGAAATACACCCACATCTTGCTGTTGTCCGACAGCGTTGTGAGCAGATCGCCTTCTTCGACCATACTGCCCTGACGTACCCGGAACTGATCCATGAACCCGTTGAAGGGGGCCTTAATCGTCGTGAATTGCAGGTGGGTTTTGGCCAGATTCACTTCGGCTTTGGCCTTGTCGAACTTGGCTTTCGATAGGGCCAGCTCGTTCTTCGACACGATATTGCTGTCGGCCAGGCGTTTGGTATTGCGGTACTCGATATCGACGTAGTTGGCTTCGGCTTCCGACTTTTGCAACTCGGCCTGATAAACGATTGGCATAATCTGGAACATCAACTGCCCCTGCCTGACGGCCTGCCCTTCATCGACGAAAATCTTTTGCAGATACCCTTTTTCCAGCGCGCGTAGTTCAATGTGTTGAATGGCGTGAATCTGTGACACATACTCTTTGGTCACTACGGTGTCTTTCAGCAAGGGGCTGGTTACCCGGAAGCTGACCTCTTCTTCTTTCTTTTCTTCTTTTTTTTCGCAGCTTGCCAGGCCCAGAAAACCAAACAAACTAATAAGCACGAGTACTCGATTCATGGTGTTTTATTGTTTACGGGGAGCGTTAATAGCCGTAGTGAAAGGGGATATTCAGGTACGTAGTGTACTGGTAAAGACCGATGCCTGATCTACGAATAGATGCAGGACGTTGTAAGTAATTGATAGTAAAGGGAGTGAGCCTGCTTGTTGAGGCTGAAGCCAGAACCACGGAACTGGCCATAAACGCTAGTGTGGGGGCGGCGCTTCGGCTTTAATGGCTGAGTAACTCGACCGGGCTAAGCCGGAACTAACGGACCAAACGAGCAGGCGGGGCATTGATGCACAGGCTGGCATCAGTCCAAAACCGTAGCGCGAAAAAGAGGGCGAAGTTTGGCGTTGCATAGCGTGTGTCTGTCTTAAGAGACACAAAACACCACCCGCGACATTAAAACGGGGTAAGAAAGACATTAGAATACAATGGAAATGTTTTAAAGCACCCCCGTAGCATTTAGTCTAGTGAAGATTTGGTCTATGAAAATTTATATTTATTGTTTTTAAGGTTCAACTGGTTTGGCGGGGTGTATTAAAGGATTAGCAGGCCAATGGCTTCAGTCAGCAAGCGGGCGTGCCTGTCACGAGCATGTATATATAAAAAGTTGACAGACAGGAGGAAAGTCTGCTTAGTTTGCTGCCCTTCGACTACCTGAAAACGGCAACGGCGCCACGCAGCGGTTGAGGGTATTGGACCGTCAATCGCTGCATGGCGCCGTGCGTAAAGGGAGGGCTTATGAGAACCCGTTTTTAGCTTACTTCTGGGTCGAGAATGAGTAGGGGAAATCGGTGGGCTGAGTGCCCCGCTGCTGATTCGGCTTAGGGGTCATGGTGGCGTTAATGACGGCCCCATTGAGCAGTTCGCGGTGGCTGAGCCAGTTTTTATTGTAAGGCTTGCCGTTCACCGTCAACTGACCGATGTAGCGGTTCTGATCGCTGTTGGCCGGTGCGTTGATCACGATTTTCTTACCGCTTTCGAGCGTGGCCGTTACCTTTTTGAACAGCGGTGCGCCCAGCACGTACTGATCGGAAGCGGGGCAAACGGGGTAGAAGCCCATCGCCGTAAACACGTACCAGGCCGAGGTCTGGCCGTTGTCTTCGTCACCGCAGTAGCCATCGGGTGTGGGCAGGTACATTCGGTTCAGCACCTCGCGGAGCCAGTATTGCGCCTTCCAGGGCTCGCCAGCGTAGTTGTAGAGGTAAATCATGTGCTGAATGGGCTGGTTGCCGTGGGCGTATTGGCCCATATTGGCAATCTGCATCTCCCGAATCTCGTGGATGACGCCGCCGTAGTAACTTTCGTCGTATACCGGTGGCATCGTGAAAACCGAGTCGAGTTTAGCCACGAACTTCTGCCGACCACCCATCAGATCGACCAGGCCCTGCACGTCGTGGAATACCGACCAGGTGTAGTGCCAACTGTTGCCCTCGGTGAAGGCATCGCCCCATTTGAACGGGTTGAACGGCGTCTGGAACTGCCCGTCTTTGTTTTTACCACGCATCAGGCCCGTTTGTTTGTCGAACAGATTGCGGTAGTTCTGGCAACGTTTGGCAAAGCGGTCAATCTCGGCCTGCGGACGTTTCAGGGCTTTGGCGAGTTGGTAAATGGCAAAATCATCGTAGGCGTATTCGAGGGTACGGGCGGCGTTTTCGTTGATTTTTACATCGTACGGGACGTACCCAAGCGTATTGTAATACTGCGCGCCCCGGCGACCAACGGCGTCCATTGGGCCTTCGTTTTCTGAGTTTTTCAGCAGGGCCTCATACAGCGCGTTGATGTCGTAACCCCGCGCCCCCTTCAGATACGCTTCAGCCACAATCGACGCTGAATTGGAGCCGACCATCACGTTGCGCAGGCCGGGGCTAGCCCACTCGGGCAACCAGCCACCTTCTTTGTAAGCGTTGGCAAGCCCTTCCTGCATCTGGGCGTTCAGTGACGGGTACATAAGGTTCAGGAACGGAAACATCGACCGGAACGTGTCCCAGAAGCCCGTGTCGGTAAACATATAGCCGGGACGTACCTCGCCGTTGTAGGGGCTGTAATGCACCACCTTGCCATCGGCAGCATATTCATAAAACTTACGCGGAAACAACAGCGACCGGTACAGGCACGAGTAGAACGTCTGCAATTGCGCCAGCGACCCACCTTCGACCTGAATCCGGTTCAGTTCTTTGTTCCAGGCGTTTTTGGCCTTTTGCTTGACCAGCTCAAACGAGTCGGAGCCCAGCTCGCCCAGGTTACGGTCGGCCTGCTCGGCGCTGATAAACGACGACGCTACCCGAACGTGGACCTGCTCGCCTTTCTGCGTGCGGAAACCCACTACCGCCCCGGCATGGTCGGCCTGGAGTTCGAGGGTGTCTTTGGCGAGTGTTTTGCCGTGCCAGGCCTGCGCTATCGAAAAAGGCTTGTCGAACACCAGCACAAAGTAATTCTTGAAGTTTTTGGGCACGCCGCCGCTGTTGCGGGTGGTGTAGCCGATCACTTTGCGCTGACCCGGAATGACCTTGACGTATGAGCCTTTGTCGAAGGCATCGATCAGCACGTAGGCGCTGTCGGTTTTGGGAAACGTAAACCGGAAACTGGCGGCCCGCTCGGTTGGAGCAATCTCGGTCGTTACGTTGTGGTCGGCGAGGTAAACGCTGTAATAGTAAGGCTTTACCACTTCGGCTTTATGCGAAAACCAGCTGGCGCGGTCGTCTTCGTTGAGGCGCAGCTTACCCGTGATGGGCATGATCGAAAACTGACCGTAATCGTTCATCCAGGGCGAAGGCTGGTGCGTCTGCTTGAAGCCCCGAATCTTGTCGGCTGCGTAGGTGTAAGCCCATCCGTTCCCCATTTTGCCGGTTTGCGGCATCCAGAAATTCATGCCCCAGGGCAGGGCAATGGCTGGGTACGTGTTGCCGTTCGAGAGGCTGGGTTTGGAGTCGGTGCCGATGAGCGGATTCACCAGATCGGCTCGGTCGGGGGCGGGGTTGGCAGTGGGTTGGGCGTAGGCACCCGTCAGGGTAAGAGCTGCCAGCAAAGCGCAGCGTAGTGGGTTAAGCATATAGGGAAAAAGAGGGTTTAAAGTTGGCTGTTTAGGGGTTGATGTTGGCTGGCGCGTCTTACTCGGGCGCCAGCCAACATCAACCCCTAAACAGCCAACTTTAAACTAGTTATTGACTGGTTCAGAAATCACGCCCAGTTCCTGACCGACGCGGGTAAAGGCGTCGACCGCCTGCTGGATGTGCTCCGGTTCGTGTCCGGCCGAAATCTGCACCCGGATACGGGCTTTGCCCTGCGGCACGACCGGATAGAAGAAGCCGATGACATAGATGCCTTCTTCGAGCAGGCGAGCGGCAAATTGCTGAGCTAATGGCGCATCGTACAGCATGATGGGCACGATGGGGTGCTCGCCAGGAATGATGTCGAATCCGGCGGCGGTCATGGCCTCGCGGAAGTGGCGCGTGTTGGTTTCGAGCTTATCGCGCAAGGCCGTCGACGATTCCAGCAGGTCGAGTACCCGCAACGAAGCCCCCACGATTGCCGGGGCCAGCGTATTGGAGAAAAGGTAAGGCCGCGACCGTTGCCGCAACAGCGCCACAATCTCCTTACTCGCCGCCGTGAACCCACCCGACGCCCCACCGAGGGCTTTGCCATACGTACCTGTGATGATGTCGATGCGGCCGAAGACGTTGCGGTGTTCGGGCGTACCCCGGCCGGTTCTACCCAGGAAACCGCTGGCGTGGCATTCATCGACCATCACCAGCGCGTTGTGCTGATCGGCCAGATCACAGATTTTGTCGAGTTGGGCAATGGTGCCATCCATCGAGAAAGCGCCGTCGGTAACGATCAGGATCCGGCGCGAACCGGCGGCCGCCTGCAACTGTGCTTCCAGGTCGGCCATGTCGTTGTGTTTGTAGCGGAACCGCTTGGCTTTACACAGCCGGATACCGTCGATGATCGAGGCGTGGTTCAGTTCGTCGGAAATAACGGCGTCGCTTTCGTTGAGCAGCGGTTCAAACACGCCCCCGTTGGCGTCGAAGGCGGCGGCGTAGAGAATACAGTCTTCGGTGCCTACAAACTCGGCGGTGCGGCGCTCCAATTCCTTATGAATGTCCTGCGTGCCGCAGATGAATCGCACCGACGACATCCCGAAGCCGTGGGTGTCGAGCGTCTCGTGGGCCGCCGCCACCACGTCGGGGTGCGACGACAGGCCGAGGTAGTTATTGGCGCAGAAGTTCAGCACCTCGCGCCCGCCATGAATGGCAATGACCGACGACTGTGGCGAGACAATAATCCGTTCTTTCTTATACAGGCCGGCTTCTTCAATGGCTTGCAACTCGGCTTGCAATTGGTCTTTGATGGTCTGGTTCATAGTCGGTTATGATTCGTGTTGAAGTTGATACATTGGGCTGAGGTTGGCAATCATGGTCGCTGTAATCAACGGCAGATTGTAGGCGGGTTGCCAGCCCCAGTCCTGGCGGGCGGCACTGTCGTCGATGGTGCGGGGCCACGAGTCGGCAATGGCCTGCCGGTAGTCAGGCTTATACCGAATTTGAAAAGTAGGGATATGCACCCGAATGGCGTCGGCGAGCTCAGCGGGCGTAAAACTAACACCCGCCAGATTATACGAGGTGCGCACCGAGAGTTTGTTGGCAGGAGCTTCCATCAGTTCGAGCGTGGCCCGCAGGGCATCGTCCATGTAGATCATGGGCAGCCGGGTATCGGCGCTCAGGAAGCACTCAAACGGGTGTTCCTGGACGGCTTCGTGGAAGATCGTCACGGCGTAATCAGTGGTGCCGCCGCCGGGCATGGTCTCGTAGCTGATGACCCCCGGATACCGCACCGAGCGCACATCCAACCCGTAGCGTTGGTGGTAATAGAGCGACCAGTTTTCGGCGGCTACTTTGCTGATGCCGTAGACCGTCGTGGGGTCCAGATAGGCCGTCTGTGGCGTATCGAAGGCGGGGGCGTGTTGACCAAAGACCGCAATCGAACTGGGCAGAAACACTTTCTGCACGTCGTTGAGCCGGGCTACCTCCAGCACGTTGAGTGCCGTTTGCATATTCAGGTTCCAGGCCCAGACCGGGTTCTGTTCACCTTTCGCCGAGAGGATCGCCGCCAGGTGATAAATCTGGGTGACCTTATACCGTCGTACTACGTCGGTCAGGGCCTGCGCGTCGGTGGCGTCGAGCTGTACGAAGGGGCCGGTTTCGTAGGTCGGGAGCCGGAGGTCGGCGCCGATTACATGGTCAGTGCCGAAGAGGGCCTGAAGGCGGGGCAGCAGAGCGGTGCCAATTTGTCCGTTGGCACCGATAACCAGGCAGGTGTCGTGCTTCATAACTTAAAAAAGTCTGTTGATGAAGGGTGACAGCAACGGCCCAACCCGGCCATTGCTGACGAGTAAGCTTGTGATGAATTTTGCTGTACAAAGTTAATTACACCGCTAAAAGAAGCGAAATTGTTGATCGTAACGGTGAATATTGTGGTACACACTGTAATTGGTCGATAATATCACTGTCTATAAACGTTACCTTCTTTTACAGCAGAAAATTTTTTGGAATGGACCAGTTAGACCAGATTGATCGCACCTTGTTGCGCCTCCTGCAAGAAGACGCCAAGCTGACAACAAAAGAATTAGCCAACCAGTTGGGCCTGACGCTTTCGCCCGTTTACGAGCGGATAAAACGGCTAGAAAACATGGGTGTCATCAAGGGCTACGTGGCGGTACTCGACAAAGCCATGCTTGGTCAGCCCATCACCACCTTCTGCCAGGTGTCGATGCGGTACCACGACAAGGCGTTTATCGAAAAATTTGAGGAGGAAGTGCAGAAACTCCACGAAGTACAGGAGTGCTACCACATGGCCGGTCAGGTCGATTTTCTGCTCAAAATTCACGTACCCAGCCTGCCCGCATACCACGATTTTGTGAAGTACAAACTCTCCGAAATCGAGAACATCGGCGTGCTTAACAGCACCTTCGTGCTAAAGGAAATCAAGCACGAACTGGGGTATCATATTCCGTAGGGGGAGGGTTTAACGTTCAATGTCCAAGGTTCAAGGTGATCGACGCCAGCTTATGCCTGCGCCAACCAACCTTGAACCTTGGACATTGAACGTTGAACTTCCTTACTGCGCCGGGTAACCTGGGTTTTGCTTCAGGTTGGGGTTGGCGGCCAACTGACGCTGCGGAATCGGGAACAGGGTCTTGTTCGGGTCGTTGCTGGGCTGGTGATCCCACCAGCTGTTGGTGGTGAACGCGCCGAAGCGAATCATGTCTGTGCGGCGTTTGCCTTCGAAGACAAACTCACGGCCGCGCTCGGCCAGCAGTTCGGGCAAGGTCAGCGTAGCCGCCGTGTAGGGTACGTAGTCGGCGGTGGCGAAGGCCCGCTGCCGCACGGCGTTCACCAGTTGCAGGGCTTCCGGCGTGGCCGTATTGCCATTTTTCCGCATCAGGGCCTCGGCCTTGTAGAAATAGATGTCGGTGAGGCGATAGATGATCCAGTCGTTGCTCCAATACTTGGCTTCGGTCTGCTGACCGGGCCGGTACTTGTTGAAGCGCGCGCCGCTGTTTTCTTCGCCATCGATCATCGTCGACGAGGTCTTGCCTTCGCTGGCCCGGCGGATTTCCTTCACAAACACCAGTTGCTTGTCGCGGTATTCTTCCGTGCCCAACACCGGCTGCGTGGGATTGGCAGCCTGGAACTGGGGCCCGATCAGAAACCACGTCGATTTACGCAGATCCTTATCGTTGTAGGCGTCGTAGGCGCTCGGGATTACCACCACGCCGTTGTTACCGTTGGCATCGCCGTTGTAGATCAACCGCTGCTGGAAATGGTAGAAGTCGCTGTTCCAGCCGCAGCGCGTGGGCGTTGTCTGGAAATCGTAGGTCAGCTGAAACAGCGCCTCGCGTGAGTTGTCGTTCGTGTTGTTGAACGTGCTGGTCAGGTTGGCATCGAGGGCGGGGGCACCATTGAGGCCACCCGTTGAGCCCGAGATGATTTTGTCGCAGGCGGCGATGCAGTCATCCCAGCGGGCGGTGCCGCTCCAGGTCTGTGCATTCAGGTACAGTTCGGCCAGAATTGAGTAGCCAGCTGCTTTGGTGAGTCGGCCAATCAGGGCTTTGCTCAGGTTGGGCAGTTGGTCGACGCTTTCTTTCAACTCTTTCTCAACGAAAGCAAACACCTCAGCGCGGGGCGCGGTAGGCGGGCTAAGCGGCGTGCCGACGGTTGTTACGATGGGTACGTTGCCGTAGAGGTCCATCAACTTCATATAATGCAGCGCCCGGAACACCCGCAGTTCGGCCGTGAACGCAGCCTTGTCGGTATCGCTTACGCCAATCTGGGCGAAGTTGAGCCGGTTGAAATCGCCCAGTACACTGTTGCAGAAACCAACCCCCGTAAACAGCAGGCTCCAGGGATCCCAGATGTTGTTTTCGGTGAACGCCCAGCTATGGCCATGCAGGCGAATCCACTGGGCATCGTCATAGCCGTGACGGCCTTTCTGCGGCCAAGCCAGTTGGTCGGCTGTGAGCTCATTGAGTCGCCAGTAGCTGTTCTGGGCAGTGGGGGCAATCCAGGCGTTGGCGTGGGTATAAGGACGCAATACGGCCGCCAGCACTTCCTGCCGGTTGTTGTAATACTGATTGGCGTTGATCTGGCTGTAGAGCGTTTCGCTCAGGTCGGTACAACCACTCAGGCCGGTTAGGGTTAGTGTAATGCCGCTGATAAGTAGGGCTTTATGAGAACGTTTCATGGTTGATCAGATTAAAAGCCAATTTGAAGACCTGCGGTGTACGACTGGGTACGTGGGTAGAAACCCCGCCCGTCAATGCCGGGTGCCAGGCCGGTATCGTCGACTTCCGGGTCATTGCCACGGTAGCCCGTGATCGTCAGTAGGTTGCGGCCCGTCAGGTATAGGCGGAAGTTGCGAACGGCTTTTGTTTTGAATTTGAAATTATAACCCAGCGTCACGTTGTCCAGCTTTACGAAATCACCCCGTTCGAGGTAGTAATTCGAATATTGTAGGGCGTCGTTGATCTGGTTGTTGCGTGTAATGGCATCCCGTAGCACGTTATTGGGCAGGTATACTTTGTTGCCGAAGAATACCTGTTGCAGGTTCAGGATGTCATACTTGAACTTACCCCGGAAGAAGAGTGTCAGGTCCAGGTTCTTATACTGGAAGCGGTTGGTCCACGAGGCGTAGTATTTCGGAATCCCGTTACCGATGTATGCGAAATCATCGTTCGGCACAATTTTGTCGGCCGTAACGGCTTCGCCACTCGCTTTGTAGAATAACCACCGGCCTTCGGGCGTAAACCCGGCAAAGCGCTTGCCGTAGAAGCTACCCAGCGGTCCGCCCTCGATCGTGCGGATGGCTGGCCCGAGCGCGCCGAAACCACCAATGTCGCCAAAGTTCAGGAACGTTACTTTGAACACATCGTTCGAGAAGGAAGCCAGCTTGTTCGACTGCGTGCTGGCGATCAGGTCCATGCTCCAGTTGAAGTTGTCACGCTTCATCACCGTGCCTGTTAGCGACAGTTCGACCCCGTTGTTTGCGATCGTCCCTACGTTGGTGAACAGTGTCGACTGGATGTAGGGCGGCAACTGCGTGTTGAAACTACCCAGCAGATCAGTGGTGCGGCGGCTGTATACGTCGAGCGTACCCGTCAGCCGGTTGCCGAAGAGCGCAAAATCAAGCCCCACGTTGAATTCAGCTTTCCGTTCCCAGCGCAGGTTCGGGTTGGGGTTGTTGCTGGGGCCGTAGGTTTGCCGCCATACACCATCATCGTTCAGGTACTGGTTGCCCGTACTGAGCCGCACCAGCGACTGGTAGTTGGGAATACCCTGGTTGCCCGTAACGCCATAACCGGCCCGCAGTTTCAGGCTGTTGACCCACGCCAGATTCTTCATGAAATCTTCCTGACTGATGGTCCAGCCGACTGATGCCGCCGGGAAGTTACCAAACTTGTTGTTGGCCCCGAACCGGCTCGATCCTTCACGCCGCAAGATGAACTGGGCAATGTATTTGTCTTTGTACGAGTAGTTCAGACGACCAAAGAAGGCAACCAGCGTGTTGTCTTCCTTAAAGCTGCTCAGCGATGATTTACCCAGTTGCAGGAAGTTACCCGCGCCCAGGTTATTTTCCTCGAAGATATTGTTGAGGAAGCCACTGTTGCCAGCCGAGAAGTCTTCAACGGTACCATACTGGTAGCTATACCCTGCCAGCGCCCGGATCGTGTGGTCGTTGGCGATAACCCGGCTGTACTCAGCCGTGGGTTCAAACGCGTAGTTGTTCGCGATCCGGTTCCGTTTGTAGGCGTAACCCGTTCCGTTTACCGACGTGCCGTTCAGCGTACCAATCTGCGAAAAGCGCGAGTCGGTGCGGCGGTATTCGTTGTCGTTCCAGCTATCCCGAACGTAGGAGCCGAAGGCCGAGAGCCGCAGGCCATCGATGGGTTCCAGTGTCACACGGGCATCGGCCGAGGTCGTTAGCTGATCGCGCCGGTTTTTCTCCTGCGTCAGACGACCCAGCGGGTTGGTCGTCGAACCCTCTTCGTAAAACGTACCGTTGGGGTTATAGACGGGTTGCGTTGGGTTGCGGCCCAGTGCGTTTTCAAAATCGCCGCCGTTACCGCCGAGCAGGTTGCCTTTGCTCAGGTTAGTTGCCAGGTTAATTTGCGCCGATAGCCGGTCGTTCAACCCACGCTGGAACATGCTCAGGCGCCCCCCGTACTGCTTCCGGTCGTTCTGGAGCGTGATCGGATCAGCGCCGTTGTAGTATATCGATGCCCGGTAGTTGCTCGATGCATTGCCACCCGACAGCGCCATATTGTGGTACTGGCTCAAGTTGCTTTTGTTGATCAGCAGGTTATACCAGTCGGTCGAAGCGCCCAGATCAGTCATCTGCGATGCCTTCGCGTTATTGGGGTCGGCTTTGTAAGCCCGCCACTCGTCGGCGGTCAGGAAGCGCGGCCGGCGGTTGACAACCTCGTGCTGCACATACGTCGAGTAGTCGAAACGGGGTGGGCCAGATTGCCCTTTTTTAGTCGTAATCAGGATAACCCCGGCGTTGGCCCGCGTACCGTAGATAGCCGCTGCCGACCCGTCCTTCAGTACGTCGAACGAGGCAATGTCATCCTGTTGCAGCAGATCCAGGTTGCCGCCCGGAATGCCGTCGATGACGATCAGTGGTGACCGATCCCCGTTGACCGAAACGATACCCCGCAGCTGAATCGAAGCCCCAGCGTTGGGGTTGTTGCCCTGGGTCCGGGTGATGGTCAGACCGGCCACTTTCCCCTGAATCAGGTCGAGTGGGCTGCGTACACCGCCCTGGTTGAAGTCTTCTACTTTCACCGTCGTCACGGCTGAGGTCACTTCGGCGCGGCGCTGTGTACCGTAGCCCACAACCACCACTTCGCTCAGCGATTTAACGTCGGTTTTCAGCGTAACGTCGATAGAACTGCGGTTGTCGATGGCGACTTCCTGGGCCGTGAAGCCAATTGACGACACCACCAACGTACCTGCACCGTCAGGTACGTTCAGCGTAAAAGCCCCGTCGGCGTCGGTGACAGTTCCTGTGCTGGTCGTCCCTTTTACCAGCAGCGTGGCGCCCGGAATGGGTTTGCCCAGCTCATCGAGTACCCGGCCTTTTACGGTGATGGGAGGGACCGGTTCAGCAAACCGATTCGATACCGTGGCGGCGTTGCCTGAACCGAGGTTATGCGCCATCGCTAGTTGATCTCCGGCCATTGCCGCGTTGACCAACAGTGTACCTGGCAACAGGTTGAGTAAAGTTAGTCGTATGACTTTCCCTCCAAAACGATTGGAGAGTAGAAGGTTATTCATACTTTTAAGCAGGTTTTGTTTGAGTAAAATTTGGGCAAAATCGTCCCGTGTCTACTTAAGTGGACAATAGGTTGAGGAACCTGGGGAGTTGCGGAAGTCAGTGGTGTTGCAGCACTGCTGACTTCTTCTTTTTAGTCGTCGATCAGATCATGCAGGCGGAGTTAGAATGAACGTTGAGTTACGGGCAAGCCACCGATGCGGACAGCCTAAACAAGAAAATGGCCCTCGGGCGTACTCGACGGATGGGGGCGTCAATACGTAAATAGGATTAGGGCCGCTTTTAACTCGCCTGATTCCAACTTTTTTTAAAAAATTTAATAACTGGGAATCCGGGCGCCTTGCGCTTGATCTAAAAAAGTGGCTGAGAGCTGCCTTGCTGGGGAGACGTAACTCCTGCGGTGAGCCGCGCGATGCCGTTGATCCGGCCCTGCTGCCACTTAGCGCCAGCTGTAACCAGTACTAACTGGAACGGAGGCGGGCAAAGGACTCCGCTGTGTACATTCGCCCCATGCCCGACCAACCACCCAAACGAACGGTACTGGATACTGTGAAGCAGTACGGTGGGCGGTTGTTTGGCTTTATTCGGGATCGGGTCAGGACGGAGGAAGACGCCGAAGACATTTTACAGGATGTATGGTATCAGTTGAGCCGGGTGGTCGATCTGGAGCAGATCGGCAGCCTGAGCGGGTGGCTCTACGAGGTCGCCCGCAACCGCATTACCGACCGCTACCGACGTACCCGCGAAACGCCTTTTTCCGACGCTGCCCGTGCCGACGATGACGACGACGCAAACCTCTCGCTCGACGATCTGCTGGCCGATACTCAACTGGCTGAGTCGGCCGATGACCCGGCGTTTCGTGACCTGATCTGGGATGAACTGATGAACGCTCTGGCCGAACTGCCCGAGAATCAGCGCACGGTGTTTATCCAAAACGAGCTGGAAGAACAAACGCTACAGGCAATTGCCGATCAGACGGGCGAGAACTTGAAAACGATTATTTCGCGGAAGCGCTACGCTGTGCAGCACCTACGCCGCCGCCTTCAACGACTTTACGACGAACTGTCGAACGACTGACATCATGCACTATAACCGCCGCCGCCGTTTTTTCTGGATTCCTTTTTTTGCGTTGCTTGTTGTCGCGCTGCTGTCGGCGCTGGTGATGTGGCTGTGGAACCACGTACTGGCCGAGGTGGTGGCGGTGCGGCTGGTCACGATCTGGCAGGCGGCCGGACTGTTGCTGCTAAGTCGGCTGCTGTTTGGCGGCTTTCCGGGGCCACGTCGGGGCTGGGGCGGTGGCAATCACCGCTTTGGTGCTCCCTGGCGCGCCAAATGGCAGCAGATGAGCGACGAAGAGAAAGCCCGCTTCAAGGAGCAATGGCGCAAACGGGGAGGGTGATGTTCGTTCAAGGTCCAACGTCCAAGGTTGGCTGACGCGAGTGTAAGCTTGCGTCAGCCAACCTTGGACGTTGGACCTTGAACATTTTTTTCAACTTCTCTAAAGTAATTCCGCGACTTGTGCGTCATCCTCGTTGAAGCCGTTCATACACCCGGCTTTGCAACAAGACAATGAACCGCATGCCTCGTTTTGTGCTGCCCGCCATCGTGCTTGGCGCAGCCCTCGTCGCCTTTCCGTTTTTCTTTCTGCGTCTCGCCCTGTTTGCCCTGATCGTCGGGGGCGCCATTCGCTTCATCCGTCGCCGGGCGTTTGGGGGGGGCAATGTCCCCAGCCGGTGGGGGGGCTGGCAAACGCGCCGTATGGAATTCGCCGACCGCATTCGCCGGATGAGCGACGACGAATATGCCGCTTTCAACCAGCAGCAAACCCAATGGCAGCGCCCCATCGAAACGGAATCGCTCGGGCGGCACCGCGAAGATTTCGTGCTCTAATCAGTGAATGAACAAAGTCAATGAACAACCCCGGTGGGTACGTTCCGTATCTGCCTATCTAAAAACAACTAATACCATGCACGCGCATCATCACCGCCATCAACATGGCAATCACCACCCTTTCGCTCAATTTATTCGTCCCTTTTTTAGTGGAGGCTGGCGTCGGCCCAAATACAACGTACCTATGAACGTTGAAGACCACGCCGATCACTACCGGGTTCTGGTCTATGCGGTCAGTTTCGACAAAGCCGACATCTCGGTGCGGGTTGTCAACGATGAACTGATCATTCAGGGCACCCGCGCCCACGATGCCGCCAATGATCCGGCTTTCCTGTTGCAGGAATACCCGCTGAAATCGTTTGAGCGCACCATTCCGCTCAGCAACCGCGTCGATGCCGCCGGTATTCAGGCCAAGCAGGAAAACGGCGTTCTGATCCTCACCATCCCGAAAAAACCGGAGCAGGTAGTTAATGTAGCGTAAATACAGTGTACAGTTGACAGTATGCAGTATACAGTTTGCTGGCGCCGAGAGAAAAATGCTCCTGCGTTAGTAAACTGTATACTGCATACTGTCAACTGTACACTGTCTTAGTGTAACGGCAGGCTTTTGATCTGGCCACCGTGGACATCATCGACGGGGTATTGGATGAGAAACGCGCTTTCGTCGATATCTAAAATGGTGGTCCGCAGCCGACTGATTTCCAGGCGGGTGACTACCACATACAATACATCGACGGGCTGATCCCGATCACCGCGCTTGCCGTACCCCTGAGCACCTTTCAGGATGGTGACGCCCCAGCCATTTTCGGATACCTTTTCACGAATAGCGATGTACCGATCAGATACGATCAGGATGGCGGTGTACTCTTCGATACCGTGAATGATGTAGTCGATGGTTTTGGAGGCGGCGAAGTAGGTAATCATCGAATAGAGGGCCAATTCGATGGTGAGAAAGAAAGCCGCCGCGCCAAAGATGAACACGTTGAGCAACAGAATGACATCGCTCACTTTCATCGTCGAAACGTTGCGGCTGATAACCAGCGCGGCCACTTCGGTACCGTCGAGCACAGCGCCGCCGCGCATAGACAGGCCAATACCCGCGCCGATAAAAAAGCCCCCAAATAGTGCCGTCAGCAACAAGTCGGGCGTAACATCGGGGAAGGGAACAAACGCCAGGCAGGCCGATAGCCCGGCAATACCCAACGTACTTTTGATCGCAAAAGCCCGCCCGATCTGCCGGTACCCCAGCCAGATAAACGGCAGGTTGATGAGCACGATGCCGACGGCCAGGGGGAGCGGCGTTTGTGACGCCAGCAACATCGAAACGCCGGTGACGCCGCCGTCAATAAATTGGCTCGAAAGCAAAAAGCCTTTCAACCCGAACCCCACACAGAGGATACCTGCCAGAATAAATGCTGCGTCGCGGAAGTGTTTCGTCATAACGTATTGGTTAATAAATCAATAAGGTTTTAACGCCTTACAGGTTGTAGCGGTTTTGGTACTGTTTGATCAAAAATTTCCGTAGTCAACCTGCAAACAGGTCAGGCCGAATTCATGGCGCCACAACGACACCACCTGATCGCGGTCGTCGAGCACAACGTCTACGTAATAACGGCCCTGAATGTGTGCTTCGAACAACTCCCGTTTGATGATCACGTCTTTCCGGTTGTCGTTGGGCGCCCGCATAAACAGGCTATAGTCGGAGCCTTCCTGCCAGCCTATGTGCCGCGCAATCCAGGCAATGGTATCGGCCCGCGCCACGCTGTCGCGACCCGACAAAAAAACGACTGCGTAGCCCGCCGCCCGCAACGCCCGCACCACGCTGATGACGGGTTGCCGGGGTGTGTCGAGGTGCACCTTTGTCCAGTCGAACGGCGACCGGTCTGCCCGGCTGGCGATGGTGCCATCAATATCGACCAGAACACATATAGGTAAGGCGCGATCCTGGGTGAATGGTTCGCGAGTGGGTAAGGGTTGCTGCGGAAATAAGAGCGTCTGGCCCGGATTGAAGTGGCGAAACAGCTCCAGATAGCGGTCATATTGCTCCCGAATGGCGGTAGCCCCCACCACGTCGGGGCGGGCTTTGTCGCGGCGGATGGCTTCGTCGAGCGGTACGTCGAACACCTTGAACGTAACCCGCACAGATCGGTTGCTGACCTGCCTCAGCACGTCGTCGATGTAGGGCTGGCGCAGGTGCGTATTGTCGATAACGAGATTCCAACCCTTGTCGAGGGCGGTTGTCAGGGCCGTTTTTTCCAGCTCCGATACAAGCTCTTCGATCCGGTTGCGGCGTTTGTTGCCCCAGCGCCAGTAATCGTTGAGCGGAACAGGCAGCAGGCTACGCCGGAATTCGTCGCGGCTCAGGCGCAGGTACGTTGGGTCGGCCTGCACCAGTTGGTTGGCGAAGGTCGTTTTGCCGCTGCCGCTGATGCCGATCAGAATCAGAATGTGTTGCATAAAAAAGCAGACAAGGGTTTTCGGGTGGGCCGTAACTTGGCCCAATAACTGGAGAATAAACCAAAAAAGACGGGTATGGGCCTTATCAAACCAATCGGAACCCTCGACCGCAATATGCCAAAAACGGGGCTGGTACGCCTGGCGGCCGACCATGCCCAGCAGATCATCGACAGTGGCCAGTATGATCTGCTGAAGACGTACGTGGAGATGAAACGTTACGAGTTGTACATTAAAACGATCATTGCCCGGCTGAAAAACCACAGTGTGGCGCAGGCGCAGGAACTGCGCGCCATTACGCAGCAACCCCAGCTGGAACCGCTACAGGAAGGAGCAAGTGGGCAGTTTGAGGCGTTACCCGTGCCTACGGCCTCGGCCATTAGCGATACCGACGAGGTAGCCGACGACCCGATTGTGCGCAAAAACGCCATTCATTACAACGCGGGCAGCGTGCAGATCACCCGCCGCACCACCTATGATTTCACGCAGGATGCCGAATGGCAGCGCCTCACCGCCGAAATCGCCGCGCTGAAAGGTCAGTTGAAGCAGCGCGAAGAATACCTGAAAACACTGGACGAAACGCCCGTGCAGGTGCAGGAAAACGTGTCGGTGCGGTTGTAGAGGAATTTACCCCCTGCCCTAAAGGGAGCCTGCTGGCGCCTATGTAGCTATGCGCTGGCAATAAGGTTGCGCCAGCAGCCCCCCCTTCAGGGCGGGGGGGAGATGAATCAGATAAGTGAAGACGGTTATGCTGAAATATCACGGGCTAAAACCCGATATTCGCGGCTCTCCGCTGACCGAATCCAATCATGCTGACGAATCATCCGTTTCTGGCCCTGCCAGCCTACAGCCAACTGAAAGCTCATTTCGAGGCCACCCAACAGCAACACCTCCGCGACCTGTTTGCCGAAAACCCTGACCGGTTCGGCCAGTTTTCGCTCCGTTTCGAGGATATCCTGGTCGACTTTTCAAAGAACCGCGTAACGGCCGAAACCATGACCCTGCTGCGGCAGCTTGCCGAGCAGGCGGGGCTATCCGACGCCATCGACAAAATGTTTGATGGTGATAAAATCAACGGCACCGAAGGTCGGGCCGTGCTGCACGTGGCCCTGCGCAATCGGGCCAACACGCCCATTCTGGTTGATGGTGCCGACGTTATGCCCGAGGTGAACGCTGTGCTCGATCACATGAAAACGTTTACCGAACAGGTACGTTCGGGCGCGTGGAAAGGCTATAGTGGCGAGGCCATCACTGACGTGGTGAACATCGGCATTGGTGGCTCTGACCTGGGGCCGGTGATGGTGACAGAAGCCCTGAAACCCTACGCAGGTACGTTGAAAGTGCACTTCGTGTCGAATGTCGACGGGGCGCACATCTACGAAACGCTGCAACAGGTACGTCCCGAGAGCACGCTGTTCCTGATCGCGTCTAAGACCTTCACCACGCAGGAAACCATGGCCAACGCCAACTCGGCCCGGCAATGGTTTCTGGACAATGGTGGCACAGAAAACGACATCGCCAAGCATTTTGCAGCCCTGTCAACCAATCAGAAAGAAGTGGAAAAATTCGGGATCGACCCGGCCAACATGTTTGGTTTCTGGGATTGGGTTGGTGGCCGCTATTCGCTCTGGTCGGCTATCGGGTTGTCGATTGCCCTCTATATCGGGTTCGACAATTTCGAAGAACTGCTGACCGGCGCCCACGTGATGGATCAACATTTCCAGACGACTCCGCTCGACCAGAATATCCCGGTTACGCTGGCACTGCTGGGTATCTGGTACAACAATTTCTACGGTGCCCAGTCGCAGGCCATTCTGCCCTACGATCAGTACATGCACCGGTTTGCGGCCTACTTCCAGCAGGGCGATATGGAAAGCAACGGCAAATCGGTCGATCGCAACGGTAACCCCGTCGATTACCAGACCGGCCCGATTATTTGGGGCGAACCCGGCACCAACGGCCAACACGCCTTTTATCAGCTCATTCACCAGGGCACCAAGCTCATTCCGTGTGACTTTATTGCCCCCGCCATCAGCCACCGCCCCCTGACCACGCCGCTGGGTGATCACCATACGCTGCTGCTGTCGAACTTCTTCGCGCAGACCGAAGCGCTCATGAACGGCAAGACCGAGGAGGAGGCCGCCGACGAACTGCGCAAGGCAGGTAAAACAGATGAGGAGATTGCTCAGATTGCGCCGTTCAAAGCGTTTTCGGGGAACCGCCCCACCAACTCGATTCTGGTGAAACAGATCACGCCGCGCTCACTCGGTAGCCTGATCGCGATGTACGAACACAAGATTTTTACACAGGGTGTAATTTGGACTATTTTTAGTTTCGATCAGTGGGGCGTGGAATTGGGCAAGCAGCTGGCCAATAAAATTTTGCCTGAGCTTGAGGGGGATACGGTCGTAAGTAGCCACGATAGCTCGACAAACGGACTGATCAACGCATTCAAGCAGATGCGAAAAAACTAAAACATTCTAATAAGTCTGGGGGTTAATGAGGCGTGATTTAGGTCACGCCTTTTTTTCGTTCAACTCAAAACGTTATGAAAATGAATAAGGTACTCTTAGCGGTCGGCATCCTGTCGGCCAGTGTGGCAGTAGGCCAGACAAACAGCACGACCAAGTCGTCGTCTACCACGACGAGCCCATCTACGTCGAACTACAACAGTTCGAACACCAACAACTACAACAGCAGCAATGCTACGTCGTCGGGCTCGAGCTACAGCGGCACATCGGGTTCAATGAGCACCGGAACAACCGGCGCAGGGGCAACGGGTACGACCGGCACGTACAACAGCAACGGTACGTACAACAACTCAACGGCTGTGACCCCATCGGGTAGCAACAACTACAACACGATGGGCACCACCACTACCACGACAAATCCGTCGGGTTCGATGAGCAACGGGACGACGGGCACAACGGGTACGTACAATAGCAACGGCACCTACAACAACTCGACAACGGTAACGCCATCGGGCAGCAGCAATTACAATACGATGGGCACGAGCGGCGCCACCACAACGCCCTCGACCAGCTACGATAGCAATAGCATGAACTCAGGTACGTCGTCGACGAGCACGTACTCAACCCGCACGGCGCCTGATCCGGCTGGCCGCAATGGCTACAACAACTTTGTGTTTGGTATCTACGCCGGTCTGAACGCAACAAGCTTCAAAGGAGAGTCAATCGACGCCGAAAATCCATCGGCTCGTCTGGGCTATCAGGCTGGTTTCTTCGTACGGGGCGGTGGTCGTCTGTTTGGTCAGATCGGTGGTGAATACTTTGCCTCTAGCTCGAACTACTTCCGCGCAGGCAACGGTTCATCAACGCAGGCCGTTCGCGACTACATTAACATTCAGTATATTCAGATACCGGTCTACATCGGTTATAAACTGACCGATTCAGAGCGTGGTAACTCGGCAATCCGGGTGCAGGTGGGTGCTGAATATGCCAACCGCATCAGCTCGAACAGCAATAGCTTCAACCTGAGCAAAGACGAAATCAAAAGTGGTTCGTTCAACGCACTGGGTCAGCTAGGGTTTGATTTTGGTCCGTTCCTGATCGACCTGACCTACCACTATGGCCTAGGCGATGCCGTTCAGATCAACACGTTCCAGGGGTCTAGCCGCCGTATCCTGAGCGCCAGCGTAGGCTTCAAATTCTAAGCCCGTACGGCGTTTTTTAACGAAAAGGCGCAACGCCCACAACGAATTTCTGTAGCCGCAACAGGCTATAAGGCAGTTCGTTGTGGGCGTTGCGCCTTTTCAATGACTGGGTACTTCTGGCACCCTTTTTTTAACAATCTAGCTTACCTATAGGTTGTACTTGTGATTTCAGTACCAACAACTCAACACACGTTATGAAAAAGACAGTACGGGCCATCGCGCTGATGGCTACGGTATCCGCCGCCTCGCTGGCCGGATCAGCCGTAATGGCGCAACAGCGCTACGACGACAACCGCAACGACGACCGTTTTGAACGCCGCGATGATCGCCGCGACGACCGCATGGACGATCGGGAACGCGAACTGCGTGATCGGGAGCGCGACATGCGTCGCAATGACCGCCGCGACGAAGACGCCGACGATGTAATTCGGGATCGCCGCGATTTCCGCCGCCGCGACGCACAGTATCCGGGCTACGACAACACCTTCCGCGAACGCAATGACCGGAGCTTCGGGCGCATGTACAACCGCAATGACCTGAGCCAGGCCTACGACGAAGGCTTTGAAGACGGGCAGCGTTCGTACAAAAAAGAAGAACGGACTGAGCACCGCGAAAACTACAAGAACTTCACGTTCGGGCTGTATGCCGGTGGTAACTCGACCCGCTTCGAAGGCGAACGCATCGACGCCAACGGGAACGCCGCAGGGCTACAGGGCCGCCTGGGCTACCAGTTGGGTTTCTTCGTACGGGGTGGTGGCCGTTTCTACGGACAGATCGGGGCTGAGTACTTTGGCTCAAGCTCTGAGTTTTACTCGACGGCACCGGGCAGCGGCACCGTAACAGGCGGAACGTCACTGACGGGCGTTGGTAGCGTCATCAGCAACGTCGATCAGCGTTACCTGCACGTACCTGCCTATGTGGGGGTGAAACTGGCCCAGTCAGACCGGGGTATCTCGGGCATTCGCCTTCAGGTTGGTGCCGAGTTTGCTACGCCGGTCGGCAATGGAGCCAACCGGGACCTGAACATCACCCGCGACGATTTCAACGAAGCAACGCTGAACGGGCTGGTGAACCTGGGTTTTGATGCGGGTCCGCTGTTTATCGATTTCGTGTATCACCACGGTTTTCAGAACGTACTGCGTGATGTGACCAGAAATTCGCAACGACGCATTCTGGGCGTGAACCTGGGGGTGAAATTTTAGTTTGAGGTTTACAGTTTAAGGTTTGATGTTAAAGGATGCGCCAGTGAGGTATGCGTCCCTCAACGTCAAACCTTAAACTGTAAACCTCAAACGCGTTTGATGAATACCCTCTTCCCCATTTTTGTGAAGCTTGACCAACTCCAGACGCTGATTGTGGGCGGTGGGTACGTTGGTCTGGAAAAGCTCACCGCTGTGCTGGCCAATTCGCCCGCAGCACCCGTCACGCTGGTAGCGCCCGAGATCCGCGACGAAATCCGCGAGCTGGCGGCAACCCACCCCGGCGTCACGCTGGTGCAGGTACGTTACGACGACACGTACCTGACGGGCAAAGATCTGGTGATTGTGGGTACCAACGATAAAGCCGTGAATCGGCAGGTGCAGGCCGACTGCAAGGCCCGCAAGATTCTGGTCAACGTGGCCGATACGCCGCCACTCTGCGATTTTTACCTGAGTTCGGTCGTAAAAAAAGGCGATCTGAAAATCGCCATTTCGACCAACGGAAAATCACCGACGTTTGCCAAGCGATTCCGCGAAGTACTGGAAGAGATGCTGCCCGATTCGCTCCAAGAAACACTCGATAACCTGACCGCTATTCGCCAGAAGCTCACCGGCGATTTTCAGGCCAAAATGGACAAGCTAAACGAGATCACGAAAGTGCTGAAGTAAGTCTGGACAGTCATAAAATGAGAGAAGTCCGGAGTCTGGACAGTCGTTTTCAGTGTTGCTCACGCGAAGCCTTCACTCTAAAACGACTATCCAGACTTCGGACTTCTCTCATTTTATGACTGTCCAGACTTAATAAACAAAGCCTAGTTCATCGACTCGCGGAAGCGGTTGATCAGCGATTTGACGGCTGTCCAGCGGCGGCGGGATATAGGCAGGCGTTCGCCGGTAGAAAGCACGATGTAGGCCCCGCCTTGTGGTGTACGCTCTGTACCAACGATGTAGCGGGCATTCACGACACAGTTACGGTGCAGACGGAAGAAGAACTCGCTGGGTAATTTGGGCTCATAAAATTTAAGGGTCCGCGGCATAAGCATTCGTTTCCCGTCGTTCCAGTGAAGCCAGGTGTAGTTGGTTTCCGATTGGAGGTAGATCAGGTTAGCTACGTGGAACGATTGTTGGCCGTGTTCGCGCTGGTACAGGCGCAAGGTTGGCCATTCTTCGATACCAATGCGTGCGGAGGAGGTTGGAGCGTTCATACCGAGTTAACGATTTAAGAAGCTTGTAAAACGATGCTTCAAAAATAGGTTTCGTCGGATACTAAACCCACGGACATCCAGGCCGTTGTAGGCTATAGTAATTGAGCCGTATGTAAACAGGCGTTTTTTGTATGTGAACGAAAAAGAGCCCCAAAATGCCCCGTCAGAATGGCAACCAGTGGGGCAAAATCGGTGATTTATGGCCCAGAACAACGAAGTATACAATCCCGGCTAGTAAGAAATAACTAAGGGCAAGCCATTTCTTTTTTTGTTCAAATAGGGGTAAATTATGGTAATAATCGTAGACCATCGAGGCCGACAATCCGGCTACCATCATTGAGAACGACAGCACGCCCAGATCGGTCCGGTAGAAACGCAGATTGGCCAGTAGGGGCGTGCCCACGACGAGGTATAGCACCCAGCAGCCGAAGCCGCCCCGGTACAGATAATGGCTGAGCCGGGGGTCGTTCTTAAGGTCGAATAAGTCGCCGGAAACTTTTTCGGACATGGCTGTTGTCTGTTTAACAGAAAGTGAAGATAACGATTTAACGGCTTTAGTGCCAAAAAACTTATGACCGCAACGCCCGCCACCACGCCCGAATCACCCGTTTATTCGACAATGACCGTCGACCTGCAACGCGTGGATGATGCCTTTCATTTTGAAGCGAAAGGCGTAGCCGGAGTAACACTCGACATCGACGGCTCAACCGATATTGGCGGGCACAACGCTGGGGCGCGGCCCATGGAAATGTTGCTGATGGGTCTGGCCGGTTGCAGCGCCATCGATGTAATCGTGATTCTGAACAAACAGAAGCAGATTATCGACGACTTCGCCATTCGGGTGCAGGGGCAGCGGGAGCAGGGTGCCACACCCGCCCCTTTCAAAAGCATTCATATCGAATACCGCCTGCAAGGTGACCTCGATGAGGCCAAGGTACGCCGCGCCATCGATTTGTCGATGGATAAATATTGTTCGGCAACGGCGCAGCTTCGCCCCACGGCCGACATTACCTGGTCGCTGCTGCTAAATCAGGCGGCGTAGGGCCCGACGTTGCCTGGGTACGTTCCCGTAGGTACGTAGTCAGGCAACGTAGATCACCTTCGGGTGGCAAAATTCCCGGATGCCCGCTTCGGCCAACTCGCGCCCATACCCCGACTTCTTCACGCCGCCAATGGGCAGGCGCGAATCCGAGCGGACCACGGCGTTGATAAACACACTGCCCGCCGCCAACTGACGAGCCATTTGCTCGGCTTTGGTCGTATCGTTGGTCCAGATGGCCGCGCTGAGCCCATAGCGGGTCTGGTTGGCCAGCCGAACGGCCTGTTCGGCGTCCGATACCTCGGTGATGGTAGCCAGTGGGCCGAAGGTTTCTTCCTGAAAGACGACGGAGCCGGGCGTCACGTTGTCGAGCAGGACGGGCTGGAAGTTGCACCCATCCCGGCTGCCACCAACCAACAGAGTAGCGCCCTGTGCCATTGCGGTCTGGAGCTGCCGGTCGAGCTGTTCGGCCAGATCGAGGCGGGCGATCGGGCCAACCTGCGTGGCAGAGTCGGTGGGGTCGCCCTGACGCAATTGCCCGATCAGCGCCGCTATTTTTTCGGTAAAGGCTGCTTTTACCGGCGATTCAACCAAAAACCGTTTGGCTGCGATACACACCTGCCCGGCGTTGCTCATGCGCGACTGCACGGCGGCCTCGGCCGCTTTGTCGAGGTCGGCATCGGCCAGTACAATGAGCGGATCACTGCCGCCCAATTCCAGCACCGATTTCTTGATCGACCGCCCCGCCTGTGCTGCTACGGCGCTGCCCGCCCGTTCCGAGCCCGTGAGCGTCACCATGCCCACGCGGTCGTCGGCCAGTAGGGTTTCGATGGTGTCAACGTCGGTAACCAGCGTCTGAAAAATACCAGCAGGAAAACCGGCCGCCCTGAAGGCCGCTTCGATCGCAAGCCCGCAGCCGAAGGTGTTGGGTGCGGGCTTCAGCAGGGTAGTGTTGCCCGCCATCAGCGCCGGAACCGCGTAGCGAAACACCTGCCAGAAGGGGAAGTTCCAGGGCATGATGGCCAGCACGACACCCACGGGTTCGTAAACAACCAGACTGCGTTGCGCTTCCGTGGGTACGTTGTCGGGTTGCAATAGCGCTTCAGCCTGCTCGGCGTAGTAGTCGCACTGGCTGGCGCACTTCTCGATTTCGCTCCGCGATTCGCCTAGAATCTTGCCCATTTCCTGCGTGATCAGGTCGGCCAGCCGATCTTGTTCCTGGCGCAGGTACGTAGCCAGGCGCTGGAAGTAATGCCCCCGTTCAGTAAAGGAAAGAGCGGCCCAATCGGCCTGATCGGCATGAGCACGGGCGAGCTTGGTTAGCACGGTTTCGGGCGTATCGGCCTCGTAGTGCGCAATGACTTCCTGGGTGTACGGATTGATGGTTTGAAACATATGCGAAACTTTATATATGTCATTTGCTACCGCTCAAAAACAATTAATTCGTCGCAGCCTAACAGTAGATACATTTACCGAGGTTACAGTACAATATCAACCACAACTATAACCATTCGTACCTGAATCTGATTTTCTGCCCCTGCCTTATGCAACGTATTATACTCACAGGTCTGACGCTGCTAGCGGTTGCCGCTGCTGCACAAGCGCAGAACACGTCGACACTCAGCCAGAATGGTAACAACCAATCGGCTACTTTTTTACAAACAGGGAATGGCAATGCTGCTACCGTTCGGCAGCTCACCGGCGCGGCTTCGCCCGTCAACATCGGTAACGTGGCTTCGGTGACGCAAACTGCCAACGCCAGCCCGACCAATCAGGCGTTCATCGATCAGCTCAACGGGGCCGACTACAACCAGGCTACCATTCGGCAGTCGGGGGGGAGTAACAACCGGGCTGCTATTGAGCAGAACGGTAGCAATGGTTTCCGGAGTGGTGGTTCAACCTTGCAGGCACCCGGCCTGGGCAGTGCCCCGCTCGCTACCGATGGCAACTACGGAGCCATCCTGCAGGTGGGTAGCGGTAATAACCAGACCAACATTTACCAGAACGCCGGACCGTTGGGCGGCAGCGGTGCCAACTACGGTAACATCGTTCAACTAGGCAGCAACAACGGACTGACGGTCATCGAGCAGCAAAATAACTCGACGCAGAACCGCGCCCAGGTTGAACAGGGGGTCATCGATGCCCCAGGAACAGCCAACAGCGGTGTTGTGCGGCAAAGCGACAACAGTAGCCTCAACCTGGGTTTGATTAAGCAGACGGGTGAGAGCCAGACGGCCGAAGTGCTACAGACTAGCGTAAGTTCCCAGAACGAAGCCCGCATCGATCAGTCGGGGCAGTCGGGACTGGCGCTTGTGTACCAGACGGGCGATGCTACGAACAACCTGGCCGATATAACGCAGGTGAGCAATTCGGCGCAGCCCAACGCGGCGACCATCTACCAGACCGACCAGAGCTATTACAACCAGGCTACTGTTCAGCAGGCAGGTAATAACAGTGTAGCCCAGATCATTCAGAATTTTAGCTCGGCCAACAACGTCGGTACGATTGAACAGGGCGCTACGGGTAATAATAACCTGGCGACCATCCAGCAAACCTACGCCTGGGAGGGTGCAAGCGCCGGGGCCACTGCTTCGTATGGTAGCGGTAGCACGGCCACCATTCAGCAAAACCTGACAACCAGCAGCGCCCTTGGCAACGTAGCCGTGGTTGAGCAGGGTTTCATCAACGGGCTATCGCCGGTGGATGGCTCCACGATTGTGACAAAGAAAAGCGTGGTCACGATTGGTCAGGAGAACGACGTCAACGTGGCGCAGGTACAGCAGGGTGGCGAAAATAACCAGTTGACGGCTACTCAAAGCGGCTACAGCACCATCAAGGGCATAGACAATGGCCCGTTGGTCAACAACTACGCCCAGCAGATTGGCAACAACAACACACTGACCGTGACACAGGCGGGGAGCGTGTCGGTGCAAAACCTGGCCAACATTTATCAGGTCGGCAGCTTCAACAGCAGCACCGTGATTCAGACACTGCCTGGTCAGCAATAACCGCTGGTTACGACCTTCCGAAAAGCCTCTGCCGCAACCGGTAGAGGCTTTTTTATGACGGCTGCTCTGAGCTGGCAACTCCGATCGCCGGGTACGTTACCGAATTGGCAGAACCGGTTCAGAAAAAAGGCCGTGGAACCGGGCAAGGCGTGAAACAACCGTCTGGTTCTGTGCGTTCTTAGCGAGAAGCACTAGTTTCGTTCGTATATTTCGTAATCCGACGATTCACTGATGAAATCTTTCTATATAAAAGCCTGTCTGGTGGTGGTCAGTGGTTGGCTGACGGCGGGGATAAGCCACGCCCAGTCGACCAATGATACCGACGAAGACAATTACAATACCGTAACGACCTTCGGGATTACGACCAACACCAACGCCGGCCTGCTTGGGGGCTTTGTGTTTCGGCAATCGAGACGGCTCGACAGTGAGCTTTTCGGTAAAACGCAGTACCGCTACCTGAGCATTGAGCTGGTAAACGTGCGGCATCCGCGCGAAATTTCGTCGGGCAACAACACGGGCGGTTCCATCACAGCGGGCAAAGAAAATTACCTGTTTGTGCTGCGCCCGCAATACGGCCGCGAAATAGCGCTGTTCCGGCGCAATGCCGACGAAGGTATCTCGGTCAATGCCATTCTGGCGGCGGGGCCGTCGTTGGGGATCATCAAACCGTATTACGTCGAAGTATCGTCGGGCCGGACTACGCGGCAGGTGCCGTATTCGCAGGTGGCCAACCCTACCCCCGGTTCGCAACCCGAGTTCATTGTTGGGTCGGGTAATTTTTTCCAGGGCTTGGGTGAGTCGACGCTCACGGTGGGCGTGCACGCCAAAGCGGCCGTTAGTTTTGAACTCAGCGCCTTCCGTAGCAACACCACTGGCGTAGAAATCGGCTTTTTGGCCGAGCTGTTCCCTAACAAAATTGTCATCGTGCCCAACACCAACACCGCCATTGGCGACCGTACGGTGGGCAACCGCAACTTCTTCTCATCCGGCTACATCACGCTGTTCTTCGGCTCGAAGAAGTGATGCACAATGTACAATGAACGATGCACAATGGATCGTTGCCCCGCATTAGGTGCGCAGCAATCTATTGTGCATCGTTCATTGTACATTGTGCATTTCTGCCAGAACTTTACGGCCTAGTTCTTCCTTTTTGAAGAAACAAGCAGTGCCATGATTGAACTTCCCGTTATCCCTTCCGAAAAACAGCGCGCAAAACGTCCAGACTGGCTGCGGGTGAAACTGCCCATTGGCCCGGAGTATGCGAAAGTTCGGAAGCTGGTTGATACCTATAAATTACATACCATCTGCGAAAGCGGCAACTGCCCCAATATGGGCGAATGCTGGGGCGCAGGCACTGCCACCTTCATGATTCTGGGCAACGTGTGCACGCGCAGCTGTACGTTCTGCGCCGTGGCAACGGGACGGCCCAATGAATATGATGCCGACGAGCCGCGCCGCGTGGCCGAAGCCATCGTGCTGATGAAGGTGAAACATGCCGTCATTACGTCGGTCAACCGCGACGAGCTGAAAGACCGGGGTGCCGAAATCTGGTATCAGACGGTTAGAGCCGTTAAAGAAGCGTCGCCCACGACCACCATCGAAACGCTGATTCCCGACACGAAAGGCAACTGGGACGCCCTGATTCGGATGATCGAAGGCGGGCAGGAAGTGGTCTCGCACAACATGGAGACCGTGGAGCGCCTCTATCGCCGGGTACGTCCGCAGGCCCGTTACGAGCGCAGTCTGGAGCAGATTCGCCGCACGAAAGGCTTTGGCAAACGTACCAAAACGGGTATTATGCTCGGGCTGGGCGAAACGCAGGACGAGGTCTTCAAAGCGATGGACGATCTGGTCGAAAATGGCTGCGAC
Source organism: Fibrella musci (assembly GCF_041321105.1). Taxonomy (NCBI): domain Bacteria; kingdom Pseudomonadati; phylum Bacteroidota; class Cytophagia; order Cytophagales; family Spirosomataceae; genus Fibrella; species Fibrella musci. The sequence continues at coordinate 5,163 of NZ_JBGGWD010000013.1, read as the reverse complement.
ATACTCACGCTGGGTCAATACCTGCAACCGACCAAGATGCACCACGAAGTGATCGAATGGATTCATCCCGACACGTTTGCGATGTACAAAGAGGCCGGTGAAAAACGGGGTATCAAGTTTGTGGAGTCCGGGCCGCTGGTACGGTCGAGCTACCACGCCGAACGTCACGTAAACGTATAGAGAAATGGTATCCGTAGTTATTAATCGTCATGGGTAGTGATTTGTCGGTGAAACGCAACAAATGACCACGAATGGCGATTAATAACTACGAACGACGTTTCTCTTCATGAAGAAATACGATTACATCATTGCGGGCGGTGGTATGGCGGGGCTGAGTCTGGCGTATTACATCAGTCAGTCGAAACTGCGCGATAAATCGGTGCTGATTGTCGACAAGGATTCTAAAGAGCAGAACGACCGGACCTGGTGTTTCTGGGAGCGTGAGACGGGTCCGTTTGAACCTGTTCTGTTTCGGAAATGGAATACCGTCGATTTTTACGGCACCACGCTGTCGGGGCCGCTCAACATCGGCGACTATCAGTACAAGATGCTGCGCGGCATCGATTTCTACGACCACGTCAAAGCCCACCTGGCCAAGTTTCCCAACATCGAATTCCGGCTGGGAACGGTCAACCGCATGAAAGACACGGCCGATGGCGGTTTCCTGATCGTGGACGACGAACCGATGATCGCCGACCTGATCTTCGACAGTACACACGCGCTGAACCTGCGCGATCCGGCCAATCATAATCTGCTGCAACATTTCAAAGGCTGGGTGATTACGGCCCAAAAGCCCTGTTTTGACGTGGCCCGGCCTCGTATGATGGATTTCCGGGTAGCGCAGGAGGGCGACTGCCGGTTTCTGTACGTGCTGCCGTTCGACGAAAAAACGGCGATGGTAGAATACACAATTTTCAACGACCACCTGCTCACCCCCGAACAATACGAACAGTCGCTCCGCACGTATATCGACACCTACATCGATACGGGCGGCTACCAGATCAGCGAGACTGAGTTCGGCGTGATCCCGATGTCGGACGTACCTACGCCTGAGCATCCCGGCGAGCACATTGTCCGGATCGGTACGGCGGGGGGCTACACCAAACCATCGACGGGCTACACGTTCCAACGTACCCAGCAGAATCTGCGCGAGCTGGTAAATATGCTGGCCGCCACGGGACGCCCCGAGCGTCGTAAGCCGTGGTTTATGCAGACATTCAAAGGCTTGCTGGACAGTGTGTTGCTGAATGTACTGCAATACAAGCGCCACCCCGCCGACGATATCTTTACGCGCTTATACGAGCGTAATCCGCCCGCCCGCATCTTCCGGTTTCTTGATGAAGAAACAACGCTCTGGGAGGATCTGCGTATTATGAGCACCGTGCCGCTGGGGCCATTTACGGTGGGCGCTTTCGACGTGATGCGGAAACGCGTGTTTTAACGGGGCAAAGGCTGGCTGGCCCGATGCATCGTAGCCGTTTAACCACAGGATGGGCGTACTTTTGGTTAATGAACCTTGACCAACGTACCCAGCAGCCTGCCGTCACGCCGGTACTCGCCGCCCTCGGCATTGACGCCCTGAATCCAATGCAGCTTGCGGCTGAAGCGGCTATCAAACCCGGTACCGACACGTACCTGATTGCACCCACGGGGTCAGGCAAAACGCTGGGGTATCTGCTGCCGACACTGGCCCTGCTCCGCGCCGATCGGCCGGGCGTACAGTGCCTGGTGCTGGTGCCTTCCCGCGAGCTGGCTATGCAGATCGAGCAGGTCTGGCGCAAGATGGCGACGGGTTTCAAGGTCAACGTCTGCTACGGCGGGCATTCGGTCGAAACAGAAGTACGCAACCTGAGCAATCCACCCGCGTTGCTGATCGGCACACCGGGCCGGATCGCCGATCACCTCACGCGCCGCTCGTTTGACCCCATAAGTATCGACACGTTGGTGCTGGATGAGTTCGATAAGTCGCTGACGCTGGGCTTTCACGACGAAATGGCCTACATCATCGATCAGCTACCCAGTCTGCAAACGCGGGTGCTGGTATCGGCTACGGCGAGTGTGCGTGTCCCCGACTTTGTAAACCTGCGCAACCCCACCCGGCTCACGTTCGGCACGGAAGAGAGCAATCCCGTTTCGCTGACGCTGAAGGCTGTGCCGACTACCCAGTCCGACGACCGCGAAGCCCTATTCCGGCTGCTGTGCACGTTCGGCGACGAAGCGGCGCTGGTGTTCTGTAACCTGCGCGAGACCGTTGAGCAACTAACCGATTACCTCAACCGCAAAGGCCTGTATGCGGCCGCCTATCACGGCGCCCTGGAGCAGGATGCCCGCGAACGCGCCCTGATCCGGTTTCGGAATGGGAGCGTTACGTACCTGATCACCACCGATCTGGCAGCGCGCGGCCTCGACATCCCCGAACTTCGGCACGTTGTCCATTATGAATTGCCGACGCACGAAACCGAGTTTACGCACCGCAACGGTCGCACCGCCCGAATGCACGCCACGGGTACGGCTTACCTGATGCTACCCGACCGCGCCACCGCTGATAACGTACCTGGGTACGTTCCCGACGACCTCGACACGTACCCACTACCCGCGCAAACGCCCCCGCTGCCCGCACCCCCGGCCTTCGTCACGATCTACGTGAGTGGTGGCAAGAAAAACAAACTCAGCAAGGGCGACATCGTAGGGTTCTTCATCCAGAAAGGCCAACTCGCCAATCAGGATCTGGGCCGTATCGAAGTGGGTGATTACATGGCGTTCGCCGCTGTCCGTCGCGACCGCGTAACCGATCTGCTGACCCGCGTTCGGGATGAGAAAATGAAAGGAAAGAAATACAAGATCGACGTGGCGCGATAACTACTCAATTTCGATACGTACCTGCTTGCCCATACCTAGCTGGACAATTTTGTTTAGAGTTTCTAACTGAATATCCGACTTGCCATTCTCGATTCGGGAGATGTAATTTCTCGATGTGCCACTTTTCAGCGCCACTTCAGTTTGTGATAAACCCGCTGCTTCTCGTACCTGCCGTAATTGGCTCCCGATTGTCAGCTTTTCGGTTTTCTGAACCAGTTCGCTCTGGCGATACAACTCGTCGGGATCAAGGTCCAATGGCCCTTCAACAACACGCTTAGCCAGCTCAATACGTATAGGAATAGTAGGCCAATGCAGCGTACGTGCGGGAGAAACCGCTGCCAGCTTGAACACCTCGTAATCAAAAAGAGGATATAGGCGCGTATCCTCATCGTGTTTCCACTGATCAAACAGCCGGGCAAAATCGATCCGGCGAATTTCGGTCGTTGTCCACAGGGCAGTAATGACAAATGGCTCTACTGCAATGACACGGACAATTCTGGGTAATGCCGGTCGGGTGGTAAGACGAGTCATAGGCGTTTAATCTGTGGGTTAAGCTGGTAAAACAGTTCCAGAAGCTCTTGCTGGTTGTTATCCTGCCCTATGTATAACACTGCTTTCTTTACAATCTTGGACGGTAACCATCCTGCAAGTACGTTCAGAGTCCGTATGGCAATGAGCGCCTCATGTTCAGCGTATTGGACATGGCAGTGCGGAGGAAGATGATCGCGTGGAAAGACACTAATGATAATACCATCAAAAAGATCAAAAACTGGCATGGGTTGATAGTCGGTGGGAAAACAGCTAAAAGTACTAAAAGGTGCCTAATTAGATACCCTACCAACTATCTAATGTCACTCAAACTCCGCCAGCGGGATGCACGGCCTTCATGGCTTTACAGATAAAGCCTTAGTTTTGTGCTTTCAAACTAAGTCATAACGGAGTCGCATGCCCTATCTATTTACGTCCGAATCTGTTTCAGAAGGACACCCCGACAAAGTCGCCGACCAGATCTCCGACGCACTCATTGATAACTTTCTTGCGTTCGATCCCAGCAGCAAGGTAGCCTGCGAAACGCTGGTCACGACGGGGCAGGTTGTGTTGGCGGGTGAGATTAAAACCGAAACGTACCTCGACGTGCAGAAGATTACGCGGGAAGTGATCCGCAAAATCGGCTACACCAAGAGCGAGTACATGTTTGAAGCCAACTCGTGTGGTATTTTCTCGGCACTTCACGACCAATCGGCCGACATCAATCAGGGTGTTGACCGCGAGGTGACCAACGACGATTTCGAGACGAAAGCCAACGCACAGGGGGCCGGTGATCAGGGTATGATGTTCGGTTACGCGACCAACGAGACCGATAATTTCATGCCGTTGCCGCTCGATCTGTCGCACAAGATTCTTCAGGAACTGTCACTGATTCGCAACACCGAACCGAATCTGATTGGCTATCTCCGCCCCGATGCCAAATCGCAGGTAACGATCGAATATTCCGACGACGATCGGCCCATTCGGATTGATACGGTGGTGGTGTCAACCCAGCACGACGATTTTGATTCGGACGAGGCCATGCTGGCTAAGATCCGCGAAGACATCATCAACGTGGTGATTCCGCGCGTGAAGGCGAAACTGAAACCCGAGTTGCAGGGCCTTTTCAACGACGATATTACGTATTACATCAACCCAACGGGCAAGTTTGTCATTGGGGGTCCACACGGCGACACGGGCCTGACGGGCCGGAAAATCATCGTGGATACCTACGGTGGCAAAGGCGCACACGGTGGTGGTGCCTTCTCGGGCAAAGATCCCTCGAAAGTAGACCGGTCGGCAGCGTATGCTACCCGGCACATTGCCAAGAATATGGTCGCTGCGGGCCTGTGCGATCAGGTATTGGTGCAGGTATCGTATGCCATCGGCGTAGCGAAACCATGCGGGCTGTATGTGAATACCTATGGTACGGCCAAAGTAGACATGCACGACGGGGCTATTGCCGAGACGATTGGGCAGTTGTTCGATATGCGTCCGTATGCCATTGAGCAGCGCCTCAAACTGCGCAATCCGATTTATTCGGAAACGGCCGCCTACGGGCACATGGGCCGCAAAAACGAGGTAGTTACCAAAACGTTTGGCTCAAACGGAACGAACAAACAGGTCGAAGTCGAACTGTTTACCTGGGAGAAACTCGATTTCGTCGATCAGATCAAACAGGCGTTTGGGCTGTAATGAATGAATAATGAATAGTGTATAATGAATAATGGGCCGGGCGGCGGACCGCTGACGCATCTTACTCTTGCGTCAGCGGTC
>NZ_JBGGWD010000012.1:0-51096 GCF_041321105.1 Fibrella musci | reverse complement strand
CGGACCGCTGACGCATCTTACTCTTGCGTCAGCGGTCCGCCGCCCGGCCATTATTCATTATACACTATTCATTATTCATTAAAACTCGTCCTGCTCTTGCTCAACGGCGTTTTCTTCGAGCTGGTAACGAGCGCTGGTGATAGCTGGGCTTGAGAAGTCGGTACGTTTCTGTTTACAACGTACCAGTTTGTCCTTCATCACGTCGACTACCTGATCCACAGCGGCTTCAAAGGATTTATTGCGTTCTGTAACAAAGAGTTCTTTTCCTGGGATGTTGAGCCGAACCTCAACGATTTTGTCTTTCACTTTGGTCGTTTCGGCCCCATCAAGTTTTAAAAATACCTCCGCACTCACTATGCGGTCGTGGAAGGTGTCGAGCTTGTTAAGTTTCTTCTGAATGAAGTCCAGAAGTGTCTGATCGGCCGTGAAGCGCACGGCGTGAGTTTGTACTCGCATACTGTCCAAGCGGTTATAAAGTGAAACATATACCAATGGACTACCTAAGTTTGCCAAAATGCCTATACGAGTCAACCCCAACGTCGAAATATCCAAACGTGTTTCACGGGTAATCTGAGCAAATGGCGCTTCAGGTAAGTGAGTGTGCTAATATGCCACTGCGTGGAACAGTCGGTAAATGAAGATTCTTTATATTATCTAACTACCGCCCTGTCAGAAACGGAAAGGTGCCCATTTGGGCACAAAAAAGCCCAATTAGCCATGTAGACCAATTGGGCAAATCAGGTAGCGCTGTTCCTTACAGATCAGCTATAGACTTATTGATTTCGTCTTTCGTTTTACCGGTCTTCTGCTGAATCCGGCCCCACATTTCATCTTCTTTGCCGTCGGCGTACGTCAGATCGTCGTCGGTCAGGTCGGCGTAGGCCTGTTTGATTTTCCCTTTCATTTCGTTCCAGGCGCCTTTCAATGTTGTCTCGTTCATAATGTTGAATGGATTTGTGTGTAAATAAGACAGACCCACGTTGAGTCATGGTAATAGAACTAGGACAAGAAAAAATTGTTTGTGCGATTGATTTATGCGCGCAAAAGCCTGTAGCGAATGTATTTATTCCCAGATAATTAACTGGTCCTGGTTGTACCAAGGTTGTAGTTGGGCATCGTAACGCGCTTCGATGATATTGCGCTTAATCTTCATGGTGGGCGTCATCATGTTGTTGTCGACCGTCCAGGCATCGCGCACCACTACCACCTTGCGCACGCGTTCGTAGGCATGGAGCGTCGGATTGAGGGCGTTGATGGTATCTTCCAGGCTGCGCTCGACCAAAATACGTTCGGCGTGTTTTCCCATTTCGGAGAGTACAACCAGCGCCATCGGTTGCGGTAACTGTTGCCCGGCCACACAAATCTGCTCGACGTAATTGTTGTCGGCAAAACCAAACTCGATCTGCGACGGCGCTACGTACTCGCCTTTGGCCGTTTTGTACATCTCCTTCACGCGCCCCGTAATGGTCAGGTACCCATCCTCATCCAACGTACCTACGTCGCCCGTGGCCAGCCAGCCATCCTGCAAGACCTCGCGGGTCAGCTCCGGATTTTTGTAATAGCCGCGCATTAGCCAGGCCGAGCGGGTCAGGATTTCGCCTGTGTGCGGGGCAATGGCTACTTCCATACCGGGGTAGTGTTTGCCCACCGTACCGTCGCGCATGTCGTCGAGGGGCATCATCGACACGGCCCCGAGGTTTTCGGTCATGCCGTAGGCTTCCTGAATGCGGATGCCCAACCGCCGAAACCACTGAATGAGCGACTTGGGCATGGGGGCGGCCCCCGTCAGGATGAGCACGGCCTTGTTGAGCCCCAGCCCCTGCCGAATCTTCTTCTTGACGAAACCCGATAGAATTGGGATACTGAGCAGTCGGTCGAGTTTTGCCTGCGGCATTTTGGCTAATATGCCCTGCTGAAACTTGGTCCAGATGCGCGGTACGGCCAGAAAATGGGTGGGTTTGGCTGCCGCCAGGTTCTTGGCAAAGGTGTCGAGCGATTCGGCAAAATAGACCGTGCCGCCCGTCGCCAGGCTCGTGGCCTGCACAATGTTGCGTTCGGCAATGTGACAAAGCGGCAGGTACGAAAAGAACCGGGCGTTGGGCGTGTCGTGTTTGAGCAGAACGCGGGTGTCGAACAGCGCCTCGGATACGGCCCGGTGGTCGATCATGACGCCCTTAGGCACGCCCGTTGTTCCCGACGTATAAATGATGGTAAACAGATCGTCGGGCTGGGGGCGGGCAATAGCGGTCATGGGTTCGTAATGCGCCATAACTTCATCCCAGGCCATTAGCTCACTACGATCTGCGGTGTCGGTGACGAGGCCGTAAGTGGGAAAGCCCACGAGCGTGACGCCCTCGGGAACGCCTGTTTTCATCCCTGTCCAGTTATCCAGCTTGCCCACAAACAGCACGGGGCACCCACTATGCGCCAGCACCTGATGGAGCTGATCGGCGGTGAGGGTAGGGTAGAAGGGCACCGAGATGTGCCCACTCAGCAGAATGGCGAGATCGGCGATGAGCCAGTGCGCGCAGTTTTTGGAGACCAGTCCGATGTTGCTGCCCGGTGGCAGGCCCAGCGCATTCAGGTACGTGGCCATCCGGCGAGCCTGTTGGCCGACGTCAGCCCAGGTATAGTCGATGAAGCCGTCACCCACGGGCTGCCGCAGGTACGTTTGCGTTGGTTTTTCGTGCTCCCAGCGAAGGAAAAGATCGATCAGGGAGGCATAGGGGGCTGACGAAGTGGGTGAGGCGTTCATCGATATAGTCAGTTGGTAGTGCTTTTAAGTGCAATTTAATGTCGGAAAAAGCATATCAAACAAGTCGAAACAAAATCTTACTCAGCCGGTTAGGAAATGATTATCGTAAACGCCCGGCGCATCGTCTGGCGGCAACAAGTACTCAACGACATGGCAACGACAACGACGAAAAAAGCTGATGATAAGTCGGCGAAACGTAAAACCAGTGGCGACCACAAAACCCACGCCACGACGAAAGCAACGACAACCAAGACCAAAGCGTCTAAGAAAGCCGATAACTACACCGACCCTGAGCTGCGCGAGAAGCTGAAAGCTGACATCAAGGCCGGCGAAAAAGGGGGTAAAGCAGGGCAATGGAGCGCCCGGAAGGCTCAACTGCTGGCTCATGAATATGAGAAAGCGGGCGGAGGCTACAAAGACGACCACAAAACGGAAGCGCAGCAACACCTCGACAAATGGACGGACGAAGACTGGCAAACGGCCGATGGCAAACCCGCTGAACGCGAGGGCGGCACCACGCGGTACCTGCCCAAAGAGGCCTGGGACAAGCTGTCGCCTGCGGAAAAGAAAGCCACCAACGCCAAGAAAGTAGCCGGTTCGAAAACCGGCAAACAGAACGTACCCAACACCGCAAAGGCAAAAAAAGCCCGGACCGGCAACGCGGATTAAGGCGATGAATTGGCATTTGTTTGCCTAGTAAGTAGCCAGATATAGGATTTGCGTGTCTAAATTGGGAGCCGCTAACTGCCGACCCTTTATGCACGTTTATCGCTTCTGGCTACTTCTGTTCTGTCTGATAACGCCCGCGCTGCTGTTGGCTCAGCCGCACAAAACGGTAAAGAAACGATCGACTCACCTGTCTGAGCAGTTCGACGTACTGGCCGACAATGATACCGTGCGCGATGGTACGTACGAGAAGCGAAGTATGCATAATCGCAAACTGCTCGAAACGGGTCAATACAAAGCCAACAAACGCGTAGGCGTCTGGACCTTCTACGGTTCCGATGAACAGCCCGAACTAATCTACGACTACGACGCCCGGCAAGTGAAAAGCAACACGCGCATCCCGTCGGCCTCGTCGGTGGCGCAGGTGCAGGAAGGCGACAGCATAGTGACGATGGTGCTCGACAACGGGCCGGTGTATCTGGCGAGTTCACCGCAGATATACGGTATCATCGCACGCACCGTTCGGTTGCCCATTAACCTGCAACGGGCTGGTGTGAACTTTCTGTCATTCAAGGTGTTGGCAACGGTATCCATTAGCGGAGCGCGCTACCGAGTTATCGCGTCGAACCAGGATAAAGAGTTTCTCAAAAGTTGCCGGGAGGCAGTCGATCTGGCGCTTAAAGACGTCGACTGGGCGCCCGCCCGTTACCGCGATCAGCCTGTCACGGCAACGTACCTGTTCGAGGAGGTCGTCCTGCAAGGATACGTCGTCGCCCAACCCCGTTAAGTGTTGCTATTACATCCGCACCATTAGCCGGGTCGTCATTTCGTTTTTCCAGGCGACAAAATCACCCGCTGCGATGTGCGCGCGGGCCTGCCGAACGAGCCAGAGGTAAAACGTCAGGTTTTGCAGGGAGGCAATTTGCCCGCCTAGCAGTTCGTCGGCTTTGAAGAGGTGGCGCAGGTAGGCTTTGCTATAAAACGTGCTCGCGTAACCACCCAGCGTGGCGTCGATCGGGCTGAAATCGCGGCTCCACTTCTCGTTTTTGATGTTGATGATGCCTTCCGTGGTAAACAGCAGCCCATGCCGGGCGTTGCGGGTGGGCATCACGCAGTCGAACATATCCACGCCTAGGGCAATGGCTTCGAGGATGTTGGCGGGCGTACCTACGCCCATCAGGTAACGAGGCTTATCGCGCGGCAGAATCGCGTTCACCAGATCGATGGTCTTGTACATCTCCTCGGCGGGCTCGCCCACCGCCAGACCACCGATGGCGTTGCCGGTCCGTTCTTTACTGGCGATCGTCTCGGCCGACTGCCGCCGCAGGTCTGGGTACGTGCTGCCCTGCACAATCGGGAACAGGTATTGCTGGTAGCCATAATGCCCTTCGGTTTCGTCGAACCGGCGGATGCAGCGGTCGAGCCAGCGGTGGGTCATGTCCATCGAGGCTTTGGCGTAGGCGTAATCGCAGGGGTAGGGCGTGCATTCATCGAAGGCCATCATGATGTCGGCCCCGATTGTGCGCTGAATGTCCATGACCCCTTCCGGCGTGAAGGTGTGCTTCGAGCCGTCGATGTGCGATTTGAACGTGACGCCCTCTTCCTTGATCTTCCGCGTATTCGACAGCGAATACACCTGATATCCGCCCGAATCGGTCAGGATGGGGCGTTGCCAGCCGTTGAAGCCGTGTAGCCCGCCCGCCTGCCGCAGCACGTCGAGGCCGGGGCGCAGGTAGAGGTGGTAGGTATTGCCGAGGATGATATGGGCGTTGATGTCGGTTTCGAGTTCGCGCTGATGCACCGCCTTCACCGTTCCCGCCGTACCGACGGGCATAAAAATGGGCGTTTGAATGGCCCCATGATCCGTCGTCAACGTACCTGTGCGGGCCTGCGACTGCGGATCATTGTGTTCAATCGTAAAGGTCATAATGGTAATGGCGCCATCCTTTGCCTGGTCTGCTGCCGGACGCGGCGATTCTCGGAGCGTCATTTTTTTGCGGATAATCTGTTGCTGACGCTCGCGAGACGCAAAGGGTTGCGTCTCTACAAAGGTACGTCGCTATCTTTACAGACCGTTTCTCCTCGTACTCATTTGATAACACCGCTACGGTTCTTGTGATTCTCATTCTACTGGCAGGCTGGCTCGTTGTGCTGGCTGTTCAGGTTGGTTGCCTGCTGTTTTTGTTTGCCCGAACGGCCTTTCGGCCTGTGCCTGATCTTGCGCCGCCAACGGCTCCCACAACGGGCGTAACCATCGTGGTTTGCGCCCATAATGAGCACGATAACCTGCTCGAACTGCTCCCGTTGCTGACGTCGCAGGACTACCCACTCTACGAAGTGCTGGTGATGGACGACCGCTCGACCGACCTCTCCGACGTGCTGCTCGACGAGATGGTGACGCTGCTGCCCAACCTGCGCTTCATCCGGATCGACGTGGAAGCGGCGCACGTGACGCCCAAAAAATACGCGCTGACCATCGCGCTGAAGAAGGCAACGTACCCCGTGGTGCTGCTGACCGACGCCGACTGCCGCCCCGCCTCCGACCAATGGCTGGCGGGTATGGTGGCCCCCCTTCAGAACAAGGAAACGGAGATCGTGCTGGGCATATCGCCCTACGAACGGGCACCGGGTCTGCTCAATTTCCTGATCCGGTCCGAAACGCTCTTTACCGCTGTGCAATACGTATCGCTGGCGCTGGCGGGACGGGCCTACATGGGTGTGGGCCGCAACCTGCTCTATCGCCGCGACGTCTTTTTCCGGCATAAAGGCTTTTACAGCCACATGCGCGTGTGGGGCGGCGACGACGATCTGTTTGTGAACGAAGCGGCCACGGCGCAGAACGTGGCCGTGAGCCTGCACCCCGACACGTTTACGACCTCGGCGCCGAAACGTACCTGGGCCGACTGGAAGCGGCAGAAACAGCGCCACCTGAACGTGGGACGGCATTACAAGAACGGCGACAAAGCCGTGCTGGGCCTCATCACGGCCTCGCACGTACTGACCTGGCTACTGGGGCTGGGCGTGGCTGGGTACGTGCTGTATCTGGCCGCTACGGGACAGCGAGACGCCCTGCTCAGTCCGATGCTGTTGGCGGCTACGGGCCTGTTTGTGCTGCGTTTTGGTTTATTTTGGGGGCTAATCGGCCGCATCAGCCATCGACTGGGCGCCATGGTGTCCTGGTACGCCATCCCCGCCACCGACCTGCTGCTGGCCATCTATTATTGCTTATCAACCGCCCGTATGGCCCTGACCTTCCGTCGGAAACAAACGGGTTGGTAGTATAGAATGTATAATGCACGATGTACAATGGCTCCGCTCCCGGACTCTGTCCATTATACATTGTGCATCGTGCATTGTACATTATCCATCATCCATGGAACAACTCCTTTCTTATTTCCCCAACCTCACGGATGAGCAGCGGGCGCAGTTTGCGGCGCTGGACGGGCTCTATCGGGACTGGAACGCCAAAATCAATGTGATTTCGCGGCAGGACATCGACGCGCTCTACGAAAAACACGTACTGCATTCGCTGGGTATCGCCAAAGTGATCTCGTTTAAGCCCGGTACCGAAATCCTCGACGTAGGCACGGGCGGCGGCTTTCCGGGTATTCCGCTCGCGATTCTGTTCCCGATGGCCAAGTTTCACCTGGTCGACAGCATCGGTAAGAAGATCACCGTGGTGAAGGAGGTGGCCGGGGCGCTTGGCCTCACCAACGTGCGGGCCGAGCAGGCGCGCGTGGAGCACCTGAGCGACACCTACGATTTTGTGGTAAGCCGGGCCGTCACGCGTCTACAGCCGTTTATGGGCTGGGTACGTTACAAGATCATCAAGCGCGGCAACAACGACTTGCCCAACGGTGTTTTATACCTGAAGGGCGGCGACCTTGCCGAGGAAATTGCCGAAATCCCCGAAAAAACGAAGATTTATAACCTCTCCGACTATTTTGCCGGCGAGTTTTTCGAAACCAAGAAAGTGCTACACGTTAAAAAATAGGTTGTCTGTCTAGTGTCTTCAGTCTTCTGTTCACTGTCTTCTGTTGGCTGACGCAGACGTACTCCGGCGTCAGCCAACAGAAGACAGTGAACAGAAGACTGAAGACACTAGACAGACAACTGAAAGACAATTATGAACGAACGATTCTCCAGCAGCAGCTTTAAAGATCCGATCCGGCGTGATGTGATCGAATTCAACGATAAGGGCGTCACCTTCAGCGTGAAGAAGCTCATCGGCGGCACCGACAACTTCGTGTTCTACTCCGACATCTCGGGTGTCGAAATCGATAACGGTCTGTTCTTCGCCACCATCCGCGTGATTCCCCGCGCCCGGCCCGAGATCATCATCAACAACTTTACCAAGGGCGATGCCCGGCGCGTGAAGGAGCTGATCCTGCAACAGGTACCTAATCACCGCCCCGACGCCTTCGGTGGCCCGACGACCGTTGGCCCGCGGTAAAAATTTTTGTCATTGATCGGGGTGCATTAGTGATTGGTTGTCACTGAGTTCCGACGACCGAACCACCGATACGGGCCGATCAATGACATTTTTTTAGCCTCAGCACTTGCGCAGGGTCGTTTTACGCCCTACTTTTGCACCACGATTTCACCGCAACGGTAAGTCGTCCGGCACATTCCCGAATAGCTCAGCCGGTTAGAGCATCTGACTGTTAATCAGAGGGTCGCTGGTTCGAGCCCAGCTTCGGGAGCAAAACCCCCAAATCAATTTGATTTGGGGGTTTTTTTGTTACATTGTAAAAAGAATATGTCTGAACAATCATACCTGTATTAGCTAAACGATTACTATGTTAAACTATGACTTCCTAAACTTATCACCACTTGAGTTCGAAAGTCTTTCTAGGGATTTGCTTCAGTGTCAGTTGCAAATAATGCTAGAGAGTTTTACAAGTGGGAAAGACGGTGGCATTGATCTAAGGTACATATCAGATGGTAAAAGCTTGATTGTACAGTGTAAGAGATACAATAACTATAGTTCATTATATTCTGATTTAAAAAAAGAGGTTTTAAAACTTAGGAAGTTAAACCCTAATCGCTATATATTAGTGACTTCGTCGGGATTAACTCCGTTTCAAAAAAAAGAAATACTAGATTTGTTTGGTTCGTTTATAAAAATAGAATCGGATATATTAGGAAAAGATGAAGTAAATAACTTGTTGGGGAAATATCCTAGTATCGAGAAAAAGTATTATAAGCTGTGGCTTACCAGTATAAATATAATGGACAAAATACTTAATTCTAGAGTTTATAATGGATCAGAATTTGCTCTGCAAGAAATTCAAAATAAAGTCAAGTTGTATATCCAAAATGAAGGAGTAAATCAATGTATAGAAAAGATCAATTCCAATAGATATGTGATAATATCTGGTCTGCCCGGAGTTGGAAAGACTGCCTTAGCGAATTATTTAGCAGTGTATTATCTAGGAATGGACTACCAAGAATTCGTGTATATATCTTCAAACATACAAGATGGGGTTATGATGTATAAACCTGATGTGAAACAAGTATTTTTTTTTCGATGATTTTTTGGGTACGAACTTTTTAGAAATTGGTTTTAATAAAAATGAGGATAATGAAATAGTTAGGTTTATAAAATTAATATCTTCTTCTAATGATAAAATATTAATTTTAACAACTAGAGAGTATATTTTATCTCAAGCCAAAGATAAGTCTGAAATATTAAATTATTCAGATATTGATTTTTCGAAATGTATAATTGATTTGGGTTCTTATACGAACCTGATTAAGGCAGAAATATTATACAGTCATTTGTACTACTCAAAAGTGCCTGAAAAATATATTAACGCGATAGTGAATACAGGTTTTTATAATTTTATAATTTATCATAATAACTACAACCCCCGAATTATAGAATATTTTACAAGCAAAAGTGTTTGGAGAGGAATAGATACAAATGATTTTCTTGAAAAAATTAAGGATTTTTTAAATAATCCCACTAAGGTTTGGGAGCATGCTTTCCTAAATAAAATATCAGTAATATCACAATACTTACTGATTAATTTGTTGCCCTTTTATAAAGGTATACTAATTGATGACTTGAAAGAAGTGCTATATAGTTTTTTTTCTGTCACATCATCAAAATACAATAATTTATGTTTTGATAGTATTCATTTTATGAAATCTATATCGGAGCTTGAAGGTAGTTTCATAACTACATCCTCTGATAATCGTGGAAGAACTATTGTAAAGTTTAAAAATCCATCCATATTTGACTTTTTAGTTATATATGTTGATACACATTTGAAAGATGTTATAGATGATATGATGAAATCATCAATATTTTTAAATCAACTTATTGATATTTCTGTTTTAAATTCAAATAAAATAAATTTAGTTGAGGTTGGTGATATGAGTTTTATTGCGAAATTGTTTAATAAGATAGTTTTGGATTTTAATAAAATGTCGATTTTAGACATAAATATTATGGTGTTTCAATCGAGAATTATTATTTCAAACAAGCATTATAATAGTATAGATGATAAACTTGTATTTTTGATCGAAAAATTTAATGTAAGTGCGAATTGTGATATGTATAATTTTATAGTTAAGAAATTTCAGGAGGTAGCTGAATTTGGATCTATTGACGGTAGGGATATTTCAAGATATGTGAGTTTGCTTAACTTGGTTAAAAGTAAGGTGCACTTTAATGTATTAGAAACTGTCAGTCGTATAGTAGATAATATCAAGACTATTGAAGACATTGAAGCGCTACTTGTTTTCTCAACACTATATGTGGATGAATTTTCAGTATATCTGAAAACGGACAATAATTTAGAATTTATGATTCAAGACGTTATTAGTTCTAGAGTTGAAAACAGTGATAGTATGTTTCTTTCCGATCTCATAGATATAGCAGATAGATTCCGAAGCGCTTTTGATTTGAATCTTGGCTATACAATAGATAGAATTCATTCACGTTTAGAGGAAGAGATGTATAGTAATATGCGAGACGCGCATGATAGTAATGAAGACTATATTGATGAAGATGATCGACATGAAATGCCTTACAGAAATGAGGAGACATTGGGTCGTAGTATTAACTTAATTGAAGATATTTTTGATTCTTTAAAAATACATTCTGGTACGAAAGATGATTGATCTGATTGCGTTAACTTGCGAATAAGTCTGTAATAAAGGCTAGCTGAATTATTAATGCTCTTTGATAACTTGATTAATTATGGTACTGAGCCAATATACAGACCTATTTACATGGCAACATTTTGCTATCTATTCTGTTTTCTTTGCCTCAAATGCGCTTTCTGACATCCTTGACAACAGAAGGTAGTGTCTATACGTCTAGCTTCAAAACTTTTTTTACAGAACACACAGTGTTTCATGTAGAACATACCTCGTTGCTCTTCTTTCCAGTGACCAATGTCACGATTATAATGACTTGTTACTTTGTTTTTTTGTGCTGATTCATAACTGTAATTTCTGAGCCCGTTTTTACCTTCTTTTAGTTTGCTATTTTGTTTCATGCTTATTGTACGCGTTAAGGATGGGTAAAACCTTTGTTAAACCTTCGTAAAACCTTGTCAATGGTGCCTGAAATGCTACCCTAAATGGTGCCTTATATGGTACTCATTATAGTCTTTGCAGGCTGGATAATATACTGAGCAGTCACTAGCCGCTATGCTTTCTGTTTGCAGATGCCCTAAGGCACGTTTTCCTGACGTATCGTTGTCGAAAAAGACGTTTACCTGTCGATAGGTGGTAAGTGTAGGTACTACCTCTTGAAGAAAGGAAAGCGAGTTCAAAACGATAGTTGGGTTTCTAAGCCGTATTGTTTTGAATTGCTGACAGCAAGAGAGTAGATCAAAAAAAACCTCAAACACGTTTAGCGTATCGCTATTTTGCCCGCTAAGGCTCGAAAACCATTTTGGGGATGTTGAACTTTGAAATGTTCACTTCGTAGCTTATAACCCCCCTTATCGTTTTTAAAGCTTAAGGCAAAATAATGTTTGCTCTTAACCTCATAATGCACTTCAGCTAGGTAGTGGCTCGCACAGGGAAGATGATACAACGACTTTGTAAGTAGGCCAGTAAAACCCGATTGCGGATAGGTTGAGTGCATACAATACAAAGCTTGCTCTCTGTTTGAGAAGTTGAGCCGTTAAAGAAAAGGACGCGTTTCCTTGGTCCCTCGCTCTTTAGCGACAGAGCAGGCTTATACGTACCTGGCTAGCTGATCGGGTGCCGCTCAACTACCCTTACCCCATATCTACACCCACCGCTGACCGGTACATGCACGTCGTGCCAACGGCCGGTTTTGTCGTCCCAATGAATGGGCTTGTCCTCTTTATTTGAGGTTGCTTGCGCGTCCCGTCAACTTAGACCTACTAATAGGTAAAAGACGAACACGTATAGCAGATGACTATCCTACAAGAACCGTATATCAGTGCCGGACGAATTAGCGACCACTGCCTTGAACTGGTGGGCAATACGCCCATGGTGCGGCTGGGCGAAGGCAGTATACCCAACGCCAACGCCTACGTTAAGCTGGAAGCGTATAACCCCACGGGGTCAGTAAAGGACCGTGCGGCCCACTATATCCTGCGTAACCTGCTGGCGATGGGCACTATCGACGCCGATACCGAAATCGTCGAATCGTCGTCGGGCAACTACGCCGTGGCGCTGGCGGCCTACTGCCAGTATTATGGGCTGCGGTTTCGCTGCGTGATCGACCCCAACATTACGCCTTATAACCTGCGGATGGTGGAGGAATTCGGCGCGGTGATCGACATGGTCTCTACGCCCAACACGGTCGGCGGCTACCTGAAGGCCCGCCTGTCGCGTATTCACGCGCTGATGGCCGAGCCGCAGAAACGCTACTGGATCAACCAGTACGCCAACCCGCTCAACGCCCAGGCCTACTACGAAACGCTGGGGAACGAAATCGGTAATCAGCTACCCTCGCTCGATTATGCCTTCGTAGGGGTCAGTTCGGGTGGTACCATCACGGGCCTGTCGCGCAAGCTGAAAGAGACGTACCCAGCCATTCGCATCATCGCAGTCGATACGGTCGGGTCGGTAGTGTTTGGCTCACCCCCCAAAGGGCGCTACATCCCCGGTATCGGGTCGAGTCAGCGCCCGGCTATTCTCGATCAGGCTTATATCGATGATGTCGTCTGGATCGACGAAGCCACCGCCGCCCAGGCGTGCCATGCCCTGCTCAAAGACCATTTCCTGTTTACCGGCGGCTCGTCGGGGACGGTCTACGCGGCCATGAAGTACTATTTCGGTCGGCAGCCCCATAGCCTGTCGTCCCCGACAGCCCTGGCCATTTTCGCCGATAGCGGCAGCAAGTACCTCGACACCGTGTATAACCCGGCCTGGTGCCGCGACAAACTGGGCCTGGCTTAATTCCATCATGATCACTTACATCAACCAGTACGATATACTGTCGGCACCGCTGTCGTGGCCGGCCTACACGGGTGTTATCCGGCAGGCGCTGGGCTGCATCAGCCAGAACGACTACGCCCAGCCGCTCAAACCCTACCTACGCTACGGCGACCCTCAGAACCGGATTATCAGCATGCCGGCTTATGTGGGCGGCGGCATTCACCGGGCGGGTATTAAATGGATCGCCAGCTTTCCCGGCAATCACAAACGGCAATTGCCCCGCGCTAGCAGCGTCGTGATTCTGAACGACGCCGATACGGGCCAACCGGTAGCCATCATCAATACGGCGCTGTTGAGTGTGCTGCGTACCGCCGCCGTCAGCGGCTTGTTTGTGCAGGCGGTAGCCCCTTTGTTTGGGTCGCGGCCGCTGCGGGTGGGTATCACTGGCTGGGGGCCCATCGGGCAATATCATTACAAAATGTGCCAGGCGTTGCTGGGCGAGCAAGCGACATCGGTGCGCGTCTACGACACTAACCCTGAACTGATGGCGCAGGCCCGCGACGCCGGTATCGACACGGCCGACTCCTGGGCCGAGGTCTACGACGAGGCCGACCTGTTTATGGCCTGCACCGTAGCAAAGGAGCCCTATATCACCCACGCGCCCAAAAACGGCTCGGTGCATCTCAACGTATCCCTGCGCGATTATGCCCCGGTTACCATTCCTTTCTTCAACCAGCATGTGGTCGTCGACGACTGGGACGAGGTCTGCCGCGAAAACACCTTCGTGGAGCGGGCTTACCTGAGCGGGCAGCTTCAGCCGGAGCAGGCTCATTCGCTGGCTGATGTGGTGTTTAGCAAGGCCATTACACAACTGCCCATCGAAGGCGCGCTGCACTTCAACCCGATGGGCATGGCCGTGTTCGACATCGCTCTCGGCAACTACATACTGGAGCAGATGACCACCGATGGAAAGGGGGTTCGGCTGGCGGCCTGATTACGCTACGATAGGATAAGATTTAGGATTTGACGATAGAAAATGGCTAGAAAACATGATGCATAGTATAGAACTACCGGAAACACTGAGCGCAAAAATGGAGCAGCTGCTCACCCAGTTTAGCGAAGCCGACCTGCGATGGCGACTCGATAAACTACCCTACGAACGCGAGATCGTCTACGCCGATTACATTCAGCTCGACGCGCTCCTGCACCTGCAACAACCCCGAAGCCACTACCCCGACGAGGTTATCTTCATCACGTACCATCAAATTACCGAACTGTATTTCAAGCTGATCATTCAGGAAATCAAGCAATTGCTGGCGTTACCGGCCACGGCTGGCGAAACCTTTCTGGATAAGGTACGGCGCATTAATCGCTATTGTAAAAACCTGATTTACTCGTTCGACATTGTCATCGACGGCCTCGACCGGGTTCAGTTTGAACAGTTCAGGAAAGTGCTTGTGCCCGCCAGCGGGTTTCAGTCGCTTCAGTTTCGGCAAATCGAGCTTTACTCAACTTCGCTGATGGCCCTGACCAACGGCACCGTCACGGCCCCGGCCACGGTAGAGCAGCTGTTTGCCAGCTTGTACTGGAAACGCGGTGCTATCGACACCACCACGGGGCAGAAAGATCAATGCCTGGTCAATTTTGAGCAGGCCTACGATCAACTTCTCTACCGTCATGCGCTCAACTGCCAGGGCCAAAACATCTCGACGAGTTTCGAGAAATTTTACGATCAGCCCGAATACCCGCAGATCGTCGCCGAACTGCGCGACTACGATCAACTCTTTAACGTGGGCTGGAAAACGATCCACTACAAGGCTGCGCTGCGCCACCTGATGCGCAACGGCAACGCCGCCGCCGCTACTGGGGGCACCAACTGGCGGGCCTACCTGCCACCGCGTTTTCAGCGGATTTCATTTTTTTCCAGCCTTTGGCAGCAGGAAGAAGAAGCCGAGTGGGGAAAACTCTATGTTGAAAAGTACGTAACCCAGGCCGCCGCATGAAAACTGTTCGCACGATCAGCGTGCTGGGCGCGGGGCTGGTTGGCTCCCTGCTGGCACTGATGCTCTCCCGGCGTGGTTACGCGCTGTCGATCTACGAAAAACGCGCCGACAGCCGCCGCAAAAATACGCGGGGACGGTCGATTAACCTGGCGGTAAGCTGCCGTGCCTGGAAGGCCATCGAACAGGTGGGTCTCACCGATCAGGTACGTCCCATTGCCCTGCCGATGTATGGCCGTCAGATTCACCACCTCGACGGCACCGAGTCGTTTATGCCGTATGGCGGGGCCAACGAGGCGATTTACGCCGTGTCGCGGCAGCTGCTCAACGAAGTCTTGCTCAACGCCGTATCGGCCGACCCCAGCATCGCGCTGCACTTCGATACGCCCTGTCTGGAAGTTGATTTTGCCCGGTCTACGTTCACGGTGTGCCCGCCCGACGCGGCCCCCACGGCCTGCGCTACCGATCTGCTGATCGGGGCTGATGGCCTGAACTCGGTGCTTCGCAGCTACTATCCAACGCTCCCGGCATTTCAGCTCAATACTCGGCAGATTGCCCAAGCTTATAAAGAGCTGACCATTCCGGCTTCGGTGGCGGGGGAGTTCCAGCTTCAGCCCGATCGGCTACACATCTGGCCCCGGCAGCAGTTTATGATGATTGCCCTGCCCAATATCGACGGCAGCTTTACAGGTACGTTGTTTTTGCCATCGAAGGGGCCCGTTTCGTTCGACGCCTTGCAGACCGACGCGGCCATCGACGATTTTTTTGCGACGTACTTCGCCGACCTGATTCCGCTGGTGCCGACCCTCACGGCGCAATTCAACGAAAATCCCGTGTCGGCACTGATGTCGGTCGACTGCTACCCTTGGTGCTACCAGGACAAGGCCATGCTCGTGGGCGACGCCGCCCATGCGATTCTGCCCTTCTTCGGGCAGGGCATGAACGCGGGTTTTGAGGACTGCTCGACAATTATGGCCCTGCTTGACGACTGCGAAGGGGATTGGGCCTGCGTAATGGCTACCTATCAGCAGCAACGCAAACGTGATACCGACGCCATTGCGGCGCTCTCGCTCCAGAATTACGAAGAAATGCAGGCTAAAGTGGCCGACCCGCGCTTTTTGCTCCGCAAGCAGATCGACGCCAAGTTGACGCAGGAGTACCCCGACCGCTGGCGATCACTGTATGGCATGGTGTCGTTTAGCGATGTGCCCTACCATCAGGTAGTAAAAGTAGGCAAACAGCAAACAAACCTACTCGATCAGATCATGGCCACCGACAACATCGAGTCGGTTTGGCAGGAGCTCGATTACACGCCGCTGCTCATGAGCAAGCCGGTAGCCGAACTGGCGGTTTAGTGCTTTCCTAACAACTACACAATCGCAATCCCTTTTACTTATGAAAACTAAACTAGCAACCCTATGCCTGTTAATGGGCCTGAGCTGCTCGTGGGCTTTTGCCCAAAAACTGAACCTGACCGGCACCGTCAGCGGGGCCAACAAGGCGGGGGCCTACGCCACTGTCAAGCTCCTGAAAGCAGCCGACTCGGAGTTTGCCACCGGTACCCTGGCCGACGAAGAAGGCCGCTTCACATTAGACGCCGAAGCAGGTAGTTATGTGTTACAGATCTCAAAAATTGGCTTTGGCCTACTCACGACCCCTGCCTTTCAGTTGGAAGTCAATATGGTCTATAAAGACTCACTGGCGCTAACCGAAGAGGTGCAACAACTGAACAGTGTAACGATTGTTAAGAAGAAGCCCTACGTAGAAAACCATATCGACCGGGTGGTGCTCAATGTAGAGCAACGCAACGGTGTGGATGGGTTGAATACCATTGAGTTATTGCGTCAGGCCCCCGGCCTAACTGTTGACGGCGACGATAATATTCGGATGGGTGGTAAGTCGGGCGTCAATGTCTTTGTAAACGGGCGGGCGTTGCAGATGTCGCAGCAGGATTTGGCCACGTTCTTGAAATCGTTACAGGCCAATACCATTGCATCTATCGATCTGATCAGTAATCCGTCGGCTAAATACGATGCCGCTGGTAACGCGGGTATCATCGACATCAAGCTAAAACGGCAACCGAAGGCGGGGATTAATGGCAGCGTAACAGGTAGCTTTCTGCAAAGTGATCATGCCCGCTACAACGCTGGCACTGACCTAACTTTCAACGAAGGCCGGTGGACGCTCTTTGGCAACTACTCGTTTAACGGGGGGCGACAGTTTACGCGCTCGACTAACAACCGGCTATTCCGCACCACCAATGAACGCAACGATATGGTGGGGCTCGACGTGGAAAACTGGCGTACCTATAGCTACAAAGCAGGCGGCGAATACCGGCTGTCGAGCCGTCAGGTGGTTGGCTTTCAGGTGATGGGCAACGGCAGCAACGACTATTTCGACAATACGAATGAAGCACTGCTTTACCGGCAGCAGATACTCCAGGAAACCGCCCTGACCACGCGCTACGTACCTCACCATAAAACGCGCACTAACTACAACCTCAATTATCGCTACTCCGACACAACCGGGCTTGATTATAGCCTCGACGTGGACCTGTCGCCCTATACCAGCGTGGATGGTAATTACCTGATGAACGTACTGACGCAAACCGGGCAACCAAGTCAGCGGATTGATCGGCTAACCAACGATACCAACGGTGATATCGATATTTTCTCGACGAAAGGGGATCTCTCAAAAATGTGGAAACAGGCCAATACGAAGCTCGAAACGGGATTTAAAACAACCAGCGTGCGGTCGGTCAGTAACTTGCGTACGACCACCACGATGCAGGGCGAGGCCTTTATGGCCATGAACAATCAGTTTGTCTACAATGAGCATATCAGCGCCCTCTACGCCAACCTGAATCGCGGCTTTGGTAAGCTTAATGTGCAGGCTGGCTTACGTGCTGAGTATGCCCGTATCAAGGGTAAATCCACCACCAACGTTGATCTGGTGGGGACCGAGAAACCCGACACCAGCTATTTGAACCTGTTTCCGTCGGCGTTCGCGCAGTATCAGCTAGGGGAGGGCAAAACGCTCAGCATGGCCTATGGCCGTCGGATCGATCGTCCGTTTTATCAAGACCTCAATCCGTTTACTTATCAGGTCGATTTCTTCACGCAGGCCCGCGGTAACCCCTATATCCTGCCACAGTACACCAACAACGTCGAGCTGTCATACACCTATAAATACGCCAGCACCTTCAAGTTGAGCTACAGCCATACCAACAGCCTGTTTTCGCAGATCCGTGAGCAGTCAGGTACGTTGATCTATGACATTACGCGCAATGTGGGCTACCAACGCAACCTGACGCTGAGCTTTAGCAGCCCCATCAACGTGACCAAATGGTGGAGCGGCTACCTCTATGTGGGGGCGTTCTACAACTATTTCAAAGGACAGCTGCCTCAGAGTACGCTCGATGTCGGTCGCTTTGGTGGGACGCTCTACTGGGGTAACACCATGAAACTCTCGAAGAAATCGGAGTTTGAGATTGGTGGCTGGTACAACTCGCCCTCGCAGGAAACGCAGTTCCGTACCCGCAGCTTAGGTAGCCTCGACATGAGCTATAAATACATGATGCTGAACAACCGAGCCAATCTGAAAGTGGGCCTGTACGATGTGCTGAACACCCAACGCTGGGCCACCGAATTAATTTCGGATTCATTCACGATTCAGTCGTACCGTAAGTGGGAAAGCCGCCGGGTCTTCCTGAGCCTGACCTATACCTTCAACCGGGGCAAGGTGCAGGAAGTCAACGCACGGGAGTCGGGCGCTGAAAGCGAACGCCGCCGGATTCGGAATAAAGACCACTGATACGCCCAACCGGCCATGAAAATTGTTCACACGTTCTGGTCCTGTAACCTGGCTACCGTCGAGGAACTGCTCAACCACCCCGCCGGGTGGCGCGAAAGCAAATTCCACTACATGAGCTGGGCGCTGAGTTGCCTACTGGCCCGTCGCCACTATGCCGAGGTGGAACTGGTTACCGACGAGGTCGGTAAGGAATTGCTCGTCGACCGGCTGAAGCTACCATACACCAGCGTGAAGGTCGCCCTCGATGGTACCATGACCACGTACCCGCAAACCCTGTGGGCCCTGCCGAAGCTGGTGAGCTACCAGCTTCAGCAGGAACCCTTCCTACATATCGATGGCGATGTGTTCCTGCACAAACCACTGGCCCCGCGCATCACCACGGCAACGCTGGTGAGCCAAAACATTGAGGTCAATTTCCCGATCTATCACGAAGCCATCGAGGCTATTGAGTCGCACTTCAGGTACGTACCTGACAGCATCAGGGCCAATCGGCAGACTACTCCGCAGCTGAGCGCGTCCAACACCGGTTTATTTGGGGGAACCAACTACGGCTTCATCAGCACCTATGTACGTGAGGCGAAGCACTTCATTGACCAGAACAAAGCGCACTGGGATAAAGTCAATTCGGTCTATTTCAACTGTGTATTTGAACAGCACCTGCTCTATTGCCTGGCGGCACAACACCGGCTGCCAATCACGTACCTGCTGAATCCCGTCGACACATTTGACGAGTACGGGCCCATTGCCCGCTACATGGGCAAGAGCAACGAACTGGGCTATAGTCATCCCGTAGGGCCATTTAAACAAAGCCCGCTGGGTTGCAAATACGTGGCCAAGGGACTAGCACGTGTTTCGCCCGACTATTACCGAAGGATCAGCAAATTATACCCCGAACCGGCCTCCCGCTGGTGGCCTATCTGGTGGTCCTACAAACAAGCTGCCGCTACGCTATGACCGTCACCGATATTTTTCTGCAACTACGGCAGGCAGGTGCCAACCTTAGCCTGAAGGGCGACGCGCTGCACCTAAGCGCGCTGCCCAACACGTTGCCAGCCAGTTTGTTGCAGGCCGTCCGGACGCAAAAGGTAGCTTTGGTTGAGCACCTGAGCCAGCCGAAGGAACAGGGGCCTGGCCCGCTGACGCCCAGTTGGCAGGATGCGGCGGGAATTTACTATCCAGTGCATCCGGTGTTGGAGCGAGAATGGCTGCTGTTTCGGCTAAAAGAAAATGGTAATTTTTTCAATATCCAGTTGGTCGTTGAGGTCGAAGACCTGAAAAAACCATTGCTGGAAGCCGTTATTCGCCATCTGGTTGCTCGCCATGAGAGTCTCCGAACTTGTCTGCGGGTGGTGGCGGGAACGCTGCGGCAACTGATCGTAGAGCCGGGCCAAATCGGGCCGCTACCCATCGATTACCGCCTGCTCCCCGAGGGTCCCACGAGCTTCCCAACCTGGGTAGAATGGTGCCGTCAGGCAAACGAAACGGCGTTCGACCTTGAACGGGCGCCGCTGTTTCGGGTGCTGTGCGGCCAACAGACAGACGGCCGCTCTAAACTCTGCCTGACCATTCACCACGCCATTGCCGACAACGAATCGACACAACTCCTGAAGCAGGAAATGGCGCAGGTGTATGCCAGCCTGTTACGGCAGGAGCCCGTTGGGCTTCCCCCGGTGATCGAGCATTACAAAGACTACATCCATCGTCGGTTATGGCGTGCATCGCAACGCAAATCCTACTGGCTCAGACTACTCAGGCAGGGCCTGCCCGAGTTGACGCTTGGCGCGTTGCCCGCCGCCCGCCCGGCTGACCAATACGAGACAATCCACGCCAGTATCAATCGGCTGGGTATTGGCCCGGCTCGCTGGGTAAGAGAATTGGTGCGGCGTGTTGATACCCCCGACGGTGGCGAATTCAAAACCTGCTTCGACCAAGCCACGCTCGATCGGTTGCACGTCTACTGCCGCGCCTGGCAGGTTGAGTTTCCGGCCTTGTTGGGTACGTTGTTCAGCCTAGCCCTGCGCCAGACGGTTGGGCAGCAGCGGGTCGTGTATGACGTACCCATGATCGACCGCGATCCGCACCGCAACGCTCACACAATTGGCTGGCTCACCTGTGGCATTTACTGCCCCGTGGACATCGACGAAACGCAGCCGCTGGGCAAAGAAGTCGTTCGGGTTCAGGCGATCATGCAGGAAGGCATTGACAACGGCGGCGTCGATATGACCAGTCTGCTCGATGAAGTTGGCTTACCCGAGGCCCAAATTCCCTCGATGCTATTAAACTGCCTCCGGTTTTCGGGCGCCAGCCTACCCGAAGCCCGCCAGCAAACCACCCACAAGACCGGCGGCCTCATCGCCTACTTCGATCTGTTCCTGATGATCGGCCAGTTTGATAATGCGCTGGAATGGATTACCATCTACCGCACGGATCGGGCCTCGGCGGCCGTCATCGAGCAGTTGCATGCGAGTCTAGCCAGCCTGCTCGCGGCGCTGCCCGGCCCGCAAGAACATACCTGCACGGCTGCCGACCTGATGGGCCGAACAGCGACCTACACCCGGTAGCCTGCTGAGGCATGGCGCTCTGCCTACTAATAGAACCTATATAATGCTGATAATACGTCGATTACGTAAAACGAGATATAAATAAATAGTAGCTATGAAAACCAGTCA
This sequence comes from Fibrella musci, assembly GCF_041321105.1. Lineage (NCBI taxonomy): Bacteria > Pseudomonadati > Bacteroidota > Cytophagia > Cytophagales > Spirosomataceae > Fibrella > Fibrella musci. The sequence continues at coordinate 29,818 of NZ_JBGGWD010000012.1, read as the reverse complement.
GACAACATCCTGCCGGCCCTACAGGGCCAGTGTTATTATACCAACCTATAACCGACGCGACCTGCTCAACCACACCTTGCAGACGCTCGTAAAGCAAACCCTATCACAGACCGACTTTGAGGTAATTGTGGCTGACGACGGCTCCTCCGACGATACGTTTGCGCTGGTGCAGCACTATCAGCAAACTGGGCAGTTAGCCATCCGCTATTGTTGGCAGCCCGATCTGGGTTACCGGCCCGGTTCGGCTCGGAATATGGGTATCCTGTTGGCCCAGAGTGAATTATGTATCTTAATCGACTCCGGGGTTTTGCTTGCGCCCGATGCCGTCGAACAGCACATCCGCATGCACACCCTGGCCGAACGGCCCCTGGCTCTGATCGGGTATGTGTACGGCTTTGAACAGTTCGATACGCACGGGGATGAACTCAAACGCCTGATCAACCCCGGTGATATGGCTCATACAATCAGCTTGTTGCAGCAATCGGGGGACTTCGCCGATATCCGTGAAGCGTATTACCAGCAGTACAACGACGACCTGATCGACTTGCCAGCGCCCTGGATTTTCTTCTGGACATGCCACGTTTCGGCCCGGCGCCAAGACTTCATCAATGCGGGGCTGTTTGATGTTGGCTTCGACGGTATCTGGGGTTGCGAAGACAACGACATGGCCATTGGCCTGCAAGAAGCTGGTACTACGATCGTACTAAACCGGCAGGCTATCGGCGTGCATCATCCGCACGATAAAGGCTCTGAAGAGAAGTTTCGGCTATCGCACCAGAACCGGGTTTATCTGCACCAGAAGCGCAATACCTACGCGACGTATCTGTTGCAGAAAGCCGTTGGCGAAGAATGTAGTGACCTGAACGAACGCATCCTGACAATGCCCCTCGTCGCACCCCGTACGGTAGCCACCACCCCTGCAAAAGCCGCCCTTTATGAAACCGTATAAGCTACTAGTCTGGCTGCTGCCCACCGTGGCGCTGGCGCTGGCGCTCAACACGCCGATCATGCACCTGCCACCCCTTGGTGCTTTTCTAAGCCCGCAGGAAGGGTTCTGGCGTAACGAAGAAACGAGTGGCCAAACCGAGCTGGCTACCCCTCTGGCTGGCAACCTAACGCAGCCCGTCGATGTCACCGTCGATTCTGCGCAGGTATGTCACATTTTTGCCAAAAACAACCACGACCTGTACTTCATGCAGGGCTATCTGACGGCCCGAGACCGGCTTTGGCAGATGGAGTTCCAGGCGCTGGCAGCAGCGGGTCGGCTGGCCGAAATAGTAGGAGATGGGGTGCTGGAGATGGACCTGTCGCAACGCCGAACAGGCCTCACCAAAAGCGCTGAACTGACGATGCGCCAACTGAGCCGAAACCCCGAAGCGATGGCAGAACTAGAGGCTTATGCCAGTGGCGTAAATGCCTACATCGCCACGTTGCGCAAATGTGATCTGCCGGTCGAATACAAGCTGCTTGATTACCAGCCCGAACCCTGGACACCGATCAAGAGTGTGCTGTTGATGAAGCAGATGGCCCTGATGCTCTGCGGAGAATCGGACGATCTGCGTATGACCAATATCATGAAGAAAGTTGGGCTGGCGCAAACCGAAAACCTGTTTCCCAACCGACCTTATCAGGATTCGCCCATTATCGTTGGGCCCCAGGAACGTACCCAGCCGCCCATCCGGGTGGCGCAGGGAAAGAACAAGGCATGGGATGCGCTGGTCAGCACCCGCTCCGAGCCCGAACGGGTTGCGGGGCTAGGCTCCAACAACTGGGTTGTGGGAGGAAGTAAAACGCAGAACGGAAAACCCATCCTGGCCAACGACCCGCATCTGTACCTTGGCTTGCCGTCGGTTTGGTATGAGGTGCAGCTGGTCAACCCAACAAACAAGCTCAACGTCTATGGTGTCTCGCTGCCGGGTATTCCGTATGTCATTATCGGGTTCAACCAATCGGCCGCTTGGGGCGTCACTAACGCCGAAGCCGATGTGGCCGACTGGTATAAAATCGAGTTCAACGACGCCCGCAAGACGGCTTACCGCTACGGTGGTGGCTGGCGACCCGTTGAACGTCGGGTCGAAGCGATACGAGTACGGGGTGGGGGCATGGTTTATGACACCGTTTGCTACACTCACCACGGCCCCGTACGCCAATATGAGGGCGAACCGACAACCGCCACCAGTGGCTACGCCTTTCGTTGGGTAGGCCACGAGCCATCAGCCGATCTACTGTGCTTCAAGCACCTGAACACCGCCGCTAACCTGACCGATTTTCAGCACGCACTGTCGGGGTACGGGTCACCCGCGATGAACTTTATCTTTGCCTCGAGCCAGAATGACATCGCCATCTGGGTCAACGGGCAGTTTCCGTTACGCTGGGCGGGGCAGGGTAAATACCTGCTCGACGGCAGCGATCCGTCGCACGATTGGCAGGGCTTTATTCCGTTTGACCAAAACCCGCACCAGAAAAACCCTGGCAAAGGCTACCTGTTTTCGGCCAACCAGTCGCCCGTCGATCAGAGCTACCCCTACTACCTGAGCTGGCAATACGCACCCTCCGAACGGGCTCGTCGCCTCGATCAGCGGCTGAGGCAGATGAACCACGTGACCATTGACAGCATGCAGCGCCTGCAAACTGATGTCTTCAACGTACGGGCCTACGACGTGCTGCCGCTACTACTTAATCAGCTCGATGCCGGTGCGCTGAGCCCGCAGCAACGCAAAGCCTACGACATGCTCACGAAGTGGTCGTACCAGAACACCACCAACGCCGTGGAGCCCGCCATTTTTCAGGAATGGATGTGGCGCTTTACCGACGCCGTCTGGAAAGACGAGTTTGCAGGCGAAGGCACACAGGCCATGCGGTACCCGTCATTCGATCGCACGCTGCACATGATCCGACATGAACCCACGTCGCCCTGGTTCGATAATCAGACAACGCCCAAGACGCGCGAAACCCTGACCGACGCCGCCCGGCTGTCGTTTTCGATGGCCATCGACTCTATGGTAAAATACATTGGTCCCATCGATGAAAAATGGGCCTGGTACCGCTACAAATCGACGTCGATTCGGCATCCTATCCCTGGCCTCGACGCCTTCAGCCGACAGACGCTGAAGATTGGCGGAGGCGATAATATCATCAATGCGGTCGGGAAAAACTGGGGACCTTCGTGGCGAATGGTGGTCGAAGTGGGGCCGGAGCCGAAAGCCTATGGGATATATCCGGGGGGGCAGTCGGGCAATCCGGGCAGTACCCATTACGACGACATGCTACCTAACTGGCAAACCGGGCAATTGCGCCCGTTACGCTACCTGACCTCGGCGATCCAGCCATCGTTGCGAACGTTCCGGTTCGAGTAAGCGGGCCTAAAACGCACAGTGCGTCTGGCGCGGCGGCGTGGATGAGGCTAGCAAAAGCCCGTCTACGCCGCCGCGCCAGACGCACTGTGCGTTTTAGGATAGCCCAAAATCAACCCGCCTAAATCCCTCCGTTCGCCGGGTTTGTATGACCAAAGGGGGGTGGTTGTCCTTTTTTATTGGGCTCTTTTCTAGGCTAACCTACATTCGATCAATCAATTACGGACGGCCATTTCTCGCTCTACTCTTATGAACCTTCGTGCTACATCGACCCGACTCATTCTGGCTACGCTGGGCCTCTGGATAGGCTTCCAGGGAATGCTACCCTGGTGGTCGGCCCTGCTGGCGGCCGTCCTGATCGGCTACGCCACCACTACCGCTCGTGCAGCCACGGGCCTGATTGCCGCCCTGACTATCGGCCTGATCTGGCTGGCTACCGCCGTCTGGCACTACGCACCGTCCAACGGCATCCTGACGGGCCGTATCGGCGAGTTGCTGCACGTAGGTGGCACACCCGGTGTCTTCGTTGTCGTGGGCGCGCTGGGTATGTTACTGGGTTTTCTAGGCGGCATGGTCGGTTACGAAACCCGCCTCCTGACCCACCTATTTAGCAAACCTGTAACGCGCTGAACGGTCCAATGAAAGCATCTGTCATTATTCCGACGTATAACCGGGCCAATATTCTGGCGCACACGTTGCACTCGCTCACGCAGCAGCAGCTAGCTACCGGGCAGTCTATGGAAGTGCTTGTGGTCGACGATGGATCGGCCGATCACACCGAGGCCGTGGTCGATTTGTTTAGTCAACAGTTGCCTTTAACGTACCTGTGGCAGGACGATCGCGGTAACCGTACGGGCGAGGCGCGCAATAAGGCAATTGACCGAGCTACCGGCGACATCGCCGTATTTGTCGACTCGGGCATGCTGCTGGCGTCGGACTGCGTTACCGCGCATCTGGCAACGTACTTGCGCCACCCCGAGCCCTTGGCTGTAGTGGGCTATGCCTATGGTTTTGAGCAGTTTAATGAGCTGGATGCCGCTCTTTGGCAGCATGTCGACGTGGACAACCCCGACCAGACCATCCGGCGGTTTCGCAACATGCCCGCTTTCGGCGACATGCGCGACACTTGCTATACCCGCTGCAACGATCAGATCGATCAGCTACCGGCCCCGTGGGTGTTTTACTGGACCTGCAATGTCTCGGCCCGCCTGACCGATCTGCGGGAGGTGGGGTGTTTTGACCTCGATTACGATCAGTCGTGGGGGTTTGAAGACATTGATCTGGCCTATCGGCTTCAGCTGGCGGGCGTTCGAATTGTCCTCAATCGGAACGCGATGGCGGTGCACCTGCCCCACGCCAAAGAAGACGACGCCTTCAAGCTACAGTCGCAAACTCGCAATGCGCGGCAGTTTCATCAAAAATACAACTCGCTACAGTCTAGGCTTTACTTGGAAACCAACCTGATGGATTTCAACGACTACCTCATTGGGAAAGGGGTTGGAAAAAATCAGCCTGCTTTACTGTCCCTATGAAGACGATGCTCAACACCCTTCACATCACGTGCCCGGATGTACACCTGCGGGAGCATACGGAAGAAGACCTGTTTTCGCTCCACAGCGTGTTATCAGACCCGACCGTGATGCGGTTTGCGGCCATTGAGCAGAGCAAGAGCATCGAAGACACACAATATCATCTGGAAAGAATGATCAGCGAGGCGCAAAACCCCGACCGGCAGAACTTCTACCTAGCCGCGGGGCTGGGTAAAGCCAACCACATCGGAATTGGTGGTCTGAGCATCACGCGGAAAAACCAGACGGGCGGCATCGCCGAAATTGGCTATTACCTGAAAGAGAAATACTGGCACCGGGGCTACGCCACACAGATTGCCCAGGGGCTGATCAATTTCGGCTTCAAAAACTTGGGCATTCATAAAGTTGTCGCCTCATGCAGCGTCAACAACATGGCGTCGGTGAAGGTGTTGCAGAAGTGCAACATGAAGCTGGAAAGCGTTGTCCGCGCTGACCGCTACGAAGGAGGTGCCTGGGTCGACTCCTTGTCATTCAGTATTCTAAAAGATGAATGGCTTGACATGCACGCATAAACCTACTGCCATGAACATGACCTTTACTTTACTCGACAAACTGGCCCAGCATGCCACCCAGACGCCCAACAAACGCGCCTACAGCTTCGAGACAGCGTCGCCTGGTGGCCTCACTAGTTTGACGTTCGGCGATCTGCACCGGCGGGCAATGGCAGTGGGGCTGCAACTCGCCACCCTCGACGATACCAACCTACTGCTGATGTTTCCGGCTGGTCTTGAGTTTATCGTTGCGTTTCTGGGTTGCCTATATGCTGGTAAAGTGGCGGTGCCGCTGCCAGTGCCCAGCACCCGCGATAAACACAACCGGATCGGGCCTGTGGTGAATGACGCCGCCACGCGCACCGTGCTGACCAACGCCGCGGTAATCCAGGCCTGCGCCGACACTAACCGGCTGGCCGAACTTGACAGCCGCGACCTCCGCTTTCTGGATATCCAGACGCTTCAGGAAACGGCTCCAACGGCATCTGCCGACTACGAACGTACCCAGCACCGGGCTTTTCTGCAATACACCTCCGGCTCGACCGGAACACCGAAAGGTGTGATGGTGACGCGCCGTAACCTCGACGCAAACCTGGCCGATCTGGCCGAAAACGCCGGATTCGACTCAACCTGTACCATGGTTACCTGGCTGCCGATGTTTCACGACATGGGGCTGGTGGCGGGTATTATGCTCCCGATGTATTGTGGCGCTACCTGCGTGGTGATGTCACCCCTCGATTTTATGGTGAGCCCGATGAAATGGCTGATGGCTATCACCACCTCGCGCGGCACGCACTCAGTGGCTCCCAATTTTGCCTTCGACCTATGTCTGGCCAAAATCACCGATGAGCAGCTTGGCCAACTCGATTTGAGCAGCCTGCGGTATCTAGGCAACTGCGCCGAGCCTGTTCGGGATACAACACTGGTACAGTTCAACGAGCGCTTTGCCAAAGCCTATTTGCCCGCCAATGTCCTGAAACCCGGCTACGGTATGGCCGAAACAACCCTGAAAATAACCGCCACGCACCGTAATGAAGCCTATCAGCTACTGCGGGTCAATAGCCGGGAGCTGGCCCAGAACACGATCACCTTGGCTACCTCTAACGACTCGGACAGCGTCCGGCTGGTTGGCTGCGGGCGTGTACCGGAGCACACGCAGGTACGTATCGTTGACCCCGCCACGCTGGCCGTCTGTTCCGACGATCAGGTGGGCGAAATCTGGGTAAAATCCGATTCGGTGGCCGAAGGCTATTTCAACAACCCGATCGTAAGCCAACAACTATTTGGTGCCTATTGCGGCGAACCGCAGGAGGGTCCCTTTCTGCGTACGGGCGATCTGGGCTTCCTGCACCGCAACCAGTTGTTTGTGACGGGACGGCTGAAAGACATGATGAAGATTAGGGGGCGGAGCCTCTATCCGCAAGACCTGGAATGGACGAGCCAGGCTGTATCGCCCCACCTGAAGTCAGCGGCGGTCTTTCTGACCGACAAAGCGCAGCCGGGTGTCTGCATCGTGCAGGAAGTGGCGCTCAACCGGGTCCGGCCCGACGACTACGACGCCCTGACGGTGAGCATTCAACAGGCTGTGGCACAGATGCACGGCGTAGAGGTCGATCAGGTGGTTTTGTTGAAAAGCGGGGTGGCCCCTAAAACGTCGAGCGGTAAAATTCGCCGCGACGCCTGCCGGACCCGCCTGCTCAACGACGAGCTGGAGGTGGTCTACCGGCGTTGGTTTACGACCCAGCCCCAACCCACGACTCACGGCCTGCTGATGGTGTCGTCGCCGTCCGTTGCGGTAGCCCCCGTTCTGCTGGCGGCCGTCCGGGCCATGTCGGGTCTCGATACCCTCACCGACGATCAACTCCTCGATCAGTCGATTTATAAACTCGGGATCGACTCGCTGTCGGCCGTTAGGCTGTTGCACCGTCTCGAAGATCAGCTTCAACGCCCCATTCCGGCGGAATGGCTGCTGGCGAGCCCCACCATCCGGGCCTTCTGCCAGCAACTTACCGACCAGCCCGAAGCCCAGCCGATAGCCTGATTACCCGATAGATAGTAGCGTTTTTAGATAGCGATAGATAGTCGTTCGATTAAGAAAATGGTATCCGAAAAACAATCAACCGAGCTGTCTGTAGCGCCGGGTTTTGCCCTGACAGCCGGCCAGCAAGCCTTATTATTTATTCAGCAACGCTATCCCCGGCACGGTGCCTATAACGAAGGCTTTGCGCTGCGCATCGCCGCTACCTTGTCGGCCGGGCAGTTGACCACCGCTCTACAACGGCTGATGGACCGTCACCCGGCCCTCGGCACGGTCTTCCAGATCGAAGCGGGCAACTGGTCGCAACGGATGGCCGCCGCCCAACGCAACTGGCACTTTATTGAAGCTGCCCAGTGGACCGACGGGCAGTTGCTCGCCCACCTCAACGCTGCCCATAACGAACCATACCGCCTGGAAACCGACGGGGCTTTCCGCGCCATAGCCTACCAGCGCCCCACCGAAACGGTGTTGTTGCTGGGCGTTCACCACATTATCGGCGACGGATGGTCGATGAGCCTGCTGCTGACCGATTTACTTCAGTTGCTGACGACGCCTGACGCCCTCGCACCCAATCCTGTAACGTACCTGGATTTTCAGCGCGATCAGTACAAAACGCAGCAGAGCGAACGCGGTATGCAGGCTCAGGCATACTGGGAAACCCAACTGACAAACCTGCCCAGCCTTGATCTGCCGACGGATCGCCCCGCTCATAACGAGCAGCCGGGGCGGGCTGCACAGGTAGTGTGCAACGTACCTGCCGACGTATATCGGCAACTGGGCCAGTTTGCGCCGGCGTTGGGCATTTCTAAAATGGCCGTGCTGCTGGGCACGTATCAACTTGCTCTCCACGTCTTCACCGGGCAAGACGATGTGGTAGTGGGTTTTCCGGTCGCCAACCGCCTGCAACGCCGGTTTGCCAACCTGGTTGGGTACGTGACAAACCCGCTGCTGAATCGCTCGCTATACGTACCTGGCGATACGGTAAGTACGTACCTGCAACAACAGCACACCCAGCTGACCAGGGCGCTGATCCAGCAGGCATTTCCGCTGGCCGATACGCAAGCTCAATCACGCTACCAGACCTTTTTTAGCTACCTGCGGCCCGATGCCGACTCCGTAGCCGAGCAACTCCTGCTCAATCCTGGCCAAGGCTACACAGTAGGTACGTTGCCAATTGAAACCATCGCCCTTATCCGGCACCACACTCAGTTTCCGCTGGCATTCGATTGCCTGGAAACAACGGGGCAGTTGACGTGCCGGGTTACCTATGATGCCAATCAGTTTGAACAGACTACCATCGAAAGTCTGCTGGGTACGTTCATCCAATTGCTTACGCAAGTGGTGGCCCAGCCCGAGAGCCCATTGGCGCAACTCGATCTGCTCTCGCCTGATGAGCAAACGGCCATGCTGGCGATGAGCAGCGGTCCCGGTCGAACCTATCCGACCGACCGGCTTTTTGGCGACTTATTCACGCAGCAGGCCCGGCAAACGCCCGATGCCATCGCGGTGCGCTGCGGCGATCGTGAACTGACCTACCAGCAGCTCGATAGGCTGACCGATCAACTGGCTAGCTTCCTGCACCATCAGGCCGGTATCGGGGCGGGGCAGGTTGTCGGGCTATTGCTCGACCGCTCCGAATGGTTGCTGGTGGGCCTGATCGGTATTCTGAAAGCGGGCGGGACGTACCTGCCCATCGATCCCGAATTGCCCGAGACACGGATTGCCTGGCTGGCCGAACAGACACAGTTTTTGCTGACCGATACCAACAACTACACTCTACCTGCCACTGTCCGTTCGTTGGCTCTCACCAACACTGCTGACTGGCAGACCGGTCCCCCAATGACAGGTACGTTGACGACGGCTTTGCCCGACGACGTAGCCTACCAGATTTACACCTCCGGCTCAACCGGGACACCCAAAGGGGTGATGGTGCAGCACAAAGGCCTGATCAATCATTTGTTCTCGCGCATCGACGCCTTCGCCCTGACGGCCGACAGCCGGGTGGTACAAAGTGCGTCGCATAGCTTCGATATTTCGATCTGGCAGTCGCTGGCGGCGTTGCTGGCGGGGGGAACCACGCTGGTGTACCCTCGTTCGCTGGTGTTGCAGCCCAACCAGTTTCTGGCGCAACTGGCCATCGACCGGGCTACAGTGTTGCAGGTGGTGCCAACGTACCTGGCCGAACTGCTCCATCACCTGCCCAAACTAGCCGACACGCTCGATTTCTCGGCCCTGACCTGGGTAGCGACGATCGGCGAAGAACTGGCCTACGGATTGGCCGAACGCTGCCTGAACCAATGGCCGCAAGCTCAACTGGTAAACACCTATGGCCCAACCGAAGCCGCTGATACAGTATCGCAGGCCTACATCACCGCCCTCCCCGCTAGTCGCCGGATTCCGATCGGGCAGCCCATTCCAAACACCAGCCTGTATGTGCTGACGGCGGCAGGTCAACTCTGCCCGGTGGGTGCCAAAGGCGAGTTGTACATCGCCGGTATGGGCGTCGGGCCGGGTTACCGCAACGCCCCCGATCAAACGGCTGCGGCTTTTGTGTCGAATCCGTTTAGCCGCCTGTTTCCGCGCATGTACCGTACCGGCGATCTGGCCCGTTGGCTTCCTGATGGCACGCTGGAATTTCACGGACGGGCCGATCATCAGGTAAAAATTCGGGGTCACCGGATCGAACTGGGTGAGATCGAACAGGTGTTGCAGCGGCTCGATGCCGTGAATCAGGCGGCGGTGGTTGTTCGGACCAATGCCCAAGGCGAAAAAATCCTGTGCGCTTATGTGGTCGCTACGACCGATGCTGTTGAACCCGATCAGATTCGGCAACACCTACGCGATCAATTGCCTGCCTACATGGTGCCTTCAGTTGTAGAACTGCTGGCGCACATGCCTCTGACGACCAGCGGGAAGATCGACCGGAAGGCTTTGCCCACGCCGTCCACCCTCAACCTCAGCAACAGCAACCGGCGGGTGCTCCCCCAAAACGATACCGAAGCCCGGCTGCTGAGCATCTGGCAGGACGTGCTGCGGCAAACCGACATTGGCCTCGACGACGATTTCTTTGCCCTCGGTGGTCATTCCATCAACGCCCTGGCTGTTGTAGCAAGGTTGCGCGACGCGTTCGATCGGCAGGCCGAACTAGCCGATTTGTACCAGTACCCAACCATCGCCCAGCTGGCCCAATGCCTGCTACAAAACCAGTTGGCCGAAACGCTGTCTCTATTGCCCACGCCTCGTACGGGGCGCTATCCGGTCACCGAGGCGCAGCGTAAGTTATGGCTGGCCTGCCAGGCAACCACCAACGCGCAGTTGTATAACATGCCTGGCTTCTACAAGCTGACCGGGCCGCTCGATAGTCTTGCGCTGCAACAGGCGTTTGGCTGGGTTGTGGCCCGTCACGAAAGCATGCGTACGGTATTTAGCTTTGATGGTACAACCCTCTGGCAGCACCTGCAACCCGCTTCTGAGCAGTTCATCATTGACGACATTGTAGCCCAGAATCAGGCTGCTTTTGAAGCCCAGCTAGCCAGCACGGCCTTCGATCTAGCTACCGGTCCGCTCTATCGGGTTGGGCTCTGGCGCGAAACCGACCAATGCCACTGGTTGGGTATTGTGTTGCACCATACCATTGCCGATGGGGGTTCGGCCAACGTGCTCTGGAATGATCTGGCGCACGCCTACAACGCCTTTTACCAACAGCAGACGCCGTCAAAAGCGCCGCTGGCTATTCAATATTCTGACGTAGCCGTGTGGCTCAACGACACCCGGAATCAGGCGCGCGAAGCCGATAATCTACACTATTGGCAGACCCGGTTTGCCGATGAAGTACCCCAATTGGCCCTATCGGTTCGTCAGCCACGCACCACTGAAGCCACCCAGCCCGGTCGGCGGGTGAGCCTCGCCCTGGATTCAGCGCTGACGACGGCTATCCGGCAGTTGGCGGCTAACCAGCATGTGTCGGTCTTTACGGTGCTGGGCGCGGCACTCAATGCGCTTTTCTACAAGTATACCGGGCAAACCGACATCGTTATCGGAGCACCCGTGTCGACGCGCACCCAGGTCGAATTGCTCGATCAGGTTGGATTGTATCAGCGGGTAGTGCCTCTGCGCACGACGTTCAGCGACAACCACACGATAGCCGATCTGATCGCCTCTTTTAGCGACACTGTGGCCAACGCCGTTCAGCATCAACACATCTCGTATGAACTGCTGGTGAGTGAATTACGGCAACAGGGTCGCTTGGCCGGTCACGACCTATTCGATGTTGTTGTCTCGTACGAAGTGCAGACGCCCGGCGACATCACCACCCTACACAACCTCACGGTGACGGCTCATGAGCCCGACCATACGCTGTCGGCCAAATACGCGCTGGACCTTTTCTTCACAGAACAACCCGACCAGATCGTGTATACCTGTGTGTACAACGAAGCGCAGTTCGATGACTGGTATATCGAGCAACTGAACCGGCATCTGCTACGGCTGCTCAACCACTTAACGGGCACTGAACAATCAACAACCCGTCTGGCTGACCTGTCGGTGCTATCGGCCGCCGACGTAACCTGGCTCAGCCAGACAGTGAATGCCAACACGGAGCCTTACGACCTGACTATTGACTACCCGACGCGGTTTGCCGAACAGGTGCAGCAAACGCCCGACGCCATCGCAGTTCGTTGTGAAGGCCGCACCTTGACTTACCAGCAACTCGATCGGCTGACCGACCAGCTGGCCACGTACCTGATGGCTGAGGTTTCGCCCGGGCCCGGTCAGGTGATTGGCGTCCTGACCCGCCGCACCGAAAACCTGATCATCAGCTGGCTGGCGGTGTTAAAAACAGGCGGCGCTTTTCTGATGCTGGCCAAAACCCTGCCTACCGACCGGCTCCAGTTTATGGTGCAGGATGCCGACTGCCGGGCTATTATCACCGATGAGTTGCTTAATCCGGCGCTGGATCTGAACGTACCTGTGATGCTGATGGCCGATGCGCCGAAACAGACCACACCGATGCAGTCCATCGGGACGGACACCAACCGGCAGGCGTATGTGATCTACACCTCTGGCTCAACGGGTAAGCCCAAGGGCGTGGGTATTTCAATGCGCAGTCTGGTCAATTTCACGCTGAATCTGAACAAACATACTCTCGACGGCAACCGCTATCCCGCCGTACTGCTGTCGCCCGTTGCCTTCGATGGAAGCCTGATCAGCATGCTGGGTACGTTGCTGCGTGGCGACGATATCACCCTATACCCCGACGAGCTGACCGTCGACAACATGCTGAAAGCGGCGTTCGCGACCGATTCAGTCGCCCGGATGACGTTCCTGACGCCGTCGCACGTGGCCTTGTTGCCGCACCTTTCGATCTCGCAAACGCAGATGGCCTGCGTCGTTCTGGGTGGCGAACAGGTGAAAGCCGAGCACGTGGACATGCTGCGGCAGCTTAACCCAGCCATGGAGATTCGGGTGATTTATGGACCAACCGAAACCACTATTGGGTGCAGCATTGAGCGGGTCGCCGACACGTACCCACCCCGTCTGCCTATCGGTACGCCCGATGCAAACTGTCGGTTGTTTGTGCTGGATCGCCAGCAGCAATTGGTGCCCATGGGCGTACCCGGCGAACTGTATATCGGTGGTGCGCAAGTTGGGTTAGGGTACCTGAATCGGCCAGAACTGAATCGGGAGCGCTTCGTGCAGCTACCCCATCTGGATGGTGGTATGTGCTACCGGACAGGCGACAACGTGCGGTGGACACCCGACGGAAAACTGCTGTTCATGGGTCGTAATGACGAGCAGATCAAACTGTTTGGCCAACGGCTCGAACCCGCCGAAATCGAATATCAACTGACCCAACTCGATACCATTACGCAGGCGTTCGTGACGCTGTACCAGGCCGAAACGCGCCCGATGCTGGTTGCCTACCTGCAAACCGACCAGCCCAACCGCTGGACTGAAGCCGATGCCAAGGCCGCCTTGCGCCAGACCTTACCGGCCTACATGGTGCCAACCCGGTTGGTGTTCCTGTCGGCCTTCCCGCTGACGATCAACGGTAAGATCGACAAACGGCAGCTACCTGCGCCGGTTCTGGACGTGACGCCAGCCACCGACCAGACGGATGCCGAGCTAATGACGAAAGAACAGTTGTTGCTACAGGCCTGTGCCGACGTGCTGGGTCGCCCGGTAACGCTTAACGACGAATTTTTCCTGGTCGGTGGCGACTCCATCGGGGCGATTCAGATCATCTCACGGCTGAAAGCGGCGGGGTATCGCCTCACCGTGCAGGCGCTGTTTGAAGGCAGTACCCTCCGCCGGATTGCGCAGGCGATCGATCCCGAACAGGCATCGGCTGCGCTGTTATCCGCCGTGGGAGACGCACCGCTATCGCCTATACAACGTCATTTTTTTACGACGGCAACCGCCAAACCCGAGCATTTCTGCCAGACAGTCCTGCTCAAAACGGCCGATCGGCTGGATACTGCCCGGCTAGAAAACGCTCTCAACGCCCTGCTCGATCAGCACGATGCGCTACGCATGACCTATCAACCAGCGACTGATGGGCAATGGCAACAAAACTGCCCGGCGGCTGGCGTGCGCATCACCGTCGATACGTATTCGTTTGAAGAACACATTGCGCCCTGGCAGGGGATTGATCGGGTGGTGAATCACCTGGTCGCCGCCTTTGATCTCGGCACGGGCCCATTGATGAAGGCCGTTGTGTTTCGCCTCGCCGATGCCGATTACCTGTTCTGGGCCATCCATCACCTGGTTGTCGATGGCGTTTCGTGGCGGATTCTTACCGACCAATTGGCCAATCTGTATGGTAATTCAGGGTATTCGCTGCCTGCCAAAACGGCTTCGTATCGGCAGTGGACAACCGAACTGGCGCAGTATACCCACACCGCGGCGTTTGCCAGCGACCGTGCCTATTGGCAAGCTCTGGCGGATCAACAAAAGAGGACCTCAGACCCCGTTAAGGCGGCTCAAGCGGGCTGGTATGACGCCACTCGGCAACTCAGCATCGAGGCGACGCAGACGCTGCTGACATCAGCCAAAAGCCAGTATGGTGCTGGTGTCGATAGCCTGCTGCTGACGGCGCTGCAACTGGCGCTGCCGGCTGACGACCTGTTCCAACGTGGCATCGTCGACATGGAACGACACGGCCGCGACGCGCTAACGGCGGTAGGAGGGGCTGATGTGTCGGGCACAGTAGGCTGGTTTACGCAGCTGTTTCCCGTGGTGCTGCCCGCATCGGTATCGGTTGACCTGGGCCAACAGGTGACAGTGGTGGCAGAAGCCGTAAGCGCGGCTGCGCAGCATGCAACCGGGTTTCTGGCACTTCGGCAAACCGACCCGTCGCTCGTTACGCTGCAAGCCCCTGTGCTCGTCAACTACCTGGGTCAACTCGATCAGCCTACCCAGACCAGCTGGACAGCAATCGATGCCTACACGCAGACCTATCAACACGACGCCGACGCCTTTCCGTATGCACTGGTGGTGAACGGCGCCGTGCTGAATGGCCAACTCCGGCTACAATGCCTCGCCAATCGCGATGTGCTGGCCCCTGCCGACGCCGACCAACTGGCCGACCGGCTGACGGCGGCCTTCGAGCAACTGCTGGCCGGTGTAGTAGCCAAAACCGATTCTACCGAAACCGCGACGGAATGGCCACTGTCGCCGGGTCAGCAGCGGATGTGGTTTATCGACCAATACGAGAAAGAAACGGTCAGTGCCTACAACCTGCCCCACGCGGTGACGTTGCGCGGCCAATTGAATCGTTCTGTTTTTGAGCAGGCGCTGGGCCAACTGGTGGCCCGCCATGACGCCCTGCGAACCAACATCTGCATGAAGGGCCCACAGCCGGTGCAGGTGGTGACGCCCGCCGACAGTTTTGCCCTGCCTTTTGCCTGGCTGGATGTGCGGCTGGCCGAAAACCCATGGGAGGCCGCCTGCCAACTGGCCAATGAAGAAGCGCGTCGCCCCTTCAAACTGGCGACCGACTCGCTCGTGCAGGTGCGGCTGATTCAGTTCGACGTCGATGCTTACCTGCTGGTCAATGTGATTCACCATATCATGGCCGATGGTTGGTCGTTGCAGTTGCTTTATCAGGAACTGATGACCGTCTATAACGCGCTGCTGGCCAACCGCGTGCCCGTTTTGCCCGCGTTGACGTCGACCTACGGGCAGTTTGCCCGCTGGCAACAACAATACCTGCAAACCGACGCCTGCCTGGCCGACCGCGCTTACTGGAAAGCACAACTGGCGGGCGAACTCGTGCCGCTACAACTACCCACCGATGCCCCCCGGCCGCGCTACAAAACCTACAATAGCCAGAATCTGGACTGGGTCGTCAATGAGGCCGTAAGCACGCAGGTAAATCACTATCGGCAGCAGACTAAATCGAGTCTGTTCAGCACGCTGTTTGCGGCGATTGGCGTGTTGCTCCACCGCTACAGCAATCAGGAGGATTTGGTGATTGGCACGCCGGTTACGTACCGCGAACAACCGGGTCTGCAACAGCAGGTGGGCCTTTTCCTGAATACGCTGCCCATCCGGCTTAACACAAGCGAGACCGACAGCTTCACGCAGGTACATCAGCAGGTACGTCGGCGGTTGCTGGAAGGCTACGAGCATCAGCTGTATCCGCTCGAGCAGATCGTTGATGACGTGCAGGCCAGCCGCGACATGAGTCGCTCGCCGCTGTTCGACGTGATGATCGCGTCGGAAGATTTCCGGTTGGCCAGCGACACCGGCGAACGCACCTTCGAGGGCCTGACCGCCGTGCCCCATCCGATGACGTTTTCGGCCAACAAGTTCGACCTGAGCTTTTACCTGAAAGAAACCGATGGGCAACTGGTCATCAGCATTGGCTACAACACTGATTTGTTTGGGCAAGACCGCATCGAACGCATGGCCCGTCATCTGGAAACGATCCTGGATCGCCTGACCGACGCCCCCGACGCCCCCATTGCCAGCTTCGATTACCTGACCTATGCCGAGTACAAGGCGCTGGTGATCGATTTCAACCAGACGGAGGTACCGTACCCAACCGGCCAGACCTTGCACCAGATGGTCGAAGAAAGCGTAGCCAAACACACCGACCGGGTTGCCTTGCGGCTGTTCGATAAAACACTCACGTATGGCCAGCTCAACCAACAGGCCAACCAACTGGCGCACCATCTGATTGAATCGGGGTTGCCCAGCGGCGCCAACGTGGGCCTGATCGCCGAGCGCGACTTTGGGATGATCGTGGGCATGCTGGCAATTCTGAAAGCCGGTGGGGCCTACGTACCCATCGACCCGACGTACCCCGCCGACCGCCAGGCCTACATTCTGCAAAACGCGGCCGTGACAACCCTGGTGACTGATCGGCCCGCCGAAGCTCCCGCCGTTGAGCAACCGCTGACCATCGTACCGCTGACCGAATCGGCCTATGTAACATACCCAGCCAGCAACCCGAATCGCCCTAAATCGGCGCAGGATCTGGCCTATATTATTCATACCTCCGGTTCGTCGGGGCGACCTAAAGGCGTTATGATCGAGCACCATTCGGCGGTCAATCTGGTGCGTTGGGTGAACTGCTACGCTAACATCAGCGCCGCCGATAAGCTGTTGTTTGTTACGTCGATGTGCTTCGATCTGTCGGTATATGACATCTTCGGCATGCTGGCCGCCGGTGGTGAACTGGTCATTACCCCGACTGATACCCTGTTGAAACCCAGCCTGCTGGCCGACTACCTGCAACAGACCGGCGTGACCTTCTGGGACTCGGTGCCGACCACGTTCTACCAACTGCTAACGTACCTGGAAGCCAACGCTCCCAGCTACCAGCAACTGGCCCTGCGGACGGTGTTCCTCAGCGGCGACTGGATTCCGGTCAGCATTCCGGGGCAACTGCCGCCGTTTTTCCCCAACGCCCGGCTCACTAGCCTTGGTGGCGCAACAGAGGGCACGGTCTGGTCGAATTTTTACCCGGTCATGGCGCCCAATCCCAACTGGGTTAGCATTCCTTACGGCAAACCTCTCGATAACAATTTCTTCTACATCCTCGACGCGCAACTCAACCCGGTGCCCGAGGGCGTCGTGGGCGATCTGTACATCGGTGGGGTAGGGGTGGCTGCCGGGTACGTCAACGATGTGGCCAAAACCGAAGCCGCCTTCATGCCCGACCCGTTCAACCAGCAGTTGGGAGGCCGCATGTACCGCACTGGCGATCTGGGCCGTATGATGCCCGACGGCAACATGGAGTTTTTGGGCCGGAAAGATCAGCAGGTAAAAATTAAAGGCTACCGCATTGAGATTGGCGAGATCGAAACCGTGCTCAGCCAGCATCCGCAGGTTCGGGAGGTGGCCGTGCTGGCTAAAGCCGACCCCGCCGGGCAAAAACAACTGGTGGCGTTTGTGGCCGCGCACCAAGCCGTCGATGCCGGCGAGCTGGGTACGTTCCTGCGGCAGACCTTGCCAGCCTATATGATTCCGGCGCAGTTTGTGTCCATCGACACTCTGCCGCTCAATACCAACGGAAAAATTGACCGCAAAGCACTGGCCGAACGCCGTATCGACGAGGTACTGGCCGATACGGCGTACGTAGCTCCGCAAACGACGCATCAACAACAGCTTGCCGAGTTACTGGAATCCATTATCGGCACGCCGCAACTGGGTATCCAGACCAATCTGTTTACAGTTGGCCTCGATTCGCTGAAAGCCGTGCAGGTGTACGACCGCATCCAGCACACCTTCGGGAAGACGATCGAAATCCGTGAATTATTCAGCCAGCCTACCATTGCTGAACTAGCCCTTTTACTCGAACAAACGCCTGCCTCGGGTGCCGAAACTGCACAGACACCCGCCGATATCGTACTAGAATTCTAAGAAGTTCATCCTGTTTATATAAGCTATACGACTATGATTATCTGTGGTTTAAAACTAACACACGACGGCTCTATCGCTGTTATCAAAGACAATACGCTGTTGTTCAGCATCGAAATTGAAAAACTGAAAAATAATCCACGCTACGCCAGCATCGAGGAAACCAACCTGATTGAAGCCGTTCTGGAAGACAACGGCATCCGGCTCGATGAAGTCGACCAGTTTGCCATCGACGGTTGGGGCGGCTACGACCAGGAAGCCCTCGCCATTCAACCCCGGCTCACGATCGGCGAAACGGCCAACTGGCTGTCGGCCACGCATAACGGCCAACCCATTCAGCTGGCCGTGGCGCAGTATCAGGAACGTACTCTGGAGGACAACATCCTGACCGGGCAGCGGTTCAGTGGCCTGCCCATCGGTCGGCGCACCGTCGATTACACGAGCTACCTGCACGTGACGGGCCATGTGATGAGTGCCTATTGCACCAGTCCATTCGCTGCCAAAGGGCAGGGGTCGTATGTGCTGGTTTGGGATGGGGGCATGTATCCCCGACTCTATTACGTGAGCGCCAATTCGAAAAAAGTCGAGAACATCGGCCCGATTTTCCTGCTGATCGGCAACATGTACACGATCTTCTCGCAGCACTTTGGCCCTTATAAAGTGACAGGCGGGTTTGCCAAAGACAACCTGTCAGTAGCCGGAAAGGTGATGGCCTACATCGCACTAGGCACGGTTCGGCGGGAGTTGCTGCTCATCTTCGACGAAATCTACGCCAACAATTACGACGCCCCGATGGGCTTTGCCAACCAGTTTGCGGTGGCTTTCAAACAGCGAATCGAGGGGAAAGGCTACTCCGATGAGGATGTGCTGGCAACCTTTCATGTGTTCCTGGAAGAACTACTAGTGCTGAAGTTGGCCAAGAAAATTGGCCGTTTCCCCCGCCCCGATAAAAACCTCTGCCTGGTTGGCGGCTGCGCGCTGAACATCAAGTGGAACAGTGCCGTTCGCGAAAATGGCATGGTCAACGACGTGTACGTACCTCCTTTTCCCAATGATTCGGGAAGCGCCATTGGTGCCGCCTGCACGCTCAACCTCGCCCTGACGGGAAACATGGCCATCGACTGGAACGTATACAGTGGACCGTTCGTAGCGGAAAGCAAGCTGCCCGCCGACTGGCAGAGTCGCCCTTGCGACCTAACCAAGCTGGCCGAATTGTTGCATACCACTGGCGAACCCGTTGTTTTCCTGAATGGCCGCGCCGAGTTAGGGCCACGTGCATTGGGGAACCGCAGCATTCTGGCACCGGCCCATTTGCCCGCGATGAAAGATCGGCTGAACGACATGAAGAAGCGCGAACCCTACCGCCCCGTGTCACCAATTTGCCTTGAGCGGGCTGCCGCCAACATCTTCCTGCCTGGCACGCCCGATCCCTACATGCTCTTCGACCATCAGGTACGTCCTGAGTGGAAAGAGCGCATTCCGGCCGTTTGCCACATTGATGATTCGGCCCGGCTACAAACCATTAATGCCAAACAGAATCCGCAGATAGCGGCCCTGCTCGAAGCCTATTACGCCCTGAGCGGTATTCCGCTGCTGTGCAACACCAGCGCCAACTTCAACGGCAAAGGCTTCTTCCCCGACGTGCAGTCGGTGATGACCTGGGGACAGGTCAACTACATCTGGAGCGATAATGTCCTCTACGAACGCATGCCCGAAGAGGCCTTTTCTGGTGCGTCGGTTGCGTTGCAGGAAGTCGCCTGATTGTAGTCGGCAGTGGGCCTTTTGCGCCCCGATCGTATTCTGTTCAACCCCATTCAACTCCGTTTCCAGTGGATACGCAGATCGCAATTATCGGCATGGCCGGGCGTTTTCCGGGCGCCCGCACCATCGACGAGCTCCATCAACTGCTTCGGCAGGGGCGCGTTACCATTGCCCCCATTACTCCTCAGCGTCTGGCTGATACAACGTTGCCCGCCGACGGCAATTATCACCGGCGCGGCTACATGGACGGTATCGATCGGTTCGACCCGGCGGCGTTTGGGTTGTCGATGGCCGAGGCCCAGACCATGGATCCTCATCAGCGGCTTTTGCTGGAAGTGGTGCAGGAAACCATCGAAAATGCCGGTTACGCCCCCGATCAGTTGAAAGACACCAACACGGCAGTGCTGGCCACCGATAGCAAACTGGTGTATTACCAGCACGCCGATACCTTTGAACCAACACTCGTGACGGGCAACGGCTCGGAGTTTCTGGCCGCCCGTATCAACCGGACGTTCGGGCTGTCGGGCAGTGTGTCGGTGATCAACACGTCGTGCTCATCGGGCATGGTGGCGCTGCACCACGCCTGCAACGAACTGATCACGGGCAGTGCCGATATGGCCATTGTGTGCGGGGCCAATCTGGAGCTGTTTCCCGACAAAGCCGACGACGCCTACCACCTCGACATTGAGTCGGCGGATGGGCTGTCTGTGCCGTTCTCCGACCGCGCCAACGGCATGGTGTTCGGCGAAGTGGTGGCGGGCCTGCTGCTGAAACCGCTGGCCGCTGCCCTGCGCGACGGCGACGTGGTGCAGGCCGTGATTCTGAGCACGGCGGTCAACAACAACGGGCACCGTGCTGCCAGCCTGACGGCGCCCGATAGCACGGCGCAGGCCGAAGTAATTCTGCGGGCCTGGCAGCGGGCCAACATCGACCCCACGCAGCTTCAGTTTATCGAAGCGCACGGCTCAGGTACGTTGCTGGGCGACACGCTCGAAATGGGCGGGTTTGACCTGGCGTTTCGGAAATACACCGACCAGCCCCACCAGTGCGCCATTTCCAGCATCAAAGGAAACATTGGCCACGGGCGCAGTGCCGCTGGCCTCTCGGGGGTAATCAAGGCGGTACTGGCGCTCCGCGAGGGGGAACTGTACCCCGCCATAACGACGGGCGCACCGTTACCCTACGTGAATCATCAGGCGGCATCGGTGTATGTCAATGCCGAGGGAAAGACACTAGCTAGCGGAGAACAACCGCTGATTGGCGCCGTAAGCTCGATTGGCTTCAGTGGCACCAACTGCCACGCCGTACTACAGCAACCGCCCGTGCAGGCTCCCGCGCCGATTACCGCTACGGCCTGGGTCATTGCCCTGTCGGGGCGGCGGGCCGATCTGCTTCGCCGGAATGTTCAGAACCTACGGCAGGCGCTTTCCCAACTTACCGACGCCGATCTGCCCAATCTGAGCTATACGCTGGCGAAAGGGCGGCAGTGGCACTCGGCCCGGCTGGTCCTGACCGTGAGCACGCTCGACGAACTGGCTAGTCAGCTCGATACGTACCTGGCGAATCCGTTGGCTGAAGCAGAGATCGCCTCGACGCCCAAAGTCATTTACTTGTTTTCGGAAACCATCAGTGGCTCACCCATAGCCAGTTTTCTGCATCAACTGGCGCAGGCGGATCAGCTTACCGACCTGGGCCTGACCGCCGACCGCATGTTGGGCGTCGGGCTGGGTAAAGTGGTGGCCGACGTAGCGGCGGGCAAACGCGCCGCCTCCGAAGCTGAAACGTCGATTCGGGCGTATCAGGCCGAAGCCATTCCGAATGTAGCGGGTCGGGTTAACGACCTGCTGGCGCGGGAAGCCAACGGCCAACCCGTGCTGTTTGTCACCCTGGGCGAACCAAGCCAGATTGCCGAAGCCATTTGCCAGCATCCGCTCTTCGGGCATACCGTAACGGTAACCCAGGCGCCAGCGGTGAATGCGCCCGCCCGGGCCCGCCTCGATTGGCTGGGTACGTACCTGACTCGTGGCCTTCCGCTCAACTGGGATCGCCACTTTGCCGGGCAGTCGGTGCGGCGTATGTCGTTGCCAGCCAGTGCTTTCGATCCGAAACGTTGCTGGCTCCGCACCGAACCCCGCGCTAAAGCCACCACTACCGCTTCGCCGGCCCCCGTACACTACCTGACCGAGCCCGGCGCGACACCAACCCAACAGGCCGTAGCAGCCATCTGGGCCGAGGTACTCAACACCGACCAACTGGCCCTGACCGACAACTTCTTCGCCATTGGCGGCACTTCGCTACGGGCCTCGAAGGTGATTCAGCGGGTTAATCAGCAGTATGCCCTACACCTCGATTTCGAGGATATGTTTGATTACCCCACGCTGGCCGCGTTTTGCCAACTGATCGAGCCCGAAGCCGACCTCACCACCCAACTTACCCAAATCTGGGTTGACGTACTCAAGCAGGATACGGTGCGGCCTACCGATAATTTTTTTGAACTGGGCGGTCACTCGTTGCTGGCCAACCGCATCCTGAACCGCATCCAGGCTCTGACGGGCGTTGGGATCGACTTCGATGCATTCTTCAAAGCACCCACCATTGCCGAACTGGTCGATCTGGTTGAAGCACGGCGGCAACAGGCAAGCAGCGGCGGGCAACAGGCTATTGAGCGCATAGCCGACCAACCTTATTACGACCTGTCGAACGCGCAGAAACGCCTCTGGCTGCTGAGTCAGTTGGAAGAGAGCTCGGTCGCCTACAATGAATTTCTCTCGTACCGCCTCGATGGCCCCGTCGACATCGACGCCCTGAACCGGGCGTTTGGGGCTGTTGTGGCGCGTCACGATAGCCTTCGTACCGTCTACGACGTTATCGACGACGATGTAAAACAGCGCGTCCTGTCGGTCGACGAGCACGGGTTTGCGGTCGACGTGATCTACCTGCAAACCACCCCCGACGCCGAAGACATGGCCTGGGCGATGGCTAACCAGTTGGCCCGTGAGCCGTTCAACTTGAAAACGGGGCCGGTGATCTGGGTGAAGCTGCTGAAAATGAGCGACACTAGTCACGTGCTGCTGATCAATATTCACCACATCGCCTTCGATGAGTGGTCGATGAAGGTGTTCCTAACCGACCTTTTCACGGCCTACAGCCAATATGCGCTGGGCCACAATGCACCACTGCCCGCCACGCCCGTTCGCTATGTCGATTATGTGGCCTGGCATCAGGCGCAACTCAACAGTGACCGTCTGGCCGATAGCCGTGCCTACTGGCTCGATCAGCTTCAGGGCGAACTACCCACGCTGGAACTACCCGCCGACCTGTATAGCCCCGGCAACCGCACCTACCTGGGCGACATCAGTACCCTGACGCTGAACCGGGCCCAAACCGAAGCCCTACAGGCGTTGTGTCGGCAGCAGGGTGTCAGCATGTACATGCTCCTGCTGGCTACGGTCAACTCGCTGTTGTACCGCTACACAGGCCAGACCGACATCATCGTGGGGGCACCCGTAGCGGGACGTACCCACCTGCAACTCGAAGAGCTGGTCGGTTTTTTCGTCAACACTGTAGCGCTACGTACCCAGCTCGATGGTCAGCTTACATTCGATAAACTGCTTCAGCGGGTAAAGGCGGGCGTGCTGGGCGCGTACGAACACCAGCAATACCCCTTCGATCAACTGGTCGACGATCTGAAATTGCCACGCGGACTCGATGAGTCGCCGCTGTTCAACGTGCTGGTTGTTTACGATAAAGCCAACTGGAAAGCCCTGATGCAGGGTGGGTTCAACGGCATTCGTTTTCAGGAATACGGTGCCCGGCGTGGTACCGCCAAATTTGACCTCGATTTCACATTTCATGAAGAGCAGGATAGCCTCACGCTCACGCTGGGCTATAGCACCGATCGGTTCAGCGCCGCACGCATCAACCAACTGCTTCAGCATTTTGCCCGGCTGACCGAGTCAATCCTGACCAATCCGCTGGCACCGCTTGCGTCGTTGACACTCTTGTCGCCCGCCGACGTGCAGCGCCAACTGATCGACTGGCAGGGAACGCCGCAACCCTATCCCAACGAGGCTACGCTGCTGTCGATGATCGAAGCGCAGGTGGCTCAAACGCCCGACCGGGTGGCGGTGATACACGGCGACGCTCTGCTTACGTATGGGCAATTGAACCGGAAAGCCAACGCGCTGGCGCTTTGCCTCGCCGATCGGGGTATCGGAAAAGGCGACCTGGTGCCGGTGCTGATGTCGCGCGGCCTTGATTTTACGCTGGCGTTCCTGGCCATCATGAAAACGGGTGGCGTGGTTGCCCCCATCAGCAAACACCTGCCCGTTGGCAAACTCCGCGAACTGCTGACCGACCTGCAACCCCAACTAATCCTGACAGAAACGAGCACCGCCGACCTCGTTACCGACGATGAACCGGCCTATGTGGTCGATTACCGGCGCATCGGCGAACGGACCGAACAGCCTGCCGTAACCGTGCGCCCTGCCGACTCACTCTACGTGATTCACACCTCCGGCTCAACGGGTAAACCCAAAGGCGTCGATGTGCCGCACCGGGGCATCGTAAACCGTTTTGGCTGGATGAACCGCTACTTTGGCCCCGCCACGGCGCAATCGGTGTTGCGGACGACCAAACACGTTTACGACAGTTCGGTCTGGCAGTTGTTCTGGCCGATGGTCAACGGCGGCAAAACCGTGATTCCGCTCGAAGACCGCGAGCTCGACATGGATTATCTCTTCGAAACCATCCGCGAGCACGCCATTACCATCGTCGATTTTGTGCCCTCGCTGTTCGACGAAGTCGTGCAGAACCTGGCCGAACGGGCAAGTCAGATTCAGTCGCTGCATCACGTTATACTGGGCGGCGAAGCCATCCGGATCAACGCAACCAACCGGTTCAAAGCGCAGTATCCGGCTATCCGGGTCACCAATCTCTATGGCCCAACCGAGGCCAGCATTGGTTGCATTGCTTACGAAGTGACTGGTACTGATGAAGAGCGCATTCCCATCGGCCAACCCATCGACAACGTGCAGGTCTACGTGCTCGACGCCAATCGCCAGCTGTTGTCGGCGGGCCTGATCGGCGAGCTCTACCTGTCGGGCATTTGCCTGGCCAATGGCTATCTCAACGATCCCCAGCGGACGGCCGACGCCTTTGTGCCGAACCCCTTTGGTGGTGATAAACACCCCCGCATGTACCGCACGGGTGATCTGGTACGCTGGCTAAACGGCCCTGCTGGCCCGACGCTTGACTTTGTGGGGCGGACTGATTCGCAGGTGAAAATTCGGGGACACCGGATCGAACTGGGTGAAATTGAGCACGTGCTGCAACAGGCACCCGGTCTACAGGAGGCAGCCGTCGTGGCGATTGGTCCTGACGATAACCGGCAACTAGTGGCTTATGTGGTCGAAAAAACGGAGGCAGCCAATACGCTACCCTCGCCAGAAGAGCTGACCCTGCTCGATAGCTTCAGTGGCCCTGAATACCCGCTGCCCGCCAACGAAACCTGGCTCAACGCGTTCGTTGCGCAGGCCGCTGCTTACCCCGACCGGGTGGCGCTGGTCTGTGGCGAACGGACCATAACTTACCGGGCACTCGATACGCTGACGGCGCAACTGGCCCGACAACTGGTCGAACGCGGCGTTGGCCCCGAAACCATGCTGCCCGTTGCCTGCGACCGGTCTATCGAGTGGCTGTTGCTGCTGATGGGCGCCATGCGGGCGGGTGGGGTCTACATCCCACTTGCCCTCGACAAACCGACGCAACTCAAACAAACCATACTGGCCGACTGCGCCGCTACGTACCTGCTGACAACCGATGTGGCCAGTCAGCAGCATCAACTGGCTCGTGAGCTGCCGCAGGTAACCATCCTGACGCTCGAAACGCTGCTGGCTGCCCCCGATACAAACACGCCGCTGCCAGCGCTGACGCCCGACCAACTGGCCTACGTACTCTTTACGTCGGGTACGACCGGTCAGCCGAAGGGCGCGATGATCGAGCACCGGGGTATGCTCAACCACCTGTTGGCCAAAACCCACGACCTGCACCTTACGCCCACCAGCCGGGTAGTGCAAAACGCGTCGATGAGCTTCGATATTTCGGTCTGGCAGGCGCTGGTAGCCCTGACGGTGGGTGGACAAACGCTCATCTTCGTCGATGATGTCGTGCAGAATCCGGTGCTGTTTACTGAACAGCTGGCCCACACGCAGCCAACCATTTTGGAAGTGGTACCCACGTACCTGACGGTGCTACTGGGTATCTATGAAACATCACTGGCCAAGGCTGCACTGCCGCTGAAATACCTGCTGGTAACGGGCGAAACCGTGAAGAAAAACGTGATTGCCCGCTGGTTTGCCCGTTTTCCGGCAATTCCGGTGGTGAACGCCTATGGCCCCACCGAGTGCTCCGACGATGTAACGCACTGCATCCTGACCGAAACACCCGCCGACGATCGCATCTCGATTGGGCGGCCCGTGCTGAATACCACCATTTACATTCTCGATGAACAGCAGCGCCGTTGCAACCTGAACATACCCGGCGAAATCTGCGTGGCGGGGGTAGGCGTAGGACGCGGCTATTTGAACCAGCCCGAGAAAACGGGTCAGGTCTTCGGCGTCGATCCGTTCGCGACTGCGCCAATGAGCCGCTTGTACCACACGGGCGATCTGGGGTATTACAACGCCGACGGGTCTATCACGTTCCTGGGTCGCCGCGATACGCAGGTGAAATTCAGAGGGTACCGGATCGAACTGGAAGACATCGAATACCACCTGACCCAACTCGACGGCGTCGAGAATGCGGCGGTGCTGATGCTGGACGATGCTACGGGTAACCAATACCTGCACGGTTTTGTACAGGCTACTGCCAGCCCAACGCTCAATCCAAGCCAGTTCAAAGCCGCCCTGGCTGCCAGCCTGCCCGCCTATATGATTCCGGGCCAAATCGAGGTGATGGAGGCACTGCCGCTCACCGCCAACGGTAAAATAGACCGCAAAGTCCTGAAAAAACAGCCTGTTCTGATGCCCGAAGTTCAGCCGCTTACAGACAGCAGCGAAGCCTTTCTGGCGGCTCTACAAGCGCATTTGGCTCACTTTCTGCCCTCCCACATGCGGCCCGCGCACATCATCCGGCTCGATAAAATGCCGGTGGCGGTTACGGGCAAAATTGACCGGAAACACCTCAACTCACTGGCCTTACCCGTCCGCTCGTTGAGCCAAACTGGCTCGACGCCCCAAACCGAACGCCAACAGGCCGTTGCGGCCATCTGGCAGCGCGTATTGGGCCGCGAGGAGGCCATCGGCAATGAGCAAGATTTCTTCAGCCTGGGCGGTCACTCGCTTACCATCACCAAACTGATTGCCGCCTACCAGCGTCAGTTCGGTATCAAGCTTAACTTCCGCGATCTGTTTGTTCAAACGACCATTGCGGGGCAGGCTACCCTGCTCGATCAACGGACGGCCGCCGCCCGGCTCGAAGCGATCAGTCATGTTCCACAGGCCGAATCGTATCCGCTGTCATCAGCCCAACGACGCTTATGGATGCTCCATCAACTCGATGGCGCCCAAGCCGCTTACCATATCAGCGGCACTTTCTGGCTGACGGGTGAAGTGGATCAGGTTGCGTTTGAAACGGCCTTTACGGCACTCCTAGATCGGCACGAAAGCCTGCGCACCACGTTCCGGCTACACAACGGCGAACCCCGGCAGTTTGTGGCACCGGCTACCGCTTTCCCGTCGATTGTAACGTACCTGACCCTCAATGAGCAGCCCGAGCCAGCCTACGATACACTAGGTACGTTGCCCGCCGACGAGCCTCCGTTCAATCTGGAGCAGGATGCACCCATCCGTGTACGCCTCGTCCGATTTGGGGCGACTCACTACCAACTCGTCTTTACAATCCACCATATCGTGTCCGACGAGTGGTCGATGCGCGTGCTGGTTGACGAATTTCTGACGTTATATGCCGCCCAAACCGGGGCTACGCAGGCCGACCTGACACCGCTGCCGATTCAGTACCGCGATTTTGTCGCCTGGCAAGCCGATCAACTGGCAGGATCGGCTGGTCAACGGGCCGCCGCTTACTGGCAGCAGCAATTTGCTACACCGGTACCTGCACTCGAGTTGCCTACCGATGCCCAGCGGCCAGTTTGGCAGACATATCGTGGCGCCAACTACCAGCATCGGTTATCGCCTGAACTGACCCGGCAGCTGCGCCTGACTAGTGAAGCGGGCACGACCCTGTTCGCAACGATGCTGGCGG
Source organism: Fibrella musci (assembly GCF_041321105.1). NCBI lineage: Bacteria > Pseudomonadati > Bacteroidota > Cytophagia > Cytophagales > Spirosomataceae > Fibrella > Fibrella musci. Next base: position 1,458 of record NZ_JBGGWD010000012.1, on the reverse strand, counting down.
GCTGGAAAGGGCTGTTTCATCGGTACACCGGCCAAACTGATCTGGTGATTGGTACGCCGGTTGCCGGGCGCGATCACCCCGATCTGGATAGGCAAATTGGTTTGTACATCAACACATTACCAATTCGCACAGCCATCAATCCTGATTTGGGATTTGATGCCCTGCTTCGGTCGGTGCAACAGAAGGTCATCGACGCCTACGACTATCAGCTCTATCCGTTTGACCGTATTGTAGCCGATGCGCCTCGGGTGCTGGACACCAGCCGGTCGCCGCTGTTCGACGTGATGCTGGTGGCCGAAACGTCGAGCGTGAGTGAGCAACAGCATCGGTTTGACTCGTTTACCGTCGAACCAGCTAGTACTGGCCAAACCGTCAGCAAATTTGACCTGACGATCTATTACAATACGGACGGCGACGCGATTGATGTCAAACTGAACTACAATCCCGACTTATTCAGCGAAGCGACCATCGAGCAGATGGCGCGGCAGTTTGATCTGTTCCTGATGCAGGCACTGGCGCAACCTGCCCAGCCGTTGCGTCAGGTAACGTACCTGCAACCCGCTGATACGGATACTCTATGGCAATTGGCGGCGCAACCCGCCCGGCTGTCCCCGGCGCTGCGCGACCGACTGTCGGCAGAAGAAAAGCCAATCTATGCGGCCATTCCCGACACAAACGGGCAACTCAAAGGCATCGGTCTGGAAGGAACTCTATACGTGTCGGCGCAGCCCTGGACGCCCGAAACTGGCCTGACTACGTTCTGGCCAACGGACTTGCTAGCTCGCTTACTAACCGACCGTACGCTGGCCCTGGTGGGCGAAACAGAGCGGATGATCGTTCGGAAGAGCCGTCGTATCAATCTGATGGCGCTGGAAACGGCCTTGCAAAGCCTGCCGGGTGTACGTGACGGGTACGTTGCTTACCACCACGACGAACTGATTGCCTATGTCGGAAGCACAAAGGCGTTGACCGTCGACGCGCTTGAAACCCAATTACTGGCCTTACTACCGCCCTATGCCATGCCCACCCAATTTGTGGTGGTAGCGACCCTGCCGCGGTTAGCCAATGGTCAAATAAACATTGATGAACTGGAAAGCCTGAGCCCGCTGGCAGCAGTCGCTCAGTCAGAAGATGAGCAGGCCGTGGCTGCGCTTTGCGAAGCGTTTACTACGGTGCTGGGTCGCGAAACGGTTGATGCCGATACGGATTTTTTCAGCGAAGGCGGCGATTCTATCAAAGCCATCCAAATTATCGCCTATCTGTACCAGAAAGGGTATCGGCTGGATCAGAAAGCCATTTTCACGTACCCGGTACTGGGTCGTTTGGCGAGTCAGCTGAGTCGGGTGGGGGCGCTCATCGAGCAGACCCCCGCCCAGGGCAGCTTCCCCCTCACCCCCATCCTGGCCAGCTTCGCCAACCAGCCCCGCCACAACCCCAACCACTTCAACCAGGCCCTCT
>NZ_JBGGWD010000011.1:0-191721 GCF_041321105.1 Fibrella musci | reverse complement strand
ACAGAAACTGCTCGAACTCTATAGTCCCGACCTCGTTACGGCGCAACGCGAACTACTCTACCTGCTGGAAGCCGATAGGACAAACACCCCATTGATTGCCTCAGCCAGGCAGAAACTTCGGCTATTGGGGCTTACCGATGGTCAAATCGACGAGACAATCAAACGTCGTCAGCCGAGCTATTCGCTGGCCGTTTTCAGTCCCTACGACGGGTACGTTGTCGAGGGGTCGTCGGCACCCGCACCGGCCATGCCCGCGCCGAGTGGTGGGGGTACGTCGGCAGGCGGCATGACGGGGGGCGGTATGGGGGGCAGCGGTACCGACGAAGTGGTCTTCTCAGCCGCTCCGTCGGCTCCGGCCTCGTCGGCGGTGGCGGACGGAGCTTTGCCAATTCGGGAAGGTCAGTACGTACAGACGGGGCAGACCCTGTTTCAGGTCGTCAATCCAACGCGGCTTTGGGCCGAGTTTCGGCTCTATGCCCAAGATGCCGCCCGGCTTAAGCCAGGTTCGCCCCTGACCATTTCGTTTAGCGGTAGCGGCACCCCCATCCAACGGGCCAGGGTCGATTTCGTCGTGCCCTTCTTTGCGTCGGGCAACACGGATGCCGCGTCGCAATTCGTCACCATTCGGGCGTATTTGTCGGGGGCGAACGGACCGCGCGTTGGGCAATTGGCGAAGGCTACCCTGCGCCAACCGGTGCCAAACGCCCTGTGGATTCCCGCCACCGCCGTGCTGGAGTTAGGCACCGAGCGCGTCGCCTTCGTGAAGGAAGGGGGAGCCTTCCGGCCCGTGCGGGTGCAAACCGGGGCGCAATCAGGTACGTTGGTGGCCGTCATGCGGGGGCTGACCGAAGGGCAGGCTATTGCCCGAAACGCGCAGTTTCTGATCGACTCCGAAAGCTTTGTCAACGTTACCCAAACCACGCCATGAATACCACTTACCAATCCCTGTTGTTGGGCGTAGGACTCCTGCTCACCGCCTGCCGGTCCGGTGGCTCCGACAGCCGCTCAACCGACTCGACGCAGGTTGCTGCTCACTCGGAACACGACGGTCATGACCACGCCGGAGGGAAAGAAGGCATGCAAACGACCTACACCTGCCCGATGCACCCGCAGATCGTACAGGATGGTCCCGGAAGCTGCCCGATTTGCGGCATGGACCTGGTGCCGGTGTCGAAAAAGGGCGAACAGGCCACGGAACTGCAACTGAGTACAAGCCAGCTCCAGTTAGCCAATGTGGCCGTGCGGCCCGTCGGCAGCGGAGCCATCGGCAACGCTACTGTTCTGAACGCCCGTTTAGCGGCTGATCCCAACCGAACCGACGTGATCAGCAGTCGGGTCGCCGGTCGGATCGAGCGATTATTGGTCAAAGAAACGGGTCAACCCGTTCGCAAAGGGCAGGTGCTGTATGAAATCTACAGCGAACCGCTGCTCACCCAGCAGCAAGAATTTTTGATTGCCTTGCGGCAGGAACAAGAACTGGGTGGTTCCGAACCACGCTACCGGCAGTTCAGGCAGGCAGCGGAGCAAAAGCTACGGCTCTACGGGATGACCCCGGCGCAGATCGACCAGTTGGCCCGTACCCGGCAGGTGCTGCCCCGCATTCCGTTTGTGGCTCCTGCATCGGGTACGGTGACGGAGATCGTCGCCAGTGAGGGGCAATACGTCGCCGAAGGGGCCTTGTTGTACCGCCTGGCTGATTTCAACCAGCTATGGGTCGAGGCTGAGTTGTACGCGGGGGAAACCCGGCTGGTAAAGGTCGGCGATCAGGTGCCCGTTGAAGTGGTGGGCTACGAAGGTGGTCGCCCCTTAACGGCCCGCGTGGCTCTTGTCAACCCGGAGTATCGGGCTGGTAGTCAGGTGCTGGTCATGCGGGCGGTCATGGCTAACCAGGGAGGGCGTTTTCAGCCGGGGCAACAGGCGCGGGTACGTATCCGTCAGGGGGTACGGCGCGGCCTGACGCTACCCGTCGATGCCGTCGTTCGGGGTGGGGCCGGGGCGGTTGTTTTCGTGCAGACCAAGCCGGGCTTTTTCCGGCCCCGGCGCGTGCAAACCGGTACCGAAACCGATCAGCAAGTGGCGATTACGAGCGGGCTGGACGGTACCGAGCAGATCGCCATGTCGGGAGCTTATCTACTTTACAGTGAATTGATCCTGAAAAAAGGCATCAATCCCTTCACGGCGAAGCCGAATGGGGAAGGCGTAAAATCGACGCCCAACACGGAGGCAAACCCAACGCCGGTGGCTGCGTCAGAGGCTGCGAGCAATCAGGCATCGTCAGGTACGTCCTCATCGCCTAACGTACCCCCCGCCTTCCGCCAGCAACTGACCAGGGTGTATGAAGCCTCGCTCAAACTGACGGAAGCCCTCGTGGCCTCCGACGGGGGCCGCACCAAAGCTTCAGCGGGCGAGGTGCAAAAAGCCCTGACAGGGGCAAACATGACCCTTGTCTCCGGCACCGCGCACAAGGACTGGATGAACCAGTTAACGCCCATGAGCCAGGCCCTGAACGCGATAACAACCACGACCGACATAGTTCGGCAGCGCACCGCCTACGCCCAGTTCGAGGACGCGCTGTACCGTAGCGTCAAGACGTTTGGGGTAGCCGACAAGCCCGTTTACCGCCAGTACTGCCCGATGGCACAAGGCAACAAGGGAGCCTACTGGCTCAGTGACAAAAAGCCCATTCGCAACCCCTACTTCGGCGATCAGATGCTGACCTGCGGGGAAACGAAAGAAGAAATCAACTGACAATCAAAACCTTTTACAAATTATCAGCGTCTATGAATCCATCTGTACCCGTCCGTTTAACGTGGCTTCAGGCCATCAACCGAAAAATTCGACGTTTCCCCGCTAAGATGGGCTATTTGCTGGTCGGTAAAGGCTCCCGTTGGTTCTATCGGCGGCTGGGCGTTCAGTTTCTGGATAAGCCCCAAACAGCCGCTTTGCTGGCCCCCCATGAGCGGAGTACGTACCCGGCCAACCAGTTTTCTTTATCGGCGATTGCCGACTTAGCTGACCCGTCAAAGGTGTATTTTAAACCCACGCAGGACGAGAGCGAGCCGGTATCGGTTTGGGTAGTCGGTAACGCCGATGGGGCGTTCTGGCAACTACCCTACGGAAGTGTTCGGGACAGCCGACACGTACTTTGCACCGACATCAATACGGATGATTTTTACCGAAACGTCCTGCACCGAACGTCGCGCAAGCAACGAAATACCAAGACCCTGCTGGCTCCCTGGAGTCACTACCTCGATGGGGTCGTTTGGGGCGGCTATTTCGACTTTGTGCTGTTGGTGCTGGGGAAACTGTGCCGGATGAAGGAAGTACTGTCGGCGGCTGAATTCAACGACGCACTCGTAGCCTACCCGCTGTTCGACACGCCCTACGAGCGGGAATTCTTATGGCTGTTGGGGATCAGCGTGGACCGGGTGGTCGATAGCCGAAAAACACACGTACAGTTCGAGCAGTGTGTGCTGGCCAATACAGGACACTGGTTTTATCCCAACAAAGCCGACATTGATGCCCTTCGTCGGCAGATTCTGCCCAAGCTACCCGCACCCGTCGGCAAGCGCAATCGAGTGTACATTAGCCGGGTAGGTCGTCGCCGGGTTATCAATGAGTCGGCCTTGATTGAGTTGCTACGCAGCTATGACATCGAGATTATCGAAGATAAGCCGCGCACGGTTGCCGAGCAGATCGCCATCTATCAAAACGCAGAATTCATCATCGGCCCACACGGGGCTTCCTTCGTCAATATTATCTGGTGTCAGCCTGGTACGCACCTGTTCGAGTTGTTCGCACCAACATACTACCCCGATTTTTACCGCAACATGGCCGAACAGCTTGGATTACAGTACTCCGCCTATTTTTATGGTCCGGCTGGCACCGGCGACTGGGCCAAAGGATTGGAAGACGATATATATGTCTCAGTCGATGAGCTGGAGCAGTGTCTGAGGAAGGTGTTTGTAAATACTTTACCTTTAGAAAACTGATTTTTGGACGTATTTCCAAACTAACTGTCAATTTATGGAGACCGGCTTACAAACGGGTGTTTGCGCGTACATTGATCTTTTGGGATTTTCCAATCATGTCAAAAATGACCCAGAAGCCGCCTTGCAGCTTTTGCAGAATTATCAGGCGATTTTGACGATGGCATCATCGGATTTGCCTACTCATGAATCGTTAATTCCCTACCATCAGGATAGCTTCAAGTGTTTCATTCCGTTCAGTGACTCCGTTTTTATTTACTCAGAAAGTCCAAAAACTTTTGCGGAGCAACTATCTAATTTTTTACATAGCTGCTTCTCATTCACGTCTAATCAATATTGTGAGCCGGAGGATGCCAATCATCCTCATCGCGTTACGGTGACGGCTGTCGAGATAGAAGATGGCAAACCTGTTACCAAGAAATACATTGAGAATTGGCACCCGTTGTTTTTCAGGGGCGGTATTGGTTTTGGTACTGTTAAAGTCATCGAACTGAATGCCGTCTACGATGGTAAAAAAAGTCGGGCACCTGTCGTATTTGGTCACTCAGTAGTGGAAGCCGTAAAGCTTGAACAAGCCGGGGTAAAGGGGCCGCGATTGTTGTGCGGGCAGAATTTTTACGATCAACTTGATAATCGAACCAAACGAATCGCCTACGCTTCTGATCAGGTAAAGGGGGCATACGAAATTAATTGGACGGCAATCCATTATCTGGCTTCAGAAGAGCCAATATTTTTTCCTGAAGATCCGAACGATTCGCAGTGGTATGTCGATCAGTTACTGCAAAATGATTTCTATTCGTCGATGCTTGTACCAGCGGCAAACTTGTGGAAAGCTTATAATCATCTGGACGTAGCGGCTCACTACTTTAATTTCCTGCGGATGGTTGTGGTCGGGGTGATCCGTTTTTTTGAGGAAAGCCCTTTTCAAGACTATGTGAAAGAGCAAGTAATTGACTATTTGACTAAAGTTGGCATTGACAATAAAGCCGACGATCTTATGAGATAGGTAGCATCTGTACCTTGTCATTAAAGCTGTACAAATTTTACAATCCTCTATTGATAATCTTACAACACTTTGATTTTGAGTAGTCTCTAATTTTGGGGATTGCAAAATCTCAACCGTATGCGACCATCAGTCGAGTTGATATCTGTATCGGATACAGAGTTTGATGCTACGATCAGGAAGTTATTAGAAACAGAAAATTTTCCAATCGAGGACAAAGCGTGGCAACATCTCAGTAGGGAATTAGATGTGTATTGCGAACGGTTAAAGGCCCATTGTCTGACTAACAATTAGGGGGAATGCCATCAAGTTCGCAAACTCCGTTTCAGCAGTTGCGCGTTCAGGGCGACGATTACCGTGCTCGCGCTCATGAGTACGGCTCCGATAGCCGGGCTGAGTACGAAATTGGGATAGAGAACCCCGGCGGCTAAGGGAATGGCGATGACGTTATAGCCCGTAGCCCAAAATAGATTCTGAATCATCTTCCGGTACGTCGCTCGTCCGAACTCTACCAGATTCGTAATGTCGGTGGGCTTGCTGTTGACCAAGATGATGTCGGCGGTTTCGGCGGCTACATCAGTGCCAGACCCCACGGCGATGCCGACGTTAGCCTGCGCTAAGGCCGGAGCATCATTGACTCCGTCGCCGGTCATAGCCACAAACTTGCCCTGTTGCTGCAAGTCTTTCACGATAGCTACCTTTTGATCAGGTAGCACTTCGGCATACACGCCATTCAAGCCCAACTCTTTGGCGACCGCATCAGCCACTTGCTGGTTATCTCCGGTAGCCATGTACACGTCGATACCCGCCTGCTGCAATCGTTGGACCGCTTCTTTCGAGTCAGCGCGTATCTTATCGGCCAACGCAACGTACCCGGCCAGCGCGTCGTCGACCAGGACGAAAACGACGGTTTCGGCTCCGTTACTTTTGGCATCAGCGGGTTGCGATATGCCTTTCTCCTTTAGGTAACCGGGACTGACAACCAACACGGTCTGTCCGTCGACAGTCGCGGATATGCCTTTGCCGGTGATGGACTGAAAATTAGTGATGCCCGGTAAATCAAGTTGTCTTTTCTTGGCTTCCCGAACGATTCCTTGCGCGATAGGGTGTTGCGATTGTTGCTCAAGTGCCGCTACGATGCGTAGTAGACCCGTTTCATCGAGCGTGGGTGCCACGATCTGCACACGGGTAACGCCAAATTCACCCTCCGTCAACGTACCCGTCTTGTCGAAGACCATCGCTGTAATTTTTCGCGCTTCCTCGAACGCCGTGCGGTTGCGGATCAACAACCCTCGCTGCGCCGAAATCGCGGTCGAGATGGCGACGACCAGTGGAATGGCGACACCAAGGGCGTGCGGACAGGCCGTCACCATAACTGTCACCATCCGCTCGACGGCGAAAGCCACATCCTTACCCGCCCATAACCAGGCGACAAGCGTGAGCAACCCCACCGATAAGGAGATGAGGGTCAGCCAACCCGCTGCCCGGTCGGCCAGGGTCTGCGTCTGCGACTTGGCGTTTTGGGCTTCCTGGACCATCTTAACCACTTTGTTGAGGTAGCTGTCTTCGCCCCGGTGCGTAACCCGGACCTGCAACGCCCCTTCTCCATTGACCGCACCGGCTATAACGGTATCTCCTTTCACTTTCTGCGCGGGAACGCTCTCGCCGGTCAGCATACTTTCGTTCACGCTGCTCGTTCCTTCGACAACTTCCCCGTCGGTAGGTATCCGTTCGCCGGGACGTACCTGAACCAGATCACCTGTTGCCAATGTGTTCACCTTGACATCGGAAAGCGTGATTCCGCCCCCGTTTGTAGTTTCCACTTTGTGGGCCTCGTCGGGCAGCATTTGTACGATTAGCTCCAGAGAACGCGACGCACCGGCCACTGACTTCATTTCGAGATAGTGCCCCAACAGCATGATGTCGATCAGGGTAGCCAGTTCCCAGAAGAAATCCATCCCCTTGAGCCAGCCTACCGAAACGGCTACACTGTATACGTAGGCTGCCGTGATCGCTACGGCGACAAGCGTCATCATGCCAAGCTTTCGGGTACGTAACTCGCCGATCATGCCTGACAAAAAGGGCCATCCCCCGTAGAAATAGATCAGCGTAGCCAGAGCAATGACGAGGGGTTCCCGGAAGGCAAAATCAAGGGTGTAGCCAGCCAACTCCTGGAACATCATCGATAGGGCCACCACTGGCACCGACAGTAATAGGCACACCCAGAACCGACGCAGGAAATCGGCAATCATCGCCCCGTGATCGTGTCCCGCCCCGTGATTGGCATGACCCATTGCCCCGTGATCCATCCCCGCATGGTCCATCTCGGCATGGCGATGATGCTCACGATCAGGCCCGCTATGCTCGTCATGACCGATGTGTTGCAGTGCCTGCTCTTCGGCTGGTATCGCTGCATCAGATTGATGGTGCGGGTGAACCACGGGTACGGTTTCATCAGCAGGCATCGAATGATGGCCGTGATGGTGGTTCACCTCAGCTTGTTTCTCCATCAGGTGAAACGCGCCGACTTGGGCTACCGCCTGTTGCAAGGCGTCCATTGACGGATGTTTATCGACAGTTAGATGCACTTCGGGCGGCTGCACCGACACGTGGGCATCCTGAACACCCGGTTGCCGAAGTAAAGCCTGCTGCACTGCCTGTGCCTGTTCTTGAGTTTGAAGGCCGTGGAGAACGTAGTGATGTTGATGCTTCTTCATAACGCGCGGGAACTATCGGTTGAGTTGACGATACCAATTCACCAGGGGTAAAGGTTCGTTTAGTAGTAACACTTGTCGCATCGGAAAAGGATACGTTTTAGAAATTCTGTAAGACTCGCCGGGAAATTTTGCAAGCGTTGGCTACATTCCGAGGGATAGCTTTGTCTACGACTTTTGTTATCATCAGGTAGCTAATCAGGCTATCGTAACCAGCCTCCCCCCTTTAAATTCTGCACTGATGAACCCCGACGTTCTAACCGATCAAACCACCACCTTTCGCATTCGGGGAATGGTCTGTGGCCGTTGCATAGACGCTGTGCAGGCTGTATTTGAACAACTCAAATTACCCGTTTTGTCGGTTTCGTTGGGGCATGTCGTGGTGGAGGGGAAGGTCTCGCCTAAGCAAGAAACACTACTGCAATCGGCTCTGGAAACGCAGGGGTTTGCTGTGTTGACCGACCCGAAGAAAATCTTAGTGCAACGCATCAAAGAGGCCGTCGAGGATGTGGTTAGCTGCGATAATCTCGGTGAAGAAACGACTCGGTATTCTGAGCAGCTTGCTCAGCGAGTCGGCCTGAGCTATGATGCGCTGAGTGCGCTATTTTCTGTTCAGGAAGGCATTACGCTTGAAAAATACGTAATCAGTCGGCGGTTGGATAGGACCAAAGAACTTCTCGTCTATACCGATCTGACGTTGGCCGACATCGCCTATCGCACCGGTTTTAGTAGCGCTCAGCACCTATCAAATCAATTTAAAAAGTTGACCGGTTTTTCGCCCAGTCACTTCCGTGACATCCGGCGCGACAAGCAGCAATTGCAACGCAACGGGATGGAGTCTGCCCACTAAGTGGAGGGGATTCACCCGCCTACTGAATCTTACAAACGTCGGGGGGGAATTGTGTAACGTACCCCCATACCTGCTTGCTGACCTTTGTGGTATCAACTTAATTGTCCACCTATGGAAGCGCAACTCACCCAACAAGCCCGTCGAACTAAGGTCAACGAAGGGCTGACGACAAAGCAAACGTTTCCCGTCTTGGAGATGACCTGTGCAGCCTGTGCCGTCAGCGTCGAATCCATACTGACAAACACGCCGGGGGTGCAGAAGGCAGCCGTCAATTACGCCAACCAATCGGCAACCGTCGAATACGATCCCGAAGCCATCGACCAGGAGGGTTTGCAACAGGCAATCCGCTCGATTGGCTACGATTTGGTATTCGATACGGAAGACCCGCAAGCAGTACAGGCCGAAGCCCAGCAACGACAGTACGAATCGCTCAAAAAGCGCACCCTATGGGCGGGCATTTTATCGGTACCCGTCGTCGTGCTAGGCATGTTTTTCATGCAGGCTCCTTACGCCAATTACATCATGATGGCCCTGTCGGCTCCAGTGGTTTTTTGGCTGGGCCGGTCGTACTTCGTCAACGCCTGGAAGCAGGCGCGGCACGGCAAAGCCAACATGGATACGCTGGTCGCGCTCAGTACGGGTATCGCCTTTTTGTTTAGTACGTTCAACACCCTGAATCCTGATTTTTGGCATCGCCGGGGGCTGCACCCCCACGTTTACTTCGAGGCCGCTGCGGTAGTGATTGCCTTTATCTCGCTCGGCAAGCTGCTCGAAGAGAAAGCTAAGTCGAATACGACGTCGGCTCTCAAGAAGCTAATGGGGCTACAGCCCAAAACCGTTCGCGTCATGAACGGTAACGAGGAGCAGGAGATTCCCATCGCGCAGGTGCGGGTCGGGCAGGTAATCGCGGTTCGTCCGGGCGAGAAAATTCCCGTTGATGGGGTCGTCGAATCGGGTACCTCGTTCGTCGATGAAAGCATGATTTTGGGTGAACCGATACCCGTCGAGAAACGGGTTGGGGAGTCGGTCTTTGCCGGCACTATCAACCAGAAAGGGGCGTTTCGCTTCACCGCGCAGAAAGTGGGCGGTGACACCATACTGGCGCAGATTATTCGGATGGTGCAGGAAGCCCAGGGTAGTAAAGCACCCGTTCAAAAATTAGTCGACAAGATCGCAGGGATCTTCGTACCCGTCGTCATTGGCATCGCCATTCTGACGTTTGCGGTCTGGATGATCGTAGGTGGTGACAATGGCTTTACCCACGCCCTACTCACTTCCGTAACCGTGTTGGTCATTGCCTGCCCCTGTGCGCTGGGACTCGCTACGCCAACGGCCATTATGGTCGGCGTGGGCAAGGGAGCCGACAACAACATCCTCATTAAAGATGCGGAGAGCTTGGAATTGGGCTACAAGGTTGACACGGTTATTCTGGACAAGACTGGCACGATTACGGAAGGAAAGCCCACGGTGACGGATTTGACCTGGGTTACTAAACCGGTCAACGAATCCATTCTCCCACAGGTACTATTCACCCTCGAAAGCCAGTCGGAACACCCCCTGGCCGAAGCCGTGGTAGCGAGGTTAAAGACCGAAGGCGTTTCGGGCATTCAACTCGATGGCTTCGAGAGCTTGACGGGCCGGGGGGTGACGGGTCGCTACAACGGTCAGGCTTACCTGGTTGGCAACCGCCGACTACTGGCCGAGCGGGGCCTCGCCGATCAACTGGCGAAGTTAAACGGGTTAGTGAGCCGCTGGCAGGACGAAGCTAAAACCGTCATTTACTTTGCCGACGAGCAGCAGATTCTGGCAGCCATCGCGATTGCCGACCCGGTCAAACAAACCTCGCGGGAGGCCATTCACACCTTGAAGAAGAGGGGCATCGCCGTGTACATGATGACCGGTGATAACCGCCAAACTGCCGAGGCCGTGGCCAAAGCCGTTGGCATCAGCGATTTCCGGGCGGAGGCATTACCCGCCGACAAGGCCGCCTTGGTGCAGGAACTACAGGCAAAAGGAAAGGTGGTCGCGATGGTCGGCGACGGCATCAACGACTCGCAGGCCCTGGCGCAGGCCGATGTCAGCATCGCGATGGGTCGGGGGTCCGATATTGCAATGGATGTGGCCAAGATGACGCTCATCACGTCTGATCTGAATAGCGTACATAAAGCCCTCTACCTGTCCCGGCGAACGGTGCAGACGATCCGCCAAAACCTGTTTTGGGCCTTCATTTACAACCTCATCGGTATCCCGATAGCTGCCGGGGTACTGTATCCCATCAACGGATTTTTGCTGAATCCGATGATCGCCGGGGCCGCGATGGCCCTTAGTTCCGTGTCGGTCGTCAGCAATAGCTTGCGGCTACGAAGAACAAAGCTGTAGTCGGCTCCATCTGATTGTGTAACCGAGTATCAACCAAGACTCCTATGGAAACGCTGAATTTCAAAACCAACATCAAATGTGGCGGCTGCGTAGCGGCTGTAACGCCTTTTCTCAATGCCATCGAACAAGTGGATGGCTGGAACGTCGATACAGGCAATCCCGACAAAATTTTGACCGTGCAAACGACGGATAACCGCGTCGGCGAGGCCGTGCGCAAGGCAGTCGAGCAGGCGGGCTATAAGGCCGAACCAATACCACGGCCGTAATGGCGGTTCGAGCTGGTTACCAAAAGTTTTGCAACGGAATCCCCTGAATCTTGTAAGCTGCCTGGCCACCCGGTCAGGCAGCTTATTTGTTTGATTACTAGACAACAACTCAAGTTATGGAAACACACAAGCAGCACACGGACAAATCTCGAACTAACGAATCGGGCCATACCATGCCCCATTCGGGAGCTACGCACGAAGGGCACTACGGCAAACTGGCCCTCATGGCTATCCTGTCATTCGCGTCGATGTACGTACTGATGTATTCGATGGTTGATCGGTTCGCCAACGTAGTCCCCAATGTCAATCAGTTTTATATGGCGGGTTTGATGACCATGCCTATGCTCATTATTGAAGTCCTGTTGATGTCGGCAATGTACCCCGACAAACGGCGCAATGGCCTCATCATCACAGTGAGTACGTTGGCCCTCGTGGGCTTTTTCTGGTTCATCCGGCAGCAAACGGCAGTGTCGGATCGGCAGTTCGTCAAGTCGATGATTCCTCACCACGCTGCGGCCATTTTGATGGCGAAAGAAGCCAAACTGAATGACCCTGAACTGGTCAAGTTAAAAGACGACATCATCACCGCTCAGGAAAAAGAAATAGCGCAGATGAAAGCGAAACTAGCCCAGCTAGAAAGTGAGTAGCCGATTCGCCCAGCCGCTCTGAACCAATCCCACCAGCCTAGTAGGTGGTTCTTCCGTTTGGTAGGACCGCTTTTGTTTTAACCGGATATATACAGCCTATCCAACGATGAGAAACACGTTTTTTACAGCCGTTTGCCTGCTACTATGGAGCACCGGGTACGCTCAGCATGAGCACCACGAATCCCCCACGGCGAACCAGACCAATGCCCGGCCATACAGCCCCGACAAGTCGAACTTTCCAGTGGTTCCTACCTCGCTACCCGTGTCGCGCCCACAGGCTTTTGCGAAGGTGAAACCGACCGGCAAGCGGGTGACGTATGATCTGGTTATCGATGAGCAGACCGTCACGATTACGGGCAAGCCGAAGCGGGCCATGACGATTAACGGGGGTATTCCAGGCCCGACCATGCGGTTCAAGGAAGGTGATGTCGCCGTCATACGGGTTCATAATAAGTTGAAGACGGAAACCTCATTGCACTGGCATGGCATTTTGCTACCTAACAAACAAGATGGTGTTTCTTATCTAAATACACCACCCATTCATGCGGGTGACACCTACACATTTGAGTACCCACTGGTGCAGTCAGGTACGTACTGGTTCCACTCGCACACGCGTTATCAGGAGCAGGTTGGTGTGTATGGGTCCATCGCCATTCAGCCCCAGAAGCCTGCGTACAAGGTTGACCATGATTTGGTCTTGTTGCTCTCCGACTGGACGGATGAGAATCCGGCTTACATCCTTAAAAATTTGAAACGGCGCAACGAATGGTATTCGATCAAGAAAGGCAATGTCCAGTCGCTCAACCGCATTATTCAGCACAAGGCGGTAGGGGCGTACCTGCGGCAGTCGATGATGAAGATGGCCCCAATGGATATTTCGGATGTCTATTATAATCGGTTTCTGATTAACGGCAAAGACACCATACGCTACCCGGACATCAAGGCTGGTCAAACTGTTCGGCTGCGCGTGATCAATGCCAGTGCGTCCACCTATTTTCACCTTAATTACGCAGGTGGTCCCATGAAACTCATCGCTGCTGACGGCCTGGATGTACAGCCAGTGGACGTTAACCGGCGGTTGATCGCCATTGCCGAGACCTACGACTTTGTTATTACCGTACCTCAAGGGGGTGCCTTCGAAGTGCGAGCCTCCGCGCAGGACGGATCGGGTTATGCAACAGCCCTGCTTGGCACTGGTCCGGCCCGTTATGCGCCAACAATTCCCCGTCCTGATCTTTACAAGCTTACCGCTAACATGAGCCGGATGGGCGGCATGGGCATGGGTACGATGAACATGGGCAAAACCGACACAACGGCTCAGGCCAACCTGGATATGAACGGCCCTATGATGCACAACATGGCAGGAATGAATCACACCCAGATGGATATGAGCGGAAAGCCGACGGCAAATAAGCCCGCCCCGGCAAAAAAAGCCGCTAAACCAACAAAATCGGCTGGATCAATGGGTGGCATGGACCATAGTGGTATGAACATGGGGGGTATGAACATGGGGGGTATGAACACGACCAAAGATGGTAAGATGGATACGTCGAGCATGAACCACGGGCAAATGGATCACTCATCCATGCCCGGTATGGATCACGGTAAAATGTCCATGAAAACGGATTCGATGCCAACTAAAAAAACGGCGCGTGAAAAGCAGGACGACATGGCCGGAATGGATCACGGCCAGATGAACATGGGCAACAAGCCAGGTGACATGGCCGGAATGAAGGGTATGAACAGTGGAGGAATGGCCGAAATGTTGGACCGAGGCATGAGCATGATGGATGAGCAAAATACGATCGATTATAGTATTCTTAAATCGCCTGAACCGATTGTCTTTCCGGCCAATCACCCTATCCGCGAGATCCCGCTCACCTTAACGGGCAACATGTTTCGCTACATCTGGGGATTCAACGGGCAGCCTTTGTCACGGGCGGATATGATTCAGATTCGACGGGGTGAGATTGTGCGGATGCGGCTCATGAACAACACCATGATGATGCACCCCATCCACCTGCATGGTCATTACTTCCGGGTCCTCAACGGACAGGAGCAGTATTCACCGCTCAAGCATACGGTGAATGTATCGCCGATGGAAAACGTCACGATTGAGTTTATGGCCGACGATGACAAGGACTGGTTTTTTCATTGCCACCTGCTCTACCATATGCTCAGCGGCATGGCGCGCGTAGTCAGTTATGGCGACAAACCTGATTCGTCCATCGCCAATATTCAGAAGCTGCATTTGCGCGACATGCGCGACAACCAACCATTTGTCTGGGGGTATCTGCAACCAGGCTACCCGCTTAATTACTTCGCCTTAAATGTGTCCAACAACAAAAACGCCATTGTTGCGGGTGGAGACCACGACTGGCGCACGAATCGCTTCGAGTTTGACCTCGATTATGAACGCTACCTCGGCGACTGGTTTCGGGTATTTGCCGGCATTGATGGAGGAAACGAAGAGTTCCTGCGCCGGGTACGTCCCGAAGACGGTGGAACGCCTGTTGGGGGTCGGCGTATTATCCGGCCAGTAGCGGGTATTCGGTATATGTTGCCGTTTTTGATTCAATCGGAAGTTAAACTCGACACACGGGGTAATGTCCGCTTTCAACTGAGTGGCCAACAAATGCTATTTCCACGCTTAGATTTTCAGTATCAGACGCAATGGTTGGTAGGGGGCTACGTGCGAGCACATGTAGAACTGCAATATACCGTCACGAAAAATCTGTTTCTTCATACGGATTATGACACGCGGTACAAAACCGTTGCCGGCGGATTGGGGTATAACTTTTGACTATAGTAAGACCACAAAAAAAGGGCCGCTACTCTACGTAGCGGCCCTTTTTAGTAGTTAAAGGTTAGCTTTTGAGGCTGCTCTCAAGCTTCTTAAGTTCGGCCATTTCTTTCGTCTGCATCTTAATGACGTTGTTAGCCATCTTCTTCATCGTTGATGTCTTACCTTCCTTCAGATACGCACGGGCCATCTCTACCCCCTGCTGATGATGCTGGGCCATCATGCTGGCGAAATCGTGGTCCACATTGCCGTTCATCGAATGGGTTCCACCGTGCATAATGTCCATGCCCTTTTGGCCCAGTTTGGACGAGGATGACTGAGGCTTATGGCTACTCATAAACTGGTCGAGTTCGCGTATTTCCTTTTGGTTGCTGGCTTTGATCTTACTGGCCAATGCCTTTACCTGTGCGTTTTTGCCTTGTTTTACCTCCATGTCGGCCATCTCGACTGCCGATTGGTGATGCATCTTGAGCATCATGGCAAAGTCATGATCGGGGTCACCAGTCATCTTCATGCTCATCATCTGGGTCATACCCGATTGCATGGACTTCATCATGGCATTGCTGGTTGATTGCTGCGCTATTGTCGGTTGCGAGAGCAACAGAGCTGCACTTAGGCTGGCTACTGATAACAAACTGGTTTTCATTGGTTGTACTGGTTTACTGGTTGTCTGATTATGAATTCGTGTGGCCTGACTAACCCATATGGGTTAGATTAGTAGGGCTTGTTTTTAATCAGCCAGTCCTGAAACTGGCTGATCTCAGTCTTTTGCTCATCAATAATCATCTGAGCCATTTGACGCATCGAATCCACCTTGCCATATGTCAACTCGAGCTGAGCCATTTCCAGGGCACTTTGGTGATGGTCGATCATCAAGGATGAAAAATCAACGTCGGACGTACCCGTGAGGAAGCGGGTATCCTGCGCTTTCATCATTTTTTCCATGACCTGCATGGCCATCATATCGAACGACTGTCCGGCAGTCGATGCAGTGGCCTGATGCCCACTTAGGAATTGAGCAAGTTGTGCTTTTTCCTTTGTCTGGGAGGTAGTAATGGTTTGCGCCATTGCCTTAATGGTTTGATCGGTACCATTTTTTAGTTCTTGATTGGCCATGTCAATAGCCCCTTGATGGTGCATCGACATCATCATCGCAAAATCATGATCCGCGTCGCCCGTCATTTTCATGGCGTTCATCTGGGCCATGTTCGTGTGCATGATTTGCTGATAGACGTTCGCGTCATGTGCCTGAGGTTTAAGCCCGTCGTTGCTGTCAGTACAGGCTGCAATGGTCCATGCCAGTGAAGCAACTAATGCCATCTGGCCAACTAACGTATTTTTCATCGCGTTGAGAAACGTTTGTACACATTATTAACTGCCGACTGCACAGCCTGGTTGTTACAAGATTCACTCGTGGAGTTACAGAATTTTAGAGGCATCCATTGGGCACTACCTCGCGATAACCACCTTATTTATTATATCGATTGCTTATCCACTACGCTATGCTTACTAATGGCTTACTTAACCTGATTAACAAATACAAGCAACGTAGTGACCTTAGTAATCTTCTGCACCACGAAGACCAACTAAAGGCGTTAGAAGTATCGTTTTTTTTGGAGTCAATTCGTCAATGAAACTCATCAGTTTAATGGTAGTGCGGGCAAACGAATTGATACGGAGGTACCACTTTTGCCGCTTGACTCGACAGTCAATTCGCCTTGGTGCATGTCGAGTATTCGTTTTGCCAGCGTCAGCCCTAGCCCAAAGCCACGTACCTGCCCAACATTTTCGGCCCGCATCATGGGAAGAAACACATCTCGAAGCTGGGTGGGTGGTATACCGATGCCCTCGTCGATGATGTCAATCAAGACCCAATTTGGCATGTAATGAATGCTGGCCTTAACTGGTTTGTCCATTGAATATTTACAGGCGTTGTCGATTATATTAATCAGAGCTGTGCGAAGCAGTGTCGAGTTGCCAACAAGTTGAATGGCCGAACTTTGTTCAGCAAATTCGTCGGTAAGCTGAACGTCGATGGTTTGAGTAGGGTACTTTTCTTGGATATAGGCAACTGTATCGAATAAAATGTCCACTACGTTAATATCATCTTTAAGCCGACTGGCTTTAAGACTTTCTACTTCGGCCAGTCGAAGCAACGCATTAGCTAAATCAATTGCTCCTTCCAATCTAAATAAGGCTTTTTCTGTACTTGCGCGCAGGTCGGGAAGAGTTTGATCGTAGGCTAATGCCGTTTCCATGATGCCCTTGACAACTGTGAGGGGCGTTCGGAGTTCGTGTGATGCGTAGGCAACGAAGTTTTCCTGACTGGCCGCTAACTGACCCAACTGCCCCAGTAATTGATCGAAGGAACTGGCCAAATAACCGGCTTCATCGGTTCGACCCATGTGGCCCAGCCGAAATGAAAAATCGTTTACGGTGGCTGTATTTAGCTGACTGATCAGAACGTCGAAGGGCCGCATGGCCCTTCGTGCAAACAAAAATCCGACTAGGGCAATGACCACTAAGGATAGCACGTTGCCCGCAATGAGAATGTACCGAAGATTTTTACTTGTTTGCCGCCCGGCCAAATCATAAGCAGTGACTACGGCAACATAACGGTTCCCCTCATTAGCAAAAGACAAAGCAACCCCTTCCTTCGGCTCTTCCCAACGGCGGCTTGGATAAGTGAAATAAACTTCCTGATCGTGTGCTTTTTGTAATAATGCCGGAGTGATTACATAATCGGATGAACCAGACGATTGGTAGATCTGCCGCTGCCGCACGTCGAATAGTGACTCGTATTGTTCAGGCAGGGTCAGATAGGAAAAGCGCAGGTATTCGGGCTTGTTTTGTAAATAAAGCTGCGCCGATAAGGCCCGCCGTTGCAGCCGGGTCCGCATTTGAGACCGTCGATAAGATTCGTAGGTCTGATAGATAAAAACGGAAAATAACAACAGCAGTGCCGCTACCAGCACGGTAAACCCAACCGTAATGCGCTGCTTGATACTCATGGTTCAGCCTTCATCAGGTAACCAACGCCAAACACCGTATGAATCAGTTTTGGCTCGATATGATCCACCTTACGGCGTAGATAATTAACATAGACATCGACCACATTGGTGTTGGTATTGAAATGTACATCCCAAACGTTTTCCAACAGATCAATGCGGCTGATGACCTTCCCCTGATTAATCAGTAGGTATTCGAGCAGCGCATACTCACGGGCGGTTAACGAGATTCGCTCGCCCGCCCGCCACACCTGATGCGATTCCGTATCGACAACCAAGTTGAGTAATTCCAATCGCTTCGGCAGTGGTGCACGGGACGGGTGTCGGCGAGCCAGGGCCTTCAGACGGAATACCAATTCCTTAAATGCGAACGGTTTGGCTAAGTAATCGTCGGCCCCTGACTCAAAGCCCATCACCTTATTATCCAGGCTACTGAGAGCCGTCAGCATAATTACCGGGATCGCGGGCCAGCTTTGTTTGACAAAGCGGCACAGATCGTAGCCGTTCATACCCGGCATATTGACATCCAACACGACTACGTCGTACTGATGCTCATTGATCAACGAGCGGCCAATAATACCGTCATAGGCTACGGATACACCGATGCCTTCTGATTGTAATCCCTTTTGGATGAATTGGTTCAATTCGATGTCATCCTCGACAACCAGTACGTTCATAATCTTATCTGTTTGACCGCCGAAAGTACGCAAGCAGGTCCGTTGCCTACGGGCCACAAGCTCATTCTCATCAGATTGTAATAACTCTCTCAGAGGTCTCTAAGAAGTGAGGTGGTTCCTTTGAGCAGGTTAAGCTGGCCCGTGTAGGGCCGTTTCTCCTACTCAACGGCTGATGTTATGATCTGTTTACACCCACGTTGGTTTTACCTGCTTTGCCTGTTGGCTTTTCTGCCGGGCTTGTCCGTGACGCTCGCCCAGCCCCTGACGCTGGAAGGGGCCGTCGAGGCTTCGCTGTCGCAATACCCCACGCTAGCGGCCCAACGGGCGGCTGTCGAAGCACTCCGGGCCAACGCCCAGGTGGTGCGCGACAACCGACTGCCCAACGTGCGGCTGCACAGCCAGACCAACGTAGGCACAGCCAACGGGTTGTCGGGGTCTTATTTCTCACTGGGACTGATCGTACCCACCTCCGGCGCACGCCGGGCCGACAACAGTGGGAACTTAGCTACGGGAAACATTGCCCTGGCCAGTGCCGACTGGGAGGTGTTCAACTTTGGTCGGTTTGCCGCCGAAGATCAACTCATCCGGGCGGAGGTGGCCGTGGGGGAAGCCGGGCTGGAACGCGAACAGTTCGACCTGCGGCAGGCGGTCATCGGGGCGTACCTGGACGTGTTCTGGGCCGAGCAAACCCGGCGCATCGAGGGGCAAAACCTGGCCCGCGTCGATACGGTGCGGCAAATTATCAGCAACCTGGTGCGTAACGGCATCAAGCCCGGCCTGGATTCCTCGCTGGCCAACGTGGCCCTCTCGCGGGCCAGGCTGGCTTACCTGCGGGTGGAGGAAGACTACGAACGGGCCAGGGTGCAGTTGGCTACGCTGACGGGTCGCCCGCTTGAGCAGATTCAGATCGACACCGCCTTCCGCCCGGAACCCCTGCTGGCCCCCGTGCTGGCCCCCGCTTCCACGGCTAACCATCCGCTGCTGCGGGTGGGCGAACGGCTCGTGATTCGGCAGACCACCGAAATTGACCTGATCCGAAAATCGGCCCTGCCCCGGCTGTCGCTGTTGGCGGCTACCTGGGCGCGGGGCACGAGCTTAGACGTGGAAAATAATTTCGGGCCGCTGGGGTCGGGCCTGGCCTACAGCCGCACCAACTACCTGCTCGGCGTAGCCGCCACCATGAACCTGATGGATCTGAAGCGGGCTGGTTCGCGCGTTCGGCTGCAACAGTTCCGCGTCGAGGAGGCCCGCAATCAGTTGGCCCTCGGGCAGGTGCAGCTCCAGAATAGCCTGAGTACCGCCGATGCCCAGCTTACGGTGTTGCAACGGCAACTAACCGAATTACCCTCGGCCCTCCGGTCGGCCCAAGCGGCCTACGCCCAGCGGTTGTCGCTGTACAACAACGGCCTGGAAACCATTTTGGGCCTGACCGACGCGCTTACCCTGCTCACGACAGTAGAAAAAGAAGCCGTGCAGACCCGAACGCAGGCCGTTCAGCTTCGGCTGCAACGCGCCCTGGCCACCAATGATTTTGCTGCGTTTTACACCCTGTTCCGTCGTTAATCCCGTTTCGTATGTCCTTACTCTCAACGTCGTTGAAGCGTCCCATTGCCGTGCTAGTGGTGGTGGCCGGTGTGGTGGTTTTCTCGGTGCTGGCTGCCTTGCGCATTCCCATCGACATTTTTCCCCGGCTCAATTCGCCGACTATCTACGTCATTGAACCTTACGGCGGGATGTCACCCGCCCAGATGGAAGGCTTTTTTGCCACCCGAATGCAGGATCAGTTCCTGTATATCGGGGGCATCAAAGAGATTCAAAGCCGCAACACCCAGGGCCTGACCATCGTGAAACTGGCTTTCTATGAGGGGGTCGATATGGCGCAGGCATCGGCGGAGGTCGCCATCCAGGTAAACCGGGCCATGAAGTTTTTCCCGCCCGGAGCCTTGCCCCCGCAGGTGGTACGCTACGATGCATCCTCGGTACCCATTGGAGACCTGGTGTTTTCGAGCAAAACCCGCCCGTTGCGCGAGATCCACGAGATGGCCTCCACGCGCATCCGGCCCCTGTTTTCGACCATTCCCGGCCTGACGGCCCCGCCCCCCATCGGCACCAACGCCCGCACGGTGGTCATTAACCTCGATCCCCAGAAGATCCGCAGCCTGAACATCTCGCCCGATGAGGTGGTCGAAGCCCTGGCCGCCAACAACGCCATGACCCCGTCGGGCAATATTCGCATCGACAATTCGACCTACATCACCACACTCAATTCGCTGGAAGATCAGGTCGAAGACTTCGGGCAGATTCCCATCGTAACCGAAGGCCACCGCAGTGTGTTTCTGCGCGATGTGGCCACCGTAGCCGATGCCTCCGACGTCACGGCGGGCTACGCGCTGGTCAACGGGAGCCGCTCATCGTACATCCCGGTGGTGAAAACCGCCGATGCCTCCACCTGGGACGTGGTGACCCGGCTGAAGGCCAAACTGCCCGAAATGCGGAGTCTGCTGCCCGATGACATCGAGGTGTCGTATGAGTTCGACCAGTCGGTGTTCGTAATCAACGCCGTGAAAAGCCTGCTGTTTGAGGGCGGCTTAGGGGCCATCCTGACGGGCCTGATGGTGCTGCTGTTTCTGGGCGACTGGCGTTCGTCGCTCATCGTGATCATCACCATCCCGGTGTCGGTGATTGCGGGGGTGCTGCTGTTGGGGCTGGCCGGGCAAACCATCAACATCATGACCCTGTCGGGGCTGGCCCTGTCCATCGGTATTCTGGTCGATCAGGCAACGGTGACCATCGAAAACATCCACCAGCACCTGGAGATGGGCAAGACGAAGAAACAGGCTATTTACGATGCCTGTAAAGAGGTGGCCCTGCCGCTGCTGCTGATTCTGCTCTGTATTCTGGCCGTGTTCGCGCCATCGTTCATCATGTCGGGCGTACCCAGGGCCATGTTTTTGCCCCTGTCGCTCTCCATCGGCTTTGCCATGACGGTGTCCTATTTCCTGGCTCAGAGCCTGGTGCCGGTATTGGCCAACTGGCTGCTCAAAACGCACGCCCATCCCCCCACGCAAGCAGACGCGGAGGTGGCCGACAAAAAGCCCGGCTTGTTTGACCGGGTACGCAATGGATTCGTACGTCAAACGGAGGGCCTGTTGACGCGCAATAAATTGATTATCAGTCTCTATTTTGTCTTGGTCCTGCTCTTGGCTGGGTTGGGTTTTGTGCTGATTGGTAAGGATATGCTCCCCCAGCTCAACGCCGGGCAGATGGTCATTCGGATGAAAACGCCCGACGGCACCCGGCTCGAACGAACCGAGGAGCGAGCCAAACAACTGGTTACGCTGGTTGATGCCGTTACCGATGGCAACCTGGCGGTATCGTCGGCCTACGTGGGCGTGGTGCCCACCAACTACGCCACTACCAACCTGTACGTCAGCACCACCGGCCCGAACGATGCCGTGATCAAAGTGGCTCTCAACAAAGCCTACCACGCCAACATGCAGGCCGTAAAAGAGCGGATTCGGAAGGCCGTCACCGAGCAGTACCCCGATCTGACGGTTTCGTTTGAACCCGCCGACCTGACCGAAAAACTGATGAGCGGGGGAGCCGCCACGCCCATCGAGGTACAGGTGGCTGGGCGCGACATGCAGCAGATCGAAACCTACGCCCGGCAGGTGGTGGCGGGCCTTGCAAAGATTGATTACCTGCGCGACGTACGGATTGTGCAGCCGCTGAAGTTTCCGGTCATCAACATCACCCTGGATCGGCAGAAGCTGGCCATGATGGGCCTGAGCCTGCAACAAGCCGCCCGTTCCATTACGGCATCGACCTCGTCGAGCCGCTTTACGGAGAAAAACCAGTGGCTCGACAAACGCTCGGCCTACACGTATCAGGTGCAGGTGCAGGTGCCTGAATACGCCATGAGCGACATGGCGCAACTGGGCGAAATTCCGTTGGTGGCCGGGCAGGTACGGCCCGTGTTGAGCGACGTGGCGACGTTCTCGGTCGATACGCTGCCCGGTGAGTACGACCGCACCGGACCCCGCCGGTTTGTAACGGTGTCGGCCAATTTGCACGGTAGTGATTTGGGTACGGCCACGCGGGCCGTTGAGCAGACGCTGACGGATCTGGGTGAGGCCCCCAAGGGATTAGTCACGTCCGTAAAAGGAATGTCGTCGCTGCTGACCGAAACGCTGGACAGTTTGCAGGTCGGCTTGGGCGTGGCCGTCCTGGTTATTTTCCTGCTGCTGGCGGCTAACTACCAGTCGTTTAAACTCTCGTTCGTCATTTTGTCAACCGTGCCCGCTGTGATTGTGGGGGCCATTGGGCTGCTGTTGCTGACGGGCAGCACGCTCAACCTGCAATCGTACATGGGCATCATCATGTCGGTGGGCATTTCGGTAGCCAACGCCATTCTTATTGTGACCAATGCCGAGCGGTTGCGCTGGGAGTACCGCGACACCCACCGGGCCGCCGTTGACAGTGTGGGCGTTCGGCTTCGGCCCGTGCTGATGACGTCGTTTGCCATGATTGCGGGCATGATTCCGATGGCCCTCGGTACGGGCGAGGCCGGGGAGCAGGTAGCCCCACTGGGCCGGGCCGTTATTGGTGGCCTGATTGCTTCCACGCTGGCCGCGCTCTACATCGTACCCCAGGTGTATGTCTGGCTACAGCGCAGCACCCCTTTCCATGATCCTTCGCTGCTCCCGACCGAATCGGCCTACGCCGTGCAGATGGCCGACGACACCGCCGATCAATTTCACAAAGAACAAGCTCAGACCGAAGCGTATGAAAATCACCCCTTATAGCTACGTACTGGCCCTGTTGGGGCTGGGCGGCTTTTTTCAGCAGTGCACCTCGTCCGAATCGGCAGACAAGCCCCACAAAAAGACGACCGCCGAACCTACCGCGTCGGCACCCGCCTACCAGGTCGGCACCGTTTCCCGGCAGCGGGTCAGCCCGTCGGTGCAGTTGCCGGGCCAGTTTCGGGCCTATCAAGAGGTCAGCATTTACCCACGGGCCAATGGCTTCGTGGAACGAGTGCTGGTCGACCGGGGGAGTGCCGTTCGGCGGGGGCAGGTGCTGATGATCCTCGATGCCCCCGAAACGGAGGAGCGGCTGGTGGCCGCCCGGTCGAACACGCTCAAAGCCGAGGTGATGCTAACGGCCAGCCGCGAACATTACCGGCGACTGCGGGCCAGCAATAAAATTCCCGGTTCGGTGTCGGCACTGGACCTGGAAACGGCGCAGGCCCGGCTTCGCTCTGACAGCGCGTCGGTGCTGGGCGAGCGGGCCAACTACCGCGCCCTGACCAAACTCCGGGACTACCTGACCGTGCGGGCACCCTTCGACGGTATCATCACCGAGCGGAACGTACACCCCGGTGCGCTGGTGGGATCGGGGGCCAAGATGGAAGGGCCGATGCTGGTGCTGCAACAACAAAACCGCCTGCGGCTGGTGGCCGACATTCCCGAAACCTACAGCGTGGGCCTGCGCGAAGGCAGCACGGTTCGCTTTTCGGTGGCCGCTATGCCGAGCCGGGAATTTACGGGCAAAATCAACCGGCGATCAGGCAGCATGAACCAGCAATTTCGGTCCGAAACGGTGGAGATCGACGTGGCCAATCCCACCCGCACCCTGCGCCCCGGCATGTTTGCCGAGTTGACCCTGCCCACTGCCGGCACACCGGGTGCCCTGGCTGTGCCGACTACGGCAGTCGTCACCTCCACCGAACGGCAGTACGTGATCCGCGTGACCGACGGGCGGGCGCAGTACGTACCTGTGCGCCGGGGGCAGAAAGCCGGTCCGCTCACGGAAGTGTTTGGCAACCTGCGGGCCGACGACAGGATTATCGTCAACGCCCGCGACGACATCAAGGAAGGCATCGCCGTTCGCTGATTGTGAACGGGTTATGCCCGTTTTAAGCAACCAAATAAGACTATGGGCAGTCGAAATAGACTACGTACTCTGTTCTATTTGCTGATAGTGGTCGGTCTAACTAACTGCGACCGCACCACCTACCAGCTCATGCGGAGTTCTGAGGCTACGACGGATAACCCCTGGGTCAAATCGGTGTGGACCAAATCGCGCGGGCGGCAGATCGTTTTCGTCGATGGGGCTGGTAACCGGCAACGGTTGTCGAGCCGTTCGGTTTGGGGCTACCGCACCAATCAGGGCGAGACGTACCGGTTCTACAGAGAGGACACCTACGAGGTGATGCAACAAGGCCCGTTGTCTATTTACCGCACCGAAGATTGGGTCGGTGACTCCCGGCGGGAAGATTATCATTTTAGTCTCACGCCCGACAGTGAGATTCATTACCTCGACAAACGTACCTGTCGGCGCGTGTTTCGTGGCGACAGTTGTATGCTGATGCTGCTCCGGCAGATGCGAAACGGGCAATTGAGCGACACCGATGCCCACGGTTCCTACGGATTGGTCAATGCGTATCAATTTTGCCACCGTCAGCAACGTAGCCTTACCCGGCATCATCCGTCAACCACGGTTGGTTCAGCCAAATTAAAACTCGACAAACATGAGAAAAAACCTGTCGATTGACAGCGTTGCTATTGACAACGTCTGTAGGCCAGTGCCTCTGACGACATCCGGGATGATATGGCTATTAGGACGATGAACACTATGTTAAGCTACATAACATGGACGGTTACCCCCGACATAGTTCAGATTGGCCCGTTTGCCATAAGCTGGTATGGCGTGTTCTTCGCCCTGAGTTTTCTGATTGGTAGCCAACTAATTAGCTCTATTTTTCGCCAAGAAGGCAAGCCCGCCAGCGATGTCGATTCGTTGCTGATCTATATGGTTGTGTCCACGGTGGTCGGTGCCCGATTAGGGCATTTTCTCTTCTACGAACCGGCAACGTTGTGGCAGCATCCGTTGGAGGTGATTTTGCCTCCTTATCGCGGGTTAGCCAGCCACGGCGCGGCCATTGGCATTCTAACGGGCTTGTTATTGTACGTCCGTTCCCGGCGTAGTCGCGGCCAATCGTTCTTGTGGGTAGCGGATCGGATTGCTATCGTCGTCGCCCTCAGTGGGTTCTTTATTCGCTTGGGTAATCTGATGAATTCAGAAATCGTTGGTCGGCCTACCACCCTGCCGTGGGGGGTCGTTTTTGTCAACAATACGGAGTACGCCCCTGTAGCTCGACACCCGGCCCAACTCTACGAAGCCCTAACCTGCCTGCTCCTGTTTGGTGTACTGCTGACGATGTGGCGACGGACTAAAAGAGAAACGCCCCAGGGCCTGTTACTCGGCATTTTTTTCGTCTGGGTTTTCACGTTACGATTCGGCTACGAATTCCTGAAGGAAAATCAGGTCGCGTTTGAAAATCAGATGCCGTTAAACGTAGGGCAGTTGTTGAGCATCCTGGCCATTATGCTGGGTATTTACTTGATAGTTAAGAGCTTAGTCACAGAGCAACGCAACCATCAAGCAGCATCACATGCGCCTTTGACCAAAACCTGACCATGCATGAAAAGCCGGAACGGATGCTGTTTCCAACAACTGATCTGCGTTGATTTGTAACTCATTGTCAACAACTATGATGGACCAATCGCAACTGCCTCCTTCACAATCCGATTTCGTCCGGCGTGTTTGCATAGCGGTTGGAATCACGCTGTTATTCATCGGGATAGTTTGGCTCCTGGGAGCTGCCTTCGATATTCTGCTATTGCTATTGGCGGGGGTGCTCGTTGCCGTACCCATGCGGGCTGCGGCCCGGTGGGTGAGCCGCAAAACCCGCTGGCCCGAAGGCCGGTCGTTGCTGGTTGTCGGGCTGGTACTCGTGGGTACGTTGGTCGGCATCGGTACGTTGGTAGCTCCACAGATTGGCGCACAGGCGCAGGAGTTGCAAAAAGAGCTGCCTAACGTACTGCAAAACGCCCGGCGGCAGTTGGAACAAACAAGCTGGGGTCGCCAGTTGGTGGATCAGATTCCTCAATCGCCCGACAAAATCCTGGAAGGGGGCGGGGGCGGCAGGCGGTTGGCCGGGCGGGTATTCGGCGTTGTGTCGGGGACGATCAACACGTTCACTGACCTGTACGTCGTCTTTTTTCTCGCCCTGTTTCTGATGGCCGAGCCAAAACTGTACGTTAATGGCCTGGTCAGTTTAGTACCCCCGGCAGGTCGGCAGCGGGCGCGGCATATTTTGGCCCGAATCGACGCGGACCTGTTGGGCTGGCTGCTGGGCACGCTCTGTTCGATGGCTATCGTGGGGATACTGAGTTATGTAGGCTTGTCGTTGCTGGGTGTCCCGCTTGCGGGTATTCTGGCCCTGTTTGCCGCCCTCATCACGTTTATTCCGAACCTCGGCCCGGTGCTGGCCCTCATTCCGGCCCTGTTATTTGCCCTGCTCGACGGCCCGCAACAGGCTCTGTACGTATTGGGGTTGTACGTGGCCATTCAGTTTGTCGAAAGCAACCTAGTCACGCCCCTGATTCAGAAGAAACTCAACGATATCCCGCCTGCCCTGTTGCTGACAGCACAGCTCATTATTGGCGCATTTGCCGGTACGTTGGGGCTGATTATGGCTGCTCCATTGCTGGTCATCGGAATGGTTTTAGTGAAGACGCTATATGTTCAGTACTCTTTAGACAATACATCTGTAGAAGTCTGAGTAGCTCAAGTATTATCATTGAACTACCCAGACTCGACTACTTAGTTTAACGGCTTACCCGATGTGTCAAACATCAGGTCTTTACCGCCAACCTCGGCTTCGTATTTCTTGGTGCCGTTGGCATCTACGATCTCGGCAGCTTCCTTAATCTTCTTGCCTGGCATCTGTTTAGCTACGTAGTCGCGAACGGCAGCAGGCAGGGCATTGACGGGAATTTCGGTCTCAGTTTCCTTCACCGTTCCTTTCGCATCGAGCACCACCGACATTGACTTGCCGTTGTGTTTGAAGCCCGCTTCATAGTCGCCGTCTTCTTTCTCGAATTTCACGTTCTTAGCGGTCGGATACAGCCGGGCGATGGTCGCTTTCACAGCGGCTGGGGTTTCGTCGGCCAAGCCAACAACACGTGCGGTAGTGAGAGCAGGACGGGCATTAGTCGGTAGAGCGACCGAGAGCGCGAACCCACTCAGCAGGCCCGCAAACAGGATGGTTTTCATATGCTTGGTTGGTTAGTTGATTGCTTAACCGACTCAAACCTACCACACGATTCTGAAGCAATTTTGGGTCTCGACAAGCAGATGGAGTCAAAGTTTGAGTGCTTCGCCCGAAACCGGTATACTATAGATGAGTTGAATCGCTGTTCGGGAAAATCCCTGAAATGGCTATCTTTAATTTACAATTAGAGATCTGACAAGTGGCTAAGGAAGAGCGAAAGAGGAAAGCAAACGGTGATGTCGATTTTGGTTCGGGTCCCTTTGATTGGAAGGGTTTTCAATGGTGGCGGTACACCTACGTATTTCATTATTTAGACCCGGCTTTCGGTTATTACCGACCCTATTTTAATCTAAACAGTCATGAAGATGAAAAGTTGAATAATCTCCGACAAGACCCGAATTTTGCGGAAGTAGAGTTATATCGCTCGCCGGACCAACCTCCTTACGATTTCTATATCAGCTATCATAATGGTATGCTTCGGATGCTCATCGACCACTTTAAAGAGGTTTTTGAAGAGCGTGCATTTCTTGAAGGTCACGTTCCGACTAATACCTTCTTTACGCTAATTCTGCCAAAGCCTTTACATCATCAGTTACTGAATTTCATCAATGATTTTCAACTGCTATCTATCAGAGGTCTGATTCTTGAAATTATTGCAATAGCTCAGCGCAAGTATGTTGAAAGCGTGTCATTTTGGGAGAGGCCCGAGCAGCAGCGCATTATAACTACGGCGGGGAGAGAAGCCGCGCAAGCCATAAAGCTAATTGATAAAATAGACGATAAAGCTTGGTTAAGGGGCCAACGACCCGCCGAGCTTTTACATGTTAGCTTCGCCTTTCAAGATGAGACAATAAAAATTAGCCATCCTTGGTTGGCTAAAGAGTTTATCGAAAGCTTTAAAGATCAGTACGATAAGTTCGCCTACAAAAATTGGCGGCTTGATCTGGAGCGATACCCGGAACGCTTTCGGGAGAATGAAATTAAAGCCCAATTCAAATACCGTCTGGCAAAATCCTTATACAATCTTCTCACGAAAGAAGGATTTTTTGAGGTCTCAGATACGGCCCCTTACCCAAATGATCTAATGCTCTGTATTGCGCGAATCATCGAGTTCGCCCTGATTCCGGTTGGTGATTTTGATGAAACGGATGACGTAAAACGGCGGCACATTCGCAACTGGCTTAGGCGCAATGAATTCGAAGAAGGTATTACGTACATAGATCTCCCAGTTGACACAGATAAATTGGGTCGATACTTTGGCGATGACCTCATAAAGTGGTCTGATGATACCAAGCGTGCTGATGCTATATCCCTCGCGCTATTCTTAGCCAAACGATTCAACCTTGAGCACATAACAGTGGAGTTGGCTCACATTGCACAATCACTACGTAGATTAACAAGTGCTCAGGGGTTCCAGCTATTATCCGACAGTCGTCTCGGCCAATCGCGCTTCCCTGAATATAATTCGCTTCGTAAGTTGATCGAGACACTTCAGGAAAAGCGTCAGCTAACTTCATTGTCGTTCCGTGTTGAAGGAGACGAACGACAATACCAGTTGGAAGAGCGGTTGCCGCTTTACCTGATCGAGTCGGCACTGAAGGATTACATGGAAACTCACAAAGAAGAGTTTGAGAATGATATTGTAAAGTCGACTTATAACACCTTACCCGACGGAGGGTATCAAATACAGCATCACGACCGGTTCAACTTTCCTGAAGAGCGGTTTTCCGTGCGGTTTACGACGGCCTTCTATCAGTATCTATTAGAACAGGCTCCCCCGGCTGACGACGAATACATGCCCTCATCGCGGTACTACGCCATTATCGCTGTCATGCTGCAACGTACCTGGTTTTTTTATCAGCAGTGGGACGATGAGCGCATCATCGTCGAGAAGGTCAAGAGGTGGCATAAATCAGGAACCCAACCCAGCACCGAACAGGCTACTGAAGTTCAGTAACCCATTGAAAATGAGTAGGAACATCTTGGTTTGAAAATAGCAGTTGCCTGTTCCTACACTCGGCATCGGTTGTCTGTTGCTTTGCAGAAACAACAACTCGCTAAGACGATGCAATCAAGCAAATTTGGACCCCGCCGATTCCGGCACACGTTGAAAAAAGGATCTCAACTGTCCTTTTCTTCTTTCAAACAAACTAACCTTCACAAGGTAAAGCAGTACGCGCGTCAGTTGATTGAGCACCTCACCGTAGCTCTAATTGCTGAGGGGGTACTCAGATACTTACACTAAAGTTTAGCTGACCGGCAGCAGGTTGGGCGAGCTATTTAGGCCAAATAAGTACCAGTAACACCAAAAAATAAGCCATCTGCTAATAAGCAACTTTGGCGTGAGAGGTTCGCGCCGAAGTGAGATAGATAACAGAATGGTCTTCCAACACGAAAGTATTGCTCCTTGCCAAAGTCGATTATAGCTACTTCGGCTGCCATATTATTAAAAACAGGTTAAGCTCTTCAGAAACTCTTCAGATTTGGCAGGCACTTTTGTCCCGGATAACCAACGACAAGTGAATGGACACTGTGAGTATTCTGCTCCTGAACACCGCCTGGCTGGAGTGGGGCGGCACCACCCTGATTGCCGCCTTAGTATTTATCGAAACGGGCCTGTTACTGGGCTTGGTAGTACCGGGGGGCGAAACGCTGCTATTCACAGCGGGGTTGCTAACGGGAACCCGCAGTCTGGAAATAACGCTGCCTGCTCTGATTGTACTGTTGATTGTAGCTGCCATCTCGGGCGATATGACCGGTTTCTGGTTGGGTCGGCGGCTAATCAAGCGGCTGCGTGAGCAACCCGACAACTGGATCTTTAAACGGCGTGACCTCGACGATTCAAATCAATTTTATCAACGGCATCCGCGTAGGGCCTTGTTGATAGGACGGTTTCTACCCGTAATCCGCACTTTCAATCCGATTCTGGCGGCTCAAAGTGGCATGCGCTGGTCCCGCTTTTTGGGCCTGACTGCAATAGGTAGCGTCGCCTACGTCAGCCTACTTACAGGCATCGGCTTCTGGTTGGGACAGCAGTTTCCCCAAATAGGTCAGTACGTTGAATACATCTTTATGGGCGTAGTCGGGCTTGTATTGAGTACACTACTCATTCGGCGTTGGCGACAGTCGGCGTAAGCGTTATCGCCAGCCCGGTTCTACTCGCAGTATTTTGTTCATTCCATCAAAATGGCACTCCGAGGAGTGCGTCACAAATTGCTGTTACGTTATGAAAGTAAACTTCTTAATACGGGGCCTGCTAACCCTGATGGCTTTACCCGCTGAGGCTCAACTGGCGGATCAACTTGCCGGGAATGATAGTCTGACGTTTATTCGATCAAAGCGAATGTCGGATGCTGATTTAACCAAGAAGCGGGAAGGGCGGTTTACGACTGGTCTTCCCGACCTCTCGTCGGACCCGGTAACTGGTTTTGGGTTTGGGGTACGCACCAATACGTATTGGAATGGCAACCGGTCAAATCCGCTATTTGCTTATACGCCCTACTTGGTCCGGCTTCGCGCTAATGCCGCTTACTATAGCACCAACGCCCGCGAGCTGGTACTATCGGTCGACATGCCTTACGTCCGGGGTACGCGCTGGCGGCTGAGGGCTGATTTTAAGGCGCAACAGAACCCGGCCAATTTGTACTTTGGTTCTGATCAAAGCACACTCGGCTCGTTGCGGTTGCCGTCAAATCCCACTGTGATGTTTGCCACTTATGCGGCCTATAACAAGGCCCGCCGACAGTTGCGCTCTGGCGAACCAGGCGAGGCAATCCTGGTGAGCGACGCGCTCTCGAACCGCTTTCGAGAGACGGAATTTATGCTAAACCTAAAAGCCGATTATGCATTGGGAGCGGGCAAATGGCGGCTGATGGCCGGTTACGAAATTCAACATTTGGCGTATAAGACCTTCCAGGGGACCCGAACCGAGGCCATCGACCCCGTTACAGGTAATACGACCGAGGCCCCCAATGGTACGTCGCTGCTGGCCCGAGATGCGGAGCAAGGCCGTATTTTTGGTCTTACTGGCGGGTGGTTGTCAATTTTACAGTCGGCTCTGATTTACGACACCCGCGATTTTGAACCCGACCCCACCAGGGGTGGGTACGTGGAGGTGGCCAATGAGTTTTCTAATCAGCTCATTGGTTCTCAGTTCAACTTCAATAAGCTGTTTGTGCAGGGGCGGTTGTACCAACGCTTACCCGTTGGAACGCGCACGGTGCTGGCTGGACGCTTGGGCGTTGGGACCATTTTTGGCCAGCAGGCTCCGTTTTTTGAATTTCAGGATCAATGGAGTCCAGACGGAAGCATTAACGCGCTGGGTGGACGGCAATCGTTGCGGGGCTACCGGGCTAACCGGTTTTTGGCTCGTTCACTGGCTTTTGCCAACGTAGAACTTCGGGTGCGGTTGGCCGACCTGAAAATGGGCCGACAAACATTCGGACTGGGCGTAGCTCCGTTCTTCGATGCGGGTACGGTGCGCGACCGTTGGCAGGATTTGAGTCTGCGCGATCTGCGCACGTCCTACGGAGCCGGTGCCCGCGTAGCTTGGAACCTTTCGACTATCGTGCTTTTTGATTACGGACTTTCGCGCGAAGACCGGCTGTTTTACTTTGGCATCGGGCAAGTGTTCTGAAGTTCGTGCCTCAGGAAGGCCAAATCAACACCAGCAAGCCTAGCAGGATAAGCCCTCCACCGACGAATAATTTTGGCGTTACTGGCTCGCGCAGCAGCGTGATAGATAACAGGATGGTGATAATGATGCTCCCTTTATCGATTAGGGCAACATCGGTTACACGGCCAATCTGGATCGCCTTGTAGTAGAAGATCCACGAGAGGGAAGTCGTCAGGCCCGATACGGCCAAAAAACTCACCGTACGAGCGTTTAGCTGACCTACCTCCCGGACGTTCTGGAAAACGACGAAGTTGAGCAGCACCAGCCCGAAGACGACCGTCGTCCGCACGGCCAGCCCCAGATTAGCACTAATGTCATTTAGGCCCAGCTTGGCGATTACCGAGGTTAGCCCGGCGAAGAGCATGGAAATCAGGCTGTAGAGTACCCACGTTGGCATGTGTCTGTCAGGTTGGAAATGAAACAGTAAAGGTGTGCAGCCTCCCTCGTTCGTCGTACTCGTACTCGACGGTCATACCGTAGCGGTCAGTAATCTGTTTGACCAAGGCCAAACCAAGTCCGGTTGACTCCGGGCGAGCTGGGTTCTTTACAAAACGGTCGAAGAGTTGTTCCGCTGGGAAGGGGAGGGGCGGGCCAACGTTCAGCGAAACAAATTTCGTTTTCGTCAGGCTCATCTTGGCGAACGTGTGGGGCAGTGCGTGGGTCAGTGCGTTTTTGATGAGGTTGCTGAACAGTACCTCCGCCAAATGGGGATTCATCAACCGGTTAACGTCAGGGTCGATCTGAATAGCCCAGCTTAGTCCCCGGTGTTCGGCGTAGGCGGTAAAGTTGCGGTGCAGCCGGTCCAGCAGTTCGCTCAGATTCACCCGCTGTTGGTCAGCAAACTGGTTGTTTTCAATCTTGGTCAACAGCAGCAGGCTCTTGTTAAGCTGCGTCAACCGTCGGATAGAAGCCTGGGCTTGTTCCATCAGATTGACCTGTTCTTCAGTGAGGGGTTCTGTGGTGAGCAACCGGTCCAACTGAGTCGTCATGACGGCCAGTGGTGTCTGCATTTCGTGGGCGGCATGATCCGTAAACTCTTTCTGAACAACGTACTGATGGTGTAACGTCAGGCTCATGTCGTTCAGCGCAACGCTCAACTGGTCAAACTCCGCGATGCTGCTTTGGTCGAATGTGGTTGGGGTACGTTCGTCAAGTCGGTACGCCCGTAGCTGGTCGATAAGTTGGTAGAAGGGTTGCCATAACTGGCGCGACACCCAGCCATTGATTGCGGTCAGAAAAACGACCAACGCTAGAAAGGCTACGATTACGCTCATTGAAAGCATTTGGACAATTTCCTCAAACTCACCCATCGCCTGTTTGACAACGACCAGGTACGTCCGCTTACCAACCTGAACCGTGGCCGTCAGCCGACGGACAGGCACTTTTTCGTTTTCGCGCCGGTCAAACTCAATTGAATCCGAAAAAGTGGGGGGTACGTTGCGCCCCGATGGCAGCAACGAGATGTGTGGGTTATCCAATAAGTATTGCCCCCGGTTTAAGGGTGTTCGGGCCGTTTGAAGTTGCTGCTGAATGTACCCCAAATCACTGCTGAGCTGCTCGTCGACTTCATAGCGAATGACTCGGTTAACGAGCGCATCAAAAACCCATACGCCCGTTAGTGCGACAGGGATAGCCGCTAACAACAGGTACAGCAACGTTTTGCGGAGCAGGCTCATGGCGTTGTGAATAAGTATCCGGCCCCATAGCGGGTTTTGATATAATCGGGGCAACCCGCATCAATGAGTTTGCGCCGTAAGTTTTTGATGTGCGTGTACAGAAAATCATGCGAATCGGCCATGTCCATGTGATCGCCCCACACGTACTCGGCGATAGCTGATTTGGTCAGTAGTCGGTTGACGTTGGCTAAAAAGAAGAGCAGTAAGTGGTACTCTTTTTCGGTCAGTTCGAGCGGTTGACCAGCAACCGTTACCTGATGCGAGAGTGGATCAGCGACAATTTCTCCGTACCGGATCAGGTTGTTACCCCCAAAAAACCGTCGCCGAAGTACAGACTTGATGCGGGCATTGAGTTCGGGCAGGTGAAAGGGTTTGGTGATGTAGTCGTCCGACCCCAGTTCGAGACCCGTCAGTTTATCGTCGAGCGAGTCTTTGGCAGAAATGATGATGAGGCCACTCCCTTTTTCAGCCGTCTTCAATTGGCGGATTAGGTTTAAGCCGTTTCCATCAGGCAAGCCAATGTCCACAACGACACAATCATAGTCGTAATCGTTGAGGGCCATTGATGCCTTGGCGAACGTAGCAGCCGTTGTTACGACATAGCCTTCCTCTTCAAGGTATTGCCGCATCGCTTGCAATAGGCTTGGCTCATCTTCGACCAGCAGGATCTTCATAGACATAGGATTTAACCAAACGTACTGCCCAATACTGAAGCAATTCTGTATCACTTGCGCTTAAAATAGGGTCGCAGCCACTTCCAGATGGATTTAAGTGGGTTACCTATTTCGGCGTTACGCTGATCGGGCAACGTACCAATTTCCTGCCCGACGTGGTTGGGCAAGCCGCGCGATTTTTGCACGGCCAGCACCTGCGCCGTATACAGGCTCTGGTGGCCCGACATCAAAAAGCTGATAACGCACGAAACAGCCGCATACGGAGCTACTGTAGCACCGAACAATTCAATCGCCAGGATGCTCGTGGCAATTGGGGTATTGGTGGCCCCGGCCAGTACGCTCACAAACCCTATGGCGGCAAATGTGGCCCGGTCTGCCCCCACAGCTTCAGCGAAGAAACTGCCCGCCGTAGCCCCGATAAAGAGAATGGGCGTGATGACGCTGCCACTGCGACTAATGCTCAAGGTAATGAGGGTAAACAGGGCTTTCAGCAAAAAAGCGTACCCAAGCACCGGCATTCCCTTAATGCAGGCTTCCATCAGGTTTAGGCCCAAACCCAGATAATCGCGGCCAAATGACAGCGTCAACCCCACCAGGATTGAACCGCCGATTAACCCTTTGAGTGGTCGCCAGATAGCGATGCCGGTTGCAAAGGCGGTACTGGCTCGTACCGTCCGAATGAAGGCATAGGCACACAGCCCGAAGAAGATACCACCCAGCAGCAGCCGAATGAAAAAGCCTTGCTCAAAGGCCGGTACGAATTGCAGCGGGTAGTAGAAGAATGTAATTCCCAGAGCCGAGGAGACCTGATAGGCCGTAATGGAGGCTACAAACGCGGGCAAGAGCACATCGTACAGGATTACGCCAGCAGCCAACACCTCGATACCAAACAAGGCCCCAGCAATGGGTGCGCCAAAAACGCAGGAGAAGCCAGCGCAGAAGCCGCAAAGCACCATCTTCCGGCGGTCCACATCGTCTACCCTGAAAAGGTTGGCGAACAGACTGCCAATACCCGCCCCAATCTGGGCGCAGGGACTCTCTTTGCCCGCCGAGCCGCCCGTTGCCAAAATGAGCACGACGTTTACGATCTTGGTTGGAATGAGGCTTCCCTCAACTCGACCGTAATTTTTGTTTATCGCGGCAATCAATGTGTCCGTGCCCAAATGCTGCTTTAACACAAATTGACTCAGCACATTAGCCAGAAAAAAACTCAGCGGTAACAAATAAAAGACGTGCTCGTACCGATTACCTGCCTCTATAACGTAGTGAATAAACTTGATAAATCCCGAAGCGGCCAGCCCAACAATGCAGCCAACTAACGTAGAAAGTACCAGCCATTTTAAGACGGTGAAAAACAGTATGATTTCCTCGTTTACCCGCATAATTAGGACCGTTCTACCGCTCTAGTTCATGAAAACTCAGGCTGACATTTCCGTAGGATTCGTTGAATTAATTAGCTTCTCCAGCATTTGCGTTTGGACCCGCTGTAACTCAAGCAAACGCCGGTTCTGGTACGTTAGCACATGGTCGATCTTCTTGTGTAACAGCTTAATCTCTAATTCGGCTTTCATATTAATTTTATAATCGTGCTCGCTTTGTTGCCGGTCTTTGTGCGCTTGCCGGTTCTGACTCATCATAATGATTGGTGCCTGAATGGCGGCCAAACAGGATAAAATCAGATTTAACAGAATAAACGGATAGGGGTCGAAACCGCGCTCATGCAGTGCAAACGCGTTGATGCTCATCCAGATAATCAGGAAGCTGAAAAATATAATGATGAATGGCCAGCTTCCACCGAACGACGCTACCTTGTCCGCGACTCGCTCACCTGTAGTAAGCTCCGGGATAGCATCCTCCTCAATGTCTGTATTCAATAATGGGTTAGCCGCTATGGTCAGATCAATATCCTTCTCCAAGTCGCTTAGTTGATCTAAGTCGTCCGTCAGTAATGCCTGGAGATAGGCAGTCTGAAGAGAAGCTACTTCCTGAGAGCAGATGTAGTCACTATCCGCCAGTTGCCCGTGTTGCTGCCGAATGTACTCTTGAAACTCCTGGTCTAACGTCGATACTTGAGTCGCGTCTTTTACAGAAATTGATTGTCCCGTTAATGCACATACGACCTGATTGATTTCCATATCATCGAGTAATTGATTCACCGTGTCCGCTTACAGACTTGTTCTCCGCTACCTTCCCAGATGCGTTTGTAGCGCAGCTTTCAGACAAATTGCGTTTCAAACCTGTAGTAAATCTGTTCTCAGAACTTGGCAAACAAAACGTCTCAACATATTTTAGGTACGTCGGCTAATCTGCTCGGGTTCTGTTTGTTTGTAGCGACCTCACTGCGGATAAAGGATGGTGAAGAAAAAACCCTGCTGGATGAGTTTACCTACATCATCGCGTTCCTGTTAGCCACGTCGTCTATTTGCTCATTTCTATCCATTCGCACCAAAGTAGCTACTCGCGAACGCTGGCTGGAAGACGTGGCTGAGTACCTGTTTCTGACTTCGCTCCTTGGGATAATGGCTATTACGGTAATCATGGTGACCCATTCGTGGATCACTTGGTGAAGATTACCCGCCGAATAGCCGGGCCACACCGAAGGCTGCCGCAGCCGCTGCTGCACCAATCAGCATAACCTTAATAGCTCCACTAACGGGCGGTTGCCCGGTCACTTTCGCTTTGAAATAACCGAAGATAAACAAACAAATGAGGGTGATTCCGCTGGAATAGAGGAGAGCCTTATGCGGGTTATCGACCAAAAAATAAGGCGTCAACGGCACTAACCCACCCACTACGTAGGCCAAGCCAATCGTCAATGCACTCTTTGTCGCGCGGTTTGGGTCCGGTTCGTCAAGCCCCAATTCGTACTTCATCATAAAGTCTACCCATTTCGTCTTGTCTTTGGCCAGTTCGTCGGCAATGGCGGTTTGCAACGCTGGACTCAGACCCATGTCGGCAAACACTTCACGAACTTCTTCTTTCTCGCGCTCCGGCACGGCTTCAACCTCGGCAGCCTCACGCCGACGTTCGGAATCGTAGTGATCAGCCTCGGTGCGGCCCGCTAAATAACCGCCAAGTCCCATGGCAATAGACCCCGCCACAACCTCAGCAATACCAGCCGTTACGACGAGCGACGAACTGGCAACGGCTCCGCTCAGGCCTGCTGCCAGCGCAAATGGTACCGTTAATCCATCTGACATACCAATGACAATGTCAGAAATAAAATCTGAACTACGGAGGTGCTCCTCCCGGTGTAAATACCCAACGTCAGCCATCTTAGTAGAAAGAGAATGTAATAAACGAGTAAGTCATGTAGTGCGTTTGAGTGCTACTGTTGCGGCTAACCAACAGGTCATCGCGATGAGTCCCCCGATCCAGAATGTTTGTGGGGTAAAGCGGCTGCCTAACCAGCCTGCCAGCGGGTAGCCAATGGCCCACCAGGTGTGTGACCAGGCAAAATGGGCACCATACACGCGGCCCTGTTCAACAGGTGGTATCCGCTCGGCAATGAGAAATTGGTTGGGCATCTCGGCCAAACTCTGCCCCATACCAGCTATTGCCCAAAGGATTAGTAAACCTATTAATGATACTTCCTGAGCGGGTAAAATAGCCAGAGATGCTATGAGCGCACCAAACAGAGCAATCGTTGGCAAGCGAAACCGTTGCGTTAGCCGCGAAACGCCAAAGGCGGCAAGGGTCGCTCCAACGCCGAAGCCAGACATAACCCATCCATAGTGTTGATCGTCCTGCCCCATAATCCCTTTTACCAACCCCACCGTATTAACCAAAATCTGGGCACCCGCCAGCGCAGCTATGAATTCCATCAGCAGCGAGAACCGTATGGCCGGTTGCCTGAAAAGCCACTGCGTACCGTTGCGAATACCCTGCCAGGTTGTTGTCTCGGCAGACGCTGTCGGTAGCGGTAACCGGGTCCAAGCCGACCGGGGTAGGGTAGCGATTAAGATGCCCGCCAGCAAAAATGAAATGGCATCCAACCAGAAAATTTGTTGAACCCCAAGTAGTCCTGCCAGCGCCCCGGCCAAACCTGGCCCCAAAACGCCCAACAATTGATACGTTGCATTTGACAAAGCAATAGCCTGCTTAGAATCAGTTCCGCCGGTTACGAACTGAGGAATGGTCGCTTTATAGGCTGGAGTGAAGAATGCGTTGAAAATGTTCAGCCCGATAATCAAGCCATACACCTGCCACGTCTCCGTAACGAACGGAAATAAGCTAACGACGATCATTCGGCCCAGGTGAGTAACAATGAGAATGGTCCGGCGGGGATAGCGATCTGCCCACACGCCTGCCAGCGGGGCAAACACGATAAATGCTGATACCCGCAACGTTAACGCTATTGCCAGTATAGAAGCCGCCTGTTGTTTGGCTAAATCATAGGCTAACAAGGCGATACCGACCCACGTAAATGCATCGCCCAGTAGACTAATCGTCTCAGCGGTGTATAGCCGGGCGAATGGCTTGTTCCTTAGACTTGAAAAAGGAGCTAATACTGTCTGCATTGTAACTGGTTAAAATTGACCTTATTCCTCCTCACTGTTATTCAACTTTGAGAGCAAACTGTATGCCCCATTCATCACGATAGGTGTCTGCTGCGGGTTCACATCGGAGGGGAGCGTAACAGCCACATAGCCGTTCTCGCGGACTCCCGTTTTTATCAGTACTTGCCGAAACTGATAGGTGGCCGGGCTTCCCCGCTTTCCCTCCAGTACGTAAATCAACGACTGCCCCCCGTAGTTGACCACTGCTGACTCCGGGAGAGCAGGTAAAGGTTGCGTCTTCGCGTCAACCTGCGCCGATACGTACCCACCCGGAATGAAATCATCGGCGTACCCATCGGGGTGCGCCAGAACCGGGATGGTCCGGTCAGCGGCAATGGACTTGCCAATCAGAAAGATCTGGCCCCGATGGGTCAGCGTTGCGTCGCCACCCATCCCGAAGCGAATCGTTTGCCCCGTGCGAATGCGGCTGATGTCTTTCTCGAAAATGCTTAACCGGACATATAGGCGGCTAACATCCGTGATGTCGGCCAACACGTCAGCCGGGTTCACGAACCGCCCGTTGTTGACGGGTACGTTGGTAATGAAGCCCGACACCGGTGAGGGAATGCTGATAGTTCGCGTCAGTTGCCCCGGCGTTAGTTTGGCCGGGTTGATGCGTAGGATCGCCAGCCGTTGCGCCGTACCAGCCAGTTGTGCCTGTAGGCTTTGCCGGTTCGAGCGGGTTTGCTGGAATACCTTTAGCGCGTTGACGTTGTCGCGGCTCAACTCCTGTTGGCGGGCAAATTCGAGATCAGCGTACTCGAGCTTGGCTTTGGTGTCTAAGTAGTCCTGCTGGAGCTGAATGTAGTCGGGGTTTTCGAGAACGACCAGCGTTTGACCTTTGCGTACCCGCATCCCTGGCTCTAAGCGAATCTGCCGAATGTACCCACCAAAGGGTACCGATACAGACACCATGTTTTGCGCCGGTACGTCCACTACGCCGTTGACTTTGAGCGTGGTGCTGAGTGTCCGGGGCGTAGGTTGGCCCATCTTAATGGCCGCTACGTCATACTGCGCCTGGGTCAGGGATACCCGCACCGGGCCAGTTGATGAGTCCCGTTTCGATCCGCTTGAATCCGCGCTTGCTGACGATTTGGCCTGGTCGGCAGGGCTGTTGGTCTTATCGGAATTACAACCCGATGTCCAGCCCATGACACCTGAAAGACTCATCAGCAGGTACAAACCTCGGGTAAGTTGTTGCTTCTTATTAATCACGTGTAGGAACATGGTCATGGATTACCCAGCAGGTAATTGATGTAAAGGATAGATTGATTGAACTGATTGAGCAGATCCAAGTAGTTCGACCGGATGGTCAATGCCTGTTGGATCGCCAGCGAAAACTCAACGTACCCGATGTCGCCACTGCTGAATGCCCGCCGGGCATTGGTTTGAATCAGCGTGGCCTGCGGCAATCCGTTGGTTTCGTAGTACGTCAGCGCATCACGATATTGCTCGTATTGGCGAATAGCCTGCTGGAGTTGTTGCTCCAGCGCAAATCGCTGATTCTGCAAATCAGTCTGTGCGATCTGTTCGCCCACGCGGGCCGCGTTGATACGGGCTTTCTGTGCTTTACCCAGCAAAGGCAACGTAACACCCACCTGCCCCCCGTTAAACCGGTAGCCCGGACCGAAGTAGAGTTCGTTGCCGTTGATAAGCTGACTACCGATTAGCGTCTGACTAAACAAGCCGACGATAAAATCCGGCTTGAGCCGCGCCTGCTCGACCAGCCGATTTTGCTCGGCCACTCGAATTTGTTGCGCTAACTGGCTCAACAGCGGATTGCGCGCTAACGACGCACTATCGGTTGCCATCGTTAGGGTCAATTTGGGTAGCGGCTGCGAGACGGCTTCAACAGGTTGGGGGCTATATAGCAGAGTTTGTAAGCGGGTGCGGCTGGCCGTTACGTTGGCTTCGTTCTGTGCCAGTCGAACGCGTTGATCCGCTAACTGGCTTTCGGCAGTAGCTTTCTCCAAACTTCCCGTTTCGCCCACTTTAAAGCGCAGGTTGGCGGCTTTAACAAACTCGGCCAATACCGTGTCTTGCTGTTGGAACAAGCGGCTCTTCTGATACAGATAATTCAGGTCGTAGTAGGCTGATTTCACCTGATACTGCACGTCGTTGCGTGTCACGACAACCCCCGCTTCCCGCGCACTAACGGCCCGGTCGTTGAGATCGCCCAGTCTGCGCATCAATGTAGGGTTAGGTATTGTTTGGGTGACCGTCAGGTTATTGTCGAACCGACGGGTGTTATACTGCCCCAGCATCGCTACTGCCGACAGCCGCCCGGCATCGTAGGCCGTTCGCCGGAGTGCTTGCTGCTGGGTGACGCCCAACCCGGCTATCTGTACCTGTGCATTGCGGCTGGAAGCCTGCTGAAGGGCCTGATCCAATGTTATGGATTGCATTGGGGCCACCTGCGCCCAGCTACTACCGGCAACCAGGAGGAATAAAATGACGGAGACGACCGTGCTGATAGGCTTGGAAGTCGACGTAGCGGCCTGTGCTTCTTTTGCCAATGCTTTTTTCTCCATCAGCGAATACAGGATAGGAAGCACGATCAGGGTTAGCAGGGTGGCCGTCAGCAAACCACCAATGACGACCGTAGCTAATGGTTTCTGAACTTCGGCTCCGGCTGAGTTGGAAATGGCCATCGGGATGAAGCCGAACGAAGCCACCAGGGCTGTCATCACGACGGGCCGCAGCCGGACCTCAGCCCCTTGCCGAATGATCTCGGTCATGTCGGTCAGGCCCTCTTCGTGCCGCAGGCGGTTAAATTCGGCAATCAGCACGATTCCGTTAAGAACGGCCACCCCGAACAGCGCAATGAACCCGACCCCGGCTGAAATACTGAACGGCATTCCGCGCAGGAGTAGGGCAAATACGCCCCCGATGGCGGCCATTGGTATGGCCATGAAAATAAGCAGACTCTGACGTACCGAGCCAAAGGTGAAAAACAACAGGGCGAAGATCAGAGCCAACGCAATGGGCACAGCAATACTCAGACGCTTCTTGGCATCCACCAAATTCTCGAACGTACCACCGTAGGTGATGTAGTAACCCGGTGGGAATTTGAGACGTTGTCCAATCTTCTGCTGCAACTCCGCCACGATGCTTTCCACGTCGCGACCCCGCACGTTGAAGCCCAGCGTGATCCGACGGTGTGTATTATCGCGCTGAATCTGGTTTGGGGCTTGTTCAACCGAAATCTGAGCAATCTGGCTTAAAGGAATCTGCTGACCAGTGGGCGTAGCCACGTACACATTACCAATGTCATCAACGCTCTGCCGTTTGTCGGCGGCTAATCGAACAACCAAGTCGTAGCGTTTTTCGCCTTCAAACACCTGTCCGGCAGACTGCCCGGCAAAGGCTGTATTGATGACCCGACTTACGTCGGCAATGTTCAGTCCGTATTTGGCAATCTGCGCCCGGTCGAGGTTAATCAAGATCTGTGATAGCCCACCTACCTGCTCGGTGTACAAATCCTGAGCACCCTGAATACTTCTGACGGTGTTACCGACCTCGGAGGCCAATTTCTGGAGCTGCGTTAAGTCATCGCCGTATATTTTGAGGGCCACGTCCTGCCGGGCACCGGTCATCAATTCGTTAAAGCGCATCTGAACGGGTTGCTGAAAACCAAACGTCACCCCGGAATAACCGACAGGGCTTGGGCCATCTTACCGGCCAGTTCATCGCGAGTCGTCGCCGATGTCCATTGGTCTCTCGGCTTGAGAATGACCATCAGGTCAGAGGCTTCAATCGGCATCGGATCAGTAGGAATTTCGCCAGAGCCAATCTTACCAACGACCTGCTCTACTTCGGGAAACTGTCGTAGCAAAATTTGTTGGGCTTTAGTCGTTGCATCCACCGTTTCCGACAGCGAACTACCCGTCAACGTGCGGGTATCAACGGCAAAGTCGCCCTCGTCTAATTGTGGAATGAACTCACCCCCCATACGGGAAAATAGAAATACGGCTACTACCAGCAGAGCTACAGCGCTTACTAATATAACCAGCCGGTGTTTGAGTGCGCCAAGCAACAGGGGTTCATAAACCCGTTGAATGCGCTTCATGATTTTGTCGGAGAACGTCTCTTTGTGGACAATCTTTTTACTTAGGAACAGGGCCGACACCATCGGAACGTAGGTCAGCGAGAGAATAAACGCGCCCAGAATGGCAAAGGCTACCGTCAGGGCCATTGG
This sequence comes from Fibrella musci, assembly GCF_041321105.1. Lineage (NCBI taxonomy): Bacteria > Pseudomonadati > Bacteroidota > Cytophagia > Cytophagales > Spirosomataceae > Fibrella > Fibrella musci. The sequence continues at coordinate 148,482 of NZ_JBGGWD010000011.1, read as the reverse complement.
TCGAAACATCTTGCCCTCAATGCCCGACAATGCTAGAATGGGCAGATACACGATGAGAATGATAATCTCGCCGAAAGCCGCCGACGAACGGATGCGGCTGGCCGACTGGAAGACCTCTTCGTCCATCTCGTCCTGCGTCAGCGTCTTGTCTTTATTTCGGAGTGTAATATGGTGCAGGGTGGCCTCTACGATGATGACGGCCCCGTCCACGATCAACCCAAAGTCGATAGCTCCCAGACTCATCAGGTTACCCGATACGCCGAACAAGTTCATCATTGAAATGGCGAATAGCAGGGCCAACGGAATTACCGAGGCCACCACAAAGCCCGCCCGGAAATCGCCCAGCAGCAGCACCAGTACAAAAATGACAATGAGTGCCCCTTCCAGAAGATTTTGCTCAACCGTACCGATGGCGCTGTTAACCATTTTGGTGCGGTCCAGAAACGGTATGATTTGCACGCCTTCTGGCAGAGTCTTCTGGATCTCGGCAATCTTGGCTTTGACTCGCTTGATGACCGCCGACGAGTTCTCGCCTTTAATCATCATTACCAACGCGCCGACCGTTTCACCCTGTCCGTTCCGGGTAACGGCCCCGTAACGAACCGCCGATCCGATACCTACCTGCGCCACGTCGCGTACCCGCACGGGAAGCCCCTGGTTGTTTAGCTTGACGACGATATCAGCAATGTCGTTTGTGGACGTGATTAAGCCGTTTGAGCGGATGAAATAGGCGTTAGGTTTTTTGTCGATGTAGGCCCCTCCCGTATTTTGATTGTTTTGTTGTAGGGCCGTGAAGATGTCGGTAATCGTCACCCCCACGCTCCGTAACCGGTCGGGGTCAACAGCGATTTCGTATTGCTTCAGTAACCCCCCGAACCCGCTGACATCGGCCACGCCGGGCGTACCCAGGAGTCCCCGTCGAATCGTCCAATCCTGAATCGTTCGTAGATCCGTGAGCGAATACTTGGATTCATAGCCTTTTTTGGGTACGACTGTGTATTGGAAGATTTCGCCCAAGCCCGTCGTCACCGGGGCCATCGTGGGCGTACCCACGCCGGACGGAATCTGACCCGCCACGTTTTGTAGCCGTTCGGCGATTTGCTGCCTGGCCCAGTATACATCCGTCGCATCGGTAAAAACGACCGTAACGATGGACAGACCAAAGCGTGAGAAAGACCGGATTTCGGTGAGGCCGGGAATGTTTGACAGCCCCACCTCAATAGGAAACGTGACCAACCGCTCAATGTCTTCGGCAGCCAGCGAGGGGCTTTGGGTGATGACCTGCACCTGATTATTGGTGATGTCCGGCACCGCGTCAATCGGTAACTGCGTTACCGACCAAACGCCCCAACCGATCAGGGCCAGCGTGAACAAGCCAATAATTAGCTTATTGCGGATAGAAAAATTGATAATGGCGTTTAGCATCAGGTATAATAGGCTAAATAGTGTTCGGCGCAGTTGGCGTAATACCAACTGCACCGAAGGTCAATTACTGCATGTGTACGCGGAACTGCCAGACCTGCTTGTCCAACTCGTAGCTCAGGTCCTGGAACTTGTTCGACGTGACTTCATCGCCGTTTTTAGCCGTGCTTTCCACGCGTGAACGTACCCGTTTGGCAATGGTGAAAATGCGCTCGGTCATGATGTCGAGTACCTGCCGGTCCGACAGGAAACCGCCCGGAAACTTGGGCAAGTTGGCCGTTTCAACGATGGTACTCGTGCGGCCATCGGTTGGGATACCGATCTGCAACTGCCGTTCAGCCAGTAGGTCGGCAAACTTGCGGTACGTGTCGGCGTACTCCTGCAAATTCTCGTGCAGGGGGAAGTAGAGCGGCCCGCGCAGGTTCCAATGCGACTGCTTGGCATCGTGGAAAAGCTCCAGTAGTTCCACTACCGTTGCCTGCAAATCGGCGTGGATAGCCTGCCGCTTCTCCTGCTCCAGCGGAATCCAGGCATCGGCCCGCTCGTTACGGTAATTGCCCAACTGTGAGCCAGACGGTGCACCTGGTTCGGTTGTGGCTCCGGCGCGGGGTTGATTGGTATCAGCCGCCCGGCGGTTCTGCGCCAGCACAGGCTGGGCCATTAGAGCCAGGGCACACAGGCCACCGGCGACATACATTTTCAGTGTGTTACGCGTCTCGACGCTTGACTGAATTTTCATAAAACTGAGTGTTGAAAAATGAAACTGAACTTTAACTGTTTATAAAAAGGTACTCGGTACTCGCAAGGATGGGGCTACCGTGTAGCCGGGGCGACGGACTGTTCAGTACGTAGCTCTTGGTGCATAATCAGCCCGCCCAAACGGCCTACATTAGCCATCAGGCCGAAGGTGACGAGGGATGACAGGAAAATGAGGGCTGGTAACCAAGCCAGTTGGTTAGCCCGTTTCCAGATCAAAGCCAGGAGAGACAGTCCGCCCGTCAGATACATACCGATGTTGGCCCAGTCGGCGGCTTGTTCGTGAGCGTGCAAACGCTGTTTGTCGAGCGCATTAATGGACTCCAGGTAATGCTCGGCACTTTCACCTGTTTGATTGGTAATGGCCGTGGCGATGCTCATCATGACGAAGAGGCCAAATCCGAGCTTGATCACCGTTTCATTGCGTCGAAACAGCCCGTAGCCCAGCACGAGGGTAGCCATTAGGCCACCGATAATAGGTAAATGATTCACCAGCAGGTGCCAGTGTGCTCCATTGATTGTCATAATGGTAAGATTGAATTGGTTGTACAGCAGGGGGTAGGCTCAATAGCCTACACAGGTACGTTCCGCTATCAAGGCGAAAGCCGTAACGGTAAGAACTGGTATAGCTCAACCGATGCCAACGAACGTAGCACGACGGAACAAAGCGCAGGATAAAGCCTCAGCTAAATCGCTGTCTTAGTGGCAAACCAGCATACAGATTGAGTGTTGGGCCTATGCGTACACACACTCACGTCGAAATCGTGAGGACACACTAAGGCCAGGGGCGGCAGGGAGTTACCGTCGGGGGGGATTAATCAACGCGAAGACCGCGAGGAACGAGTACAAGTCGGCCTTACGGAAGAATACCGCAGTAGAAGGCATCAAAACCTGCATCGGATTGGGGGCAGCCAGCCGTAGCGTGGTTGGCGCGTAAACAGGCACCGAATGACCGCTCGACGGTAGGTTGTGGTGACTGTGGTTGGGGTGTTTCTGGTGTTCAGAATCGGCCCCGTAATACATCTTCAGAAAATCAGTGAACGATAGGGTAGAATCGGTTTTCCGGTGTTGCTGATAGTGTTGCACTAAGTCGCCCCAGTGGGCCGACTGGTCAATGCCAAAGCCGGGGAGTAAACTGCCTCCCAGCATCCAGCACGCCAACACAAATGCAACAATTGATTTCATGATTCTCTACTATGTTACAGGACTAACGATTCTTAAAAGACAAAGTTTCGGAATTACAGGCTATTTGTCTAATTTAGAATGATCTAATACCACACTAAAGTTTGTCAGCTTAATGCCTTGACTACCAGTAGTATTATTCGTGCTTTTTTATTGATTTTGCACGGCTGCCTTACTGTAAACTAGCGAGAATTTAAGTATGAATGACTCTTCCGTCGGCACCATCATCAGCGACGGTCTTTCTACATTATACTCACTCATCTTAACTGGAAACTCGCCGGTTGCCACCAACCAATCGCCTTTGTCGGCCCGGATGCCGTCTATGATGACTGGCTTAGTTACGCCGTGAAAGGAAAGATTACCCCGGATGTTGAGCTTATCACCCGCCTGATCAATGCGCGTACTGGTAAATGTAACACGGGGGTATTTGAGGCCCTCTATAACTTCAATGGTGTGCGAATCCCGGTTCGCATTTTGGCTATCGAAGGAGGCAATCTTTGCTGCCACGGCCACGGCCTCGATGCGATCTATCAAGTCGTTGTAAACCAGCACACTTTGCACATCGTGGCTTACGCCATCCCAGGTATGCATGGGGTGGCGCATCGTGTAGGTCATAACGGATTTGGCTTTGTCGGCAATGAGTTTGCGCGGTGTTGTTGGTGCAGTAAAGGCCAGCAGAAACCCGATTCCGGCAGCAAGCAAGGGAGCAAAACTTGAGCGATTCATGTGTGAGCGTCATATTTTAATGGCGATGATTGACAGCGCGAAAGCCCCGAATGTCGTGTAGGCTGCTGCCCGATGATAGGGCTTCAGTTCGGGATGCTGTTGAAGCGAACCGGCCAACACGTTCGTCGCTATCATTCCGGCAATATGCGCCACCGCCAGATACTTGTGCAGTTTGATAGAGCTTAATCCCCGCCGTTCATCCAGCATTTTTGGGGGAGCGGTCAGAGACAGAAGGGCGGTGGTCGTGTATGTAACGTTTACGCCCGTCGCCAACGCACTATGTACATTGAGTAACCGGTTGTACTGATCGCCGGTGGCATTGTACAGCTTGGCTCCAACGATGCCCTGTGCCACAAAACCAGCCAACGTAACAAACCCCATTACCTGATGACCCACCAGCATAGTACGCCGGATTTTTAGCTCTTTGGCCCTGCCTTCCGCCGTGAGCGGAGCCAAATCGGCAACGCGTAGCAATCCTTTTGGCCCCCAGAACACCCGTTGCGTAAAAATCATTTTGTGCGGTAGCAATGGCTGTTCGGTGCTATCGACCAACTCAGCAAGCAGATCGGTCGTTGCCGTGACTGGCGCAGTTGTGTCGGCTGGAGTCGCTGATGATACCTTTTGAGCATCGCTTCGGGTCAGTGCAAAACACCCGATCAGGAGTAATGTGAAAAAGACGCGCATAAATCAGATGGATGGAGGAAAGCGTACAGGGCATCTCTGGGCTGTGGCCAAGAGATGCCCTGCATCAAGAAATAGTCAGGACGTTATCAGACTGGGCAACTTTATACACCGTTAGGCCACGGTTCCCGTTAGCGTTGAGACCCTTGCCCGACAGGTCGAAGAGGGCACCGTGGGCTGTGCAGTAGAACTCATTGTTTCGGAGTTGAACCTGCCGCTGACCCTCATGGCTGCACACGACCGTAGCCGCAACGTACCCCTGCGTTGTGTTAGCTACCACAATGTTGTTGGTAACGACGTACCCACCGACGTTCTTAAGGGCGGCATTAGCCGCACTGGTGAGATCAACCGTTACCGGACTGTTTAGCGGTGTGGGGGTTACGTTGGCACCCGCACTACACGAGGTGAGCGACTGCCCGGCGCAGTAAGCAGCCATCAGGGCTGCCCCCTGAAAGCCTAATTGGCGAAGAAAATCATGACGGCTCAGCGCGTCGGTCTTGGTTACTTGTGACATACAGATAGCGTTTAAGCGGAATACGCCTTTTCTGCCTGATACCGCTGCCTGCTGCGTCAAATTTTCTTCATTTTTTCAGAGCCGGGTAAGCTCACTGCGCTTTGCGGCCAGTGATCCAGTCGTGGTATACCGTGCCGGTTGCCGGGTCGGTTTGCTGTTCATCAATACTGAGTGTGGTGCCATTGGCTGTACCGATCTTCTGGCTGCTCAAATACATATCGTAGCCACTGCCATTGGCCTGCAAGCGTACTGATCCGATAACTGAAGTCTGATCACTATAGCCCGTTGCTTTGATTGTTTGCGTCAGGAAAATCACGGCGGCTGAATCGCGCCGGGCAACTATTGTGCCCGACAGCGTGTTCGTGCCAGCCGTGTAGGGCAGGTTGTACTCGTACAGTTTGACCCCTGCCGAATCGCTTCGGACATAGGTAAGTGGGTACGTACCGGCAACCGTAGCGGCTGGATCAGGCAATACATCTTGTTTCTTGGCACAAGCAGACAACAAGAGTATGGCAAACAAAAGAAGTGCGTATTTCATAAGTTGTGCTGAGTTTGCGAAAGGAAATCCTTCCCAAACCTTTACGAGTAATCGATCCGCATTCGTTGCCTGGGCGCACCTGTTTTTTGCTGAAAATCGACTCGACCGTTTACCTATACTGGACACTAATCGGATCGGCTCATTGCCTCAACTCAGCTTGTACATACAAATCGTACCCAAGTCAGAACTGAAGTTTGAGGCCGGTATAAATGCCAAATCGGGTACTACGGGCCGCGTCTGCACCGTCGAGGTAATTAAGCCGCCAAATGGCATCAATGGAGAAGAGGTTTAGGATGTTCTCAATGCCTACGCCCGCTTCCGCGTAGGGTTCGGAGCCGGTAGTGCGGAAGGTGTTGATCTTGTTGAAATCGCGGTTGGCCCCGCTTAGGCTGCCCCAGAACAGGTTAGCCGTTACCCGCTCCCGAAGGCTGAGTTTGTTGAGTAGCGGTATCCGGTCCAGGATCAACCCGCCCAGCGAATAGCGCGTAAGCAGGCTCACGTAGCGGTCGGCGGCAAATTCGTAGGGACTCATGCCGTAAAAGGCGTACTTATCGGCCACGTAGTTTGGATTGCCGCGCGGGATATGTAGCAGCAGTAGCGGAACCGTGCCCAGAACAACGCCACCCGTCAGGTTATAATAAAACGAACCTTTGAGCGGGGCGGGCATCTCTTGAGTCAGGCTGGTGCTTAGTCTCCAGTAATCGAAATAAGTGTTTCGGTAAAGGGGCAGGCCTGCCGCTGCGTGAAACTGCCAGACCGGGAAACGGGTGTACAGCCGCAACTTATCATAGTTCACAAGGGCGGTTCGCTCGTTACGGGCATACCGAAACGTAACCCCCGCTTCTGAATTATAGAGCGTATTCAGCAACGACACCGATGAGCCGGCCACATTGACGGTCTCGTCAGATGGCGCGTAACTGAACTTAAACGTAGGGGTCATCGACCCATAGCTGTAGTACGTCTTCACCGACCACAGCGGACTAAGGTCCCGTTCGTGCGCAAAGCGTACCTGACGCAAGAAATTCTGGTATACCGGGATCGGTTTGCGGAGGGCCAGCGTGAACAGGTTGTCGTTGTCCAGCATGTCGTCATTAGCCGTCAGTGCATCGTAGTCATTCTTTAGCGTCAGTTCATACTTCTGGTAAGGGCTTCGATTGGGTACGTACTTGATACCAACCGTTTCTTTGAACCGACGGTCGCGGGTGCCATAGGCTACGTACCCCCACAAGCACCAACGCGGGTCGAAACCCTCCATTGTCCAGATGCCCGTCCGAATGCGTAACCCTTCGGTTAGGTTGGAGCTAAACAGGGAACTGTATGGACCGAACCGAATCTTGTTACGAACATCCCAGTAACCGGTGGTTATAAAAGCCGCCATCCGGGTTGTATTGCGAAACTGCCGGTTGTTCTTAAGCGAATCAACCGCCTGATAGATAGCCCGCTCCCGGATGGTCAGCGGACTGAGCCGGTAGGCATCCGTAAATGTCGCGGCTGAGGGCGTGGTTTGTTCGGCGAGGGCGAAGTTGGTGGCCGTAACGCCTTCTGGATTGACCCGGTAATTGCCATACACGCTTGTGCTCTGGATAGTGACTGTGCGGCTCGTCGAGTCAATGCGGGTAGGCAATCCCAATAGCCCAAGCCCGTTTTCAAACCCGTAGCGAAGCGCGTTTTTAGTCAACACCCAGACGGTTCCGCGCTCTGAATCGTCAATGGGCAGGTACGTCTGTTGAATAGAAAGGGAACGGATAAAATTGAGGTTCGCCCCAGCATTGGTGCGAATGTTCACCTCCCGGATGGCGTAAGACCCATCCTCAATCAGCATACTGCCTACGAATCCGTTCTCGGTGGCACTACGGGGCCGAAAGGTTAATCGGTAGCTGTATTTCCCGGCATCAATCAGCGTATCGGGTTTGTCAAACTGATATACAGCAAGACCGATATCCGACACGGGGCCAACAAAGGACGTTTTCTGGATCGGGATAATACCGTCGTATGGATTAACCGGTTCATTGAATCGGTCAAGTCGTTGTCCTATTTCATCCGTTTGCAGCCCCAGATTTTGCTCAGAAACCAAGTAAGCCGCGTCACTTTGTGGGGAGCGGATGTGGTATTCTTTCCGGTAATGTTCGCGGAAAAAGATAGGAAGCGAGGTACGTGCTGACGAATCGTTTTGAAACTGCTGATACACCTTTAACATGGTAGTGAGCAGCTTACGTTTCTGGTTGGCCGAGAGGTTCTCTATGTCCACCTCCGTGCGAAGGTAATTGGTACGCGTCCAGCGGGTCAGCCGTTGTGGGTCGTTGGTTCGCTTGTTAGCTATAACCTTCTTCATCAGAGCCTTGCCCGGATCGCGATAGCCCGTCACCACCACCTCGTCTAACTGACCCGTTACTGTTCGCATGTTGATAAGTAGGGGTTTAGTAGGTTGGGCAGCAATTGGTACCGTAACCGGTTCATACCCTACTTCAGAAAGCAGCAACGTGTCGGGTAGTTGCTTGATAGACAGGGGTAGTAGCCCGTTTTCGTCGGCGGTATTGCCGTTGCGTCCGCGTTTCAGATAGCCGCTGACAAAGGAGACCGGCTTGCCCGTTCCTGTTTCAGTGATGCGTACGATTAGGGTGACCGCGCTGGGTGCAGTTGTCTGCGCCCAGGTAAAACCCGGCCAGAAAATCCAGCTTATCAGGCAGCACCAAAGGATGTTTTTCATGCGTCAATGTTGGTTATACCGGCCATCGAATGTGCCGAAGCAGGCTGCGAAAAGGGAATACTGTCGGGTGACTTTGGCGTAGGTCGTCCTTGAAAGGGCTGCATGAGCAGGTGACCGAACGATACGCCCTCCACTGGCTCGTTGACGGTATCCAGCCCAAACACAATCTGTTCGGCCCGCATCCGGCGGAAGGTGCTGAACAATCGGTCCCAGATGCTCAGTACATCGCCATAGTTGCTATCGGTGTAGGGCTGCTTTTCGTGATGATGCACGTGATGCATGTTGGGCGTCACCAGCACCCAGCTTAGTACTCGGTCGAGCTGTTCGGGCAAGCGGAGGTGTGCATGAGCCGCCACGTTCGAGACGATCTGAATGAACTGCCGAGCCATAAGTGCCCAAAACGTAATGCCACTGATGAACACCCAAACCGTCAGGAAGGCAAGCCGGATGGCCGTTTCACCGGGGTGTTCCCGCAGGACCGTCGATACGTCCATTGCCGGGTCGGCGTGGTGAACGGCGTGAAACCGCCATAGGTAGCCGTACCGGTGCATGAATACGTGGTAAGTGTATTCCAGCAGATCAAGCAGCAGAAACGACAGCGCGAAATCTAACACAGGGTGTTGGTCTACCGGTAGGAGACGTACCAGGCCCCTATGGTGATGGGCTGTCCGGTTAAGCGTATTTAGCAGCGCATAGCAAAAGAAAAGTTGGACGATAGCCCCGGTGAAAACAAACGTAGCATTGGTCAGGGCATGGTGCCAGGAACGGCCAGTCGCTACGAGCGATTTGGCATGTTCTAACCACCAGAAGAAGGCGATGGATACAGTCAGCAACAGCACCCGGTGTACATCAGGTACGTTGGCAAAATAGCGGATCAGCGATTGCATTGAATTGGGGCTTGGCCTCCGCAAAGGTGGAAAGCGTTTCTGTGGGCAATCTGAACTTGAGCCAGGGCCTCAAGCCTGTTTGCCTTCCCAATTGCATACGGGCAAAATGCCCTCAACCGCTGCCTTCATCAAGGATAAAACTGACACCAAAAAAACGGGGGCTGTCTTCACCATCCGGCATTTGCCGGTGGATAAAGACAGCCCCGCTTGAGCAATGGGGTGCCGCTTAGCTGCTAAAATCAACGTCGGGGCGTTCGAGTTTGCGCCCATTGCGCCGGGAGGTTGCGCCCGGTCGGCCCAACGGCATCTGGAGCGTCACTTTGTAGAACCGCACTTCGCGCCGGTTCATCGACGATTGAAAGATGGTCGGCTGTTCGTAGGTAGTAATAAACCGGCGTGAATTAAACACGTCGTTGACGGAAAAGACTACGCTGGCCCGGTTCTGCATAAAACTCTTGCGGAGGGCCGCGTCCATCGAGTTGACTGCTTGCCGATAGCCCTGTAGCGACACGCCCCGGCTGTCGCGAAAAGCACCTACCTGCGCCGTGATGTTGGCGGGGAACCGGTACGTCAGATTCAGCTTGGCATTGTACACCCACAATTGATTCTGGAGTGTTTCCGACTGAATAGTAAAGTTGCGCAGGTTCAGGTTACCGATCAGGCTTAACCGACGACCCAGATCGAGCTTGAGCGTTTGGTCAAGCCCGTATTGGATATCGGCTTTCACATTGATGAACGTCGTAACCAGGATCGTTGAATCAGTCGCTGAGGGCTGCGTAAATGGTTTGATCGTGTGGTCTTCGTAGATGTAGTAAGCCGTCGCCAGCCATTGCAGTGACCCCTTCGTGTGCGTGTAGGTCAGTTCGGCGGTGTTGACAAACTCAGGCCGCACGGCTGGATTACCAATGGTAATGTTCTGCCGATCATTCGCCTGGATACCAACGAATACGTGTCGGAAGTTGGGACGACCCACCTTACGACTGAGGCTCAGGCCTAATTCGGAAGTCTCACTAAGTTTTTTGGTCGCCGAGAAGGAGGGAAAAAATGACTGAAAGAGATTTTGCCCCGTTCTGGATGGGTAATCGTAGCCAAAACGGGTGCCATCAAAGCGCGAGAGGCCGTGCAAACTCGATTGTTCCAGTCGCAGACCTGCTTGGATAGTAATGCCACTCCGAAGCGTTCGGGTGTAGAGGGCGTAGGCGGCATTGACCGTTTCCCGGATGTCGGCGTTTTGGGAGTAGGTAGGTAAAAGGGCATACGTGCTGTTGCCCTCAAGCAACTGATTAAAAAAGTACTGGGTATCACGATTATAGGTGAAGCTACGTACCCCAAACTCCCACTTGGCCGAATCGCTCAGGGGGTGGACGTAATCCAACTGAACCAAGTATTGATTCCCGATGGTGCGTCCGTCGATGCGGTCTCGTTCGGGGTACGTAGGCTGACTCGTTCCGTCCGCGTTGAAGGAAGTGGTTAGCCAATTGGCCGCGTTCGATACCCGGTTTCGAGTCAACGAGGTCATGAGGATAAGCTCTTGTCCTTTGCGGGCAAAGCTGTGCTTCCAGTCAAACTCGGCCCCCAGGTTCGTAAAATTGTTCTGTGGGTCAAGGTCACGACTCCCGTAGCCGGTGCGGTTGCCAGCCCCATCCCGGTACGTGTACTGCTGGGCCGAGACGGTGTTGAATGCCCCGCTCGCCAATGTACCGGCCAGCGAAAAAACGTTTCGTTTGTCGGCTGCATAGTCTATCGCCACGCGGCTGTTCTGGAACCGGTTGTTCAGGTTGATCAGCGTGTTCTGGTCGAAATAACTGGTCGGCACTCCCGAACCAGCCAGCCGATTAACGCGGTTCACATAGCCGGTTAGGGGATTCTGCGTAGCGTTCAGACTGTAAAGACCCGTCACGTTCCACTTGCCTTCGTGCCAGTCGATGTTAGCCGTAGCATCGTATCGGTGGTTGTTGCCAACCCCGACACTGACCATTCCATTGTATCCCGGCTCCCGGTTTCTTTTCAAAACAAGGTTGACGATCCCGCCCGATGTGGAGGCATCGTACCGGGCAGAAGGATTTGTAATCAACTCCACCGACTCAATCTGGTTGGCCGGAATCTGGGCCAGGGTCAATTGAGTGGGTTTGCCGTTGACGTAGATGGTCGTAGCCAGGCCGCGCAGACTGGGATTGCCGCCTTCATCCAGATTGATCGAAGGAACGTTACGTAGCAGCGATTCGGCGGTCCCGCCCAAACTGGTGAGATTCTTGCCAACGTTGAACACCCGCTTTTCGGCATTCATGGTCAGGTCGGCTTTCTCGCCCATCACTTTCACCTCATTCAACAAATGAGCATCAGCGAGAAGAGTAACCGTACCCAAATCGGCCCGCCCCGGCGTACCCGACAGTACCACCCGCTGACGAACAGCCTGGTAGCCCATGAAGGAAACGTTGGCCCACACCGGCGAAGAGGGCAGGTTAGTCACGACGAAACGGCCCGACGTGTCAGTCTGACTACCACCCAGCAAGGTGCTGTCGTGACCATTTTTTTGCCAGACAGCCACAGAAGCAAAAGGCATTGGCTGCCGGGTGCTGGCATCTACTACTTGTCCGGTGAGCTGCGCCCAAGCCGGGCAATGTGGTAGTACAAATGCGCTGAGTAGGAGTAAAGAACGAGTATTCATCAGAAACGGCATTTAGAAGGGCCAGATCAACCGGGTTGACCGCGCCAAGATGCCACAAAGGTTCTGCTGAAATCTGAAGCAAATCTGACACCTACGCACAAACGTAACGGGCTGTGCGCTGACCAGTCAAGATAACCAAGCCGAATGGCTTGCTTTACCCATCAAGAAGCCTGTTTTGATGCGTGAGTACCTACTGTAGTTTCGTGCTACAGATAGTTTTCTCATTGGATCAGCTCACTTGAACAGATCCAGCCAGACCGATGCTTTGATGCCCACTTTGCTGCCCGCCGGGGTGTTAACGATGCTTCGGAAATCGTAGAGGTAGTACGGGCTTAACTGAGCCGAGATGCGCGGACGTCGATACTGTACCCCAGCCCCAAACATGAAGTTGTGGAAGAAGCGCGGTTGAGCATCCACCTCAAACGAATGATACTGTTCGTTCCCCTGATAATAACTTTCGTAACGTACTTGTTGATAAGCGGCTATGTCGAAACTGGTTCCGGTCTGAAAAAGCAGCGACCAATTTCGGCGCAGGGGTACGTAGTACTTTAGGTTCACAGGTAAGCTAACCAACGAGGTACGTACCGAAATATCCTTAATCTGATCGTACTGGGCTGGCAAGAAGGCACGGTACTTCTCTATAAACTCCGCCCCCGTTGCCGCGTTGAAATCCCTTAGTTCTTTGTGTTCTTCGAGTTGTAACTGCGAAGCCTGCACACCCACGGACAGGCCAAGATTTTCAGTTGGGAAGAACTCAATGGCCGGTCCAACGCCCACGCCATCCAACGTGGCTCCCGTTTCAATGCCAATGCGAGGCTGTAACGACGACAACCGGAACGGCGGACGGCTTTCCTTGGCCGGTTCTGACGCCGAAGGGATGACTTCCGGTTTAGCCGGTTTCTGAGTCACTGAATCGACTTTGGTCAACGTGGATCTGCCGTTCAGGGTTTGGTTTGAATCAACGGGAATGGCCGCTGTGGCTTCGGTAATAACCCGGTTCGCCGAATCAACTATGGACCCCTTGGTAGGCGATGGTAGAATTTGACGCGCCTGATTGCTGGAGATTACATCACCTGAGCCTGGCTTGTCTGGCCTGCTTCCGCTGGTATTACTCCAGCTTGGTTGATCCCGTTTGTCTGTGTCGCTGGTCGTTGGATGGGGAGCCGCCAAGGGTTTTGACTCTTCTAAAATACCACCTGACCGTGCGCTATCAGCTTCCCGTTCAGACCGACTCTGCCGGCGATTAGCTGGGTCGTTGCTTGAACGTACCTGATTGCTTTCCTGATTCCCGCTAATCTGCACGTTAGCCTCCCGTTCACGTATGTAGCGATGCTCAACCACCGTGCGCTGTACAACATATACCGTATCTACCCGGTGGGTGGACACTGCCGGTGCTGCCGGTGCTGACGGAGCGGGAGTTAGGTTAACCGATTCGGTGCGTACAGGCAGCGTTTTGGTTAGCTGCTTAATCACCAGCTGATTCGTGTTTAGCGTGTAGAGGGTGGTCATCCAGCCCGTCAGCATCAAGGCACTGAGTACCCAGCCACCGTAGGGTAGTAAGCTGGCCCAAAAGCCCAAAGGCAGGCGTTTCCGAAAGCGGCTCCAGGCACTTGGCTGATAGCCCGGCCTGACCGATTCCAGATTTTGTTTCATCAGTCGGTCGAAACGTTCGTTAGACATAGTTTCGTCGGTTTACTGAACGTGTAGTGGTCCAATCCATAAGCAATTCCTGTAGTTTCTGGCGCGCTTTAGCCAGATTTGAGCGCGATGTTCCTTCGTGAATTCCCAGCATCTGGGCAATTTCGGGATGGGAATACCCATCCACTATGTGCAATGAAAAAACGGTACGGTAAGCAGGCGGTAACTGCTGAACCACCGCCATAATTTCGTCGGCGGCCATTTGTTCGAGCAGGTTGTCAGACTCCCCCACGTCATAGGCTTCGTCGATGTCCGTATAGGTCAACGGGGATTTGTTGCGCCGGTAGTGGTCAATGGCCGAATGCACCATGACCGTCCGAAACCAGGCATCAAACGGCTGCTCCGGGTCGTAATACGCTATCTTGTTGAGCACCCGCAGAAAGCCATCATCGAACATCTCCTCGGCTTCCTCCCGGCTACCCGCGTAACGCAGACAGATACTCACGCCGAAGCTGTAGTAAGCCTCAAACAACTGCTTCTGAGCCGCCGGTTTTTCGCGACGACAACCGTCAAGAATGTCGGGCAGAGCGAGGTTTTTACTTCGTCGAAATAGCACAGGCATCAGGGGATTACTAACCGTAGTATCCTACGGAACTATCGCCAGCCGCCGTTGCCTCCGAAAAAAATAAATTTTCAGGCTACCCATCAGGCAACGGCGCAGGTCCACAATGCCGTATGCCTTTCTGCTAATCAATCATGAGCATCTAACCGATCAAATCAATGCGTGTACTTACTCTGGTGGCCACCCTCCTGACGGCCACATTCGCTTACGCCCAGGACAACATCGTTCTCCGAAACGGCGAGGAAATTTCCGCTAAAGTGCTGGAAGTCAACCAAGCCGACTTGAAATACCGCAAGGCATCTAATCCTGAAGGCCCCGTTTATTCGGCTCCGCTCCGCGACGTACTGCTGATTAAGTATGCCAATGGCAGCAAAGATTCATTTGGCACCAACAGCGGACCGTTACTTAGCAAACCATCACCAATGACCAAGTCAGATGCAGCTTCGACGGCCACTAAGTTGGCACCTATAGGCATGGACGGGCTGCGGTATAAAGGGGGTTTATTCAGCCACTTCTATGCTGCCAATGGGCAGCGACTGGGTAACGCAGAGGTCAAGTCGTTACTCTACAACCAGCCTGACGCGCTCACAAGCTTCAATAAAGGTCGTTCGCTACGTACCTGGTCAGTCGTCACGGCTATTCCTGCCGTGGCCTTGATTGGGACGGGTGTGGGCTTACTGGTAGCCGGTGAAGGCGGAGGGGGCCATGACGGCATGGGCAACGAGTCTCAGGGCCGAGATAATGACCCAACCGATACCAACACCTCCGGCGAGAACAGCAATGATGGGCATGGCGATGAAGTGGTAGTCGGTGCTGTCCTGACAGGGAGCGGGGTACTGCTGGGGGCTACGTCACTTTGGTTGAACCACCGGGCCGGGGTGCAATTTCGCCGGGCGGCTGATCGCTACAACGGTCGGGCCGCTACAACCTTACGGTTTGTACCCAGCCGTCGGGGTGTTGGACTTGGAGCCGTGTTGACGTTCTAACCAGATTCAGGAACCGATTTGTTGAGCGCGAATCGGTTCCTACTGTTTTCCCCAATCGTGTATGATACCCCCGACTTTCAGCATCCGAACCCTACGGCGTATCCTGCACAAACGCACAGGGATTGCGACCTGGCGCGTCAAACTTTTCAGCGACCTTCGCCGGGATCTGGGACTGACCGATTGGCAGCTCGAACAGGTGCTTGCCGATATTGCCTTAGTTACGGGTCTGACGTTTCCGGCTGATACCGCTCAACATTTGACCGATGTATTTGACCTGCTCATTCACGTCATTCTGCGCCTGCCCGAAGCCTACGATGCTGAGGCTTACTACGGTCCGCTCCCTGCTCGGTTAGCCGAGAAATTACCACCGACCAACTATGCCCCCACACTCATTGCCTTTGGAGCCGTTCATTTAAACTGATTGACAACGCCCGGTGTCGTTCCCGAATAGGGATACGTCCGGTGGGTACGTTAAGATGTCATCAGTTTTCCTACAGATTCGGGAGCGAACCTTGCCCCAGTTTGTATCTACTCAACGTTATGATTTTTCCAGTTAAGTCAAAGCTGAGCCAAGTCTGGTACCCTCGGCTGTTGTGGTTACTCATTCTCACCGGCTGGACACTCCAGAGTTCAGCCCAGTCCGATTCACTGCCAAACGGGTCGCCGGAACACCCGCCCCGGCTATCAGTTGCCCGGTTGGTTATCCCCTCAGTGTTCATCGGCACGGGCTTATACACGCTTTCCGACAACCACGCTTTCAATCGGTTTCGGGTACGGGGCGAAATTCAGGATCACGTCAATGGCTACCGCACCCACCTCGACGATTATTTGTCGTATGGTCCCAGCGCGTTGTTGGCTGGGTTAACGGCTGCGGGTGTCAAAGGTCGCTCTACCCCATTCGACCGGGCTGGTTTGTGGCTGACGGCCAATGCCATTGCCGGGGCCGTGACATTCGGATTGAAACAAACCACCGGGTACGTTCGGCCCGATGGGTCCAACAACCAGTCGTTCCCGTCGGGCCATACGTCGTTTGCGTTTGCCGGGGCTGGTGTTCTCGACCGGGAGTTTGGGCAAACCAACGTACTGATCCCGATAGCCGGGTACGCAATGGCCGGTTCGACGGGGTACCTCCGTATGGTGAATGATAAACACTGGATTTCGGACGTGCTGGTTGGAGCCGGTATTGGCTTACTATCTGCCGAAGCCGCTTACCACGTGTATCCCTGGGTCAAACGGAAACTGACCCGGCGTCGAAACCGACGTTCATTAACCAATTAAGTGCTGCCCGGTTAGTACCGGGTCTTTCTACTATCGTTATGACGCTGTTCGCGCTGATCAATAAATGGCGGCTTGCCATCGTAGGGTGTTGTTTGCTGTGGACGGGTAGTTTGTTAGCTCAGTCAGTCGGCATCGGCCCTATGGCAGCCCAGCAAACGCTGGTTCGGCAAACCCTACAGGCAATCTATAACAATAATCCAGATCAGGCAGACGGGCTAATCAATCGGTTGGATATGCAAACGGCCCATCATCCCGCCGTGGATTTACTTCGGGCGGTTCGGCTGCACTGGCAATGGTTCCCTGCCCGCACCGACGACCGGTTACGGGGGCAGTTGGTGAGCCTGCTCGAAAAAACGGCGGACGAAACGCAAACGCAACTCGACAAGCGGCCTGATGATCCCGAACTGATATTCACTTATTTCACGACGGAAGCGATGCTTACGCGCATGGCGTATTTTGATCACCAAACGCTTAAGTCGGTAGGTTACGCTAAAAAGGCGTATAGCTACCTTCAAAAGGGGCGGGCCTATCGGCAGCAATATCCCGATTTTAGTTTGTCGTCGGGGCTGTACGATTATTACCGCGAAGAATATCCTGAACTGCACCCGGTTTATAAACCGTTGGTTTGGTTTATGCGCTCCGGCGACAAGCAAAATGGGCTGGCTCAGTTGGGAATAGCCTCGAAGCAATCGTTGTTTTCGCAGGTGGAGGCCACACTCTACCTTACCCACATCCTGGCCGATTATGAGAACCGCGCTTCGGAAGCGTTGCCATATCTGGCACAACTGACCAAGCAGTATCCGAACAACCCTTTCTTCGTAGTACGATATGCCGAGGTGCTGTTACATGCAGGGCGACTAACGCAAGCCATTCCACTAATCGACAGCGTGTTGACTATTTGGCAGCCTTTTTATCGGCAAATTGGTCTGCTATTGATGGCACGACTAAAATTGGCGCAGGGAGCTTTGACCGAAGCGGATACCCTGGCTCAAACTGCCCTGCAAAAGCAGCCTAAAGATGAAGCTTACCAAGCGTGGGCCTACGCCGTACGGGCGCGGGTGGCCGCTCGGACCAATCAACCGCAACAAGCGCGGCTATTTTACAAAAAAGTCCTTGATCTGGCTGAATATCCGATTCTGAGCACAGAAGCAAAACAGTACCTAAAGTAAGAAATAACTATCAACTCAATTTTCACGCAGTTGTACGATTGGTTGGCGAAACAAGTTGATACGTATCGCCAACTTGACAAGTTTTTCGATACATAGATGATTGCCTCTGGTCTGTTATTATTTGGCTGTGCCCTGTTGGCCTTCTCGCTTAGTGCTGTTTGTGGCGGAGGGGCCGGTCTTTTGCTGTTACCTGTTTTAGGCTCTATCGTACCAGGCGCACAGGTTCCGGCTGCCCTGTCAATCGGCACTGTTTCCAGTTCGGCCTCCCGGATTGTCGCTTTCTGGTCGCGTATTCGGTGGGATGTCGTGATTTGGTTTGTGCCACCGGCCCTGCCCGCCGTGTGGTTGGGTGCCCGGCTACTCAGTTACATTAACCCGCTATACCTCGAACTGCTGATGGGTTTGTTCCTAATGGCTAACCTGCCCTTAATTTTCCGCTCAACCGCCGAACTGGAGACTACGCATCCGCTGCCCAAAGGTTACCTGGCAATCATTGGGGCGGCTGCGGGTTTCGTTTCCGGGTTAACGGGGGCTGTTGGCTTATTATTCAATCGGTTTTACCTGCGCTACGGGTTACAGAAGGAAGAGATTGTTGCCACACGAGCCGCGAACGAAGTTCTACTGCACGTAGTGAAATTAGCGTTGTACGCTTCGTTTGGCCTGTTGACGGGCAAGGCGTTAACGTTTGGTGCCGTGATTGCCGTAGCCGCTTTTGTGTCTTCCTGGGGCATGAAGTGGCTGCTCCCCCGGCTGAGTGAGAGTCTCTTCCGTCGGGTCGGCTATGCCGCTATGGTCGTGTCGGGACTCAGTTTATTTACCGAAGCATCGGCGCAGGTTGTCAACAAGAACGGTGTTGACATTGATTACGCGCCTTTCTCTGATGGTCTTGAAACTCAACTTCAATGGCGTAAACAATTATTCGCCCTGGAGTTTGAATACGATGAGGGATTCGAGTTTGAGCGTAGCATTAAACTCTCCGAACTGCCGCCCGATAAGCAGGCTCACGTGAATGCACTTAGTCGAGGGGCAGATAAAGTGTTCCTCGAAGAAGTATACGGCATTGACCGACACAGTTATGAGGCTTATATCTTTCGTGGGGGAAAATTAGAAAAGTATGATTTTTAGTGAGTTAGGTAGGTTTCTATATCAGGTACTGTTCGTAGGAGTTAGCTCAGTGAGTTGACCCGGCCCATTTCAGGCCAACAATACCAACGATGATGACGAACCCGAAAAACAATTCGGTAAATGACCAACCTGCCTTTAGCCACAGCACATCCGTTACTTTGAGGATGATGAGCGACGTAGCCATCCATACGGCAAAAGCCATCGCCGTTGGGATGGTTCGCATGGCAATGGCCAGCAACACCGAGTTAACGACACCAAACACGATGTAGGCAATCCAGGGCCACAGCACAGCCATGCCGCCGTCGGAGCGGTACAGGGTTGCCCACCGGAGTGTTTTAAGAGCAGGCAGATCAATGTATTTCAGCGAGTACGTCCAGGCCATCTCACAAAAAGCAGCACCAAGCAGACATAACCACGACAGGAGGGATGTGTTCATAGATCAGTTGAGTTGTGTCGGTTCCGACACCTATTAGCTCAGGTGGCCGAGTTAGTCGGCGGAATAAGACGTTGTAGGGCAATCACAAACCGCCATTCGCCACTGGCATACCAGTTTTTAAACCGATTGCTCACCGAGTGGTCATGCGTGGGCAGGTACGTCAGCAGTCGACGCAGGTCAAAGCGATTAGCCGCCAACCCCGCGCCCACCCGCTGCCCGTCGAGTGCGTTGCAAGCCTGTTCGTAGTGATTAGGTTGCGGCATCATCAGCACGGGCTTGCCTAAGTAAAGGGCTTCACAAACGGATTCAAATCCGGCTGTAGTTACTACTGCTTCGCAGTGCTGCATGTACTTCAGGTAGCGAATGCCGTCGATGCGGTGAAAAAAGAGGTGGTTGTCCACCTGCTCTTGGGTTTCCTGCGTCGTGGCGTTGAAGTAATGGACAACCATCTCCGGGCATTGTCGGTGTGCTTCCAGCACCTCGCTCACCAAGCCGGGTTGCGTGGTGTAAGCCAGTACGTAGGGGCAGCAGTCCGTTCTGTCATCTTGGATACGGCAGGCGGTAAGCTCTCGTCGCAGCAGGGGAGGCATTACACGCAACCGACGTCTGGGTACGTCGGTTTGCTGGTCGAACGACAGGCCGAAAAGCTCGGTTGCGCCCCAACTGTTCAGAAGGACCAATGCTTTGAATAACAGTTTGTCGAACCAACTGCCTTTTGGAAACGTGAACGAATCGTGAAACGCCAGGCATTGATGCCCTACGCAGACCATTGGCGTGGAGGGCCGGTACAGCCCATAAGTGAGGCCACCAAGTAGTTCAAAAAAGTTGACGACAATATCCGGCTTCTCGGTCAGGATAGCCATTCTGAGTTGACGAACACTTTGACGGAACGTTGGCAGTTGTCGAATAATAACCCGTATGGTCGTTTTCAGATCGAGGGCGTTGGTTTGCGGATCATAAACAAGTGCCGGTCCGGGCAGGGAGATGATCGGGGCGGTGAACTGCTCGACGAAAAAGGGTGGCACGGGCCGTCCTGTTGCCACGTTGACCCAGGCACCTATAACCTCATGACCAGCTTCCTGAAGCAATTGCGCCAGCGAAATAGCCTGTGTCAAATGACCTCGACCTTCGCCCTGCACGATGAATAAAAGGCGCATAGAATACGAATCTTGTCTGGTATTGGGCTACCAACAGGTGTGAATTGCCGATGCATGTAGGTGAATGAAAAACGGGCCGGTTTCTATGCCGGCCCGTTCGGGAATAGATAACTACAGCTTCTTTTTGACGACAGCCGCGTCTTTTTTAACCTCGTCTTTCAGCAGCTTTTTGTCGGCCTTGAACGTGCGTTTCCGATCTGCTTTCAACGCCTGTCGGTCTCCACGCAGTTTGTCATCCTTGCGATCCGACTTTAACTCCTTCAGCGTAGCCTTATCACTGGCTACGGTGGCTTTGGCTTCAGTGACAGCCTCTTTTTTGTGTGCTTTGCCACTCTGGGCCTGGGCATTTCCGGCGAAAAGAGCAGCAACCATTATTGCTGCCAGCATTGTGTTTTTCATAACTATTTTGTTTTAAAACGTTGACTGTTAATTCAATTAACCGCTCTACTTCTGCCCCCGGCTGGGCGGTTTTGCTGACTGTGTATTCGTGCTGACGGATCAGAGGTATACAAAAAGCCATACGGAGATTTTGATATCCGCCGTTGCCTGATCGAATCGAATTTTTCCAAAAGCGAAGCGAGTGCGGCTGAAAATTACATCAAACGTACAGGGAGATTCTGAGGCAAATCTGAAGCAATAGATTCCGTGCAGTAAGGATCAATCGGTCTATCAGAAGCTGATTCGTTTGCGCTAACGCTTCATAAACAGCATCAGTACCAGATACAGATTTACTTCAAGATTGACCACGACGTTTGCATTACCCAAACCGAATTGGATTTGGGCGTGGTGCTTTTTTATCAGGGCATCAAGAGAATCACTGATGGACAGCGTATGCAAACGAAACAACCAGAGGACAGCAAGCTGAGGGTAGTGCTGTTGTTGACTGGACTGTATCTGGTTTCGGCAGTCGGCGTATTGGCTCAATCCGGCCAGCCCCAACGGACATTAGACTATTACCTGGAAAATGCCCGTCAAACCAGTCCACTTGTTCGTGATAACCAAAACCAGCTGCAGGCTAATGCGCTGGAGGCTCAGCGTCTTCAGGCATTCTACACAAAACCGCTGGTGCAGGTGACGGGCAACGCACAGTTCTCTCCGATCTTCTCAACCGATAAAGGCGGCTTTCATCCAGAACTTAATTCGTCGGGAGCAACCAACTACTTCGGGTACGATTTGGCGGTGTCCAACGGTGGCTTGTATCAGGGACTGGTTTCGGCCACGCAACCCATTTCTAATTTATTTCGGGCAAAAGCATTTGCCGCGCCGTTTGTGCTGGCTTCTCAGGTTGGTCAGACGGTGATCCGGCTGGGTCAGCACGACGTTGAAAAGATTGTTACCGATCAGTACATTCTGTGTTTGCAGGACCGCTTGCAGGTGCAGTATACCGATAGCCTGTTGCGGGTGCTACGCGAACAGCGGCAGATTGTCCAGAAGTTTGTCGAGTCTTCGCTGCTCAAGCAATCGGACCTAACGCTGGTTGACATCGAAGCCCAAACCCAGCAGAATCTGCGCGTTGGCTACCAAACGGCCTACCGACGGGATGTACTCGAGTTGAATGCGTTAAGCGGCATCGCCGATACCACGTTAGTCAATTTGGCTCCACTGTACTTGGTCATAGCTCCCGACATCGGCTCAGTACCCTCTGGATTCACGCAACGATACGCTTTGGATAGCGTAGCCCTAACTGCCCAGCAAACCATTTTCGATTTGCGTTACCGACCTCAATGGATTGCGTTCGGTAACGCCGGGCTAAATACGTCCTACATCCCCGACATCCCCCGTCGCTTTGGGTTTAGTGCGGGCGTTTCCCTGGTCTGGACACTCTTCGACGGGCACCAGAAGCGTATCAACGCGCAACGCACCAGTATCCTACAACAGAGCCTGGGCAACTACCGCCGGTTCATCGACACGCAGAATGGGGTGCGTCGGGAGCGGATACGGGGTGAGTTAAGAGGGCTTGACGAACGACTCGCCGTGTTCCGGCAGCAGATAGCGGGCTACGAAGCCGTGCTGGCTTCTTACCGGCGCGAACTTCTACAGGGTCAGCTTTCCATTATCAATTACATCACCGTTCTGAAAAACATGGTCGCCGTTCGGCGCGATGCCTTACTGATTCAATCGAATCGTCAACTACTTGTCAATGCGTACAATTATTATAACTGGTAGTGAACGGCTTAGTCTTCAGCTATCTACAGGCGTGCTGCTGCTGATGGGCTTGTTTGCCTGCAACAAGCCGCAGGCTACCGATGCGTCCCAGCAGCAAACCCGCACCGCCCGAACGCCCGTTACCGTGCAGGCCGTTGGTCGGGGCGGCATCAGCAATAGCCTGACGCTGTTCGGGACGACGCTGTATCTGCGCCGAAATGCCATTACGGCACCCGTGGCCGCCTTCGTCACAAAAGTGTACGTTAGCCTGGGCGCACAGGTACGTGCCGGCCAGCCGCTCTACCAATTAGAAACTAAGGAGCGACGCGCCCTGGGAAGACTGGCTATTTCGGGCGATACAGCCATTATTGGCTTAGTCACGGTGCGGGCCTCGTCGGGGGGCGTGATCAGTACGTTCGATAAGCAGCAAACGGGCGACTACGTGCTGGAGGGCACCCAGCTTTGCACCATCGCAGAAAATAGTGCCTTGGCCGTGCAGGTCAACGTGCCTTACGAATATGAGGCTCTGGCCCGGCCCGGTCGAACCTGCCGGGTACGTTTGCCCGATGGCCGCGCCCTGACTGCTACGTTCACCACCCCCTTAACGACGGTCAACGCGCTGGCTCAAACTCAGAGTGTATTAGCGCGCATTACTCGCCCCATTCCACTCCCCGAAAACCTAACCGTACAGGTTGACGTGACCAGCCAGGCTAACGCCCAAGCCCAGTTGCTGCCCAAAGCCGCCGTACTCAGCGACGAGATGCTGCAACACTTTTGGGTTATGCGACTGCTGAATGATAGCACGGCGATCAAAGTGCCCGTTCAGCTTGGCGAACGAACGACCACGACAGTAGAGGTACGTTCCCCCCACTTCGGAATTGGTGACCGCATCGTCACCGAAGGCAATTACGGCCTGCCCGACACAGCCCGTGTACTGGTAACTCCGGCAAAGCGATGACCGAACAGCCCTCTGCTTCCGCCACGACTACGCCAACCAATGAACCGGTTCGTCGTTCTTATTTTGAGGTGTTTAGTCGCCCCATTCTGTTCACGGGTGTGTTGTTGCTGATCGCCGGTATCTATGCCTATACCCGGATGCAGACCAATCTGTTTCCCGAAGTACTGTTCCCGCGTGTATCCATCATTGTCGACAACGGTCAGCAGCCCATTGATCGGATGATGATTACCGTTACCAAGCCGCTGGAGAGCGCGGTTAAGAAAGTCAATGGCGTAACGATTGTTAAGAGCAGCACCAGCCGGGGTAGTTGCACCATCGACGTGTTTTTCAAGTGGGGGCAGGATATTTACACCCAGAAGACGCAGGTCGAGAGCCGGATCAATGAGATTCGCAACTTCTTGCCGCCGGGCGTGAACCTCTCCATTGAGGCCATGAACCAGTCGCTGTTTCCGGTCTATGGCTATACGTTGGAAAGCGACCAGCACGGATTAGTTGCGTTGCGAGATCGCGCCAACTTGCTGGTACGTCCTCTGTTTTCGCAGGTATCGGGTATTGCTAACGTCGTGGTGCGGGGAGGAAAGGCTAAAGAGATTGTGGTCATACCCGATGCGGTGAAACTGGCTTCGGTGAACTTGCCCATCTCGGCTCTCATAACCGCCATCAACGCCAACAATAACGTACTGTCCAACGGCTACGTAGCCGACTACAGACGGCTTTACCTGACGCTGACCGACACACGAGTGCTCGACGTGGACGCACTGAATGCGTTGATTGTCAAAAACGACGGTACCCGGATGGTAACGCTCGGCGAAGTTGCCCGTGTTGAGGTGCAGGAACAGCAACAGGAATTTTTAGTGATCAACGCCAATGGTCACCAAGCGGTGCAAATCGATTTGGTCAAACAGCCGGGCGTGAACCTGATTGACTTTGCTAAAAACGCTGAGGCCAAAGCGGTTGAGGTTCGTAAGATCCTGCCCCGTGGTATGCGGCTCAAACCCTACTATGACCAGTCGGCGTTCGTGGGCGATAGTGTTCACAGTGTCATCAAGACCATTTACGAAGGGTTGCTGCTGGCTATCTTGGTCATGATCGTCTTTCTACGGTCGTGGCGGGCTTCCACGGTGGTGTTGCTGACGATTCCCGTTACGCTGGCCTTTACGATTTTAGTGCTTTACGTGGTGGGCATTAGCATTAATATTATGTCGTTGGGGGCAATTGCTGCTTCTATCGGGCTGATCATCGACGATGCCATCGTTATCATCGAACAGATCTACCGCGTCCATGAAGAGGAACCGGAGAAAAACCGGTTTGCCGTGGTGCAGGAGGCCCTTCATAACCTGTTTCCGGCGATGGTTGGCTCCTCGCTTTCTACCATCGTCATTCACTTTCCATTTCGACTGATGAGCGGGCTGGCTGGTAGCTTCTTTCGGGAGCTATCCGATACCATGCAGATCACGATGGTCTGTTCTTTTTTAGTAACGTGGCTGTTGCTGCCGGTACTGCACCTATTAATTGGTTTCAAAGCTTCCAAGAACGCTCATGCTGTCGATGAATTCGCTCAGGTACGTCGGCTGTACTGGTTAACGCAGCTCTTCACCAAGCCGGTTGTGTCATTACTTTTAGTGGGGCTGCTGGGTTTTGGAGCATGGTTCTCATACGGTCGTTTAGAAACCGGCTTTCTGCCCGACCTCGACGAGGGGACTATCGTGCTGGATTACTTCACGCCACCGGGTACGTCTATCCAGGAAACGGATCGGATTCTGCGCCAAGCGGAAAAGATTATTGTGGCCGATTCCAACGTGGCGACCTATTCCCGACGAACGGGCATCAGCATGGGGTTCCGGGGGGTGCCGCCCAATTTCGGCGACTATTCGATTCAGCTAAAAACAAACCGAACCAAAACGACCGTCGAAGTCATTGACGATCTGCGGACACGTATCAATGCCGCTCAACCGGTGCTGAGTATTTCGTTCGGTCAGCGTATCGCCGATCTGTTAGGTGATCTCATGAGTACCCCCCAGCCAATCGAGATCAAGCTGTTCGGTGATAATTACATCCTGTTACAAACGCTTTCCAAACAGGCATCGGGCATTCTGGAGACGATACCGGGGGTGGTCGACGTAAACGACGGGTTGGTTGAAGCGGGGCCGTCGCTGGTTTTCGAGCCGGATCAGGCTAAGTTGAGTCAGTACAAGATTGGCTTGATCGACTTTCAGACTCAACTTACGGCCTACACGGGGGGCGTATCCCTCGGCCCCAACGCGGCCCAGCCCGTACCCTCGCCCGCGCAGGCGGCCCTCACGGCGGGGATTCAAGTCGGCTCGTTTCAGGATGGCGAGCAGATGCGCCGGATGGTGTTGCGCTTTGCCAACTTTGACCAAAACGATTTAGATAAGCTAAGGAACGTACTGATCTTCCTACCTGACGGCACCACCCGACCGCTATCCTTCTTCTGCCGGGTAACGGTGCTGGGCGGAGAGATTGAGCAACGACGTGAAGATCTTAAATCCTCCGTGGTGCTGACTGCCCGGCTGAACGGGCGGGACTTAGGCAGCACAATCCGCGATATACAAACGCAGTTTGCTCAAAAGTTGCCTCTACCCCAGGGCTACACGGTTGGCTACGGCGGAGCGTACGCCCAGCAACAACAGTCGTTTGGTGAATTACTGCTCATTCTGACACTGGCCTCGTTATTGGTATTGGCCGTGCTGATGTTCCTATTCAAAGACTGGTGGCTATCGGTGCTGGTGTTACTGCTCTCGCTGCTGGGCATCACCGGTTGTATTACTGCACTGTACTTAACTGGCATCCCGCTGAACGTGAGTAGCTACACGGGTATCATCATGATTGTGGGTATCATCGCTGAGAACGCCATTTTCACGGTCAATCAGTTTGAACACACGCTGGCCCGAACCGGTGATGTGGACGAGTCGGTCAACTATGCCATTGCCCTGCGGCTTCGCCCCAAACTAATGACGGCCATCGGGGCCATCCTTGCCCTGATGCCCCTGGCACTGGGTTTTGGGCTGGGGGCGCAAATGCAACAGCCGCTGGCAGTCGCGGTGATTGGCGGCTTCGTTGCCGGATTACCCCTGCTGCTGTTAGTTCTTCCCACTGCGCTTCGGGCTTTGTTCCATAGGCGCGTAATCCATCCATCATGAAAAAAGTACCTGAAATCACCCTGCTGTTCTGGGTTATGAAAATCTGTGCAACAACCCTGGGCGAAACAGCAGGTGACCTGTTGGCGCAGACGCTGAATGTAGGCTACGGCCTTAGTTCGCTGATACTGATTGGTTTTTTCGTGGTTGTTCTACTGCTACAACTCCGCGCCAAACGTTACGTACCTGCCCTTTACTGGTCGGTTATTTTAGCGACCAGCACCGCCGGGACAACGATGTCGGACTATATGGACCGAACGCTTGGGCTTGGCTATGCAACCGGCTCGGCCATTTTGGTGGTACTGCTGGGAGTTGTTCTGGCGGTGTGGTATCGGTCGGAGAAAAGTTTGTCGGTGACAGATATCAAAACAGCCCGACCCGAAAGTTTTTACTGGACCGCTATTCTCGTTTCCAATACGCTGGGAACAGCCTTGGGTGATTACCTGGCTGATGATTCGGGATTGGGCTTCGGCGGTGGTGCGCTGCTGATTGGCTCGTTAATCGGTTTGGTTATTCTGGCGCACTATTTCAGCCGAATTTCTTCAGTCGTACTGTTCTGGATTGCCTTCGTGCTGACTCGTCCGTTCGGTGCCACGTTTGGTGACCTGCTCACTAAATCGACTAACAAAGGGGGTCTTGGCTTTGGTACCCAAGGATCATCGCTGATTCTTTTTGGTTTGTTGATTGGTCTTGTCGCATTCACATCGTTTCAGCGAAAAGAACACCGGCTGAGTTGAGTAAACAAAACACGGAGACATCTGTATCCTGCCGCGTTCCATCGTCATCAGCCTTTCTTAGTAGTGACGATGGAACGCGACACGTTTATCAATTGAACTTGAGATTTTGCACCCGCACGGCGTTCAAAATAGCCAGCATTGCCACACCCACATCGGCGAAGACTGCTTCCCACATCGTGGCCAGGCCACCAGCCCCCAATACCAGTACGATGCCTTTTACTACCAGCGAGAGGGTAATGTTTTGCCACACAATTCGCCGTGTGGCCCGGCCAATCTCAATAGCGGTGGCAATCTTGGACGGCTCGTCGTTTTGAATAATTACATCGGCGGTTTCGATGGTCGCATCGGAGCCTAAGCCCCCCATTGCCATGCCTACGTCGGCCAGAGCCACCACCGGTGCGTCGTTCACGCCGTCACCCACGAACGCCAGCTTCGCCTTTGTATTACCGGCCAATTCGGCTTTGAGCCGCTCGACCTGCGTTACTTTATCTTCGGGCAACAGATCGCCGTGCCATTCGTCTACCCCCACTTGTTTAGCGACCGCTTCGACCACCGCGCTTTTGTCACCCGACAGCATCACGGTACGGATGCCTTCGGCTTTCAAACGAGCCACTGCCTTTATGGCATCGGGTTTGGCTTCGTCGGCAATGGTGAAGTAGCCCGTAAATTGGCCATCGATGGCCGTCATCACGATGGTGTAAGGAATTTTGGTTAGGGCCTCGTCGAACGCTACGTTGAACTTCCGAAGCAGCTTGGCGTTACCGGCCAACATCTCTTTACCGTCAACCCGGCCTTTCAGCCCATGACCGGCTATTTCTTCAACCTCATCAACTGACACCGCATCGTATCCAGTTTCTACATAGTCTAAAATTGCGGTGGCTACCGGGTGGGTCGATTTGCTTTCCAAAGCCGCCGTCAGCCGAGCCAATTGGCCTGCCTCTATGCCCACTGCCTTCACTTCCTGTACCTTGAACACTCCTTTGGTCAACGTACCCGTTTTATCCATAACGACCGTTTTAAGCTGGGTCATCAGGTCTAAAAATACCGAGCCTTTGAATAGTATACCTTGCCGCGACCCGGCTCCGATACCGCCGAAATAGCCGAGCGGTATAGAGATAACCAATGCACAGGGGCAACCAATGACCAAAAACACCAAACCCCGGTAGAGCCAGTCGGCAAAGCGGTAATCGGCCACGAAGAAATAGGGTACGACGGTGATTAATACCGCTAGTAAACAGATAATGGGCGTGTACACTTTAGCGAAGCGGGCAATGAATTCCTGCGTCTGGGCTTTGCGACCCGTTGCCTGCTGCACTAACTTTAGAATACGGGACAGCTTGGAGTCTTGATAAGGAGTCGTTACGTCCATCTCGATCAGCGATTGGCGGTTAATCATGCCGGCTAGTACAGCCTCTCCTTTTTCGATGGTGCGTGGAACGCTTTCACCCGTTAGGGCTGCCGTGTCGAACGTACCGGCACTGGAACGCATGGTTCCGTCCAGCCCGACCTTCTCGCCCGGCTTGATCTGTACGACATCCCCCACCGCTACGGTCGCAGCCTTTACTACCTGCGCTTTCCCCTCTTTGAGCACCGTCACTTCATCGGGCCGCACGTCCAGCAGGGCCTTGATCGACCGACGCGCCCGCAGCACGGCGGCATCCTGAAACAACTCGCCGATGGTGTAAAACAGCATCACGGCTACCCCTTCTGGGTATTCGCGAATGGCAAACGCGCCGAGGGTGGCTACGCTCATCAGGAAAAATTCGGTAAAGACATCGCCCCGGATGCTGCTGCTCCACGCCCGGCGCAGCACCGGCCAGCCAACGGGCAGATACGCCACAATGTACCAGATAAGCCGCACAGGGTCTTTGAACCAACCGGTAGCGTACTTATCCAGGGCGATACCGCTCAGCAGCAGCACCAAACTACTAATAGCCGGGGCATAGGTGCGCCAGGTTTGTTCTGGGCCTTTTTTTGCCGGAGCAGCATCCGCAGCCGGGGTAGTGCCCTCCTCGATCAGCTCCACATCGTCGTGGTCGTGATCGTGGTCATGCCCATCGGCATCGTGGTCGCGCCGAAACGCCGGATCGTTATGATTTTGTGCCATGTTATTGGTCAGAATTCGATGAAAAAATTGACTAGTGCCAGCCCGACGAGGGTCAGGCCGGTAATCAGGTTCTCGTTGTGCTCGAACCGGGCCGCGCCAGGCCAGTGCGCGTTGACTTGCTGCAAACCCCGTCGTCCGAGCATGACCATCAGGAGCATTCCCGATAGCGTGATGGTGTTATAGATGAGGGCCACCAGCCACACCGCTGCCCAGCCCTTCGCACCTGCGCTGAGGAAGTAGGTTTCGATCTCCAGACAGGGTGACAGAAACATCGCCAGTACCAGCGACAACAGCAGGGCTGAGAAGGAACGGTGCTTACGGACCGACCCAGCATCAATGTGATCGTGAACATGCCGGTGCCGCAGGTGTTGCATCAAATACCAGATACCTAACGCCAACAGAAGCAGTGGAATAGCCCGCTCCGACAGGTCGTGATAATTCTCGGCCAGTTGCCACCCCGCCAGACTCACCAGTACGCCCAGCAGGGTGGTACTGACGGTATGAGCCAGTCCCGCAATAGCCGTGACGGTGAGCGTCTGCCGCAGACTCCACCCCTCGGTTTGCCCGATGGTTACGAAGGGCAGCCAATGGCTGGGTATTAGGGCGTGCAACAGGCTTAGTGTCAGGCTTCCGATAAAGATCGCATCCATCGTTTAGTTGGGTTGTACGTCATAACAGACCAGACAGCGTATTGATTGTCAACGCGATAATGAGCGTGTTGAAGGCAAAAGACAGAACGCTATGCAACAGGGTCAGCCGCCGAATTGGTTTGGCCGTAATGGCTACGTCCGATACCTGAAACGTCATGCCGATCACAAACGAGTAGTAGGCAAAATCAAGGTAATCGGGTGGTTCATCTCCCGGAAAGTCCAGACCACCAACTCGTTCCGTCTTGTCAGGATCATAGTATAAACGGGCATAGTGCAGCGTAAAGATGCTGTGTGTCAATATCCACGAACTAACCACGGTTATTCCCGACAGGATTACGTGTCGCGTGGCTTCGGAGGACGACAAGCCCTTGACTGTGCCCAATAGAATGATTACGGCCACCAGGCTTACCAAAGCCCCACCAACCGTGAAAAGAAAAATAGCCGGTCGGCTTTCGTCTTCCCGCTGAGCCGTCTCTTTGGCATCAGCCCGCATAATAATCAGCCAGATCAATACCAGCACGGTCATCGCGTAGGCTACCCATCCCAACAACAATCGTGTTTGCCAACCCAACCGACCTGCTGTCATTAGCCACACTGAACCACCAACGGCAAGGGCAATCAGCGACCGGGATAAAGCGGTTAATCTGGGTTTATAAGCTTTCTTGTGGCTCATTAGATGTCGCGTTAGAAACTGGGATTAGGCTACCATGCCCAGAATTAGAAACAAAAGAAATCCAGCGAAAAACGTAGCGGTCATCCACGGTTTTTCGTCCGTTTCGTGGGCCTCAACCAGCAATTCTTCCGTGACTAAAAACAAGAGGGCAGCTAGCCCGAACGACAGCACCACATCTAAGCCCGTTTCAGGCAGGTTGTGAAGTAACGTCGCTCCACCTACCGTGCTGGTGAAGAATAAAAGTGACAAACCCAACAACAGCCAAACGATTCGGGGACGTGGTACGCCGTCCCCGGATAAGGAAGTAGCCGTGGCTAGTCCCAACGAAAGCACCTCGACCGCCAGTGCAAATGCCAACAAAATACCTTCTTTGGCCCCGGCTGCGAAGCCAATACCGAGCAGTAGTCCGTCAATGAGGATATCTATGCCAATTGCCAGCAGAAACGTTAACGGAAACCTACCCGACGCATCCACGCTCGACGTGGATGCGTCTGACAACTTACTTGCCGCTTCTGTAGTAGCCATATCCGCTTCCAGCTTTGTAGAAGCCTCTTCCGGCGATTGGGTCAATCGTCGAATCAGTAGCATAAGACCGATCCCTATGCCAAACCCGACCGCCGTCAGCAGAGGGTCATGCAGCCGCACGACATCGGGCAGGATCTCGACGGCTACCACTGAGAACACGACCCCTGCCGCAAAGTGGAGAATGGCCGAACGTACCTGTACGCCAAAGCGAACGAACAGCGCAACCAACCCTCCGCCGGTCAGGGCAACGGTCGGTAGCAGAGCATAGGTGATGATTTGCTGGAATAAGGGGATCATGTCTAATTCATATTGATTAACTAAAAGCACTTAATGGCCGTGACCTTCCTCTTCGCCACCGGCGGCCTGGAGTTGCGAGAGGACAGCAAATGCGCCTTTCACCACCACCTTTACCTTGCTCAAATCGAGCGTGCCGGGTAGTGTCACCTGCGAATAGCCGCCTTCTGTCACGCCCCGGCGCACCGGAATTTGCTTAAATGTTGTACCGTGCTGCTCCATTTGACTTTCCTTGTGCTGAGTCGCCGAACCGTCGTGGAGTTCGGGTGCCCGTTTGTCGGTGGCAATGAAAATGTAATCCTTGCCTTCTGCCGATACAATGGCCCCTTCGGGCAGGGCCGTTACCCGGCTGTCGCCTAGATCCAAGGTAGCTTTCAAAAAGGTATTAGGAGCCAGACGAGTATCCGGCTGATCAAGCCGGGCCACGACCCGGACCGACCGGTCGGCTTCGATGGTTCGGTTGATGTAAGTGATGCGCCCACTCCGCTCCCGACCACCTTCGTTGTTGAGCCGGAGGCTAACCCGCTGGCCCTCCCGTAGCTGGGGCAAGTCTTTTTCAAATACCGTTAATTCAGCGTAAAGACCCTGACTACTGGTAAGCCGGGCCATGATATCGGCGGGCTGCACGTACTGGCCTACTGTGGCAGGTACGTCGGTCACGATGCCCGATACCGGTGCTACGACGACGTAGGTGGCACTAAATTTACCATCCAACGCGGCTTGGGGCGATAACCCTACCAGCCGCAACCGTTGCGCCAGGCCACCCAGGCGGGAACGTACCTGATTGCGCTCCGAGGCTGTTTGCTGAAACACTTTCAGCGCACTCACGTTTTGCTCACTCAGTTCTTTTTGGCGGGCGTACTCGGCATCCAGGTACGTCAGGCGGCTATGGTTTTCAGCATAGTCCTGCTGAAACTGCACCAGGTCTGGGTTCTCGATGCGAGCCAGCACCTGCCCTTTGCGAACCGGCTGACCGGGTAACAGCGGCAGGCTCCGCACAAAACCTCCTTGCAGGGCCGTAATGGCTACCTGGCTCTGGGCGGGAGCGGCCAATCGGCCATTGACTTGCAGAAGCTGACCCAGGTTGCGGTACTCGATCTGGCCTGTGCTGATAGCCCCGATGCGGATCTGATCATCGGTCAGTTCAACGATGTCTGTTGGGGCTTCTTCGTGGGCTTTTTCAGCCGCCGATTTTGCCTCCGCCGTTGTCTCACTTTCTTTTTGGGCGGTATCCCCGCACCCGGTAAGCAGCCACAACAGGCTGATACTATACAAAATTCGTTTCATGATTGGAACGCCGAAGCGGTTATCTTAGGGTAAGCCCAGCAGTTGTTCTAAGCGAATGACAGTTTGATTGTACGCCCCCAGTACGTCGACGTAACTGGCGCGCGTTTGATAAGCCTGCGTGATGGCCTGCGAATACTGGAGGTAGCCAATTTCACCCGCCCGAAAGGCCACACCGGCTTTGTCGGCCAGCAGCCGGGCGGTTGGCAATCCCGTTTGTTCATAGTACGTGAGCGAACTTTGCAGCTTCCGAATTTCCTGGATGGTGGCCCTTAGCTCACCCTGCAAATTGCGTTGGGTCAGAGCCAGTGTGGCTTCGCTGACCTGCTGCCCCAGCCGGGCGGCTTCCACGCGAGCCTGCTGCGGTTTTCGGAAGATTGGAATAGCTACGCCCGCCGTCAACCCTTGGAATCGCCGACCTCCTCCATAGTACACCTCCTGCTGACCAACCAGGTACGTACCGATGAGCGACTGATTGAAATAACCCACCGAGAAGGAGGGAAGCAGCCGGGCCTGCTCGACATCGGTTTGGCGGGCCGCTATGTCGATCTGCTGCCGCAACAAAGTCAGTTCGGGCGTTTGAGCCAGCGTAGCCGAGTCGGTCAGGGCGGGTAACGTCCGGCGCGTGAGCGTTGAGTCGGATAAACTGACAGGGCCGTCAGTGTTGAGCAACGTTTGTAGCCGACTCAGGGCAATTTGTCGGTCGGCTTCGGTTTGCGCCAGTGCATTACGAATCTCGCCCAACTGGTTGGTCGCCGTGGCAACTTCCACCGCCGTGCCTTCACCGGTACGTTGCCGCAGCTCCGTAGCCGACCGAAATGCTACCAGCAGGCTGTCCTGCGCCCACAGCAACCGCCGTCGTTCGGCCAGGTACAACAAATCGAAGTAGGCCGCTTTCACCTGCGCTCGTAAGCCGTTCTGCGTGAGCCGCGCCTGTGCTTCCGCGCCCGTGACGTTCGCATCGGCGAGTCGGCCTAGTTGGCGCACCAGTTTTGGATTCGGCAGGGTTTGAGTAACGGTAAAGTTGTTGTCGAAGTTGATGCTGTTGTACTGCCCACCGGTCCATCCGAAACTGGTAGCCCCGATTTCGCGGGCCGCCCGGCGACCGGTTTGCTGCTGCGCAACGCCCAGCGTACTGATGCGACTTGTACCGTTGTTGGCGATAGCCTGTTGTAAAGCCGCGTCGAGCGTTAGAGGGCTTGTAGCTAATTGGGGTATCTGCGCTTTCGCCGTATTTATTCCCACCACAATCAGCGTTTCGATCAACAGTAAACTAACTAGTTTACTCGCCATAGCGGGTGTCCTGCCAACGTTGCGTTTCCCGAAACCAGTTTGCTCCCACCAGTACAGACACGGCAATACCAGCAAGGTTAGGAGCGTAGCTGATACCAACCCGCCGATCACGACAGTTGCTAAAGGACGTTGCACCTCCGCACCGGCGGTGGTTGCCAAAGCCATCGGCAAAAAGCCGAGTGAGGCCACCAGGGCGGTCATCATCACGGGGCGTAGCCGGGTGGCCGTGCCCTGCAAAATTCGGTCACGCAGGTCCAACTCCGACTCAGCCTTGAGGTGGTTAAACTCACCAATCAGTACGATGCCGTTCAACACCGCCACCCCAAAGAGGGCGATAAAGCCTACCCCCGCCGAGATACTAAACGGCATATCGCGGAGCCAGAGCGCGATCACGCCCCCGATAGCCGACAGCGGAATGGCGGAGAAGATGAGCAGGCTTTGCCGCACCGAACCGAACGTAAAGAAGAGCAGGAGGAAAATCAGCCCCAACGCCACCGGCACGGCGATACTGAGCCGGTCTTTAGCTTCCTGAAGATTCTGAAACTGCCCCCCGTAAGTGACGTAATACCCGACTGGCAGCTTAATCTGAGCATCCAGTTTGCGTTGCAGTTCGTTGACGACGCTTTCCACGTCGCGGCCCCTCACATTGAAGGCCACGATGATGCGCCGTTTGGCATCTTCGCGTTGAATCTGGTTGACGCTATTCTGAAACGAGACATCCGCAAGTTGCCCCAACGGGACAGCTTGACCGTCTACCGTCGTTACCAACAGATTCTGTACGTCTTCGAGCCGTTGACGGCTCTGCTGCTGTAGGCGCACCACCAAATCATACCGCCGTTCGCCCTCATACACTAACCCCGCCGACGAACCGGCAAACGCGGCCTGTAGGTAGCGGTTGGCATCCTCAACCGACAAACCAAAACGCGACAGCGCATCGCGGTCGTAATTCACCACGATCTGAGGGAGTCCCGATACCTGCTCCACGTAGAGGTCTTCGGCACCCGGTACCGTACCTGCCACCCGGCCAATGCGGGCCGCGTAATCGGCTAAGACATTGAGGTCTTCGCCATAGAGCTTAATGGCAATGTCCTGCTTCACGCCGGATATCAACTCGCTGAAGCGCATCTGGATCGGTTGCAGAAAACCAAAACTCACGCCCGGAATCTGGTTCAACTTCTCCTGCATCTTCTCCGCCAGTTCCTCCCGGCTGCTCGCTGAGGTCCACTCGCTCCGGTCTTTGAGAATAACCATTACGTCGGCGGCCTCAATGGGCATCGGATCTGTAGGAATCTCGCTGGCCCCAATCTTACTCACGACTTCAATCACCTCCGGGAAGTTGTCTTTCAACACCTTACCGGCTTGCAGTGAAGCATCTGCCGACTGCGAGAGTGACGCGCCCGTCATCACGCGGGTTTCGACGGCAAAATCTCCCTCGTCCAACTGCGGGATGAACTCTCCGCCTAATCGACTGAAGATGAACAGTGCGACGGCAAACAGGCCAACGGATAAACCAACCACCAGCCCTCTATGGCTCAGTGTCCAACGGATGGCCGGGTCATACAATCGGTGGAAAAAGCCCATAATGCGGTCGGAGATGGTACGCGTTCCCTCCTTGACCGGTTTCTTACTCAGTAGCAGGGCCGAGGCCATCGGTACGTAGGTGAGCGAGAGAATGAACGCCCCCAGAATGGCAAACGCGACCGTTTGGGCCATCGGTCGAAACATCTTGCCTTCCACACCTACTAAGGCCAGAATGGGCAGGTACACGATCAAAATGATAATCTCGCCAAAAGCTGCCGAGGAACGGATGCGGCTGGCCGATTCGTACACCTCCTCGTCCATCTGAGTTTGCGAAAGGTTATGCCGGAAGTTCTTCAGGGCGATGTGGTGCAGGGTTGCTTCCACGATGATGACGGCTCCATCGACGATCAACCCGAAGTCGATGGCCCCCAGGCTCATCAGGTTGCCCGACACGCCGAACAGATTCATCAGCGATACGGCAAAGAGCATGGCCAGTGGAATCACCGAGGCCACCACCAAGCCCGCCCGCCAGTTACCCAGCAGCAGTACCAACACAAAAATCACGATCAATGCCCCCTCGATGAGGTTCTTTTGCACCGTGCCAATGGCGCGGTTAACAAGTTTTGTGCGGTCGAGGAAAGCGTGAATTTCCACGCCTTCGGGCAACGACTTCTTGATTTGCTCGATGCGCTGCTTGACGTTTCCGATTACCTGAGATGAATTGGCCCCTTTGAGCATCATCACAATAGCCCCAACCACTTCGCCCTCGCCATTGCGGGTCATCGCTCCATAGCGAACCGCCGACCCCAGCCCTACCTGGGCGACATCGCGCACCAATACCGGTATGCCGTTGGGATTCCGACGCACCATGATTTTACCGATGTCCGCCACGGTATTAATCAGCCCTTCCGAGCGAATAAAATAGGCATTGGGCCGACGGTCGATGTAGGCTCCGCCGGTATTCCGGTTGTTTTTTTGGAGTGCCGTGAACAGATCGTCCATCGTTACCCCGGAGGCCCGTAGCCGTTGAGGATCGACGGCTACTTCATACTGTTTGAGAAAACCGCCGAAGCTGCTCACATCGGCCACGCCCTTGGTGCCCAGCAGTTGCCGCCGAACGATCCAATCCTGAATCGAGCGCAGTTCCATCGCCGGGTAGCGTTTTTCGTAACCGGGTTTAGCCCGCAGAACGTACTGGTAAATTTCGCCCAGGCCCGTCGTGACCGGGGCCAGTTCGGGATTGCCCGCGTCAGCAGGAATCTGAGAGCGCGCTTGTTGAAGTCGCTCGAAAACCTGCTGACGGGCTAGATAGATGTCAACGTTATCCTGAAGGACGATGGTGACGACCGACAGGCCGAAACGGGATATGGAACGTACCTCGACTAAGTCAGGCAGGGTGGCCATCGTTTGTTCGATGGGAAAACTAATAAGCCGTTCCACGTCGGGGGCCGACAGGGCCGGGCTTTGGGTGATGACCTGCACCTGATTGTTGGTGATGTCGGGCAGGGCATCGATGGGCAGCCGACTCAGCGAGTAGCCGCCCCAGATCACCAGGGCCAGCGTAAAGAGGCCAATGATGAGCTTGTTCTGAATAGAAAAATGGATGATGCGATCCAGCATGATCGGGTCTGAACAAATGGACAATATGAAAATGCCGGACGTGTATAGACAGCCGTGCTACCGCCCGAAAGGACGTAGCACAAGCAGCCAACGCGTACGGCGAGGGTGTTCAGACCCGAAGTTGAGGGGGTTGCCAGATGGCAGAAAGCGGAGACGCCCACTGAACGGGGACATACTGAAAAATGGCTGTTGCTATCGGTACAAGCTCAACCGTTGGCATTACACTGTAACTAAAGTGCGGAGTAATATTGATCGTAGCCGCGCAACAGGCACAAGTGCAGAAGGGTGTGCAGGCATCATGGTGGTCATGCACGGGGGCTGGCACCGGAACTGATGCTGCGATCAAGACAGCCCCCCGCTCTTGCCGATTTGTCGGCAGGGCTTCATCTGCACAAGGCCATACAGAAAGGCCAAGTACGTAGAGGGCTATTATGATCGTCATCCACTTCACAAACACAAAGGTACGGCAAATCTTTATGCAACAGGTAGTCAAAAACAGGTTATGTGTACTGGTGAATAGACCAGCTTGTCATTGGTGAAACCGCCACCCAATCGAAAGCAGCGTATGAAACGGCTGAAGGGTTGATTTGGGCAGCCAGCGTTGCCGAACACTGAATAGGATTGGCGACCACTCCAACTCTAAGCCAACGTCGCCCCCCAACAGGAATCGGGACGTACCTGCACTTGATTGAAGGGTGTCAGAGAGGGTCTTCTGCGGGTTGCAGACTGTTTCGTAGAAAACGGTCGGCTGTACCACTCCCCGGACAAATCGGGTACGGGTTGTATTTCGCCACAGGTTAAACTCATAACCCCAACCAACGCCGAACTGACGCAGCGTTAGGTTACCTCCCGAATCAGCAAGAGCGTGTTGTTTGTGTACGTAGCTTACGGTCATTTTCCAAGCG
This sequence comes from Fibrella musci, assembly GCF_041321105.1. Lineage (NCBI taxonomy): Bacteria > Pseudomonadati > Bacteroidota > Cytophagia > Cytophagales > Spirosomataceae > Fibrella > Fibrella musci. Next base: position 110,120 of record NZ_JBGGWD010000011.1, on the reverse strand, counting down.
TTGTACTGTCGGTTGTACCGACCCGTACTGATTAGGGCGTTGATGCCCAGTTGGTTTTTGATCAGGCGGAAATCATCCGTCAAACCCGCTTGTATCTCGATAAACTGTTGCCCTTTCAAATGAACCTGGGCGAGGGCGGGTAATAGCGATGAAAAACTCAGTGATAGAAAAAACAAAATACGTCGCATGACTCACAGGGGTTTGGCTAACAGTACTACGTCCGCTTCAATCTGATAACGCAGGTGCCGCCCGCCGTTCTTCTCATACAGCTCCACGTCAATGATTTTATCCTCAGTTATTGTCGTTACCGGCAGTGCGTATACGACGGTACGTTCCGCTTTGGCGCGAAGCAGCGTCAACGACTCAGGATAATGCGTGTGAGGTTTTAGCTCGACCTCCTGCGCGGCCATACGCTTGAGTACATCCTTGTCGCGGACGTAAAACTTAACGAAATCGACCTCGTAGTCAATCTGACTGTCGTTGCGAATGGTGAACTGCATATACATCACCTTGTCAGCTACATAGATGCCCGTCAGTAGGTTGCTGATTCGCATGGTCGAGGCACCAATGTTGCGAATGAATGCCTTACGATCCGCGATACGCTGACACTGGTAGAGCAAGTCGCTCACCGGTGGAGTTCCGTTAGTCGCTGTTGCCGAAGCGGTCAGGGTAATGGTGGTGGCCCGGTTGATGCCCAGCGTCCGGCTGGTATATTCGTCCGCCGATAGGTTGTTGGCCATGTTGATGTTCAGCACCTCCGGCTCGTCCTGGTAACGAACCAGAAACGAGTAAAAACCACCATCTTCTGTCATCACCGTCATGTTTGTTTCGCGGCCTGAATCAGCCCGGCAAAAAGCGGTTGCCTTCGGATTGGCTTTGATGCGTAGTACGTTCCTTACTGTTTCGGGGATCTGAGCTAATACGTAATCCGTACCAGCATCAAACTCCTGAATTCGGGCCGGAAAGATGATGTGCGTTGTCTTTCGATCCGAAATGCCCAACGGATACGACCCTCTGACCGCAGCCCGATCAATGGGGAGTATGTACGGTTTAGTACGGATGGACCCCACCAGTGCCGGGTTCGCTACGTTGACGGGTAGATTGGCTGGATTAAGCGTTTTCTCATCGCGTTGTTTTGACGGTGTCTGAACCACCATTGGCGTAGTCACTGCCGAAGGGATGCTGGGAACGGACGAGGAAATTCCCTTCACGGCCAACGGCTGAATAGCCGCATACAGGGACGTTTTAGTACGTACCGGTTTATCCAATGATGAGAACGCCCGCGTCGCCTTCGTGGCTTTCATGGACTGAGCGTGGGCCGTCCACGCGCTAAAGGCAAGAAAATAGAGTAGGATAAAGCGTGTCATGTAAGTTGGAAGAAAAACTTGTTATTCAGTTGCCATTGAATTGGCCCCTTCGGAGCGGAGGAAAACCCGGTAATTGGGCTTGACGGTCACTTTAACCGCATTTAGCTTGGTCTGTAGCAGCGAGCGAATTCCCTGGAAGGCTGTGTTCGTGACCTGCATAGCCATCTGACCACCCACCTGCTGCCCGAAGGATCCTTGTGGTACGAAATAATACGGTGACGATACTGCCTGACCCGCCGAACGGGCCGCGCCCTGCGCGAGTTGGTTCTTTTGAGACAGGTTAGGCACCGACAACCCGGCTCGACCGTCTAAATCGAAGACATTGAAGCTAATCGGATAAATCTCCGACCCTATTCGTAGACTCGTAACGGTGATGTTGAGCCGGTCCTGCCCAATGGAACACGTACCCGTTAAGAGCGTGTGAGCGGGCAGCGTTACCCACTTGCCAGCCACCCGCAGGGGCGTTTCGTTGAGGAGCCGGATCTTGACAGAACTGCCCTGTTGTACTGTTATGGCCTCACCGTCACCGTGGATGACTGCCGGAATGGATTGACCGGAGCCAGCTTTAGGAACGGGATCTATACGGGTTTGGCTACTCAGTCCGTAAAAGCCAACGTTACTTAAATTTATTGCCTTTCGCGCTGGTAAGTCAGCTTCGTCGCTTAGGGAGTTGGCAACAGAAGCATCACGTTCGCCTGTTTTTGCCCCATTTTCGGCTTCAATTTCCCGTTTGAAGTAGGCTCGGTAGGAGGGGGGAAACTCGCCGTTATGCAGTTGCTTCAACTGCTGGTACTCATTCATGTTGAGCGACGTACCTGTTGCGGCTCCCTGACCGCCTGCTGACGTACCTGCAAACCGCTGATTAGCTGTTTCCATTTGCTTCAGCAGCGCATCGGCAGTCTGCCGGTCGAGGTCGCGTTCGCGCCGGGTAACCCGTTCTTCGGCTAGCTGTTCTTTGCCTTTGGGTGAGCGGTGCATAGTTCGGTAAATAGCTTCTCGCTCGGCTTGCTGATGACCAAATTGTCGATTCAATTGCCGCTGTCGCAGTGTTTTGCGCTCGGTGGCCGTTTGATACGGTGTAGTCATTGGGCCGTTTTGTCGGCTCATTACCTGCAAGTCCGACTCACTCAGCGACTCATTTGATCCGCGCAAGGCCGAAGGGTCTTTCCCCGTGAGCAGTTGGGTGCCTGCTGCGGCCTGCCGGTCCATCGCCCCCGATGTAGTAGGACTGAGCGAGGCTCCGTCAAAGCCGTACTTGTCGTACTTTTCGCGATGGTCAAGGCTGTGCGGACGGGCTTCGGGCGGAGCCAGCGACGAGGCTCCGGCATCATTGGGAATACTCGGTTCAGTGGTCGAATAGGATTGGATGAACCCACCCATAAAACCGAAAATGGCAACCCCCAGGAGAAACACAAAACCACCCAGCAACAGGAATAGCTGTTTACGGCCCAACTTGCTTTTTTGCAGGGTTTCGTTGCCCGGTGCAGGTGTTTGGTCCGACGATGTATCAAATAAAGGGTCTTGTTCGGGTTGATTATGCACCATGATTAGGTCAGTAAGGCAATGAAATAGAGTAGAAAAAACAGGCCAATCAGTCCTAAAAGGATATTTCGTAACTGAAAGCTGATCCGGTGCTGCGCCTGATTGAGCCAGTTAGCCAATTGTTGTTCACGAGCCGTTAGCCAACTGCCGAGGAACGTACCCAGCCGGAACGCTGGGTGCTGTTCGTTTGTCAGCTTATCGGTATCGGTAACCGTCGAGATACGGGAGCGAAAGCGAAGCATCTTATTTGCTGTATTCCTGCGTAACGCGGGATGAGAGAATATGAAAATCCCGCATCAACAGTCCATTGGGCGAGTTGTCCGAACGATTCACGTCGACCAGGGTGGTTTCCGTGACTAGGTTGCGGTGGACGATGGCCGTTGCCCGTTCCTGTACCAGCCGGGCGTAGGTGACTGCTTGGTAGGGGTAGTGCCGCAGGTCGGCCACGACTGAGTCGATCTGCACCCGTTGCGTGACGTTACCCTGCACCATGTCGCGGTAGAAATTTTGCTCCGACAGGTTGTTGTACAGCCTCTTGGCCGATTCGTCGCAGAGAAACATCGCCCGCCGAATGTTTTCGTCGATGGATTTTGGGTCGGGCGACACGGTGAAGAATAACTCGTGAAAACGACCGACGTGATGCCGCAGTTCTGCCGGGCGGTTGTCCGTTACATTGCCGCACGTTACCTGAATGGCTTCGCCCCGGTTTACGAGGTAAATACGCTTGCTGAACTCATTGCTGTATTTGAAAGCCAATACCACCGCCGTAAGCGAGATAATCAGGCTGAAGCCAAACGCTGCCACCAGCAGCCAGCGGCCCCGCTGAAAGTCTTTTTCCAGTTGCAAAAGCTGTTTCATCGGGTACGTTGGTAAGGGTTACTCACTACTGATTTGACTAACAGCGGATTACTTCGCTGGTCATAGATAGAAATAGCCGCTCCTTTGTCATGAAAGACGAAGGTGTTTCGCGTAGCCTGCCGATACCGACCAAAGCTCCAGACAATGCAGGTCAGTACGGTCAACGCACAAAAGGTCATACCGCTGACGGTTAGCCACACAAGTTGTTTATGGCTGTTTAACAAGTGGTTATGATGATAATTAATCGAGTTCATGACGTGAAAAGCAATAGATCAGAGTCGTAAAGGCAATAGATTAGAGTTGATTTTTCTTATTGGGAAAAGTCTTTCGGTACGCCCCGCGCGTAGCTCCTTCGGCAGCAGCGACGGCCCCCGCTCCGCTACCAATGACAGCCCCGACAATCCCCCCGGCTACCCCCTTTACGCCCCGGCTTAGGACGTTGCCACCCGACGAGGCCCCGGCCCGTGCACCCCGTGCCGCCCCGCCTGCCACATGAGCAGCCATCGTGAAGGGTGCTTTCGCCACCCCACCGGCTACATTGCCGCCTAATCGGGCTACGTTGGTGATACCTCCGCCAACCCGTGCCGCCACCGAATGCCCAGCGGCTTTGAGTGGTTTGGTAACTGGTGATGCTAACGTACCTGCCCCCGACCGGGCCATGCGCGTGGCTCCCTGTACCATTGCCCCCACACCCCCAACTGTTACGAGCATATTGGTCATCGATGGCACCTGGCAATAGCCAATCAGGCACATGACCAGAATACCGATAAAGGCCAATCCCATGTATTCGGGTGTATGGGCTTCGGCCCCGCCTGCGTTGCCCAGCACAATCGTCTTGGGGTCGTAGTAGCTGAGGTATTTGAGCGTGACCTTGAAGGCGATGGACGAGTACACAGCCGCGACCGCAGGCAGTAGCGTGTAGTTGATGTACTTGCCAAACCACTCGGCAATGTTGCCCGTCATGCCGGGGAACACGGCCAACGCAATGGCAATCGGCGCACCCATCCGCAGTACCAGGCGGTACGTGAACGAGATCAGAAACAGGATGCACTCGGCCAGTTGCATTAGAGCCAACAGAACGTCCTGCGTGTAGGAGAGCAGTTCGTATTTGAACTTCTCAGAGTATTCAGCAAAGCTGAGTTTCAGGCTGGAGCCGAACGCATCAGGGTCAAAGTTGGGGTCAACCTGCCGGAACAATTCGGGGTGCTCACCAATCTCCTGCCACTTGGCATCGACTGTTTGTTGGAGCAGGTTGGTCTGTTCGGCAATCTTCTCGTACAACGTACCGTTCTGCCGCTCGACCGCCGTGCGGATGCTTTCCCCCAGCTTGTCGATGCCGTTGCAAATGCGGGGTGATAGGCCGATCAGCACCATCAGCATGAATGGACGCAGGTACGGGAAAAAGTTAATCGTGCCGTTCTGCATCACGTCGGGAATCAGCCGGGAGAAGATGTACACCAATGCCCCAATGCCGGCAACGGCCCGAATCTTCGACTCGATCAGGGCGGTGATATCCATCGTGGAGGCCGTCATGTCGGCGTAGAGGCCCAGCAAGGTTTTGTAAGCGTCGAAAAGCATAAGATGTAAGCGGATTGGTACGTTTTACGGTTCTGTGTCAGACGTTTAGCCTCCACTACTGCTCATCTTCTCCTGGCATTCACGCTGAATAGCTGACCGCTTTTCGGTGGCAATCTGTCGGCCCCGGATGCGGACCAAGATGCCAAACTCTTCGTCCGAAATAATATGGCCGTCGTAGGGGTCCACGTACCCGTTGGGCTTGCCCTTTTTCTCCGGGTCGAAGTAAGGCGGGTAGATGAACTTCATCTCGGCGTATGCCTGTTGCTCCCCCTGCAAATCGGCAATCTGTAGCCGGTCCTGGCATTCCTGCATCAGGGCGGTTTTCCGGTCGATTTCGGCCTGCTTTTCCCGTTGTTGCCGGGCAATGGTTTCTTCGTCGAGGGCCGACTTCGTGCGGTCGGTGTAATCATCGTCGTAGCCTTTTTCGCCCAGCATGAACTGCACCTCCTGGTAGCTACCGGTTTTGTTCAGCGTTGGCTCGGCAATGGCGTATAGGCGACTGGTCATCATCCAGTCTTTTTGCGAACGTACCCGGCGCAACGACATAGCCCGCACTTTGTAGTAATAGTTGTTGACCAGCCCCTGAAACTTCTTCGCACTCTCGTAGGCCCGGAAAATCCACTCGATCCGGCCCTGATCATTTATCTCGAAGAGGTTCTGCGACGTACCCTGTCGCATATCTTTCAGGATGTCGTTGGCGTGGGTTCCCATCGCGCTCAGATCGTCGGCGATGAGCGAATATTCTGCCGGGTAGATGTGGCCGTCTTTGCTGATGACCGTCGAGATACTTTGCAGCGTGCGCGTGGTCTGCTGCACGGTCTGAATCAACTGCTGCCCCCGGTGGTAGCTCTGTACGGCTCCTTTCACCTTTTTGAGCTTTTCGACGGCATCGACCATCGTTTTAAACGACGGTTTCTGAATCAACTGCATCAGGTTCGATACCGCCGTGTGGATCGGGTCTGAGACCACGAATTGAGCTTGTAGGGTGGGCGTGACCAACAACAGGCACAGCAATAGCCCGACCACCCGGAGTAAACGTATGGTTTTCATAAACGAAATGGATTGTCTGATTGGCGTTACGTTTGGCTGCTGCCATTCAATGCTTTTGGCGGCTGACCGTTTGGATGAAGCAGCGGTACGCCTGCCGAGTTGACTGGTAGGTAGCCCCCGGCTCGTTCGCCCCGTGCCCAGCCTTTCACCGCCGACTCTAATTCATTGCCGTAATGTGCTTTAGCGAGGTCGTTAATGGCTTCTACTTCCTGCCGTTCGGTTGTGAACGTGCCGTAGGCCGTGCGGCTCACCTCCACACCGTAGACCTTGCAATAATCGCCCAGCAGCAATGCGAGGTCATTGTACGGTGGTCGATTGGGGTCTTTGCCTTTGTTAATGCTCAGGATGATGTTGGCCTGCTTTTCCGACAACGACAACGTCTGCATTACTTCGGTAAATCGCTTTTCGTAGTTGTGCTGATCGAGCAGAAACTTGATCGGCGAGTTGTTGATGATCGCGTCTTTCACAATCGCGTTACCCACCAGATCGTCCACCTCCTGCGTTACTACGCCCAATGATCCCCAGTGTTTTCGCACCGTTTTGGAACACCATTTCAGAAACTGAGCAAAGTTCTCTTTCGCCAGTGCCTTCCAGGCTTCCTCGATAATGAGCATTTTCAACACGCCCTTCACGCTGAACAACTTCCGCACGTACGTATTCATAATCATGATCGTCGTGATCGGAAACAGCACCGGGTGGTCCTTGATGTTATCCAATTCGTAGATCACGAACGGCAACTCCATCAAATCGATGTTCCGGCGCGAATTGAGCAGATACCCGTACTGATTGTCGGCATGAAAGGGGCGTAGCACGTACAGGAAGTTATTCAGGTTGAATTCCTTCTCCGACCCCATGTTCCGCTCGAAAATAGCGGGGTACGTATCGCGGGTGAACTCATAGAAGCTGTCGAAACAGGGGAATAACTCGTCTCCGGCCTGACGCGCCCGGCGTATGGCCCCGTAGTACTCGTGCACGATGTTGGCCACCGTTACCTCTTCGGCTTTGGTGGTTGGCTCCCCGTCTTTTTTCCAAAGGGCCATTAGCAGGTTTGCCAGGGCATCTTTGGTTTCTTCGTCAGGGTCGAGGTCGGCACTGTAGAACGGGTTGAACTCAATCGGATTGTCCGGCTCGTAAGTAATGTAGCGGCCTCCCATCAGCGAGCACAATCGTTTGTAGGAACCCCCCACGTCGACTAAGCTCACGTGTATACCGTGGCTGAGCAGGTAATAGACCATGTTGTTCATGGTGAATGACTTACCCGACCCCGACGGGCCCACAACCATGAAATTCCGGTTAGCGATAATGCCGCGCTGCATCGGCTCGAAGAACGGGTCCACCATGCAGGGCCGACCAAAGCGGTCGGTCAGGAGCAGACCGTTTTTACAGAAAAAATCGTCGCGGTAATTGGTCTCCGTGTTCCAAAGGGCGGTGGCTTCTTCTAGAAAACAGGTGGCCAGGTTATCGGCCCCAATCTCGGCGATGTTACCCGGTATGCACGACCAGAACAACGTTTCGGCATCGTGGCTGGCCAGCTTCGGCTTGAAGCCCAGCTTGGAAATAGCCGCTGCTGCTTGCGACCGGTACGTATCGGCCACGTCGGGGTCACGGTGAAAAACCAGTACGTTGTAATGCGCCCGCACCACCCGCCGGTTCCGGTCTTTGACTTCTTCCATGAACGCGTCCTTCGAGCGGATGCTGACTTCGTTTTCCTTCGACCAGGCCGCGAACGAGTGATGCCGTTTCACTTCCCGCACCAACTGATTCGTCAGTGCATCGCCGTCGTCGATCAACAACACCTGATTATAAATGTGGTTGAAGGGTAGCAACATCCCCAAGGCGGACCCTGTCGAAATGGGGAAGTGACTGCTGTCGGTGGAGAACTGCTCCAACCGGGCCGAGTTATAGACCTCGTTGGGAAAATCACCCAGTTCCGAAATGGCATAGGTATAGGTCTGCTGACCGGCCACTTTCAGACCATCGGTTAACTCCACGTCATGCAGCGTCGGATCATCGAGCGAAAGCGAGAAGTACCGTTGATACAGCCCCGTTTGTTCGCCATTGTCGAGTAACTCGTCTGGCCCCAATCGCTGAAGTTTGATCTTCCCCGAATCTTGGTAAATGGCCGCAAACTGATTAACCACATCGACAAACTCCGCCCAGGTACGTGTGTCCAGTACCTCTTTCGGCACCAGATGCCGTTTCAGTAACGACGACTGACTGCTCGTTCGCTTAAGTGGGGGCGATGCCGGGCGCGTTACGTACAGATAGCACCGGTGCCGCAGGTAGGGGCGGTCAGCAAAATGCCGCTCGTTTTCCCACGCTACATAATTTGAGGTTCTCAGAAATTCACTACCGAACGGGGGTGTATATACGTCTTCGATAAAGAAGTCTTGTTTATGCACCATGTAGCCCGTCGGCAACACCTTAGTCGCCCGGATCAGGATGTCATGCAACGTATCGTACTCCCCGTCGGACACCGCAAAAATCTCAGGGGCCTGCACCTCGAATGCAGCCGTGATATCAGCGTTTTTAGAGACGACACAATGCGTGGTCTCATCAATGCAGAGAATTGGAAACAGATCAGCCAGCGTTTTAGACTTTTTCATCGGACTTTTCGGGTTGTAGTTGTCCGAACGGGTAACAGCCGATTAAACGACTGGTACTGACACACGAACGAGGGTTTTAGCTGACGTACCTGTTGCTTAACGGACCCCCAGCGTCCGTAACGGTCGTTGCGGGTGTAGCACCAGGCCAACGTACCACCAGCACCAATGATTAGTAGCAGGATAGCCAGTAGGATGGGCGCGCCCAGTACGTACCCCAGCAACGTAGCGAAGACCGACGCAATCAGCCCACCGGCTGCGTAGTAGAAGTATTGGCCCCGGAGGCCCCGAAATTCGATTTCGTTGTCGGCTCCCCGGTGGATGGGAAAGGATTTCATAGCATAGCGGAAATGATTGTACTCATCAAAAACAGGAAGGCCAGCGAGCCAAACCACTTGAACAGAAAGTCGTAGAGATCGTCGTCGCCCCGGCGGAACTTCTGAAACACCCGAATTAACCCGACGATAGCCACCACGATACCCAGCAGCAGAGCCGCCCGGCTACTCTCGACCGCCATTGACTGGGTATAGGTTTGGGCGAGGTAGTCACTGCCCCCGAACGAAGAGGAAAAGGCCCCACTCAGAATGAAGCGATCAACCAGAAACACCATGCCCCCGCAGAACGCAATGCCCGTGAGCCATAGCACAACTGGCCCTTCTACCTCTTCACCCCGGTTCCACTGCTGATAGATGCGGAAACCAGCCACGATAGCCCCGAACGCACACAGCCACAACCCAATTGATTTGACCTGCCCGTAAGCCTGAAATTCGTCGTAGAGCAGAATCATCGGGTCAGTCGGGTGTGTTGACGCAGAGAGTCAGATGCTGTGCGGTAGTAGTTCCGAATTGAATCGACGCGGGCATCCATGCCGGGTCGATACGGCGTAGCGGCCACATCGCCGGGCGACGAGTCAGCGATTTCGGATTCATCTTCACTGCCCCGGTAGATGAGCCTGTCTGATCCAAACCGGGCCGCTGTTACGGCAGGCATTCGGTAGCTCACCCAGCCTTGCAGGAACGAGGCAATGATCGCCAAACCGATGACGGCTGAGGCTAATCGCCAGGTTTCCACGGCAAATTCACCCGTTCCGGCCTGTACGCGGGCATAGATACGTAGCCCGCCGATTAAAGCACTGAGGCCGCACACTGCCCAGACAAACTTTAAAAAGGTCGGCAACCGACTCAAGATCGGATTCGTAAACTGACCATCAATGCCGACTGAAGCAGCGGGGTTGCCACTCAGGTCAACGTTCTGCGCGGTTGCTGTTAGCGCGACTAACAGGCAGCCCATAATGAGCAAAGTTTTCACCGGGAACATCAGTGGGAGTTGGTTAAGGTGTCTGGAAAAAGACGGCTTCCAGAATGGCTGCGAAAGCCAGCAGGAAGAGCACCGAACCGCCCCAGTTAACCGCCGATTTCTGCACGTCCTGATCGCCCGCCTGCATTTTAGAGTAGATGCGGAACGCCCCGAAGATGCCGACGATAGCGGCTATGACGTACATCACTGTCGTCATGGGCCGGAAGTAATCCTGTAAATCCTTAGTTGTTTGGGTCAGTACCTGTACCCCAGCTCCTATACCTTTGGTTTGGTCGACATTTTGGGCAACTGCCATACCGTTTGTCAGCGCAAGTAGCAACAGCCCCCGCCCGACGGTGTACATTCGTTTCATGAAAAAGTTGGAATAAAGCGTTACGTCTCCGGCCAGATGACAATGCAAAGATGCCGTAAATATTTAAAATATTAAATATTAATAGGTAAAAAATTATTGAAATATTCTGATTAAGCTAGATGTATACTGATAACCAATGAGTTGGTTTATCAACTCATTGAATACATTTTAGAACGTGCAGGTGAACATATAGGCGTTGCTTTTCTGAGTGATTAGGTACCCATATATTTGCTATACGTTTTATCCTCTTTGTTCGCTATGTTTACTATAGTTCAGAAAATCGTACTCGTCTTTCTTATCGGTGTCATTAGTTTTTATTGTCTAATTGGTTGTTCGGGTAGCCAACAGGAAGTGCCTTTATCCCTTGAGCAACAGAACGAGCAATCGAGCAAATCGTCAGTTCGGCTGAGTGGTACGTACACGTGCATCAAGCTTGCCTTAGCGAATGGCTACACAGAGGAGCGCGGACAGCTAAAAGGACAGGTTTATAAAGTAGAAACGGTGGTGAAGGAAGATTCTGTCCGCTTCGTGCTGTCGGGACAGGGTACGGCGGGTACGTATACCGCTCTCGATTTGGGTACCTACGCCGTTAATTATACCGCGACTGGCACGACGAACGGCGGGTATTTTACCATTAAAAAAGACATCCTTACTGATTACAATGCCGTCACGGTAGTCAACAGGACAATTGCCGGAACCAGTGGTGCGCGCCAGGTGACCTATACCTTTCCCATTACGTTATATCAGTTTGTGAATGGCACTCCGCGTAGTGGTCAGATAACAGTGGTTAAAGCCTCAGACATTTTTTCGACCACGCAACAGATTGTCGGCATCTTCACATTTGAACGTACCGTCTCGCTGACAAACTGAATTATTCGTAGTCGGTGTGTACGGGTAAAGCATGAAAACATCATTGATAATCAGTTGGTTAGTTGAATAGTTTTATAGTTAATTAGTTTATAAATAGTTGACTATTTTTTTAGATAGATAAATTTTGCTACTTGCCTAGGCAAAACCTGTAAGCTGATCGCCGACCATGAAGATTATCACTGTGGCTCACCAGAAAGGGGGTGTCGGTAAAACGACACTCGCGCTGAACCTGGCTTTCTATCTAAAAGACATCAAACGCGTAGGTATCGTTGATACTGACTTGCAGGGCAGTGTGCAGGGCCTTGATACGTTGCTGGACGGTATAACGCTGGTGAGCTACGAAGCCTTGCAGGAGGGAACGTACCCGGAACTGGATATTATCATCATTGATACGCCCCCGTACCTAACCAACCGACTAAACGACTTATTTTCTATCTCGGACTTCGTGCTTGTACCCACTAAAGTAAGCTACCTGGACGCAATGGCCCTGAAAGCGACGATGGCTATGCTTCAGCAGAGTCAGCAGGAACGGGCCGATCTGAAAGCGGGAATTGTATTGAATATGGTGAAACCACGCACGTCGATGAATCGGGAAATCAAAGATATCCTCGATGCGTATCCCATACCGACGCTGACTACACGAATTCACGAACGAGTCAGCTATATCCGATCTGTGGTTGCAGGCGGCATTGTGCAGTTAGAGGATACCAAAGCACACGAAGAGATGGCCGATCTGGCCGAAGAAATCATCGACCAACTGTAAACGAACACCAACATGGCAGAGACCCTTGCAGAACGAAAAGCCAGACTGGCCGATAAATTAAAGAATGAGCCGTCACAGACACCCATTCAGGAAGTGAATCCGGTGGCTGAGGTGGACAAGCCTGCAACCAAATCGGCAATCAACAAAGACGATGAATTAGTCCAGTTGAATGTTAAAGTACCCAGGAACATGTCTAAGGCCATAAAGCAGATCGCCCTTGACGATGAAGTCGACATACGCGAGGTTGTGTGGGAGGCTATCTCACAGTATCTGAAGAAACGGAAGCCATCGTAGCGGATTAATGTCGGAACAGGATCGGGCCGAAGTCCCTCGATCATTGCCTATCGGAGCTTTTAAGCGAAAGGCTGACTTACAGTAACGATCCACCTGTATTTACCACACCATGACTTTTCGGGCTACGTTCATTGGCGTTGATAAGCACGCCAGTTCATTCATAAGTGACCTTGCTGGAGCAACAAGAGATGCTACAGCCATGTATTCGCTCTTTGTCGACTCCATGCCTGCTCTTGAGGCCAAACTGTTGATAAACGAGGAGGCCACCACAGCTAATATTCGTCAGGCACTAAACGAAACATTGGTGGCAGCGGAAATGGACGATGTTGCATTGTTCTATTTCGCTGGACATGGTACGGAAGCTCATCAGTTAGTACCACATGATGCCGATGTTGCAGCCATCGACACGTCAACCATTCCAATGGATGAGTTAGCAACCAATCTAGCTGACTCAAAAGCCCGAGTTGTTATTGTTATTCTGGACTGTTGTTTCAGCGGAGGGGCGACCGCCCGCGTGCTTGCCGATCTGCCAGTTCCTCGGAGCAATTTGACGACAGTCGCTGACCTGCAAGGTAAAGGGCGCGTTATCATAGCTGCATCAAAAGATGATCAGCCGGCTTATGAATGGAAAGGACATGGTTTATTCACTCATGCTCTTCTACAAACGTTTATTAACTCTGCCGAGGGAATTAGTATCGGACAGTTGATGGATGATTCGGCTAAACGGGTACGCGCTATAACAGCTCAATACGGGTGGGAACAGACTCCCATCTATTTTAACCTCATCGAAGGAGGGTTAAACTTCCCTCCCTTAGTGCCAGGCCCAACTTTTCTACGGGCGTTTCCCGAGACAAACAACGTAAAGGTAAGTGCGACGATCAGTCAACTAGCTAACTTTGGCTTGTCTCTGCCCTTGCTTGAGCAATGGACCAATCGGTTTCCGAACGGGTTGAATGAGCTACAGTTAGAAGCGGTCAATGAACTACGCATCTTGGATGGTAAATCAGCCGTAATTGTAGCTCCTACCAGTTCCGGCAAGACGTTTGTTGGCGAAATGGCAGCCGCGAAAGCCATTACTCAAGGGCGTAAAGCCGTGTTCCTTTTACCCTACCGAGCCATCGTCGGTGAGAAATTTGATGACTTTTCCGACTTCTATGGCACCCTACTAAACCAACGAGTCATTCGGTGTACAGGCGATTACACCGATGATACCACTTCGTTCATCAAGGGCAAATATGACATAGCCCTGCTTACGTATGAAATGTTCCTCAATCTCTCCGTCGGCGTCCCAGCGTTGCTTAGTAAGATAGGATTGATTGTGTTAGACGAGGCACAATTTATCACTGATACGAACCGGGGTATCACGGTCGAGTTGATTTTAACGAATCTGCTGACGGCAAGGGAGCAAGGCGTTGATTGCCAAATCGTAACGCTATCCGCAGTAATTGGTAGCATTAATTATTTCAATGAATGGCTCGATTGTCAACTTCTATTTACTAAGAAAAGACCCATCCCATTAATTGAGGGCGTACTTGACCGGTCGGGGGTGTTTCAGTATATAGACCCAACCGGTCAGGAACGGGCCGAGCAATTGCTCCCTGCATACCGAATCGTTCGGCGGAAGGATAAACCGGGGAGTCAGGATGTAATTGTGCCATTAGTCATCGATTTGGTAGCTCGTCAGGAACAGATACTGATCTTTAGAAATCAAAAAGGCTCGACGGTAGGCTGTTCTATTTATCTGGCTAACGCCCTGGGTTTGCCGCCTGCTAACGATGCGTTGTCCAAACTGGTTGACTCGGACCCGTCATCGGCCTCTTCCGACTTAAGAAAGGCTTTGGTGGGGGGCACCGCTTTTCACAACTCGGACCTCAACCGTCAGGAACGTACCGTTGTTGAACAGACATTTAGAGCGATTAACAGTCCGGTTCGAGTGTTAGTCGCAACGACGACGGTAGCTGCTGGTATTAACACGCCGGCATCGACGGTCATAATTGTTGAGAACTTCTTTTACGGAGAGACGCGGCAATCTTTTACCGTCGCTGAATATAAGAACATGGCTGGTCGGGCTGGTCGGTTGGGATTGTCCGAGCAGGGTCGCAGCATTATGTTGGCCGAAACTCCTGACGAACGGCAACGCCTATTTAATCGCTATGTCAGAGGACAACCCGAACCAATTCGTTCGTCGTTCGAACCTGAGCAGACCGACACTTGGATACTGCGTCTGCTGTCACAAGTGAAAGAAATTCCTAAGGATCAAATTATTCGGCTTTTGTCGAGGACATACGGTGGTTATCTGGCTGGTCGGCAACGATTGAATTGGCAGGACGAGATACAAACTCGCCTGTCGATTGTGCTATATCAAATGGAAGCCTACGGGTTCATTGAGGAAGAGCTGGGTATGCTTCGATTGAGCTTGTTAGGCAAAGCTTGCGGTCGATCTAACCTTGCCTTTTCAACTGCTTTAAAGTTGGTAATGCTTCTAAAACGTATTTCGGGGGGCCTCACAGCCGAGACGTTGATGGCACATCTACAAGTGCTGGAAGAGGTTGGGGGCTATACGCCTATCGCGAAGAAAGCAACAAAGGAAGGAACTTGGGCTGTCGAAGTTGATAGGCGTTACGGTCGTCCAGTAGTACAAGCCCTTCAGTGGGGTGCCAAAGATGCCCCCGATTATAATGGACGTTGTAAACGAGCGGCCATCTTGTGGGTTTGGATAAACGGGCACCCTATAGCGCAAATAGAAAGCCATTACTCGGTTACACCATATGCCGGCAACATTGGAGCTGGAGACGTTCGGGGTATTGCGGACCGGACACGGCTCTACCTTCGGGCAGCTTACGAGATCGCCAGTATTATGCTGATTCCGATGCCTGATGAGATGGCGCAGGATGTTGACATCTTGCTTAAACAACTGGAAACGGGACTACCCAAAGCTGCTCTTGGTTTATTGTCACTGCCTATCCGTCTTAACCGGGGTGATTACTTACGGCTTTATGAAGCAAATTTGCTTTCAACTGAGGCTGTATTGAAGGCTTCGAGAGAGGCTTTAATACAGTATCTCCGTCCTGACCAAGTGGATCGACTTATCGAACTCACTTCAGAAGAGGTATAAAAATTAAAGCAGATGCTACAAAGGCAGTTAACAACTCTTTCCAACTATCGGGCTTCACAACAATCAGCGATAAACAGCCAGTGCAAATTGATAACACCGCTCTGGCCTGACTGATTTTATCGCCAGCAATAAACTGCTCGTATACCGAGGCTGGTAGTTGCCAAACAACGGTAACCAAACCGAGAAACAACAAGGCAAACAGGCAAAGTTGAAAATATGGAACGTCTTTTTTATTATGAATTTCCTGTTCTGCTTTGGCTTCTTCTTCCGAAACGATGTTACTCAACAATGAAATAATCTCCCCTTTCCCTTCTTGCCAGTATTTATTGTAATTTACATTAAACGTATTCATCACAAACCCTTTATTTTCCGAAGTGAATCCTATTTTGTGAATCTATCTAAAGCATTCATTATCAATGCCGTAGACAGCTTTTATAAAGCTGCGTGTTTCAAGCATTAACTCTTGAACCTCGTATAACAAGCTTACACGTTTTCGCTCATATTGCCCTTCGGCCAACTGTCAATCCACCACTTTACTGTGTGAGAAATCCTCGTCATCAATAATTCGATTGGGCAAGTTTATGGCCCTTTGTAGCAGCTTTTTACTTTTCAATACATTAAATTTCATTGACATAATTTTATTCTTCCTCAATGTCACCTGACCGCTTCTTCGTTGCGGTAAAAAATTCAGAGATTAAACTGTTTTTGAATAACAAACCGATCAGAAGGCTGATTATTGGAGCCAATTTGTCAAATACTCCAAATTGAGTGGAGCCGAGTAAAGCGGCAATCAGAAAAATGAGCATTAGCCCTTTATAAATTTTATCTCTGAAATCGAGCCGCTCAACCGTTTCTAGTTCTTTGTGCTGATACTCCGCCTGTTTCTCAGCAAGGAAACGCTCAGTATTAGCTTTATTTTTGAGGTACGTGTCTAACAGTTCGGACCCCATTTTAAGCAGCTTTTCCTGGCTATCGTTCTGCTGAACGGTAACCTGCTGATTAGCATCATGAAGTTTTTGCATCAATGCCGCATTCTGTCTTTTAAGCTCCTCATTGGTGGCATGGTTCGGTGGATTCTCGTTCATAAGTTTTGAATGATACAGTTGCAAAACTATCAAATTTACCGTCTTCGCACTATTGCCGACAACAGATACCGCACCCCTTCCGAGGGCTTATCGAACTGTAGCGTTCAACCAGATTCTGGTTGCCTGACCGTAACACACATCAATCGAATAAGATATGTCAGTGTTCACGCTTTGTGTCGTCAAAGTGCTCATGCTTTGTGTCGTCTGGCTTAAAAAACAGCCCATACAACCTACAAACAGGCCTCATTAGTCAGAAAGGCCATTTGTTCAACACAAATGGCTATTGACTACCCGCTGGGAGCCTCAGCGGCAAGGCGGCAGTTGAAAATGAACGTGCCGCCATCTCAACCGTTCCAATAATTTAACTCCTTCCGTTTGGTAGTAGACCTGCTGCGGCCATTCATCGGGGGCTTTTTTGGGCTGCCACCGTCGGCGGCGAAGGTGATGGCGTAGCCGAGGCCAACGTTGCGCCCAATCGGCGAAGAGCACTGCGTCGTCCGAATGAGTCGAGATCCCCTTGGCCAAACGCATATGGTCGTCATACAAATACAGTTCCACTGCACTGAGCACACGGGGCCTGGTCCGCCCGTCCGTAAAGCGCAGCACCACACCAAGCTCGTGTTCATACTTGATCTGACTATAGCGCAAGTGCGGTAAACTGGCTAACGTGACACCCCGACGAAGCCACTCGGCAATTAGTTGGTCAGCGGCCCAGTTCCGATACGTCGCCTTCAGATACGCGTGATCATCGGACTCAGTGGGTTGAGCTGGCAGAGGCCAACCGGCTACCTCATCGTGATACTGACTCAACAGAGCCAATACAGGCAATTGACTAGGTTCCAACCGAAGCTTCGTGCGCAACCGACACAACTCGCCAGCCCAGCGACGAATACTCGCCAAACGCAGGGCTAACACTACTTCGGATACGCCTTGCGCTCGACCCTCGGCCAGATAGGCATCAACCCACTCCACACAAAGTTGTCCCCGCCACCCCCGCTGCTGCACAAAAGCGAACCAATGGGTCAGTCCATTCAGCGTCATGGGGCCGATCCGTCGCTGGGACCAACCCCAGTAGCGAATCAGCTCGGAGAGACAATACGGGGGAACTTGAGGCTGCTGCTGCCAGCGCGCAGGCGATAACAGCCCTGGAGCCGCCAGACGAAAACTAAGGCTTAGAAACCGCCCCACGCCCATGATCGCCTGCCGCTGAACATGGACCAGGTACGCGCCCAGGCTGTCCCGGTCAGCCGGCTGGCCTGTACCGGCACAATACTGTAAGAAGGCGATAATGGGTTGCGGATACTGATCGATAACATCATCGTATTGCGCATGGACTAACCACAGATAGGTGGGCGAGCAACAGACGGACGGATCCAGTTCGGTGGGCAGCAGGCGGCTGACGGGCATAGAGCGGTGGGTTGACATCCTGAATGGAACGGGTTGACGGGCGGGTTAATCCGGCGGGCCAATCGTCAGCAGCAGGCTGGCTTTTTGAACCACCTCCAGGGTTACATGCTTCAATTGATTTATTGCGACAATCCGGTCAATCTGGCTCAATAGACGTGTCAGCAGGCGCATGTTTCCCCGGCAAGTCCGAACCACCGCCCCCAAGGTCAGCTCATCGGCGAACGGCGGGTGAACCAGCAACGGTTGATTGGCCTGATCTCGCCCGGTGAGC
Organism: Fibrella musci; assembly: GCF_041321105.1. NCBI lineage: Bacteria > Pseudomonadati > Bacteroidota > Cytophagia > Cytophagales > Spirosomataceae > Fibrella > Fibrella musci. The sequence continues at coordinate 91,648 of NZ_JBGGWD010000011.1, read as the reverse complement.
AGCATGGTTAAATCCTGATTGGCCAACTCCCGAAAATGATGGGCAAAACCCACTCGGGAATACAACTGTGGGTAGCGTTTGAGCCGCTTCTCCAGACCAGGCATACCAATCAACACCAGCTCAAAGCCGTGGTGGTCGTAGAGATCGCGTAAGAATTCTAGGGAGTTCACGTTGAGCCGATCCGCTTCATCGACCAGCAGAATAGCGGGCACCGTCGGTAGCAGGGTACGGTTTAGCTCTTCCGACAAGCGACCTACCTGCCGATACGTATTGAAATCGAGGGCGAGATCCTCCTGTAACCGGCGGGGCGTGTTGGTGACCGGCGCGGTGTAATAAATGGCTTTGACCAGAGGTTCCCGATTCGGCGGCGTTAGCACGGGGGAATCGTAGTAGGCTTGCTTCAGGACGCGCTGGGCTGTTTCCCACTGGGAAAAGTAGCGTGCTGACCACGTCTTACCCACCCCCGCCGCCCCGTAGCACAGGCCGATGTAGCGATACTGCCCGCAGGCCGTCGCGAACTCATCAAACCAGCGGCTGCCCGGCATCTGGATGAAGCGAACCCCCGTCTGGTCTTCAAAGGGCTTATTCAGTTCGATGGCCATAGGCATACAGTTTTAACGCCGTTGAACTGGGTGTAGGATGCAGTAGCTCCACCACAGGCACAGCATCCGGGGCGGTGGTCGCCACCGACGAGGCAGCCAGTGCGGCTGTCGGCGTCAGGGCATCCAGGTAGTCACGGGCCTGCCGGAGTTTAGTGCGCCGGTCGGCATTGACCTGACGGCGGGCCTTATCGAGTTCCTTCAGACTCACCGTTTGATCGCTGATGCGTACACAAACCGCTTTGCCGATACATTCCTCGCCCAGATAGACCCGAATTTCGGCCAAGTCACGGGGGTCATACCGAATCGTCACCCACTCGCCCACGTACGCCGTCAGCACCGTGGAGAGATACCGCAACCCTCGGAAGTGAATACCATCCTTAAGTATTCGACGGGGCTTGCTCACGGTTAGTAACAGGGTGTCCAGTACGGACCAATCTACCGGTTGCTGCGGCACGAAACCGCCCGCCTGCCAGCGTTCTAGAGGTGTCTGGCCCGTCGAGCGATGGGCGCGAACTAAATACACGTCGGTAATAAACACCTCTAACTTTGCCTCCAACTGCTTCAGGGTCAACAAGGGTAGGTCGGGGTCAGGGGCCGGTGCTTTCGTGTAACCGGGTAAGGTCCGCAATAAACCCGTGTTGAGACTGCCAAATAAGCGTTCGATTTTGCCTTTTCCCCGGGGCCGCCGGGGCCGGGTACGGACGACCTCGACGTGCAGTCGTAAACAGATCTCGGCTAAATGCTTGGAGAGAAAGTCGCGCCCCCGGTCGGAGTAGAGGCGTTGAGGAATGCCACATACCGGCCAGTTGGCTTTGCCTTTGGGATAGATGGCATGGCGCAACGCTAAGGCCGTGTGCAACGCATTGGGATGGTCGACCGAGAGATAGAAGCCACAGACACAGCGACTGTAGTCATCCTCGATCAAGGTTAGCCAGGGCCGCACAACGTTCCCCTTTTCATCGACCACGGCCACATCCAGCGGCGTGTGGTCAGCCTGCCACAGCGCGTTGGGGTAGGCAGTTTCCCAGCGGTACACCAGTTCGCATTCCTGTCGGTAGGCTTCGGGCCCTTTACGGGCTAAGACCAACAGAGCGGGGTCAATTTGGCCAAACCAGCGGCGTACGGTTGGGTAAGCGGGGGGCGTTCGTTTCGTCAGGGTGGCCTGGTTGACAATCCAGGCATGGATGTCCGAAACCTGATACGCCGGGCGTGCCAGGGCCAACGCCCGGGTAACTTCCTGCCACCCTGTATTCAACGGGCGGGGCTTTTTTTGATCGGCCCGACAGGCGGTATCTAACCCAGCCAGCCCGTGTTGTTTATACTGACGGAGCCATCGCTGCACAGTCCGATGAGCCACCCCGGCTAGCTGAGCGGCCTGCTGTTCGGATTGTTGCCCGGCTAAGACAGGTTCAAGGCAGGCATGTTTCTCCGTGGCGGCGTAGCTGCGTCGATGGCCGGGGGCGGGAAGCTGTTTCATCACTCAGTGCGGTCAGCACGTTGGCCAAACTGCCGCAATAAGTGGGCCAATCCCCTGCATTAACGATGATAAGATACTGACAATCATACAAACATCTTATTTAGTGGCATGGTATTGTGCTCAGAATCACAACGGTCAATTTTTGGTGAGTGATCGCTAATCAATTTCCTGTAACCGACCTAATTAGCGGTTCCCGGCTACAGGTTATCACACGAGGTCGCGCCCGTTTTCTGCTGTTTACGTCCTCAACAGTACTCAGACCTTTGCTAAGTGGACATTCTACTGATTAAGAACATAAGCTGCCCGTTTTAAAAAGAGAACTGATCGCTTACCGATAACGGGGTAATGCTTTTTGAGACGTTGACTTTCTCTGGAAAGCTGCCATTCTTTGTTCTATAAACCAGCCATTCATATGGATCAGACCCATTGGAACCAAGTCTACCAGACTAAAGCCGCTGAGACGGTTAGCTGGTACGAAGCCTATCCCCAACGCTCGGTCGATACCATAGTGTCGTTTGGCTTATCCCCACAGGCCCGTCTTATCGATGTAGGGGGCGGCGACAGTCGCCTGGTAGACGCGTTGCTGGATCTGGGCTTTGTTAACCTGACGGTGCTGGACATCTCAATGAGTGCGTTGGAGCGGGCCAAACGGCGTCTGGGCAACCGAGCCGACCTAGTATCCTGGATCGTGGCGGACATCACTAGCTACCAACCCGATCAGCCGTTTGACATCTGGCACGACCGGGCTGCGTTCCACTTTCTAACCACCCCCGCCGAGGTCGCCCGTTATCTGGCTGTGGCGAAAGCCGGGATCAAAACGGGGGGGATACTGACAGTAGGTACGTTCGCCGAAAACGGCCCGACCCACTGTAGCGGCCTACCCGTCCGGCAGTACGCCCCCGATACGCTGGCCCGGCAGTTCAGCGCACACTTTACCAAACGGCACTGCGAAACTACCGAGCACCAAACCCCATCTGGAGCCAAGCAGGCGTTCACGTTTTGCCAGTTTGAGCGGAAATAGCGACCGAAAAACTGATTTAGAAACTCCATTTCAGCCGCGTAAAGACGAAGCTGCCAAGGCTGACGACTGCGTACCGAGCAACGGGCTAGGAGGGCATTGGAACCGGGACGTACCCAGGAATGAAGTAACTATGTAGGTTTATTGACTACAACAGAACATCTTTCCCTGGACCGGCGGGCATTTTACAGATCCGTATGAGCAAAAAACACAACAGTCTCCGGCCTTTGGGCGGAGGACTGTTGTGTTTTTTGCTCATTCGTAAAAAAACTGACAGGCATCAGTTGGCATGATTTCAGTCTGTTGGTAGCTGCAATGAGGGCAGGTCAATTCAGATTCTAAGAGAAGAGCCATATCAGTTGGTTTGTTTGAATAGCGACGATTGTAACCTCTATGAGCCGAGTTACTTCGCTTTCACGCGATGTTCGCAGTCCGTAGAGGGCATCCCTTTAGTTGACCTATATGCCACTCACCTGGAAGCAGAGAGGGGGAGTTTATCCAGTTCCATGACCAGATATACCATTTGCTTGGTTTCTGCTGAATTGCCCATTTCCAACGATATCGGGCCTTGTTCGGGCTGACATGTCAGGTGAAAGACCAGCCAGGGACAGCACTGCCGTTCAAACCTGATAAATTCGGTCAGGTCCGCAAGCGTTGCGTCATCTGACTGGTTGAAGACCAATTCATAGCTGTTCGGATGTTCGACCGTTCGGGCTACTTTCTTGAACAGCGTTTGGTGCAACTCATTCATTCGCTTGATCTGATCGCGATCAGTGAGCTTGCAGGCCAGTGCGATTTTCTGTTTCAAGTTGGTTTCCATTGCCTTTGTCGGTTTCGCCTGCGCCCAGCAAGCCTGTGAGGTCAGCCATATCAGGCCGGTAACAACGTACTGTTTCATGGTTTCGCAACGAACAAGGAGTGTGTCTGTTATCGCCAGGTTTCGCCCCCGAACAGTATTCCCGGCAGTTGGCGACGTGCATGTAGAAAAATTTGCGGATAAGTATTTTTCATAGATTGCACTCAATCCTTTTTTAAGGTGATACAAAAGCAGTTGACAAAATAACGCATTTTCGTTAGTCAAAATAAAAATTTAGGGTAATCTAAACTTTTGATTACTCCGTATGTTATGCCTGTGAAGTAAGTGCGTTAAACTCTTTTAATCGCCTTGACAGATAGTTGTTACTGCGAGTAAACATACGACAATGGATCGCCCGGCTGTTGCTTGGACTACTCATGTTGATGCAAATCAACTCGGTGGTTTTTCGCCATGCTCACCGGTTAGCAAACGGGCAGATTATCACCCACGCGCACCCTTACAATCTGTTTGCCAAATCGTGCCCGCTGTCGGCTAATCCGCACACGACCCATGAATTGGTGTTGCTGGATGCGATCAGTAACGTAGCATTCGTACCCACCTTCGCCCTGCTGATCGCTTTTCTGCTCCTGTGGGTGCGCTTTATCATCCGTTCCGTTCCTGTCGCACCAACATCTAAGGAACGAACGGTCACGCTGGCCCGGCCCACGCTACGCGGCCCGCCCATTTCACTCCGCTTCTTGCATTAACAGACCTGTTCAGGTCTGCTATTGGCACTAAACAGCCTGCTAGTCTATGACGACCGGGAGTGCTGTGTCGTGCTACTCACCTTTTTTCTGCTTTCTGATGAAGAAGATAACTATACTGTGTCTATTACTGGCAACCGTCGTTTTTGGCATTGTAGCCTGTGAGGCTCTGCTGCCTGCGGCTCCCGCCAACGATGCCCTGCTCGATGGGCCAATTGCCGAGCTGACACCCGAACAGAATGCCCGGTTCTTGCTGGGGGATGCCGCTTTTAACCGCGATATTTTTACGCCCGCAACAGGCTTGGGTCCTATTTTCGTCGCCAACTCTTGCGGTTCCTGCCATGCAGGTGATGGCAAAGGAACGCCATTCACCACGCTCACCCGCTTCGGACAGCACGACGATACGGGAAACCAATTTATGGAGCAGGGCGGGCCGCAACTTCAGAACCGGGCTATTCCGGGCCATGTAGCCGAACGGCTGCCGGTAGGGGTGACATTCTCCAGGTTTACACCACCCGCCAACACTGGCCTGGGCCTACTGGCTGCTCTCTCCGACGAGCAGATTCTGGCAAACGCCGACCCAACCGACCGGGATGGGGATGGCATTTCGGGTGTACCCAACTGGATTCAGGCCCCCGATTACTTTAAGCCGCAATGGTTTCATAAAGTGCAGCAGGGCAGGTACGTTGGGCGGTTTGGCAAAAAAGCAGCCGCCATCGACCTGCTGCACCAGACCGTCAATGCTTACAAGCAGGATATGGGTATCACCTCCGAGTTTGATTCGGAAGATCCCGTAAACTATGATGTGTCGGGGCAGGATGACGGCGTAGATGACCCGGAGGTGTCGTCGGCGAAAGTCAATGCAGTCGTTTTTTACCTGCGAACACTAAAGGTACCGGTACAACGTACCCCCACTGACCCGATGGTGGTGGCCGGTAAACAATTGTTCATAAGCCTGGATTGCGGCAAATGCCACACACCCGACTGGAAAACGGGGCCGTCGGATGTGGCCGCGCTGACGGACCGCGCTTTCTCGCCCTATACGGATCTGCTCCTGCACGACATGGGTGCAGGGCTTGACGACGGTTATACCGAAGGAATGGCTAAAAATGCCGAGTGGAAGACACCACCGCTCTGGGGTTTGGGCCTGTCGCAGAATTCGCAGGGCGGGCGGGTGTTCCTGCTCCACGATGGTCGCGCTCACTCCGTAAACGAGGCCATCCGCCTGCACGGCGGGGAAGCCAGTCGTAGCGTGGAAAAGTACGCTAAACTGGCTCAGGCTGAACGCGATAAGCTGCTCCGTTTTCTGGATTCCCTCTAACCTCAACGCGTTCACTCATGAAAAAAGAAGCGATACTAAACCGGCAGGACTTTTTAAAAACCTGTGGTATGGCCTGCCTCAGCACATCGGTGCTGACGGCCACCCTAACGAGCTGCGCAAGCGTCTATTACGCGCAGGCCCCCCGCATCAAAGGATGGGCGATTCAAATCAGTAAAAAAGAGTTTGACCTCGACCCCAACGGGAAACGGCAACGCCCGTTTATGGTGGTTGAGATGAAAAATCAGACCCACCCGATTTACCTGCGCCGGGTTGGAGGCGACAACTACACGGCGGTGCTGATGCAATGCACCCATCAGGGCAATGACCTCAATGCCCACGACGGATACCTATCGTGTCCGGCCCACGGCAGCGAATACGACACCGATGGGCGGGTAACCGAAGGTCCCGCCGAGGAGAGTTTAAAACGCTATGACGTAACGACCGACGACCAGTACATCTACATCAACATCGCCTGATTATGAGAACACTACAGCTACTAATTGGGTACGTGCTGACGACAATGACCGCTTATGCACAAGCTGTTTCGACCCCCCTTACGTCTGCCTCGGTTCCGGCTGTAACCGGAGCGATGGCCGCCGATTCGACCCCCATGCCCAAGGCTTTTGCCGACTTGTTCTACCGGGACTCGACGCTTCGCAAGGGTAAACAGGAGCAGGGTACGCTCAAGATCAACATGGACGCTACCTACGACCGCCCGTTTCTTACCTCAACGAAGGCACCCGTGTCGATTGGTGGCTATCTGGAAGCCAACAGCCAGTATATGCAGACTAATGGCAAAACCGATGGCCTTTCCTTTCAGGCCCGACGGATGACCATTTTCCTGGCTTCGAGCATTAATCGGCGGATCAAGTTTCTCTCCGAGATCGAATTTGAGGACGGTACGAAGGAAATCAACATCGAGTTTGCGGCGATGGACATCGAGCTGACTCCGCTGCTCAATCTGCGGGGGGGCATTATTATGAATCCGATTGGCTCGTTCAACCAGAACCACGACGGCCCCAAGTGGGAATTCATCGACCGGCCACTGTCGTCAGTCACGATCATCCCTTCAACCTGGAGCAACGTGGGCTTCGGGCTATTTGGCAAGAAGTACAGCCGCGACTGGGTGTGGGCATATGAAGCGTACCTGACTAACGGCTTCGACGATCAGATCATCGCTAACACGGAGAACCGCACGTTTCTGCCTGCAACCAAAGCCAACCGCGACCGCTTTGACGAAAGTTTCAACGGGGTGCCGCTGGTGACGCTCAAAACGGCTTTCAAACGGCGGAAATGGGGCGAAATCGGCCTGTCGTGGATGGGGGGCGTGTACAATAAATTCCAGGTCGATGGGCTGGTGCTGGATCAGCGGCGGCGGGTGGATCTGTGGGCATTGGATTTTAATACCACCCTGCCCACCGGTACATTCATCAACAGCGAATTTGTGTGGGCCAGCATCGACGTACCCGCCACCTATACGCAGCAGTTTGGCCGGAGGCAACAGGGAGGCTGGATCGACATCGTGCATCCGCTGGTGAAGAAAGTGCTGTTCGGCTGGAAAAAAGCCGTCGTCAACGCGGCCCTGCGCGTCGAGCGGGTCGATTATAACGTAGGGACGTTCGCCGAGACGGGCGATCCGTTGCGCGATGATCTCTGGGCCATCGTGCCGGGCCTGAGTTTCCGCCCTTCCCCCACAACCGTGGTGCGGGCCAACTACCGCTACCACTGGCAGACAGACCTGCTGGGTAATCCGCCCAGCAGGACAGCCGGTTTTCAATTTGGCTTTTCGACGTATTTCTAATCAAAGTACCCCATGACTATTCCTAAACTCTGTCTGCATGAAACTTTTTCTCCTTATCAGCCTGGGCCTGTTGGTTATTCAGCCTCACCGGGATAGTCTTCCCCCGGCTAACCGGCACTGGTGCGAACAGCCCGTTCATAAACTGCGCTGGCTGAACCAGATGATTCGAAATGCCCAATCGTGGCCGACCTATCATTACGGTTGGGAAGTACATCAGGCCCAATATCGGGGGCAGGAGGTGTTTGTTCTTCATCTGTGCCGCTACTGTGGTCAGAGCCGGGGTTTTCTGTTTTATAACCACTACGGCGAATTGATCGGGCGGGGCGAGGGAGCAGACTCGGCTTGGGTAGCTACGCTGACCCAAGACCGGCTTTTAGCTGCTCATTCGGGACGATTTATGGTTGCACGGTAAGAGTCAGGGCCATTTTGTTGCGAACGGCCTGGTAGGCTTTCCCCTGATACTGCCCAGGCGTTTTGTCCATAAAATCCACGTCGATAACGTACTGCCCGGCTCCGGCGGTGGGGAGGGTCAGCAGGCCGTTGGCATTGGCTGTTAGCTTGCCCGGCTTGCCGTTGGGCGGGGTCAGTTTAACCAATGCGTTGGCATAGGGGGCACCGTCTTTCGTAAGCAGAACGGACGTTGGCTTGCTTTGAGGGGTGGCATCCAAATAGAAAACGGGTTTAGCCGACAACGTACCCCCACCGACCTGACAGACGGCCCGAAGGTATTCGCGGGGGCGCACGATGCCCATTCCGTGTGTAGTCCAGTCCTGCACGGCGCGGGTGTCGTTGACCAGCAGCACCTGGTACGTACCTACCTGTTTGGGGGTGAACTGCGCCTGGTAGCAGTTTTCGGCGGGCGTGAGCGTAAGCGGCTCCCGGCTACCATCGGGCAGCAGCACCGACGCGGTGAAGGCGTTGATACCCTTCAGAGCGGCCCCTTTTTCGCGCACCCCATTGTCGAGTTCGCCGAAGTAGCATTGGACCGTCATGGGTTCGCCGACTTTGCCGGACCCTTTCAGTTCGAGCCAATAACTGTGGGCCTGGGTTAGCAGGGGGAACAGCAGACAGAATAAGGAGGTGAGTAATTTTTTCATGGCTTATGGTTTGAGAATTTGAACTTTCAACACAGCAAACAGTTGTAAAACCAATATTCATGTCTACCAACGTTAAAAATGGCACACGAACATCACAAAGAAGCCGCTTACCATTTCCGTAAAGCCGCCGAATACCACGAAAAGGCCCAGCAACTCCACGAGGCTGGCGAACACGAACAAGAGGCCCATGCAGCCTATATGGCGTATGGTCAACACAGCCTGGCCGATGAGCATGCCCACGCGGCTGCTGAGCATCACGCCGAAGGGCACGATAAAGAGCATTCGGACCCGGTAGCCTGATTGGGGCGTGTTCTGCCGGTTTGCTTTCAACAAGACCCGTAGCGGATAGCTACGGGTCTTGTTGATTGTACTCACTTAAACTTTAGATGCTGCACCCAAACGGCGTTCAGAATAGCCAGCATCGCTACGCCTACGTTGGCGAAGACCGCTTCCCACATGGTCGCCAGCCCACCGGCTCTTACCGAAAATGAAACTCCTGTCTAGATTAATGGCCGCAGCAGACCTTATTTTCCTGCATCGGCGGGCATTTTACAGATCCGTATGAGCAGAAAACACAACAGTCGCCAACTATTGGCCGGAGAACTGTCGTGCAGTTTGTGCAATCGTAAAAAAACTGGCAGGCATCGATTGGCATGGTTTCGGTCTGCTGATGGCCGCACTGCGGGCAGGTCAATACGGATTCTAAAACAAGTGTCATAACTCTGGGGCTATTTTTACCGCTGTGACCTGATAGCCCGTAGCAGAAACGGCTTCTCTGATGGCTGCTGCCGAAGTTTGTTTGGGATCGAACCTGACAACTGCCCGACCTTGTGGATACGATATAGCAGTCGCTGCAATTCCTTTCAGTTTGGTTATTTCGCTCTTCACATGTTGTTCGCACCCTCCACAAGTCATCCCTTTAATCGTCACATACACTACCTGTTGTATATCCGATGAAATGGATTGGTTCGCCAGGGTTTTACCTGGATAAAACCAGTTTGAATACGAAGGAGAAGCCAACAGAAGCAGGGCTATTCCTGTGATCAAGCTCAGGAAGGCTTTAGTCTGCCAGAAAACCGTTTTAGTCGTTTCACAGGCGCATTCCATTGTTTTTTGTGGTTTTAGCTGCTGATACCAAGCCCATCCTAGCGCGCCAATCGTCAGGGCAATTGTATAGGGTCGTAACGGTTCAAGCCATGCCCAGTAACCAGCCGTACTGGTTGCTCCGACAACGAAAGCCAGCAAGGGAACCGTACAGCAAAGCGACGACATAAAAGCGGTTGCAAGTCCCAGTAATCCGGTTAGTTTCATCCGTTAGAAATCAAGAAGTCAGGTGTAAAATTAGTCAAACTTTAGATTCTGCACCCGAACCGCGTTCAGAATAGCCAGCAGGGCCACGCCCACGTCGGCGAAGACCGCTTCCCACATCGTCGCCAGTCCGCCCGCACCCAGCACGAGCACGATGGCTTTGACCACCATCGAGAGGGTAATGTTTTGCCAGACGATCCGGCGCGTGGCCCGGCCAATGGCAATGGCGGTGGCAATCTTGGCCGGTTCGTCGTTCTGAATAATTACGTCGGCGGTTTCGATGGTCGCGTCGGAGCCGAGGCCCCCCATCGCCATACCTACGTCGGCCAAAGCGACCACCGGCGCGTCGTTGACCCCGTCGCCGACGAAGGCCAGTTTGGCTTTGGGGTTACCCGCCAAATCCGCTTTGAGCCGCTCGACCTGCGCCACTTTGTCTTCGGGCAGCAGATCGCCGTGCCACTCGTCTACACCGACCTGTTTGGCTACAATCTCGACGACCGCCGACTTATCACCCGATAACATGACGGTGCGGATGCCGAAGTCTTTCAGTCGTTTCACGGCTTCGACTGCGTCCGGTTTCGCCTCATCGGCGATGGTGAAGTAACCCGCAAACTGCCCATCGAGGGCCGTCATAACGATGGTAAAGGGGATTTGGGTCAGGGCCTCGTCGAACGCCACGTTGAATTTGCGGAGTAGTTTAGCGTTTCCGGCCAGCATGTCTTTTCCTTCGACCCGGCCTTTCAGCCCGTGCCCGGCAATCTCTTCTACGCCATCGACCGATACGGTTTCGTAGCCTTTTCCTCCGGCGTTCAGACCGGCGTAGTCGATTATCGCCGTAGCCACCGGGTGGGTCGATTTGCTTTCCAGGGCTGCCGTTAGCCGGGCCAGTTCAAGGGCATCTACGCCGACGGGTTTCACTTCCTGCACCTTGAAAACCCCTTTGGTCAACGTACCGGTCTTGTCCATGACGACCGTTTTTAGCTGGGTCATCAGATCCAGAAACACCGAGCCTTTGAACAGGATACCCTGCCGCGACCCGGCCCCGATACCTCCGAAGTAGCCCAGCGGAATGGAAATCACCAACGCGCAGGGGCAACCGATCACCAAAAACACCAAACCCCGATAAAGCCAGTCACTGAATTGATAATCAGCCACGAAGAAGTACGGTACGACCGTAATCAGCACCGCCAGCAGACAGATAATCGGGGTGTAGATCTTGGCAAAACGGGCAATGAACTCCTGCGTCTGTGCTTTGCGGCCCGTGGCCTGCTGCACGAGTTTGAGAATGCGCGACAGCTTAGAATCTTGGTAGGGCGTAGTCACATCCATCTCCACCAGCGACTGCCGGTTAATCATGCCCGCCAGCACCGCTTCGCCTTTCTCGATGGTGCGCGGCACACTCTCGCCCGTCAGAGCTGCCGTATCGAACGTACCTGTGTCCGAACGCATCGTACCATCTAAGCCAACTTTCTCGCCGGGTTTGATCTGCACGATGTCGCCCACGGCCACCGTTGCCGCCTGCACCACCTGTGCTTTTCCGTTTTTAAGTACCGTCACCTCGTCGGGCCGCACGTCGAGCAGGGCTTTGATCGACCGGCGCGCCCGCAGCACGGCGGCATCCTGAAACAACTCGCCGATGGTGTAAAACAACATCACGGCCACGCCTTCAGGGTATTCGCGGATGGCAAATGCACCGAGGGTGGCTACGCCCATCAGGAAAAATTCGGTAAATACGTCGCCCCGGATGCTGCTGCTCCACGCCCGTTTCAGTACCGGCCAGCCAACGGGCAGATAGGCCACCACGTACCAGATAAGCCGGATGGGGTCGTTGAACCAGTCTTTCGCGTAGTTGTCCAGCACGATACCGCCCAGCAGGAGTACTAAGCTGATGATGGCAGGGGCGTAGGTACGCCAGGTTTGGAACGGCCCTTTTTTCTCAGCCGCCACAGCGGCAGGCGTTGTCCCTTCTTCAATTAGTTCGACATCGTCACCGTGGTCGTGACCATCGTCATGGTTATGTTCGTCTGCCATAATCTATTTAAAATTCGATGAAAAAATTAAGTACGGCCAGCCCAACGAGTGTCAGGCCGGTAATCAGGTTTTCGTGATGCTCGAACCAATGCGGGTCAACTCGCTGTAGCCCCCGTCGGCCAATGCTCACCATCAGGAGCATACCCGAAAGCGTTACCACGTTGTAGATCAGGGCGACCAACGCTACGGCCTTCCAGCCCTTCGCGCCTGCACTGAGGAAATACGCTTCGATTTCCAGACAGGGCGACAGAAACATGGCCAGCCCCAGCGACAGCAGCAACGCGGTGAAGGAACGAGCTTTCCGCGCCCTGTTCGCGTCGATATGGTCGTGAACGTGGCGGTGGCGCAGGTGTTGCATCAGATACCACAGCCCCAGGGCAAGCAGGAGCAGGGGGATCGCCCGCTCCGAGAGATCGTGGTAATTCTCGGCCAGTTGCCAGCCCGCCAGACTCACCAGTACGCCCAATAGCGTAGTGCTCACCGTGTGGGCCAGCCCCGCAATGGCCGTAACCGTCAGCGTTTGCCGCCCGCTCCACCGCTCGGTTTGGCCGATGGTGACAAACGGCAGCCAATGGCTGGGTATCAGTGCGTGGAGCAGACTCAGCGTTAAGCTACCAATAAAGATTGCGTCCATAGTTCGTTGACAGGTAACGAGAGCCAGGTGAGTCTGTCTTCTGGTGGTCAAACAAGTTAGAATAAACTGGAAACCGTGTTAATGCTAAAAGCAATAATGAGCGTGTTGAAGGCAAACGATAGCACCCCGTGCAGAAGCGTCAGTCGGCGAAGCCGTTGTTGGGAAACCGCGACATCAGAAACCTGACAGGTCATTCCGACAACGAATGAGAAGTAAGCAAAATCAAGGTAGTCTGGTGATTTCGTACCCGGAAATTCCAGACCGCCTTCCTGCCGGGTGTCCTGCGCGTCATAGTAGTACAGGTGCGCGTAGTGCAGCGTAAAAACGCTGTGAATGAGCGTCCAGGCACTCCCCACCGTCAGGCCCGACAGCAACACATGCCGGGTCGTTTCGGCGGTTGATAGTCCCCGCAATGAACCCAGCATCCCCACCACGGCGAACAGGCTTGCCAGTGCGCCACCCACCGTAAGCAGAAAAATTACGGGCCGACTGGCATCTTCCCGCCTGGCGACCTGACGGGCATCTGCCCAGCCAATGATGGCCCAGATCAAGATCAGCATAAAAAGCCCGTAAGCCAGCAACGACAATAGCAGCCGGGTTTGGAGGACAAATCGGTCAGCCGTCAGCAGCCAAACAAGCAGACCAACACTTAGCGCGATCAATGACCGCTGAAAGGCAGTTAATTTGGGCAACCAGATTTGTTTACCGGACATAGCGTTATGGTATCGTGTTAATTACGTTTAGAGTACCGGCTTAAGCCACCATGCCCAGCACCAAAAACAAGAGAAACCCGGCGAAGAAGGTGGCCGTCAGCCAGGGCTTTTCGGGTTCTTCGTGGGCCTCAACGAGCAGTTCCTCCGTCACTAAAAACAGCAGAGCCGCCAGCCCGAAAGAGAGCACAATGTCTAAGCCGGTTTCGGGCAGGTTGTGCAGCAGGGTCGCCCCGCCAACGGCACTGACAAAGAACAAAGCCGACAAACCCAGCAGCAGGCGGATGATTCGGGAACGAGTCACACCGTCATTGGTCAGGGAGGTGGCCGTAGCCAGCCCCAGCGACAGCACCTCTATACCCAGCGCAAACGCCAGCAAAACACCTTCTTTGGACCCGGCAGCAAAACCAACCCCCAGCAGCAGGCCGTCGATGAACAGATCGACCCCAATGGCCAGCAGAAAAGCCAGCGGAAACTGTCCGGTCGGTGCGGCAGGCGAGCCGGTGTTTGGCTCAACCGGTACTTCGGTGAGCTGACGAATGAGTAACATCAGGCCAATACCCGCGCTAAAACCCAGAGCCGTCAGCCACGGATCGTGCAGCCGCACCACGTCGGGCAGAATCTCGACTGCCACAACCGAGAACACTACCCCGGCAGCAAAGTGCAGGATGGCGGAACGAGCCTGAACACCGAAGCGAATGAACAGGGCAAGCAAACCCCCGCCCGTCAAGGCGACCGTGGGTAGCAGGGCGTAGGTCAGGATTTGTTGAAAAAGTGGAGCCATCGTGCGTTCTGTCTTTAACTCTTCAGGTTAGCTGCGCGGTCGTCACCGGGTTCGCGTTGGTGGGTTTGGACCGAAACAGCACCAGCACCAGGCCCAGTAAGCCCAGCGTGAGCAGCCCGCCGTACAGAAAATTCTGACCCGGAAACCGACTGCCCGTGAAACCCGCGATGGGATAGGCGATGGCCCACCACAAATGCGAGAACGCGAAATGCGAACCAAATACCTTGCCCTGCTGCCGATCCTCGATCTGCTCACCAATCAGCGTTTCCGACGGAATTTCGGCTAAACTTTGCCCCAGCCCGGCCAACACCCACAGTAGGAGCAGCACCGGATACCCCACGTAGTTGGCCCCCGCAATGGCGACACCCAACAGCAATGCCCCCCCAATGAGCGACTTTCGCCGACTCGGCGTCGTGTCCAGAATACCCGACCCAAACGCGGCTACCGTTGCCCCAATGCCAAAAGCCGCCATGACCCAGCCGTAGTGGGCATCGGTCAGGGCCAGTTCGTCTTTGACGTGGCCGATGGTGTTGACCAGGATCTGAGCACCAGCCACTGCCGACACAAACTCGATAGCCAGTGCGAACCGGATCACGGGCGTACCAAACAGCAGCGCGGCCCCGTTCTTCACGTCGGCCCAGGCCGACAGGGGTTTGCTCACCGGTTTATCCGCCGGTTGGGTCTTCAGCAACGTACCCGGCAACAGCAGAATCAGGACACCGGCCAAAACAAACGAGACAGCATCGACAAAGAAAATGTCCCGCGCCCCCAGCCACACGGCCAGGATGCCGGCCAGACCCGGCCCCAGCACCCCCAGCAGTTGAAACGTCGCCGTCGATAAGCCGATGGCCTGCCGGTAGTAGCGTTTATCGACCACCTGCGGAATAATGGCTTTGTAGGTTGGGGTGAAAAACGCATTGAACACGTTGAGCAGAAACACCAGGCTATAGATCTGCCACTGCGCCGTTACAAATGGCAGACAGGCGACAATACCCATGCGGACGAAGTGAGTGACGTAGAGAATCTGTTTGCGGTCTGCGCGGTCGGCCAATACACCGGCAAAGGGCGAGAATAGGATGAACGCCAGCACCCGGAGCGTCAAAGCCGACGACAGAATCACCGCCGACTGCTCCCGGCCAAACTGGTAAGCTAACAGTGCCAGGCCCACCCACGTAAAGGCATCACCCAGTAAACTGACTGTCTGGGCGACATACAGGAGGGTGAAAACCCGGCTCCGAAGGGCCTGAAACGGTTCCAACAACCGGGAAAAGGCGTTCGTTGTCGGCATCCGTTAGTTGATCTGGTCGGCTCCGACGGTCACGATTCGGTCGCCTGCCCGCAGGCCGCTAAGCACCTCCGCGTTTTCGGCATCGGTGCGGCCAATGGTAACGGCCTGTTTGCGAAAGTGTTCCGGGTCTTGTTGGCGATAGACATACACCCCGCCATTCGCCCGAATCAGGGCTTTCTGCGGCACCAAAAGCACGTTGGCTCCCGCCAGTTTCCCCAGGGCAACCGGGGCGGTGGCGAAGGGAACCAGCCACGATTTTTCTTTATAGTAGGCCACGTCGCCCGTTTCGGGTTCCGGCTTCGGTTGGGAAGCCACCGCCGCCGATTCCGTGTCGTATACCATCACGCCGTCAATCACAAATTGCTCGGTGCCGACAGACGTAACGAAGGAAATCGTGATCTTGCTCAGGCCGGTGGTTTCCGGTTTTACGGCAAAGCGAAAGATGCCCGGTGCTGCGGGTTTCTGAATTATTTCGCGGTAGTTGAGCTTGCCCGCCGTTTCGAGCGTCAGCGTGGCTTCGCCTTCAGTGTAGGGCGTAAAAAGAGTACCCAACCGGGTCAGGTGGGCCGTAAATCGGTTGGGCTGCCCAACGAGCAGGGGCCTGAATTCGGCAAACAACTCGCTTTTTTCCGAATAGAACGTGTGTCCGATGGCCCGCAACGGCGAGGGTCGGCGCGGAGCCGGGCTGCTCGTGGCCGTGGGGGGCGTTGCCGACTGACCAAACAGCGGGGCCGCGTCGACAAAAACTACTAGTAGACTGATTGTCAGAAGTATATAGCGCATAATACAGTTAATGATGAGGGTTAAAAAGCTGAAAAGAAGCAATCCGTCGGCGACAATCAACCGTCGATCTGGCTAGTAGTCGCCGACGAATCGCGTTCGTAAGCAGGTGTTTATCAATGATCGTGACCCCCGCCTTCGTCGCCCCCGGCACTGGCCGACAGAATGTCGTAAGCACCCGTCAGCACCACCTGGGCATCCGCCGCTACGCCCGTGGGCAGCGTCACGGCCCGGTAGCCATTCTCGGCGGCACCCGCCCGCACCGGTACGGGCCGAAATCGGTAATGGACCGTTCCTTCGTGGTTTTCTTTGCCCGCAAACACAAAAATCTGGCTACTGTTGCCGGCCTGTACAATGGCGGGTTCGGGCAGGGCCGGTTCATTGGCCGCCCCCGTTTCGATCACCGCCTTCACGAACGTACCTGGCCGCAGGGCATTTGATGCCGGGTTGTCCAGGCTCGCGTAGACCTTCACCGTCCGGTCGGGGCCAACCTCGCGGTTGACGAGTTTGATACGCCCCGTGCGCTCACTCGCTACGCCCACCACCGACACCCGCACCCGTTGCCCCACCGACACCCGGCTCAGGTCGCCCTCGAACAGGGTCAGTTCAACCAGCAGGCCCGCCGTGTTCATGATCTCAAACAGCACGTCGTTGGCGGCTACGTAGCTGCCCCGGTTCACGTTGACCTGGGTGAGCGTACCGCCGATGGGTGCCCGAACGCTCATCGTGCGGGTGATGGTTTCGGGTGTCAGCTTCGCCGGGTTCAGGCCCAGCAGGGCGAGTTGCTGCCGCAGGCCACCCACCCGCGCCCGCAACGTACCCAGTTGAGCCGTGGCCTGCTGAAATGTTTTCAACGCGCCGACGTTCTCTTGGCTTAACTCGCGCTGCCGCTCAAATTCCTGCTGCTGAAACGTGAGCTGACTCATCGTTTCCAGGTATTCCTGCTGAAGGCGGATAAACTCCGGGTTTTCCAGCACGGCCAGCGTTTGCCCCCGCCGAACCGGTGTTCCGGCCAGCAGATTGGCCGATTTCAGAATGCCGCCGTAGGGCGTAGCGACCGACACCTGCTGACCGGGGGGGACCGTGAGCGACCCGTTCACCCGAATCAACTGGCTCATTTGCCGACGTTCCAACTGGCCCAGTTTCACGCCAACGGTCTGGTACTGCGCTTCGGTCAGTTCGATCAGACCCGCTTCTTCCTCTTTCTCGGCTCCGCCTGCGGTGGCCGAATCGGCTTTGGTGGTTGCTTCCTGCGTGGCCGATTCGTTCGGCTGCTGCTTGCAGGCCGTCATGAAGACAAGGGAAAGCAGGAAAATGGACTTGATAATCAGATGGATGCGTTTCATGAGTCGGTTCGTCCCAACAAAAAGTCGAGGTTGATTAGCGTTTGATTGAGGTCGTTGAGGGCCGCCACGTAGCCGGTCTGAATCTCACTGACGGTGCGTAGATTTTGCAGCAGTTCAACGTACCCGATCTCGCCCGCCCGGTAGGCTTTCGTCACCTGTTCCCGGATCAGCGCGGCCTGGGGCAGGGCCGATTCGCGGTAGTAGGCCAGGGCCTGCCGGTTTTTCTGGTACGTCTTAATACTCGTGGCTACCTCGCCTTCCAGCGTTCGCTGGCGGGCCGTGCGCTGGGCCTCGGCCCGTTGCTGACCCAGGCGGGCGGCTTCCACGCGGGCCTTGAGTGGTTTGGCAAACAGCGGAATCGACAGGCCCACCTGCCCGTAGGTGAAGCGATTGCCGAAGTTGTTGAACTGTTCCCCTTCTCCATTTCCTAACGGCGCGAAGCCCCGTAGCGACTGGTTGGTGAGGCTCACGCTAAAGTCAGGTTTCAGCCGGGCGGCTTCCACGTCGGTTTCGCGCCGGGCCACGTCAATTTGCTGCTGCAAGAGGGCCAGTTCGGGGTTTTGAGCCACCAGCGAGGAGTCGATACCGGGCAAGGTCCGCTCCGACAGGGGTTCATTGGGCAGGGTGGGCGGGGCGGGCGACGCGAGAAGGGTTTGCAACTGTCGGGCCAGAATCTGCCCATCCAGCGCGTTCTGACTCAGGGCCGTCTGCGCCTGTCGGCGTTGCACCTCGGCGGCTGTTTGTTCCAGCAACGTACCCTCGCCCGTGCGCCGACGTACCTCGGCCCCCCGCGCAATGGCCGCGTACAAACTGTCCTGACTGCGGAGATACCCGGCCAGCGACTGCACGTACCAAAGCTGGTAGTACACCGCCTTCACCTGCCGGATCAACTCAGCGCGGGTCAGCCGACCGTCGGCTTCGGCCCCGGCGGTGCGGGCATCGGCCAGCGAACGCAACCCCCGCACCAGGGCCGGGTTGGGCAACCGCTGCCCCACTGTAATCGACTGATCGAAGTAGCGGCTGTTATACTGGCCGAGGGTGGTACCAATGTCGGTTTTGCCCACGTCGCCCGCTGTGCTGCGCAACGCCTGTTGGTAGCCAACGTTCAGTTGCGACACCCGTAGCTGCGGGTTGTTGGTCGTAGCCTGTTGCAACGCCTGAGCCAGCGACAGGTCGGTGCCGGCATTGGACCGAACCGGCGAAGGCTGGGCCGTGACCTGAGCCTGTGCGGAGGTCGTCCATAACGTACCCAGCCCCAACAGCCCGATCAACAGCCAGTTAGCCAAGGGCACCGACTCCGGTTTGGCTGCGGGCGTTGGCTGACCGAATGTCTTGCCAAACCGCCGTTCGATCAGCACGTACAGCACCGGCAGCACAAACAGGGTTAGCAGCGTAGCCGTAATCAGCCCACCAATCACGACCGTCGCCAGCGGCTTTTGCACCTCAGCCCCGGCAGAGCTGGACAGGGCCATCGGCAAAAAGCCCAGCGAAGCCACCGTCGCCGTCATCAGCACGGGCCGGAGCCGCACCGCCGTACCCTCGAAAATAACCTTGACCAAATCGGTTTCGCCGTTGAGCCGAAGCCGGTTGAATTCGCCAATCAGCACGATGCCGTTCAGCACGGCCACGCCAAACAGCGCAATGAACCCCACACCCGCCGAAATGCTAAAGGGCATATCGCGCAGCCACAGGGCCAGCACGCCCCCGATGGCGGCTAACGGAATGGCCGAGAATATCAGCAGCGACTGCCGGACGGAGCCAAACGTGAGAAACAGCAACAGGAAAATCAGGGTCAGGGCCACCGGCACGGCAATGGAGAGCCGGTCGCGGGCTTCGATGAGGTTCTCGAACTGCCCGCCGTAGGTGACGTAATAGCCGGGTGGAAACTTGATCTGGCGGTTCAGCTTGTTTTGGAGTTCCAGCACCACACTTTCTACATCGCGGCCCCGCACGTTGAACCCGACCTGCAATCGCCGTTTGGCATCTTCGCGCTGAATCTGGTTGGGGCCGGGGCGTAGCTCCACGCTGGCTACCTGCGCCAGTGGCACGGGCGGTCCATCGGCCACGGGAATCGTCAGGGCGCGGACATCGTCGATGCTGCTGCGTTGGTTTTGGGCCAGCCGCACGGTGAGGTCATAGCGTCGTTCGCCTTCATACACGAGGCCCGCGCTCTGCCCGGCGAAAGCCGCCGAAATGGTTTGGTTGACCTCGTCTACGCTCAGGCCATAGCGGGCCAGGGCTTCACGGTCCACCTGCACCACAATCTGGGGCAACCCCGATACCTGCTCGACGTAGAGATCGGTTGCACCCGACACGCCCCCGATTAGCCCCTTCACCTGAGCCGCCAGCCGGGTCAGTTCAGCAAGGTCTTCCCCGAAAATTTTGATGGCCACGTCCTGTTTGGCCCCTGAAATCAGTTCGTTGAAACGCATCTGGATGGGTTGCTGAAAACCGAATTCCACGCCCGGAATCGCTTCGAGGGCTTCGGCCATCTTAGTAGCTAATTCGTCCATGTTGCCCGCTGAGGTCCACTCAGCCTGGGGTTTGAGAATCACCATCAGATCGCAGGCTTCTACGGGCATGGGGTCGGTGGGAATCTCACCGGCCCCGATCTTCGCGATCACCTCGCGCACTTCAGGGAACTGATTGCGTAGTAACGTACTCGCCTGAAGCGATTTGTCGATGGTCTGGCTGAGCGAACTGCCCGTGCGAACGCGCATCTCGACGGCAAAATCACCCTCGTTGAGTTGCGGGATAAACTCGCCCCCCAGCGTGGTGAAGAGCCATACCGCTCCCCCCAGCAGCAGGGCCGACACACCCAGCACCAGGGCTTTCATCCGCATCGCTCCCCGCAGCAGTGGCTCGTAACCCCGGTGGAAAAAGGCCATCATCCGGTCGGAGACCGTTTGCGTATGCACTAGATTCTTGCTCAGAAACAGGGCCGACATCATGGGTACGTAGGTCAGCGAGAGGATAAAGGCCCCCGCGATGGCGAAGGCCACCACCTGCGCCATCGGCCCGAACATTTTGCCCTCGATACCCACCAGGGCCAGAATCGGCAGGTACACAATCAGGATGATGATCTCCCCGAAAGCCGCCGACGTCCGAATCCGCGAGGCCGATTCATACACTTCGTCGTCCATTTGCTGTTGGGTGAGCCGCGACAGTTTGATCAGGCCCAGGTGGTGCAGCGAGGCTTCCACGATAATCACGGCCCCGTCCACGATCAGGCCAAAGTCAATGGCACCCAGGCTCATCAGGTTGCCCGACACGCCAAAGAAGTTCATCAGGCTGACCGCAAACAGCATCGCCAGCGGAATCACCGAGGCCACAATCAGCCCCGCCCGCAGGTTGCCCAGAAACAGGATCAGGACAAAAATCACGATCAACGCGCCTTCGATCAGGTTTTTGGTAACGGTGCCGATGGCCCGCCCCACCAGTTCGGAGCGATCCAGAAAGGCGTGAATATCAATGCCTTCGGGCAGCGTCCGGCGAATCTGTTCGATGCGGGTCTTCACCCGCCCGATCACGATGTTGGCGTTTTCACCTTTGAGCATCAGCACCAGCGCACCTACGGCTTCGCCTTCGCCGTTGCGGGTGAGTGCTCCGTAGCGCACCGCCGACCCAAACTGCACCGTGGCCACATCGCGGATCAGGATGGGCGTTCGGCCCGCTGTGCGCCGAATCACAATCCGCCCGATGTCGTCTAAGTTGGTCACCAGGCCCTCGGTACGGATAAAATAAGCGTTGGGCTTTTTGTCGATATAGGCCCCGCCCGTATTCTGGTTGTTGCGCGAGAGGGCCGTAAACAGGTCGGCAATACTCAGCCCATACGACCGCAGCCGGTCGGGGTCGATAGCGATTTCGTACTGTTTCAGCAGCCCCCCGAAACTGCTCACGTCGGCCACGCCGGGCGTACCCAGCAATTGCCGACGCACGACCCAATCCTGAATGGAGCGCAGTTCGGTGGGAGTATAGCGATTGTCGAAGCCGGGTTTGGCGTAGATCACGTACTGATAAATCTCGCCCAGACCGGTGGAGACCGGGCCGATGGTTGGTTCGCCGGTTCCGGCGGGTATCTGACTGCGGGCATCAACCAGCCGTTCGCTGATCTGCTGCCTGGCCCAGTACACGTCGGTGTCGTCCTTGAAAACGATGGTCACGACCGACAAACCAAACCGCGAAAACGAGCGAATTTCCACAATGTCGGGAATGGTCGCCATTGTTTGCTCGATGGGAAACGTCACGAGCCGTTCAATTTCCTGCGCCGCCAGGGCCGGGCTTTGGGTGATGACCTGCACCTGATTGTTGGTAATGTCGGGCAGGGCATCGATGGGCAATCGGACCAGCGAATAGCCCCCCCACACGATGAGGGCCAGGGTGAACAGCCCGATGATAAGCTTATTGTGAATGGAAAAACGGATGATGCGATCCAGCATAATCGTGTCTGAACAAATGGATAGTAGAAAGATGCCGGACGCGCACAAACGGCACAACCACGCCGTTTTTGGGCATGGCAACGCAGCTTAGCGTGACCGGCGAGGGGGTTCAGACCCGTCGTTGTGGGGGTTGCCAGATGGTGGCAGGGGGGGCGACCCAGCGGGTGGGAGCGTAGCAGAAGCCATCGGTGGTGATGGCGACGAAACGTACCGCCGGGCCGAGCGAGTAGCTAAAGCGGGGTATTGCCGTGATGGTTGCCGCGCAGCAGGAGCAGGTACAGAACGGTGTACACTGGTCGTGGTCGTGTTGGTGCGAAGCGGGATGGCTCGGTGGCGCGGCCACCACCACGTCCGTCGTTACCGGGACGCGAGTGGTCATGGCCTCGTCGGCGCAGGGCCATAACGAGAGCATCATCAGATAAATAGCCAGTATGGTTGTCAGCCACTTCACGGCAGCAAAGGTACGTACCCAGCAAATGCAACGGGTAGTCAAAAAGAGAATAGCTATCGTCTGCTTTGTCGGCGGTTCCGTTGCCAACAAAGCAGACGATGCGGCTGTCACGCCGCCGTGTTGTGCGCGCCCTGCGCCATTTTCCGGCAAGCCTCGGCGCACCGGCGGCAGGCTTCGGCACACTGGCGGCAGTGGTCGTGGTGTTGCGCGTGTTTTTCACATTCATTGGCGCAGGCTTCGCAGAGGTGAGCGCAAAGCTGGCACACGTCGGCAGCGTGAGGGCTACCGCTCGCCATGAACGAGATCGCCATGTAGCAGATTTTGGCACAATCGCGGTCGAGGCGGATGCAAGCTACCATCATCGCCACATCCTGTTCGGAAAGGCAGGCTTCGGCGCAGGCGTCACACGATGTGGCGCAGGCCTGGCAGGCATCGATACAGGCCTGATACATAGTTGGCACGAGTTGAGTTGTCATAGCATTCTTATTTATGTTGTTATGACTACAACTGACTCGTCGTGGTGAAGTTATCCCGATCAGGCCGTTGGCTCGGTATCGTGTACGTTTCTATAAATTTTGTAAGCACCCTGACGAATCCTGTAAAAATTATTACCCCTGAAGCCCTTACGTTTGCACCGGAATTAGTCCGACACCTCCATGAAAACGCCCTGGCTCACCCGTCTGATCTGCTGCTGGCTGCCACCGTCCTGGCAAGCGGCATGGGTGTGGGTATCATCGAGCACTGGTGTTTGATGAAGGGCTATTCTAAAACGACCCTGCTGGCCGAGCAGCCCTGCAAGCCAACGTGCCGAGTTGACAACGTACCGATCTCCCCGTCGGATCAACCCTCCCTCAACCGGGCAGCTTGCTGCAAAACCACACTTACTTATCAGCACGTTGATGTCAATAGCGTAGTGGCCGATGCGTCGGCGACACTGGTTTCGCCTGCGTTGGCCTACGTACCCCTGCCCCAGTTTCAGTTTTTGCTTGCCGCGCTGCTGGTTACCGACGTACCAGCAACGGCACCGCTTGTCGCCGACGACCCACTGCACCGAACCGGGCGTTTTCGGCTCACTTCCCTCTGTGGCTGGCTAATTTAAGCCACCTGGTTTAAGCCGCGCTCGCCGACGGATGCCTACGCGTCCCGGTCGGCGGGTTTCGCGCGTTTACCATCGGCTCACCCCGCACTGTCGGCGGTAGCCGTACCCTTCTGTTTTTCATCCATCTTATTTTCTATCGTCTTATGAACAAGTCGATCCGGGCGACGGCTACGCCCCTGGCGGCATGGCTGTCGTTGGTTCTCGTCGGTTGCAACACGCACGACATGAACCACATGAAACCCGCCCAAACCGAACTCAACATCACGTACCCCGCCGCTTACGTGGTCAATGCCGAGGGCAACAGTATATCCGTCATTGAGCTGGCAACCAACCAGGTCCGGGAAACGATCTCGCTGGGGCATCCCTCGTCGCAAACGATGGCGGGCATGAACATGGACAACCTAATTATGTGGCCGCACCACATCTACCTCTCTCCCGATGGCAGCAAGCTGGGGGTGGGCGTACCGGGCATGGACCTCAGCGGCGGCCACAGCGGCGGAGCCGATGGCATGAAAGGGCGGGTGCTGGTACTTGACACCCAAAAAGGCCTGTTGACGACTAATCAGCAAACGCCCATCATGAACCACAACGCCGTGTTTTCGCTGGATGGGTCCGAAATCTGGACCTCGCAGATGGACGATGCCGGGAACGTGCTGGTTTACAACGCCACCACGATGGCCCTGAAAAACACCATCGCGGTCGGGATGGAACCGGCGGAGGTCACGATGTCGGCCAATGGGCAGTATGCGTTTGTGGCCAATGGCATGAGCAACACGGTCACAGTGATTCGCGTGGCCGACAAGCAGGTTGCCAAGACCATTCCGGTGGGCGATGACCCGGTGGGTGCCTGGCCGGGAGCCGATGGCCGGATGTATGTCGATAACGAAAAAGGCCAAAGCAT
Organism: Fibrella musci; assembly: GCF_041321105.1. NCBI lineage: Bacteria > Pseudomonadati > Bacteroidota > Cytophagia > Cytophagales > Spirosomataceae > Fibrella > Fibrella musci. The sequence goes on along the minus strand of NZ_JBGGWD010000011.1, from coordinate 67,001 downwards.
CAGCGTCATCGACGTAGGTACGTTGAGTGTCGTAGAGACCGTGAAATTAGGGTTCACGCCGGGCTATGCGGCTTACAACCCGATTAGCAAGGAGTTGTGGGTCAGTCAGGCCGGAACCGGCACCAAGGTGGCTGTATTTGAGCGCATGGGCGGGGTCTGGATGCTACACGCCGAGATTCAGACGGGCCTGGATGCCCACGCCATCACGTTCACTAAAGACGGGCGCACGGCCTACGTGACCAATCAGGGAGCGGCAACGGTCTCGGTCATCGACGTATCGACGCGCACGAAGCTCAACGACATTGTGGTGGGCAAAAAACCCAACGGCATTGTTCTGAAGCAATAACGATCAGGCTGACTTCGCTAAACGTACCCGGCTTCCTGCATAAATCGCTGGATTGACTATAACCTGCCCCGCAGCACCCCAATTAACGACGATCAGGCATCGTCAATGTATTGCCGATAGGCTCAGACGGGTATCAAGCAGTCGCTCGGAGCGGCTATTGCCCGGTAATATGGGCAACCTCATGCTATAAATGTGCCATTATCCGCGTCCATGTCCCACTTGATCGCACCCTCCCGATTGACCATACTAAACCGGCTGCGGAGACTGTCCGGCAGGCTTTGGCTGCAACTACTCCGGCACGGTATTCATCGGATTGACCGCACCCGTGGCCTTCGCTTTTTGACCAAAGCCGAGACGGAACAGCTCCTGAGTCCGTTTCGGCTTGCTGTGTGTCCGGCCACGACGCTGGCTCTCGACCAGGTGGTTGATCTCATCGATCCGACCAAAATTTATTTTGAGTCAGCTACGGTATCTACCGAACCGGTATCTGTCTGGCATCTGGATAATGCCCGGCAATCAGCCCGACAACACCCTTATGGTAGCATACAGCTAGATCGGCAACTGCTTTGTACCGACCTGATCACCGACGATCACTACCGAAATACGTTGCACGGAGCCAGACGCACAGCGCAATCCTGCGAGGTGTTGATTGCCCCCTGGAGTCACTACCTGGATGGCGTTGTCTGGGGCGGTTACTTTGACTACGTCATTTTGGTAGCGGCCAAGTTATGCCGAATCAAAGGGGCCGTCTTGGAGGCGGTTTTCAACCGCGCCCTGATTGCCTACCCCTTGTTCGACACGCAGTATGAACGCGATTTTTTGGCCCTGCTCAACATTCCAATGGAGCGCGTGGTCGATAGCCGCCTGGTCGATGTGTCGTTTCAGCAGTGTTTGCTGGCCGGAGCGGGCCATTGGTTTTACCCCAATCAGGCCGACATCCAGGCACTACGGCGGTACGTATTGGCTCAGGCGGCTCCCCCCAACGGGCAACGTACCCGCGTGTACATCAGTCGCGGTGGTCGGCGGCGCGTGCAGAACGAAGCAGAGGTAATCGAGCTGCTTCGGCAGTATGGGTTTGACTGTATCGCCGATACCCCCCGGTCGGTACTGGAGCAAGTAGCTATTTACCGGAATGCGGAAGTCATTGTTGGGCCGCACGGGGCCTCGTTCAGCAATATTATCTGGTGTCAGCCCGGTACGCACCTGCTGGAACTGTTCGCCCCAACCTACTACCCCGACTTCTTCCGCAATCTGGCGCAATCGCTGGGTATGCAGTACACGGCTTATTTTCACGGCGAGGCCCACGTCGGCAAATGGACGCGGGGCCTTGAAGATGATATGTACGTGTCGATCCCTGAGCTAAAAGCTTGTCTAAACCACCTGCTATGCGACTCTGATCAGGAAGCGTAGTTCTGTTATTGGCAGCTTATGAGGCACCCTCATGTAAGCAGCTTATCGACCTGTTGTATAGAAGAGCATATGATAGCCGCGTTTAGTCTACAGCTATTAAATATATGGCTCACACTTGACCAGTTCGTACACCTTGTCAAGTGGTATTCTCTTACCAAGGAAATGCGCTACCATCCCAGTTTTTTGGCCGCATTGTGCTGCCGGATGGAATCGAGCCGAGTGTACCGCCGAATCATGGCCGTCGTCTTGTGTTTGGTTTGTTGCATAATCTCCGAATCGTCAGCCCCATTGAGTTTGGCCGTAGTCACAAACGAGGCCCGGAGGGAGTGAGCTGAGTACTCCTTCCCCACTTGCTTCTTCACAATTTTCGATACGGATTGTGCCGTGAGCCGCTCCTCGGTGAGTTCGTTGCTTTTCAGCACCCGCACGAATAAGGGACCGGTTGATCGTTCTAACAGATCGATCCAGTGGCGTAAGCTTCGGACGGGGCAAAGGGCCGCTTCCGGGCTGTAGAATAAGGCTTTTTGTTCTGTCTCACCGGTTTGATTGGTTTTGCTACCCCGGTAGCTGAGTACGACACCCTCCTCAGAAAAGGCGGCGTCGTCAACGTTGAGTGCCACAAGTTCGGAACGCCGAAAGGCCCCCGTAAAGCCTAATAAAAGAATGATTTTATCGCGTAGGGCACCAAAGCGGGGAACGCCCTGGCTCTGGGTGTCAAGTTGCCGGATCTGTTCCTTAAGCTTAGCCGCACTGAAGGCTGGTGACTGCCTGACCGCCGTACCGTGTTCCCGTTGAATTCCCTGAAGCGTCGCCTGCAACCAAGTATCTGAGAGCGGGGACGAGTAACCGCGTAACTGATGCCACTTGGCGATAGCGGCAAGCCGCCGGGCAATGGTGGCCCATTTGCGGCGGGGAGCCAGATCCGATACGTATTGCCCTAGCACAGCAGGGATCGCGGGCAAAGCCGGTAGCTTGTAGTCACTGCACCAAATAGTGTAATCGGCTAAATCGGCGCGGTAGGCCCGCTCGGTATTATCGGCTCCCTGTAAGCCCCGCAGCAGATATCGTTGCTGGGGATGGTCGTCCGGCAACGTGAGGGGCACCAGTTCCTGTCGATCATCCGGTGCGGGCAATGAGAGCGATGATTCGGTCATGTGAAACGGCTGAAGCTTATAACAGGCAAGATAATGGAATGAGTTGCTTCACACAAATGGCGAATAAGTAGTGATAATGTTTACTTATCAATACCTATTTTAAGGAGTGAATATAGATCTTTCAGTACAAATGAAGCGCAATGACGGACAGGCTAATCGTGATTTTTAGACGTAAAACACAACCAGCTCACTCACATATTGACAAGTACATGTCAACATATATAACTTAGGCATTGTACCATTTCGCCGGTATTGATTGTTTTGTAAGTTTACGGCATGGAGACAATCGCAATGAACGAGTTTCGCCGCCAAGTCGGCGAGTACGTCAATCAGACATATTATGCCGGTAAAGCGTTTATCCTAGTAAAGGGTACCAAGAAGGTAGGGGCATTAGTTCCTATGACCATGATTGAGCGACTTGTCGAATTGGAAGCCCTCATAGCTCAACGGCCTAGTGTGGGTGAGCCATTAACAAATGAAGATACCTCCGAGCAGTGACAGTAATAAGTTCATCAGCGGTACGATTGAGGTGCTACTTGGTACCGGTCCAATGATCAGCTAAAAAGGCCATTTGTGTTGAACAAATGGCCTTTTTGGTAAATGATGTCCATTTCCGAGCTGTGTAAGCTGTTTTTGAGGGCCGACGACACAAAGCATGAGCAAATTCACGACGCAAAGCGTGAACACTGACAAAGATATCTACACCACTCAGACAGCAGAAAATTTCGGTTTTCAACAATTCGTACAAACTATAATTTGTACAACGTTGAAAAATTAACTTCATGCAATATTATGTGATCGTGACAGATTCACATATAGAAGCTGTATCGAAGTTCCATATCACTATCGTCGCCCTCCGGTAGATACTTTAAAATATCGCCAACCTTTCTAGCGCATTCAATCGTGATTGGTAGTCGACGGTCAAACTGAGTGTTATTCCAATTCATTTTGGTAAGTCCCAGTATTTCGTTACAAATTAACTCAGCAGAAGCGTCGTGCCGGAATAATCTAATTTGAAGTGGATTTGGGATATATTGACCTGGATAGGTCTCAAAATACGGGACTGATCCTCGTGAATACAGTAAGTGGTTCTTCTCATCAAAGCTTAATAATGTGCCACGAACAGGAGGATATCGCTCTTCTCGAAACAGCCTAAATGTTGTACCTTGATGAATAGTAACCATGTCTAAAGCATCAATCCGATTCTCACGTGCTGCTTCGACAATTCCCTCTTGTTCAGCTTCAGTAAAATTAGATGTCTTGTGTACTACTAAACGTTGAGGTGCCAAATGTAGGGATTCTCTATATTCGGCTAATGCACGGTTCATTAAGCGATAAGACTGTTCGGCTGTTAAATGTGGAACAGGGTCATTCTTTTTCACGTGAATTGGATCTTCTCCACGTAGAATTACACCTTTGCCCAATTCGTTAAATATCTGCGCAATGCTCGTCTGCATGGATTTACGATCCCGACTTTGGTAGAAACTGATACCAGCATAGCATACAACCGAGGCCGGGGGGCGTATCAGGCTCCAAGGTGTACCAGCGGCTTTGTAATAAAGGGCAGTAAAGAGGTTCCAAGCAATGCTCGCCTTATCCTGCATCTCCCCAGATGGATTATTTATTCGGTCTCGAATGATTTGAATCGGGATGTGATGCTTCATAGCCCGAGCTTTCAGCATACGGCGAAAATTATATTCTTGTTTAGTACTGCTTTTCTCTTCTTCATCAGATGTTTCATCTACAGCATCTCCCTCTTCAGCTTTAGTATTGGGGTTGAAGTGTTGTACGAATGACTCAGGTACCACGCAAAGAATGACACTAGGTTTTTTATTTTCAGATAGCCACTTTATTTTTCTTACATATAATTCTACAGCACTTTCAATGACATCGTCTTCGCTACCAACCTTGTAGACTTCCTCGAATTCTGTATTGTTAATTCTGCGAATATACTCTTCTTCATAAACTAATCGAGAACAAAATCCATTTTGCTCTTGAAATCCCATGAAGCTAGGAAACAACCTAGATTGCTTACTCGGTTTTGCATCAACGATATATTTGCATTCCGAAAGCCACGTTAAAACAACATCAACGCTATCACTTTTGCCAATCACACCCACGACGACTTTCTCAGGGCGGTCTTGTTGGTGAATGTCGTATGGTCCAAAACGACGAATACCATCTTTAGGACATATTGATGTGTTGCCGTTGCCAAACTCAAGAAGAGGTTCGGGTAAATTTGTTAATTTCATTCCTCAAATTCAATATCTAATTGAAGCTTATCATCTTTGCCTTTTGGCTCTGACTTTACCCACACATCATCAGGAACAGCAGGTTGCATTTCAAAATAATTCGCAAATTCAGAGAATTTTAGTGTAAAACCTGCCGACCATAAATCGCCTTTAGAAAGATGGATAAGGTAACCCGCCAAAAACTGAAAGCTTTCTAGAACAGCTTTATTTTTTTCGAGTTTTTTCAAACCAGTAGAGTATACAGCGGACAACGAGCTGGTTTTATATCCGTCCGCTGGACTTGTAAAACTCCAATCTGGTTTTATAGCCAGATACCACTTCTCACCAAACTTATTGAATGTCACGCCAAATGCGAGATGCCGGAAACTGGTATAATGCTTTCCTTTTCGCGTTCGTTGTGTACCATCTTCGTCTGTAACTTTTGTTTCATTCCCTTTTGATTTGACCCCGGATACGACACTTCTCCCAACTTTGCTCTTCCATTGAACCTTAAGAGGCCTGGGAGGTCTACTAGTCATTCGGAAGCGAAATACTTTTTCGTCGTAAACCCATTCAATCTGACGGCTTCTCAGGTCCTGCGTGAGTGATGTATTCAATACTTTTTTAAACACATTCTCTCGGTCCAAATTTGTTCCAATAAACTCATCAGGTGTTACGACTGTAATTGTCCCCAAATCAATGACACGTCGGAGCGATTCTGTAGAATGGTGTAGGTTGCGAAAAGTTAAAACCTTCTTGTCATATAGTACATAATCATCAAAATAAGAGCAATTCGACTGCTGAAAGAAGAACTTAACATCGTCCTTGTCGGATAGATGCCTCAATTTGCCAAATCGCTTTCTTGCTTTAAGATCAGCTTTTAATTCTTCACGATAATGTGCAAAGTCAAATTGTAAATCAGCAATGTACAGTTGATTAGGAACTGTCATTTCAAGCAAATTAGGATAAATCCTGTCGCTCTTACCATCTGTGCGACTGATGTAATCATTAGTCGCCTTCCTTGCTTCTATTTTAAGCTCTGAAAACTCATCTGTCAATAAGTGAGCGATTTTGTTGAGTTTTTGTGTATTAAGAACTTGTTCGCTTATGTATTTAAATAAACTAATATTGTCAATAATATCACGTTCAGGTTGAAAGTCGTAGTTGTCAGGAAGAAGACTTTTAAAGTCCTTTCGATAACTTGCTTGCTTCTCAGTTATGATGTAAATGATTAGTCGGTCGAAGGGTTTATTTAGTTCATTCTCCTTGAATTTATTCAATGTATGGGAAATTTTATCAGCATCGGCTGTGGCTGTTACTTGGATAGAAACACCGCTTTCATAATCTATGAGATCGATAGCAGGCGCGTTTTTTAATTGAACGTTTGCATTTTGAAGTCCTTGATAGCCAAAAACTTCTTTTAAAAGAGGAATTAATACATTCTCCGAGTGGATGTTAATATCATATTGATTGGCTGCATTTAGTTGCTTGACTTCCTGCGTAAAGCGGCCTAAATATGTATTAATTTTTCCTAATAAATCCTGTCGATTCACGAGCCAGCATTAGTGTATGCGGTAAGTTACGTTATTGAACACTAAATGGCAATTTTTCACAACGCCCGCATCACGCCTAAAAACTCGACCAGCGTGTACGTACCCTCAAACTCCTTTTTCTCGAAGACCATAAAGTAGCGGTACGTTTCGCCGGCTTTCTGCCGCCAATAATCACCCAGCTTACGCTTGGCTTCGCTGTCGGAGTTGTCACGGTCGTCGCCTTTGGTTTCCAGCAGCACGATTTTGCCACGTTTGGTGACGATGATGAAGTCGGGGTAGTGGTTAAGGTATCCGTTGAGCCAGAAGCCACGGCCCCGCTCGCCGTTGCGCGTCCAGAAGGCGACGTTTTCTAAATTAGCCACCTCCAGAATAACCCGCTCCTCGAAACCATTCATGCGCTCTTCCTTGCTGTAGAGCGACTTGGTGATATCCTTGGCCGTTTCTTTTGGAGCTTTCGAGGCAGGCAACGAGTAGGCCGGTTTTACAAACACCCCGTCGGTGTCGAGCAGCTTGCGGAACCGTTCGGCGGCAAAGTCCGTGGTCAGCGTGTTGATGTGGCGTTTGATCCGTTCGGCGTAGGTGTGTTCGTGAGCAATTAGGTCGCGGAACTGCTCTTCGCCCATCTCGTCGAGGATACGCTTAACGTACTTACGCACGTCGGCATCGGAGATGGGCCGGAAGTCCCCGAGTAAACGCATCAGGCGACCCGTCATACTGTTGAGTTGTGTGTCGCGGCTTTGCTGCGCCAGGATGTTGCTCAGCAGGGCTTCTTTAGTCTTCCCGTCGATTCGGGCAATGGCGGGGGTGTATTGGCCTTTTTCAGTTTGCTCCAGATCGACCTTGTAAAGGTCAGCCTGCACGTTGTCGAAGTTGATGTCGGTGCTTTGTTTGCCCAGCGGAAACCCGCCCAGCAGGTGCGTCCGGTCTAATCGCTCTTCGCCGTCGGTGCTGAACAGGCCCGTTGGTACGCGCATGTAGAACTGAGGCAGACGAATGGCTTTAGCCTGTTCGCTGAAGTGATCGCGCATGGCGTACCGGCCTACCGACTGCTGCGCGTCGTCGGGTTGCTGCCCGTTATCTTTCATATCCGCAAGCTGTTGCTCAAAGGCTTTGGCTTCTTCCTCAGCCTGCCGCTGAATGTCCTGTATGACGGGTGAATCGACTACGTCAGGCGGTACGTCCGACCTACCACCGGCACCGCTCCCGGCTGGCGAGTGAACCGGATTAGCGGAGACTGAACCCTTCGTTGCCTCACTGGCTGCGGTTTGGGGTGGGTACGTTATCTGGTCGGGGTCGATGTCTTCGGTGGCCGTTGGTGCAGGCTGGTCCGTAGCTGGATTGGTTAGCTTGGGGTCGAACAGAGCCGCCAACGGATTAGGTCCGTCCGGTATTAGTGGCGTGGTTGGCTTTACCTCATCGGAGACGACCCGGTAATCTTTACTGCTGAAGCCGGCTTTGTTTAGGCCGTTGACGACGTGTTGCAGCGTTTCGCGAAACTTGGATGAGGCCGTCAGTACGTAGCTCAGGTTTAACAAGGGCGATTGGTGCTGCCGAACGTATGGCTGACGCAGCACCCGCCCCAGAATCTGCTCGACATCAACCGCCGATGAACGGTCGGCAAGCGAAGCCAGGATATAGGCATAGGGACAGTCCCAGCCTTCCTTGAGCGCATTGACGGTGATGATGTAGCGCACGGGGCAGTCATCGGCCATCAGGTCAACTCCTTTCAATTCATCGACCGACGCGGTTTTGATTTTTATCTGAACTGAGGGGATGCCTGCCTTGACCAGAATGTCCTTGATCCGCTGGAAAGTATGGTTGTCTGCTGCTGTTTGCGATTGTGCCTGAAACAGCACGATGGGACGGATCAGCCGCCCACCCACTTGCTTTTGCTCGGCCCGTGCCTGAACCTCCAGTTTGCGCTGGAGTTCCAGAGCCGCGTTGATGACATCGGTTTTGTCTTTCTGGTTATAGACAATAACCGGCAGCTTCACCATATTTTCGCCCTTAAGAGCGAGCGCATCCACGAAACTGATGATGTTGCTGTTCCGGCGCGGGGTGGCCGTCAGATCCAGAATAAAACTGGGATTCAGGTTGGCCAGCATCTCCACGCTCAACTCGCTTTCGGCGTTGTGGCTTTCATCGACCACCAACACCGGCTGCAACGACCGGATGACGTTGATCACCGCTGTTTCGTCCGTGCCTTCCAGTACGTGGTCGGGCTGCTCCCGGTTGGCTGCGGCAGAACCGGCTACGAAACTGAGGTTGTTGCCGTTTTCCTGAAACAACTTGCGGTCTTCTTTGTTCCTGGCCCGTAGCGAATCGAAGCTCATCACGATGATGCTCAGTTGCCCCTGCACGGCGGTCGCGTTGAACCCCGATCCGGCCAGCAAGGCGGCTTTGTCGAACACCTCGACGCGGTGGTTGAAATGGGCATTTAGTTTCTGCCGGTACGGGTGGTTCGAATCGCGCAGGTTCTTGATGGTCTGGTCGAGAATAGAGATCGATGGCACCAACCAGACAACGGCTTTAGGTACGTCGGGCGGGCCGTCGTTGGGCGAGATGAGTCCGAAAATGGGTTGGAGTGCGTTGCAGGCGATGAACGTTTTGCCACCCGCCGTGGGCACCTTCACGCACACGTGCGGAACGGGCAGGCCCTTCGCGTCACGAACGTTGTTTTTGTAGGGTTCGATGGTATGGCCCGTCATCGGTCGAAAACCCCGGTCTGTCCAGTAGTCCTGAAACGAATGGCGGATGTCGGGTACCCGGATCAGATAGTCCAGGAACAGGCTGAGGTTGGCAATGACCTGCTGTTGGTACGGTTTGAGTTCCATGACGTTGGTGGTTACAGGCGGGCGATGTCGCGCGGAATCTTTTTGAAGATGATGTGGTGTTGCTGCAAAAAGGTGTCCGGCAACGTGCAGACATCGGCGTAGATGATGTACTGCTCCGCCTGCTCCTGAACGTGGCCCAGCAGGGCAAAATCGAGCGTCGTCTGCGCGTCAGGGACGTAGCAGAAATAATAGGCCGTGCCACCATACGTACCTAAGTGGTACGTACCGGTTTCGGACTCCGCCGAAGGAGTGAGCTGGGCGTTGGGGTACGTGGTCCGTGTTTCGGTAAACCAGATGTATTCCCGGATCTTGTCGATGCTCACCGCCGGGTTCAAATTGCCCTCGTCGTCGAACAGCCGCTCGCCTAATGTGTAGTACGTAAAGCTACTATTATATGACTGATTATCAGTTATTTGTAACTGCGAGGGGGGGGGTAAGGTTACTTTTCATCACCCGCTTTACTCGCTCTGCCGTAATCGTTTCGGCGTAGTCTTCCATCTCTACCAAGATAAATTTGCGCCTGCCCCCATCCTGCCGGTTCAGGTTTTCGACCGCGTGAGCTGTAGTGCCGGAACCCGCGAACGAGTCGAGGATGATGTCACCAGGGTTTGATCCAAGCTGTAGAACTCGTTCAATAAGTGTAGTGGGTTTAGGCGTGTCAAAATGCTGAGTGACATCCTCACCTGAGAAAATCGCTTTGAATTCTTTCTTCGCAGCATCAGTGTGTCCCGCAAATTCAAACGGCCACCAAGTTTGGGGAACTACGCCATCCGCGTTCTTTAGTTGACTTTTATAACGTTTGTATGATGGGACCTTGCCCTTTCCATCTCGGCCCCAATAAATTAGACCCTCCCTTATATGTCGTTCATGTTCTTCTCTTGAGTAAGACCAAACACGGGTGCGTTTGGGCCAGACATCTTCTCCCGTGTGAGGATGTGTAATTGGGTAATAAAGATTGGGTCTTTCAGTAGCCGTTTTGTTGCATGTATAATTATCCGGTCTGAAAAGACCTTTTTCGTCCGTCAATCGGTATTGACTGTCGTTTTCTACAGTTCGTGGAAGTAAGTTTCTCTTCCAACGGAACGATTTCTGATAAACAAGAATGTACTCGTGCATTGGTGCAATAGTCTTGTGATCGTTAGCCACCGTATATTTTTTCTGCCAGAGTATGTCGCCGATGAAATTGTTCAGCCCGAAAATCTCATCCATGATGAGTTTCAAATTACTGTGTTCGTTATAGTCAATTGAAATGAATATTGCTCCATCTTCAGCCAGCAGCTTGTGTAATAATTTCAGCCGGGGGTACATCATGCATAACCATTTGTCGTGGCGGCTGAGGTCTTCGCCTTCTTTACCAACGACGCTGTTCAGCCACCGTTTTATTTTAGGATCGTTGACGTTGTCGTTGTAGACCCAGCCTTCATTACCCGTGTTATAAGGCGGGTCGATGTAGATGCACTTCACCTGCCCTTCGTAGCGGGGGAGCAGGGCTTTTAGGGCTTCGAGGTTGTCGCCGTGAATGATTAGGTTGTCGGAAAGAGCCGTGGCCGCAGACCTATCGGCCTGACGTGGCCCGGCCTGAAAAGTGTACTGCGCGTCGAGCGTCCGAAACGGTACGTCGAGGTGGTGATTGATGACTTTGTCTTTACCAATCCAATTCAGCGTGGGCATACGAATACGTAAAACGGAAAATCAAAAGTAGCAATTTTAGCTACAACCGTCAGCGTGATGGATATCATATTGGAATAATAAAAATAGTTTTTGCGTTATTTGTGCAAAAGTCGTCCGTATTTTATCATGCTCGTTCAATTCTCGGTTAAGAACTATAAGTCCTTTCGCGATGAAGCCAAGCTGTCGCTGGTGGCTTCGCGTTACGACAAAGACCCGGCTACGGAAACGCATTGGCTGAACGTACCTGCCCTCGACCGGGATAGTGGACCGTTCCGGCTGCTGAAAAGTGTGGCGATCTACGGGGCCAATGCCTCCGGCAAGAGTAAGCTGGTTGAGGCATTGGGCTTCATGCGGCACTTCATGCTCCGCTCGTCGGGCGGTACGCAGTTGAACGATAAGATTCCGACGGTTTCGTTTCGGCTCAACCCGGAGGTGGAGCAGGCCCCGTCAGAGTTTGAGCTGGTGTTTCTGCACGAGGGTGAGCTGTTCCGGTATGGCTTCGAGGTAACGACTGAGAAAGTAGTGTCGGAGTGGCTCTATCACCGCCCGAAGACCAAAGAGATCGAAGTGTTCTACCGCGACGAGCAAACGTTCGACGTGATCAATCCCCGGCAGTTCAAAACGGGCCTGCGGCTGGCCAAAGACGACATGATCCGGCCCAACGCGCTGATGCTGTCGGTAGCGGCTCAGTTCAATGATCCGCTTGCCCGGCGCGTGTTTGCCTGGCTGGCCAAGTTGAACGTCATTTCAGGCTTACAGGAAGAAGGGTACGAAGGTTTTACTGTCAGCCGCGTTATGCACACCGAGGGCAAATCGGCAGTCATGAATTTCCTGGCCGGGGCTGATCTGGGCATAGCCGACGTGCGCGTACAGCCCATCGAGCACGAAAGCGACCTGCCGGGCAACCTACCGTCGAGCCTGCGTGAACGCCTGGTCGAAGCCCTCACGGAAAAAGACGGGGTTATTCTGGGCGGTACCAAAACCCTGCACCGACGCTATGACTCCGACGGCAACCCGCTGGGTACGGTCGAGTTCGATATGGACGATGAATCGTCGGGGACGCAGAAATACTTCGCCCTGTCCGGCCCCATTCTGGAGACGCTGCAACAAGGCGATACGTTGGTGGTAGATGAACTGGAATCGAAGCTACATCCGAACCTGGTCCGTAAAATTGTCGGCCTGTTTCATTCGCCGGAGACCAACCCGCACAACGCCCAGTTGATTTTCAACACTCACGACAGCAACCTGCTCAGTGCGGGTGGACCAACGCGTCCACTGCTTCGGCGCGATCAGATCTGGTTTGTCAGCAAAGACCGGTACGGGGCTTCGTCGCTTTATGCACTGTCGGATTTCAAAACCGACACCGTCCGCAAAGGTGACGACTACCGCGAGAAGTATCTGCAAGGCCGCTTCGGGGCGGTGCCGTATCTGAACGACTATGACGAAACCGTGAGCCAAACACTGCAACCTGTCGCCGATGAAGAGTAGGCAGAAAAGCATCCGCGAGGCTGAGGAACGCGACGAAAAACGGGCTGCTAAACGGGCAAAACGAGCCTCTGCCCTTGCTATTGATCGGGCGGACCCAACGGCTACGGAGTTCATTCGACTATTAGTCGTGACGGAAGGTGTCAACACGGAAGTGAGCTACTTCCGGCAATTCCAGATGCCCAACGTGCAGGTACGTACTGTGGGCACCGGGTATAACACGTTGTCACTGGTACGTCGGGCCGAACAGATTCGGGATGAAGAACGGCTGAAGGGCAGCGAGTACGATCAAGTCTGGTGCGTTTTCGACAGAGACGACTTTGATGCTGAAGATTTTAACGAAGCGGTGCGGCTAGCTCAACATCTGTTTGGTGACGGACGGGTGGCCTATTCCAATCAATCGTTTGAATACTGGCTGCTACTCCATTTCTTGGATCATCAGGGCGGAGCCATGCACCGCCAACAGTATGATGCTCGACTCAATGAGTGCCTGGCACCGTATGGTGTGCAGTATGAGGGCCGTAAAAGCAAACGTATCAACACCAACTTCTTCGATCTGATGCTGGCCACTGACCCGCAAACCCGTCGCCGACGCATTGATCAAGCCATTACCCGCGCCGAGCGGGTGTTTGACCAGTACGACCACCGTAGCCCGGCTATTGAGGAGTCATCTACCACAGTGTTTCGGGTGGTAAAGGAAATTATGGGCGACAGAGAGTAGCGCGTCAATTGCAATACTCATGGCTTATTTCACAAAAATGGGGCTACCTCTCCGCCTGATTAAAATTTAGGAACGTGGCGACATCCAAAATCGATTATGAATGGTGCGACCGATGCCTGACCGGATGCGAGAAGGCTAAAACCGAGTTGATTTATCAGTATAATTTTTGGATTAGATTGGTAGCCGTATCAGTGATAATGATTGTCGTCACAGTAGCCTTTCTGCTCTTGGCTTTGTGGGTAAAGACTCTATTTAGCTTGGTCATTGCCGTAGCTTTTGGCGTTGGTTCCTGGCGGCAATGGAAACAATACAAGCATGAAGAGCAGGTCTTTATCAAGAAAGGGCAGTGTGTCGAGACAGTACGGGAGGTAATGCATGTCCTGCTGCACTCAGGAAAAATTTCTCCGAGTGAATACGATGATCTTCGGAAACGGGTGGGCCAATTACCCGTCTTTCCGGCACTTGATCAGTAGCTAACCACTGTTGAGCCACGCCACGTACTAAGTTGGTTAGATCTGGTATTATAGTGGGTTTGGTCAGGTACGCGTTGGCCCCGGCCTGGAGGCACTGCTGTCTGTTGGATTCACTGGCCGACGTACTTAAGTGCTTATTCTATGAAACTGTACGCTATGCCATGCTCAACTATTCTCTGATTGATCGCTATCTGTTTTTGTTAGCAGGAATGCCGTTTTTAACCGTATTCTGGACAGCTCAGGCCCAACCTTTACGCGATTATAACGTCGTTTGGACGACACCCAGCCGCCATTCTGGGGAGTCGATGCCCTGTGGCGGAGGGGATGTGGGCCTCAACGTCTGGGTGGAAGGGGGCGATCTGTTGCTGTACGTGTCACGGAGCGGTACGTTCGATGAAAACAATGCCATGCCTAAACTAGGGCGGCTACGGCTGACACTCAGCCCAAATCCGTTCAGTAGTTCAACCACGTTTCGGCAGGAACTGCACCTCCGGGAGGGATACGTGAGCGTGACGGGCGGGCGGGGGACGCAACAGGTACGTATCAACGTTTGGGTAGACGTGTTCCGGCCCGTCGTGCGTGTTGATTTGAGCAGCCGTCATCCGGTAACCGCGCAGGTACGTTACGAGAACTGGCGTACCCAGGACCACCTGTTAATGACCAAAGAAGGGCCAACAACGTCTTACAAAACGCTGCCCAATCTGCCGGTGGTACAACGACGCGATGAGGTCGCGTTTACGGATAAGAGCGTTCGCTTTTACCACCGTAACCAGGATTCGACCGTGTTTGATTACACAGTGCGTCAGCAGGGCATGGCCTCGGTAAAAGACAGCCTGTGGAACCCCCTGCGTAATCTGACCTTCGGGGGTGAGATGCGGGGTACAGGTATGCAACCCGCCGGAATGACACAGGGTACGTACCAGAACACCCCGTTCACCGCCTGGAGCCTGAAGAGCCGCAAGCCGGTCCGTACCGCTCAGGTTACGCTGGTGCTGCATCAGGCACAATCGGCCAGCGTTGGGGCCTGGCAGCAGGCTCTTAATGGGGCCATCAGCGAGGCCGACGAAGCTCTCAACACTGCTCAGGTACGCAGCCGACAGTGGTGGGGGCAGTTCTGGGAACGCAGCTACATCTACATCCAGCCCGACCAGCCCGATAGCAGCGCGGCCCCTTGGCAGGTGGGCCGTAACTACCAGTTGTTTCGCTACCTGCTCGGCTGTAACGCCTTCGGCACGTACCCGACCAAGTTCAACGGGGGCCTGTTTACCTACGACCCGGTGTTTGTGAATCCCGATCTGGCCTTTTCGCCCGATTTTCGGCTGTGGGGTGGCGGTACGTTCACGGCCCAGAACCAGCGGCTGGTGTACTGGCCCCTGCTAAAAAGTGGTGATGTGGACCTGATGAAGCCGCAGTTTGAGTTTTACCAGCAGGCACTACCCAATGCTGAACGACGGAGCCGCTTTTACTGGGGACACGGCGGGGCCTGTTTTACCGAGCAACTCGAAAATTTCGGGTTGCCCCAAGCGTTCGAATACTTAGCGAATCAGCACATTTTCAACACCACACGGTCGAGTACGTATGATAAAGGAGTTGAATACAACAACTGGGTGGCCTACACCTGGGACACGGTGCTGGAGTTTTGCCTGATGATTCTCGACGCAGAGCGATTCACCGGGCAGGATGTCAGTACGTACCTGCCTCTGATTGAAAGCAGCCTGACGTTTTTCGATGAACACTACCAGCAGGAACAGCTTCGACGTAGTCCCAAACCCCTCGATGAGCAGGGCCACCTGGTGCTTTATCCGGGCAGTGCCGCCGAGACCTACAAAACAGCCTACAACGCCGTTACGACGGTGGCGGGCCTTCGGGCGGTGCTGACCCGGCTACTAGAATTGCCCAACCGGTACTTGCCCGCCGACAAGCGAACACGCTTTCAGGCCATGCTTACCCGTATCCCGCCCATCCCGACGCGGGTGATGCAAGGCCGTGCAACCATTGCCCCCGCCGTGACGTGGGATCGAATTAACAACACGGAGATTCCGCAGTTATACCCCCTATTTCCTTACAACCTCTACGGGCTGGGCAAACCCGACTTTGATTTGGCTTTGAATACGTGGCGGTACGATACCGAAGCCGCCAAAGTCAAGGATTATATAGGCTGGAAGCAGGACAACATCTTCTGCGCCCGGCTCGGCCTGACCGACGAGGCCGCCCGGCTGACGACGCTCAAACTGCAAAATTCGGGGCGGCGTTTCCCTGCTTTCTGGGGGCCGGGCTTCGACTGGACACCCGATCATAACTGGGGTGGGTCGGGCATGATCGGCTTGCAGGAGATGCTGATGCAGACCGACGGCAGAACTATCCGACTGCTACCCGCCTGGCCCCGCAACTGGAACGTCACGTTCAAACTGCACGCCCCCTACCAAACAGTCGTTGAAGGCCGGGTCGTAGGGGGCAAGATTGAGCAGTTGCGCGTTAGTCCGGCAGAGCGGGCGAAAGATGTTGTCTTACCCAACAAATAAGGTATAAGCAATCCGGTGGATGAGCCGCAACACAACGCTCAATCTAAGAGTGTTGGTTATGGCTCACTTCTGGTCAAGAATATGGCATTGAATAAACTGCCAGCTAGGTACCAATATCAAAGGCTTGGATGAAATCCGTCTGGAGCAAGTCTCACGCTTGCTGATTAATATGACCTATACCATCACGGAGGTAGCCTATATATGCGGGTTTAACAGTATTTTGTATTTCAATCGTGTGTTCCGCAGCAAGCACGGCTGCACTCCCCGCGAGTTCCGCCAGAATTATCCGGCTATGCGGGTGTTTGCGCAAGAGTTGTACCAAATTACATATCTCGACAGTTAGTTCAGGTTTCGCTTAAACAGATCGCTTAGCCACCACCCGTTGCCTAAATGGCTTAAGCTGTGAGGCATCTACCTGAAGCCATTGACACAAAGCCATTAACAGATCAGGAGTCGGTTGGTAGCCATTTTCAGCACTAAGGATTGTACTGGGTTTCGCTACTTCGTTGAGAACATGGCTGTTTACCTCATCTGCCACCGCATTGACACCTCGTTTGGCTCGCTTCGCGCGTATCAAGTCGGCTAAATGATACGTTGGCGGTTTTGGTGTCTCGTTGACTTTGCGAACGGTGTTTATCGAAAAACCAGTTTGTCGTTCGATCTCGCGCAGCGAATGACCAGCCTGTAAAAGCTGCACGACAATCTGCGATTTTGCCTTTTGCAAAAAGGCATCGGTACGTTCGGGTGCTTTGGGTCGCCCCAACGTCTTGCCAGCTTCCTGTGCCCGGCGCATACCTGCCCGTACTCGTTCGGATCGAGTCGTTGGTTCGGCTGGGGTAGCATCGTCTCGCATCAACGATTGCAAGGCGGTTACAATCGCCCTTACTTCATCCGGTGGTAAGTCAAAATATTCCGTTAGCGGCCCGCCTGCTGTGTTCAATGGGTGCTGGTAGGCTACATACTTTCGCTTAAAATAGGCTTCCAGATACCCGACCTGTTTAACAAGAGCTAGCGGCTCGATAATGACCGGTCCCAGCGGGCGCAGGTCGCGCTCAATTTCGGTTACTCGCTCTGGTAGCGGACGACTGGTTACGCCGGACTTGTACAACGTACCTGAAGGCAGGTCAATACGTAGGAAATAGAAGTTGAAGGTTACGAACCGCGTCAGCGTTCGTTCAAACGCATCATGCTCTGTCGTCAGATCGGCCAGTTCATTATACGTGCGGTGATAGCTGATCAGGGCGTCGTAGTGTTTACGCAGCTTCGACGGGATCAGGTATGCCGTACCAGATAGCTCTTCCTGCCAGAGCTGACTCGGAGAAACTGAATAGCCCCATTCTGAAACACTTCCCCATTTCCTGGGCTTCAGATCCAAATTCCAATAGCTACTAAACTGGCTGTGGCGCACCTTGTGCAGGGCGGGTACCGGTCCCCGGTCAGAAGAAGAACTTTCCAAAAACGCCTGTACGTCGGTCAGTACCTCCTGATTAACCTGCCGGTTCGCGGGTCGGGTTCCGGTTTTGTAAGGCTGTGATACATCGTCAAGGATATTGAGCAGCTCAGTCATTAAGCTTTTAATGGTCTGCCAGTTGGTTTGGAGTTTCGTGAGTTGTTCGTTCAGCCGTTGTTGTTCAGCCAAAAGCTGCTGGGCATGACGCTGGGCAAACTCGTCCAGCGGCCAACTCGTCTCATCGACGTTCGTTGCCCAGAAATCGAAGTGGGGGATCAGGGGCCGACAACTATTCGCCAGGTGCGCGTAGTGATGCACTTTGATGCGGCCTTTTTTGGCCGTCAAAGGCCCATGACAGTGAGGACACACCAACGCACAAGCCTCCCCGCGTGGCGACTCGCTGATGTGAATCAACTGCTCCTGCCGGTTGAGACCTACCTGCAACCAGGCTTGATACAGTCCGGCATCGGGATTATGCATCTTTTTTTTGATACAAGGTAATTCGAAATGATGCCCCTGTCAACCTTTTTTTTGATACACCCTTGGGAAGATTTGGAATTCTACGTAGGTTAGCTTTATTAAACCCGAACAATGACAACAGATAGATTAGTCAGTAGCTATCGCTTGGAACTGACCACGATTAACGCGTTGAACAAGCTGGTGCATAATTACAGCCGGGAGGACGTAGCTTACTTACGACAGAATCGCTCCTTCGACCATGCCTGGACGTACTACTGGAACGGCGATCAGGACGGACTAACGATTGAACAATTCTGGGCGACATGGACCGATAAGTTTGAGTTAGAAACGCAGGCATTCCTACTGGACTACGCCATGCAGCGGTATGGAGAGGAAGCCTACCGCAACATTGACCAGGCGATGGGTTGGAAAGAACGCCTGAGCCAGCTTCTGAAAGACCATCACCCCGAAGCTTCCGACGATCATGACTAATGTATCGGCGTTGATTCCAACCGAGACCGTGCTGCACTTCATTCGTTGTTACCGGCGGCTTGAACAACTACCGCTGGAAGACGGTTTTGCCGAGTTGGCCTGTGTATCAACAGACCCTGACGAAGCGTCTGAGCAGCAACTCCGAAAACATTTCCGCGCGCATTGGTACAGCAAGGAACGGGCGTTTGGCCGGTTCTATCTGAATTTGCCCCATTACCGGCAACTTTATCTGCTTCACCACTGGGAAATTGTCCATTATGAGGACGCTACCTACTTGTGGGAATGCCAGCGAGATAGTCGGTATGCCCTAGTGGGGCCACCGCCCCTATTGGTACGTCAAATTCACGAATTGGCGCTATACTTCGAAAATCACGGTATCAGTTTACAGCCCTCGTTGGATGTTACCTTGCCGTCGTTACCACAGAACTTTGCCCTCCGATTTGGCAACACAGCGAACTGGGGTGATTACCTGCTGGCCTTGCCAGAACCGGAGGCTGAAGCAGTGATCAGTCAAATGTTAAACCGCGACAGCCGTACCTAACTGACTACTCAATTGAGCGACATTACCACCTATATCGTTGACGAGCCGTTACCTTTTCCGGCACCTCCGAGCATTGCCCCCGACAGCCCGGTGATTCAAACAAATACGGATTTTTTGGATATCATCCTGTATTCATCGCAGGCCAAGGCCGACCGATTAATGTGGCAGCGGGAGTCCGCTCAACTTGGACTGTTTCATCGCAACGCGCTGCCTTACCTATTGGTCCATTTTCCGTTGAGCCGGATGACGTTTGATTGTCCTTACAACGCCTGGCGCGTGGATGCCACCATTAGGCAGGCTTGGTTTTTGTCTGGGAAGGCCATGTTGAACCTGATTCTGGCCCAGCACGGGACGAATGAGTTTTATGGGTTTCAACGGCATTCCATCCCTTGGGCCGATCAGTTACGGCAAGTTTGTGAGCAGCAGATGCAGCAGTATACATCAGCCGCTGAAGTGGATGCTCAGGGCCACCGCTTGGAGACCCAGGTAGGCGTGGCGCAAATGTGGCAACAAAAGGTATCCGTTTCTTAGACAAACCACTATGTACACCATTGGCTTTATCAAAACCGAACGGCCCGACGTGCTCATCAACCCCGACATGTGTCGGTCGGTGAACGAGTTACATAATTGGCTGACTGCTTTTCTCAACAAAGATGATTTTAGCCTGTATCCACCCATTATGCGGGAAAGTCTGGAAACAGCTTTGAAACTGGAAAAACCAGTTCAGATCAATATTACTGGGTATCAGGTAGCCTTACTGTTCGGAAAGGATAACGTCATTCAGGATGCGACATCCCGCTTTATTCATTTAATGCCGCGTGAGAAAGGACAATATCCAGTTCAGCGTGTTGATGTGATGAGCATCCCGGATTAACGCAGACAATGGCACGATCACTACCGGCGACCACAAATCACACCGCTACGGCCGTTATTGCCGGACAGGCTAGTAATGCGCGGGTCACGGTAAGCCAACTCATCAACCAATTTACAGCTTGGCTGGAGAAGCCGGGTAACTACCCTCGGTTGGCGCGGCAATTCGTACTGTATTGCCTGGAGAACAAACTACCGCTCGATGGAGGTAGCTTACGTATCTATGCGGGTGGCAAAGCAGGCAATCAGATTTCACCGGTTAAGAAGTTTATTCTGTTCTACCAAGCGCAGGGTTGCCCAGCGGTCGCACCTGATCCGCCTAAGCGTCGACGAGTACCACCGGCAGCCAACGAGTTGATCCTAGGTTATCTGGCCGATGCCACACACCTCCGGGGTGATAAATCGAAAGAAAACTATACCCAAGCCCTCAATGCATTCTTTACCTATATTTTCGAGGGGCAAGAAGCAGGTCGGCACGCCACGTACTGCGCACAAACGATTGGGCAGTACGTCAATGACTTAAAGCAACGCGGTCTCTCGGCGTTTACCGTCAATTTTTATTTGTCGACCATCAAGCAGTTAACCGAATGGGTCATCAAGCACCGGACTCGACTTGGATTAAGTGATGAGCAGGCAGACGGCCTGCGCGACGTGGCCCTAATTCGGGGACTGACCATCGAACGCGGTTTTTACAAGGACAGTCTCGATGAAGCCGAGCGTGATGCCTTGCTGGTTAGTATTGATAACTTGACTGACAAAGCCATCGTGGCCCTATTGGTGATAGAGGGCCTACGTACCGTCGAAGTAACTCGGCTGACGCTGGGTGATGTTGAGTTTAGTAAGGGACTACTACAGGTGCGTGGGAAAGGTAAGAGCACCAAAAAAGCTATTAAGCTTTTTGATAGCTGCTCGGCTATCCTTCGGCAATATATCCAATCTGGGGAGGGCCTTCCCCTAACGGCTCCTGCCTCGGCTGCCCTCTTCCCCGATCTGGAAACAGCCCAGATTCGCTACCGGGTTGATAAGTACTTTAAAGCCCTTGACTTGAAGCGGAAAGGCATGTCGGCGCACAGCCTGCGCCATACGGCGGGTCAATTGTTAATCGACAAAGGTGTGGAACCGGTTTGGGTGCAGCGGCATCTGCGTCATGAACTCTTTGAGACGACCCAATTCTACATTAAGAAAAAAACGGAGCGCGACTACTTTGAAAAAATGCCTGGATCAGTCTGATTTGGCCGTTTTTTTGATTTCGGGCCAGATTTATCCTTGAAGAGAATACCCGCAATGTACCGGGTGGGTGTCGTGGCCACAGTGACCGCCCCATGCGTAACCATGCTATCTAATCGCAAAAACTCGTTGAGATACTGCTCGTTTTGTACGATCGTTTTCTTCTGGCTGTCAGTGAATTGATAGTTGTACAAAAACTCGGCGGCTTTCTTCTGTTTTTCAGCAAGGGAAAGTTCGCTGGCTTTCTGCAAGTCGTTATTGACCAGCGCATAGTACCGGGCCTTGGGGTTAGCGTTACCCTGACGGCGTATAATGAAGTTGATCCACTTGACCGACCTTCCCTCCTTCTGCTCAACGATCTGAACATCCAGATACGTTTTCCGATTGATCTCCGCTACAGCGTTCGACAGGACCATCTGCTTAAAGTTGGAGTAACGGACGTACTTCTGAGCGTTCATGGTCTCGCGCAGCTCTGTCACGTCAACGCGCCATAAACCAGTATCAATAAAACGGGTGAGCCGTGGAAAGAGAACTTGTGAATATTCACTGCTTAACGATACGGCCGCACTCAACTCATACTGCGAGTAGCCTTTGCTCAAGTCAATAAAGAACGGGAGCACAACCGAGTTGATATTGATATCAAAATACCCTTTGTTCGCTTCGTAGTGAATATAAGGAATGGGTACGATAAAGGTGTATTTACCCTTATCCTGATCAAAAATCTTGATTTTTCGCGAGGTGACTTTATCTAAGATTTTCAGGATGACATTGGTCTGCGCGTGCGAATTTTCACCGACAAACACGTCTGAGTAGTGAATGCGGAACTGCCGATCCTCGACCCGGTATGACTTAACATCAAACGTCTGCTCACCCTTGAGTGCCTTCAAAATATTCCAATAAAGGCGTCGCTCGTACAGAGAAAACTCAGACCGACCTAATAGCAGCGTGAGCGGTTCACGAATCACCAGTTCATCGTTCATGCACTTAAAGTACCTAGTTTCGTCAGTTAAAAGCAAAGCCACCAAGACAATGCTTGCTCAACTTACGTCGGTAGAGCATCATTTATGACTTAAATTTCTTGCCTTTAGATTCATAATATACTGACTATCAGAATTTTACCGATAATAGACGATATTTAAATTTTTAAAGGTTTTTGCCGTTTTTTTATTGCCTGACTTTATGATCCACCCTAAAATGGCGAACAACTATATGATTTACTCTGATCTATTGCCTAACTACTCTAATTCATTGCCCATCTTACTCTAACTTATTGCCTGTGCCACTCTAATGCCTTGCCTTTAAGCCTGAATGTTAACTCTTTTTTATTGCCTAACTACTCTGAAACATTGCCTAACTACTCTGATGTATTGCCGAAGGGGTACTTATCCACATTGCTGACCATTGATAATCAACCGTTTAGCAATCGTTTGTCCACACCTACTATTATCAATCTCAGAACAATAAAAAATAAACAACTTTTGATTTTGAAGGCGGCATCGAGAGGTTACACTAAAATTAGCCATCAAAAAATAGTAGAAAATCAACAGATAGATTGGCAAAAGGGGTATTAAGTTTCCTTTTAAAGGAAACTTAGACGATTTTATTATATTTGCTAAAACTCATTCGCAATGGAGAAGGCATCCCGCAAACGCAAAAGCTACGCCCCTGAAGATTACGCTCTGAAACTGCGGGGCCTGACTCGTCTAATGAACGCCGTTGATAAGTTGCACCCTGATCGTAATGAGTGGGACATTGAAGGCGATTGGAACGGGACTGGTATTATCCACTTTGTCGATGGTCGGCTTCAATCACTCTTTGCTGACTATGCAGACTTTGATTGCCGAACTATCAAGTTGGTGAATTTTGATAAGCCGGCTGTCCGATTGACGTTTTTCAAAAAGCATCGGTATTGGGTATTGAAAAACGCTGATCTACCAAGAGAGGACAAGATCGTACGGATTACGAACTACATCAATGAACTCATCGTCAAACGAGAGATCCTGTTGAACAAAGTCGATCAGTTGTCAGGGGCCGCACTGTCGGACGGAAAAGGACAGGTTGGATTTATGCAGCAAGAAATTCAAACTTGGCAACAGGTACTTGAGCACCTTGATGAATATGACTTAGCTGTATCGAACTACCAACGTGATTATCACTACGTAACTCTGAATTATAAGTACCGATCACCCAATGGGGAGCAAGAATATGAAAACGGGCAGGAGCATCTACTAAATTCGCAACGGGATAAGCAGGGAGTCATTACGCAACCCCGGTACAACATCATTTTCATCGACATCCGGGAGATTCATCGGGAACACCCGCATCAGCATAAGGAGATCGAAAACTTCCTGAATAATTTTTCGATTGTTAGTCAGGCAGGTAAGCAGCAACTATATGCCCGACCAAGGCCGGAGGACTCTCTTGAGGCGTTTGAAAAAGGTATTGTCTCACCGGCGACGACACCAATTCCTACCAATACGCCGACGTTGTTTGACTAACAAAAGTCAGTGAGCCTAACACACTGATAGTCAGAAATATCTAAAAACAGATAAAAAATTAAATATTATTCGCACTATTTGACACTCGATAGACGTTAAACTATCGAATCTACCTAATTAATAGACAATCAGTAACCCGTAATATTGAGTTATGCTTTCGTCAGTTTATGAACTGGTGGTGGCAGCAAGTATCTATGCTTCCACCGTTTTAAGTACGCATCCATTTAGTACCCAGTCGGGTCAACTCTTATCAGGACACCCACTACCTGATTCAACCATTACCGTTCCGATTTACGCTGAAAACAAGGACGGACGGCCAACCGTAATTGTTGAAAAGACGGTAACAATTCCTAACGGATACACGTATGTTGGGCACCGTCTTGACCTACAGGAAGCATTTCCGATAGAAGGCGCAGAAAGTTCAGCAAGCTGGATTGAAGGACCAAACCGCATTTGGAGCATTTACACCCAAGCAACGCCTGATAAGGGTCAGAATGTGAAGCAGGTATTGGTTCGCGCTACCGCTTCTCCTGGTCGGAAAAATATGGAGATTGGAGCCAAGGCTACTTTACTCGTCGATCTCCTTAAGGTGAAGAGGGCTAATTAAGCAATAATCCCATTTTCTGTAACCGTCTATGTCTTCGCTTCAGAACGACAGTGGGATTGCTATGCCTTTTCAACGTCCTGTTACTTGGGGTCGTATTGTCTGCCATATAGTGTATTGGGGAATTATGTTCGCCGTTACGTACAGTCAGTTTGTACGCGCCTTTCAGGATAAGCCCAATTCCACGTTGCTCCACATTGTCAACACGCATCAGTTTCTGACGACAGTGCTGTCGTTTGCTGCACTTGGCTACTGGGCGATGCCTTATGTCCTCTACGAATCAGTACCGACCTGGAAGCGAGGAGTGCGTTTAATCGGGGTGCTATTACTGTACTACGGGTGTTTGTGCATCAATACATACGTATTGTTAAGCTATGCGCAAACACACTTTACCGCATTACCTATGTACCTCGAACGGCGGGTTGAGCTATTTATAACCGCACCCTGGTACGCGTATCTGGTTAATCCGGTTATTCTCTTTTTCATATATGGGCAGTTTATCTCTTATGTAATCTCTCCGCTGTTGATCAAGGCAGTGCGGGATGGATACGCTCGAAATCAGGCCCGGTTGGCCATCGAACAGGAACGTCGTCGCCTGGAAGTCGATAATCTGGCTTTAGAGAAAGAGAATGTGATGAAAGACTTGCTGTTTCTACGACAACAAATCAACCCGCATTTTCTGCTCAATGCCTTTAACAACATCTACGCGCTCATCTACCGAAAAGACAACCGAGCCGCCGATACATTGGCAAACCTCTCGACGTTGATGCGTTACACGTTGTACCGAACGGGACAAGATTTTGTACCTCTGACTGACGAGTTGGAGTTCATTTACGGGTACATCGACATGGAACGTATCCGACATAATAAGCCCGGCGTGATTACGTGTCAATTACCGGCGATAGAGCCTGAGATGGCCAACTGGAAGATCCCTCCCCTCCTACTGGTAACGTTTATCGAAAATGCATTTAAACATGGCCTGAACGCTGTGTACAGTGATGGATGGGTTCGGATCGCGCTGACAACAGAACTCAACGAGTCGGGTTGGCTAACCCTGACCGTTGTCAACAACCGAACGGATATCCCAAAGCAAACAACACCAGATGGAGGAATTGGTCTGCAAAATGTCAAACGCCGGCTGGCGTTACTGTTTCCTCAACATGCTTATGAACTCGTCTTGGCTGAACAACCCGATCAGTTTACGGTCCGGTTAGCCATCCCACTCAAGTGGAATGAAGACACCACAATGTACCATGACAAAGCCCATACGATGTCTGCTTGTTGACGACGAACCGCTGGCACAGGAACTCATCCTCGACCACATGGCCCAACTTCCCATGTTGGATGTAGTGGGGGTTGCCGGCAACGCGCTCCAAGCTATTGAGTTGTACAAAAACTTAAAACCCGATTTGCTGCTACTGGATATTAACCTGCCGCGCATGAACGGCTACGAGTTGCTGAAAAGCTTACCTGGTAAAGCCCCCTGGGTAGTGGTAACCTCTGGTTATCAGGAATTTGCCTTTGAAGGATTCGAAAACAATGTGGTGGATTTTCTTCTGAAACCCATCACATTCAGTCGGTTCGTGCGAGCAATCACGAAAGTACAGGAGCGAATGCAGGCTGCGGATGAACTTCCGGCTGCACCCTCTTTAGCCTACCCAACAGTTAGCCCAACAGGGCAATTATCGGTGAAAGACGGCAACAAACTCATTAATGTTTCGTGTCAGGACATTATCCTGATCGAAGCCATGAGCGACTACGTAAAAATTCAACTGCCTGAGCAGGTGGTGGTAAGCCACCAGCGAGTATCGGCATTGGAAAAACTATTACCCACTCCCTTATTCATCCGGGTGAATCGGTCCTTCATTGTCAACACGGCCAAAATTCGCCAAACCAACGGTCAGCAGATTGAAATGCAAAACGGACACACCGTTCGGGTCGGCTCGACGTACCGGGGTATTGTCGGCAGTATGATTCGGAGTGGTCTTTAACGAAGCGAGTACCTGTTTTTTTAATAAATCTGTTTCATCAATTAATCATTAATGCAATGACTGCTAACAAAGCAAACCGCCTGAAGAGTAAATCAATTGGCTCACGGATGCCGCAAACGAACCCCCGGCCAATTAAGTACCCAACGACGATTGATCTAACCATCATCTTCACCCTCTAATTGCGAAGGCCGTCAACTCTTAAGCTGACGGCCTTTTGCTTTGCGCTTTATCTGAATGAACGCTTTGCCACAGCCTTACCGGTTCGCACTGCTGCGATCTCCCTTATTTTCAATTGATCAACTGATCACCCAGTGGGAACACCTGGCTGATTTCGGCGACAATACTCTCCGTTGGTGGTTGGAACAGCCACTGGCAGAAAAAGCCCTGTACGTAGCATCGCCAGCTTTGTATCAGGTATGGCAGGATTGGCGGAATAATCCAGGATGTATCCCCTCTGAAGCGGCCCGGTTGGCTTTGTGGCGGTACATTGTTCGCATGAGCAGCCGATGTACGCCATTTGGATTGTTCGCTGGAGTGAGTTCCATTTCCCTTTCTGACCAGACTTCAGGTGTCCTTGTATCAGGCAATAGTACGCTACGTACCCGGCCCGATATGGCCTGGCTGACTAGGCTGATAGCGTCATTGGAGCAGCATCGGGCAATACAGAGCGAGCTTCGATATTGTCTCAATAATAGCCTATATCAACTGGGGGGGCAGTACCGATACTCTGCCTATCGACTAATCGACGGGCAACGCTCCTTCTATATCAATTCTGTTGAGCGTGACGAACTGCTTGAGGCCCTGCTGAACCACGTAAAGCAGATACCCAACGGCGTAACGGCTCGGGCATTGATTGAGATGGTTCAGCAATGCACAGGTGATACTGAAAAGGAGGCCGCTACGTACGTCGATGCGTTGATCAACGAACATGTACTCATCAGTGAGCTGGAGCCGGGTGTAACAGGGCCACCTGCGTTCGAGCAAGTACTGAAACGGCTGCGGTCAATTCCTGCCGCCAGCTCCGTTGTCCAGTCATTAACCACGTTACAGAATACGTTGTGTCAGCCTGACTTGTCGGTAGCCGAACTGGTAAACCTTGACAAACAGATGCGGGCCATGTTGGGCGAAGACGATCTGCCCGGCGACGTGCTGCAAACGGATATGATACGTCTATCGGCAACCGTTACCGTCGGTGAACCAGTGGTTGGGAAAATTAGCCAGCAGCTCACCCGGCTGATGCCGCTTCGAACACACTACGTACCGGAAACATTAGGTACGTTTGCCCGGCGTTTCTTTGACCGGTACGGTAGTGAACCCAAACCGTTGCTGGTGGCCTTGGACCACGAATCGGGGATCGGATACGGTCCGAATGGATTGGCGGGTGCATCGGGGCATTCAGCCTTACTTCAGCAACTCACTATCTCGGCAAGCAACCGAAAAATGCCCGTCTCCGATCAGCTTGATGCCTTCCGACTGGCAAAACTGACAGACTTTCTCCGAACCGGGCAACTAGCGCAGACGATCACGGATGCCGAACTAACCCAATTAGCAAAAGAGCAAACGCCTGCGTCGATAACGGCACGAAGCTGGGCCGTACTGGGTGATTTGCTCGGAGCGGATACTGAAGCTATCGACAACGGTCAGTTTCAAATTGTCTTGAAAAGCGTGACCGGCCCGACTGCCGCTTCACTGATGACTCGTTTTACCGCGCTGGATGATGTGCTAACACGTCAAGTGCAGGAACTGACCGACTGGGAGGCCCAACAATACCCGGATTGTTTACTGGCGGAAATCGTGCATTTACCGACGGGCCGGGTTGGGAATGTGGTGTGTCGGCCAAGTCTACGGGCGTATGAAATCCCATATCTAACGCCTGGCGGGGTCGGTGACGACCATATATTATTGTTGTCGGATTTGTGGATTCGGGTGCCTGACGGTAAAACTGTTGAGCTGTGGTCTAAGAAACACGATAAACGCGTGTTGCCCCGTAACTCAACGGCTCACAACTATCACGGTTCCGACGACATCTACCGTTTCCTAAGCGATCTGAGCCATCAGGATGAGTCACTGCATCTGCGTTGGTCGTGGGGAACACTGGCTGATCAACCGGCCCTACCCCGGCTAACGTACCAGAACATTGTTGTGTCCCGTGCTCAATGGCAACTCAACTGGCAAACAAACTGGGTTTCTGCCAACGCGATGGTCGATCAAGTACAACAATCGTTGACGCTGCCCCGGTACGTTGCTCTGGCAGAAGCCGACAACGAATTGTTGCTCGACTTGACCGTAGCACCGTGCCGACAAATTCTGTTTACGGAATTACAAAAACGCAAAACGGTACGTCTTGTAGAATGGCTGGCCACGCCAGAAGCCTGCTGGCTGACGGGCGAAGGAGGGCGGTTCACGGGCGAGCTGGTCATCCCGTTCAGGCAAACCGCTGCTCCCCTCCCCTATCGACCATCGCCGTTTACTGAGTCTATCCGAACTGTCCAGCGCACGTTTCTACCAGGCAGTGAGTGGTTGTATGTAAAAGTGTACGTGGGAGAGCAAACGGCTGACGAACTATTGACGAGTGTCATAGCTCCGTTCACGGACGAAGCCATTGGGCAGGGGCATATTCAACAATGGTTTTTCGTTCGTTACTACGACCCGGAACCACACCTCCGACTTCGGTTTTTTGGCCAGCCTGAAACGAATGCCCAAGTATTGGCCACCTTAATGGCAAGTCTGCAAGGATGGATCGATCAGGACCGGGTTCAATCGGTGCAGATTGATACGTATGAACGGGAAGTAGAGCGGTACGGAACAACAACCATCGAACAGTGCGAACAGCTATTTGGCCTTGATAGCCAATGGATTATTGACTGGATCATCCGGCGAGATGAGCTGGAGGAGGACGAGCATTGGTGGGTAGCCTGTCAGCAGGCCGATCAGATGCTGGGTGGGTTTGGCTTTACACTCATGCAGAAAGAAAGGTTACTGAATACCCTTCAGGAACGGTTCCTTGCCGAACACGGCCACAACCCTGCAATGAGAAAGCACCTGAACGAACAGTATCGGGTGTGGCATGCCCGCTGTTTGTGTCGCGAAGAAGCATACAGAACACGATTGCTGGCCATGCCTTCGGAAATGAATCACCTCATTGGCCAACTACGAGCGGTACGTACCGCAGAATCGACCGCGCAACCACCTGAAGTAGATTTCATCGCTTCATTACTGCACATGCATTTCAATCGGTTTTTCAGCAGCGATCAGCGGTTGAGTGAAGGCGTGGTGTACCACTTTTTAGCCAGGCGGTACGCTTCTGAACAAGCCAGGCAAAGCAGTCAGATGTTACGTTTGCCAACGTAGTTCACCGAACATAAATGCCCCTTTATGGATTGGCCGAATACGGATTTAGGTTGATCGAAAAGAGGTTGGAGCCATCCGGTTCAACCTCTTTTTTTGATATGTGGCCGGACCCAGAAGTCCTTTAAATCGCCACATATCCGCCGTATGTGTACGCTCTTTTCAATTTCATCAAAAGAAATCTGGTTTGTAGGGCCTTCCATCCAACAACGTCAAATCGAGATATCTCCCACCACTTTAACCGAGAAGCGGGCAGGGTGTCTTATCAAAATAGCAGCCGATTGGCCAGCGTTTCGACAAGCCGCTACGTTACGTTCTACATTATGTCGAAGTCGCTTGATTGTTCTCTTCGACAGTAGTCAGCTTTCGCACGAAGAGTTGATCGAGATTCGGATCATGCGGGAAAAGCATAGCTGGTTTGCTCCGATTGTCTATTTCGATCAGCCAGATCTGGGCAAGGTCATTCACGCCTTCAATGCAGACTTGGCTGGTTACTGCGCAAGTGCGGACACCATTGTCGATCTGATGACTATGGTGCAGGCGGTTAATGGGGGGAAACTGTCCTACACAAAGGGATTCTGCGACCTGCTACGGAAATACGGTTTCCCAGTAGTCGAAAACAGTCAGATAAAAAATTAAACAAAAAGTCAATAAAATTTACAGTGTTGTTAGGAGATATTCCATTTTTTGCTGAAATTACAGCGTCAATACATCCGAATTCATCATATGTCTTGACGCTATTATCTCAGCAAAAAATGGAAGAGAAACCCAAATTACTGTACGAAGACATCGTTGGCCTCATTGATTTCCGAGGCATAAAACAGGCAAAAATTGCCGAGGTGATGAAGATGTCGTACAACAACTGGTACAAAACCAGGCAAAACAATCTTCGCAACATCACCATCAACGAAGTTGACGAACTGGCTATGTTTCTTGAGCTTCCCCCCGAACAGGTATTCAGTCTATGTTACGCGGTTTACAAGCGCGCTTGGATTGAACAGCAGCAAGCCGCTAAAGATGTTGAACCCAAACCGCAGCCTATGACTGAGTAATACAAATTGCAATTGGTTGTTTCACCCGCCCGTAAGCGGGTTTTTTTATGTATAAATCAAGGGGAATCGAAAAGCAAACTACGTAGTAATCAAGAGGATTTGAAAGCGTAAAACACTGACTATCAATATTTTAAAATATAATATTAGGCTGTAAATTTATATTGAGTTCAGCGCGAGGCAATAGATAATACGCTGACTCAACGGCCTTTTATGCATTGCTTTATCAGCCCCGCCCGCATCCGGTTAGCCATCGACAGCCGAATTAACCGCGACCTTGTCGCCACTGCCCGGCAGCACGGATTTGTGTTTAGTAACCCCGCCGATGATTTCCCGATATGGGAGAGCATCGCTGAAGCTGATTTAGAAAACCCGGCTCAAATGTGTTCGCCCGACGTTGCCCATTGGCTCGTGGGCAAGGCTATTGAAGCTACCCTGTTTCAACTGTATTTATCCCGGCGAATGGCTTGTATGCAACGTACCTATGACCAGAACTAACAGTGTATAACCCAATATAAAGTACCGCAATGGCAAAGACGATGAACCCTTATCTGCAAACCCTCTACGACCAGATTGGTCGAATGGCCTTCTTTATGATGGGAGCCAAAAACATCACGTTTGACAACGCATCGAACGTACTGCAATGGCGCATAGCCAATTCTAAGTTCAACTCTGTTCAGGTACGTTACGACATCGGCGAAGATCTATATCAATTAACATTTTCGACTGAAACAAAGCAGACTATCACAGAAGTCGTCATGGAGCAGGTCGAAGCCAGTGACCTACACGCCACTATTGAGCGCATGACGGGTTTACGGCTCTCATTGGCTCGCGTGTATGCCTGAGCTGTAAACAGGATAGTTAATTGGCTAATTCTGAGGTGTCGGCGGGCCGCTGGTAGCACTGACCGCAAATTGTAGTATCTGGTTCAGTTGCTCGCCACTTAGGTTGGCCGATTTAACATCCACTTCAAGCCCTTTGATAGGGTGTTGCTTCAGCGTGATGCTGATCCAGGCTTCCGCGTCGATCATGAGTTGGACGGTTTGTTGCAGGTGCTTATCCGGGTCCGCTTGGCCTTCGATAAAAAACACAGATTGGGGCGATTCCATAACGATTCTGATCGACAGTTAGCAAAAATACCTTTAATATGAATACCCCTTTGCAAAGGGGTATTCGTGCGCTGAAAATAATCAAGGGGTATTGGAAAAAATCAGTGAACAGTAGTGGGCTATAAAGGCATATATACCTGTTTTTCAATTAGTTATGATCTATTGAATTGGCTATTTTTATATCAGCAAACGGCCTGAAAGACAGGCCGGATTTTCAAACTCTTTACTTGCTGATCGCCATGAAAAAGGCCAATGTCAACAACCAACTGCTTACCACTACGTCATGGGATACCATCTGTTTCCCGGTTAAGTCCGTTCCCGCCCGCGACGTGCTGCCCGAACCCTACCGGATGGTTCCGACCGACCGGCAACACTTAATAGTCGGCACAATGCCAAACGAGGAACGGCAGGTTTTTGCCGCTCAGTCGCCCCGGTACTCGCTCGTTCCGAATACCATTATCCGCGATGCTGTAACGGAGGTGGCCGGAATAGAGCAGCCGGTTCATATCCGCTATAGCCGAAACGGCGAATACGCTATCAACGTACTACTGCCCGACGAAACGACCGTTGGCCCCAACGACATCATTCAGCGGCAATTAACGTTTACCAATTCGTACACGGGTAAGTCGCAGTTCACCATCCAGGGTACAGAGATGAAGCGGGTACGACAGCAAAAAGTACGCGTTGCTTACTACCGGCAAATCTGCTCTAACGGCATGATGGGTTGGGCGGATGAATTTATTAGCCTTGACCAGTACCTCGATTGGCTCGTAACGGGTCAAACACCGGAGAAAGCCAAGGTGAAGGGGCTGGAATGGGTGTACGAGAGCGCGGAAACGCTCCGGGCCTATCAGCACATCTTTACGCACCGAGGTATTAACCTTAATCAGTTTAAGGCGTTCCTGGTTAATTTCCTGCGTGATTTTATGCAGTACGCGCAGCAGGCTCCCAGCTCCACGCACGAGGTTTTTAAACTGATGCAGGACACCGCCGTAACCGACCGGCAGGAGGCCGCTAAACTGGTTCGTAAGGTGGGTATCTCACAAAAGTTGGTTGATGCCGCAATGGAACGTATGGCTATTGAAGAAAGCGTTTTGAGTACGGGGCCAAACGCTTGGCTATTGTACAATGGGGTTAACCACGCCCTATTCAATGGTAACACCGGGCTGAACTTACCCGCCCGCTACGCCCTCGACGAGAAGGCATTCCACGCTATCGCAGCAAACTACGTTTTGTAACAAGTAAGCTGACTGCCCTTAAAGGCAGTCAGAAAAGAACAAAGGGGTATTTTTATAAGCTTTACACATAGTGCGAAGAATCAACTTATTATTTGAAACGACCATACAACATAAGAGAGTTTATGAACCAACGTCGGGACTTTCTTACGAAGAGCTCACTTTTTTAAAATAACTATAATGCCTGAAAAGATACCAAACTACGCACGTAGACGACTCCTACTTATGATCGTGCTGATTGCTTTAGGAACTGCGACTGGGTTTATATGGGGACAACAGTACGGGTACCGTCAAGGTACGAACGACATGATAAGGCATATAGAACAGCGATTAAACTCCCCTCCTGCTGCTCATCCCGTTCAGGTTACTGTAGCACTCTTTTGCAACTAAACTATAAGTTAAATAGGTAAGCTTACCGAGCAGACTACGTTGCCTTTCGCTCCTTAAACACAATCCCAAACTCAGCCACCTCATAATCGACCAGGAGTTGAATATCTTCCTTTACCCGCCGGTAGTTATCCTGAAGCAACTGGGTTTTGTAGTGCTGCCGTTCGGTGGACGTTAACGTACCTGGATCACCACCGTATACGTCACGAATGATGCCGTCGAGGTCGAGCATGGGAGGCAATTTGTGAGGCTTTTTTAGCTGCTCACTGTCTACACTGATCAGGCACTTGAAGGTTTTCAGGTCCAGCTCTTCACCGAAGTTATCAACGAATTGCCCGACGAACTCCCCCTGCTTGAGCCGGGAGATTTTAGCCGCCGGGATCATCTCGGTTAGTTGCTGCGATACGTTGATTGTGGTGTCGTTTTTCGAGTAGGTAATCGACTCTTTGGCCTGGTTCGTTTTGCCGAATCGGCGCGACAGCTTCTCGGCGGTCTCATAGACCACCGTACCTGAAAACACGTTGGCTCCCAGGTTCATAATCACCTTCGCTTCTTTCTCCCCGTAGTCCCGCGTGAGCTGCTCGAAATCTTGGATACCCAACCAAGTGGCGACCTTATTCGAGCGGGCCGTTGCGATCAGCATGTCGAGACCTTTGAGGAACATCGTTGGTAGCTCGTCCCAGAACAGGGCCGATTTAAGTCGGCCTTTCCGATTGACCGATTTCATCAGCCGGGCCGTGTAAAGCGAGAAGGCCGTTCCGTAAATGGCCGTTCGGTCAGGGTTGTTGCCGGTGCACAGGATTTTCGGGTCGTCGGGGTTGTTGATGTCGAGCGAAAAATCGTGGCCCGTCATGACCCAGTACAACGTGGGTGAGGAGAGCCGGGCCATTGGGATACGTACCGACGAGATCTGCCCTTCCAACTGCTCCATTGCTCCACCATCGCGGGCATCGATAAAGGGTCGCACGTAGATTTCTACTTCAGGGTAGCGCTCCATCAAGGCGAACGTTTCGTCGTAGCGTCGGTTCGTGAATTCCAGCGTATGTGGGAAGGTGCAGCAGTTGGCCAGTCGCTGATAAGCCGCCAGCCGATCCGGGTCTTGCGCTGATTCGTGTTTGGCTCGTTCTGCTTCCAGCAAAGCTCGATACTTCAGGCTAACCGTCCGCAGGTACCAGAATACCGATGTTAGAAAATTGATCGCCGACTCCGGGAAGAACTCGCCTTGTTTTTGCGCCCAGGTTTTGTTCAAGTTGAGCATTACTGTTTGGGCGGCTTCGTAGGCATCCATCACATCGGTCATGCCGTCGGCGTGAATGGGGTTGCAGCGGTGCGAAAACTCGATGTCGTCGAAGTTCAAGACGTAGAACTTCGGAATCAGCGGTTGTCGGTTTCGTTTGCGCTCGGCCAGTTGGTCGGCGGGTGTCCAGGCGTAGGTGTTCTCGGCCAGCGTTTTGCGATAGGCGTTGTAGGCTTCTTCAGTCAGGTCAGGAAATTTGAAATCATAGACGTAGGCCGTATAGCCCTTGTAAAGACTTTGCCAGAGTGCCTGAATCAGCACGGCAAAGGTTTTGCCGGACCCCTGCAAACCCAGCACCATGTTTGAGCGGAATGGATTCACGATATTAATCAGCCCCTGCCGCCACTGGCCTTTGAAAAAGTACTGCGTCTGGAAATGAATCGAGAACTCATTCTGCACGAAGGTTTCATTCTGTGGAAACTCCTCGTTGGTATCGTTGAAAATATCGTTCGGCGACCGCGTAAAGAGGATGCGCGACAGGTACTGCCCTCCTTTAATTAATTGCATGGTACCGCCTACCGTCAGGCCGATATACAGTATGTCGACTGCCAGTGGGGCAACGAGTGCTTTGGCATACAACAGCGGTATCGAGCCTAGAAATAACAGTAGGCCCGCGCCCGTGTGCCGCAGTACCTGATGCCGCCCAATGCCCGGATCAATCTTGCCTTTCGAGCCGATGGCGTACAGGAAGAGCAACAACAGCACAAACGCTTTACTAGTGAACGGATTTCGGAACAGGCCCAGCCGATTATTGAGCGTAGATAGAAAACTATACAAATAGCTACGTAGCCAAATAACCGGCTCTGTAAGTTCATGACAGAACCACAGGCAATGGAGCAATAGCAGCCCTACGGCAGCGATAATGAATAACTCAACGGTCTGGGTGTGGCCCTCGCGTTCTTTGCTGGTCATTTCCGGCATAGTAATAAAATAGGTTAAGGATGAGACCCGGTCTGTCGGCGGGCCTGTTGCTGATAGGTACGTACCACATCCATTGCCAGCGTGAGGTAGGGTATCGGATCGACAGGTACGTTCTGTTTCGTAATGCTGTAATGGAGATGCACGCCCGTGGCCCGGCCCGACTGACCCGTGATACCCAGCGTTTCACCAATTCGCAATGTCTGGCCTACCCGCACCAACGTCAGCGAAAGGTGGCCATAGACGGTACGATACGAGTTCAGGTGGTCGATGCAGACGAAGTGGCCCAAGGTTTTGCTGTAGCCGACCGTACTCACTTGACCCATTGCGGCTGCCCGCACGTACTGATGCGGACCGGCAATGTCGATACCGTCATGGTGTCGGACGGTGCGAAGCGTCGGATGGTTTCGCCAGCCAAACCCTGATGAGATGTAGTTGCCCGACCAGTCGCCGAGGGGTGGCAGGCAGGGGATAGTTTGCGCCAATGCAGGCGATTGCCAGAACAGCGCGACGAACTGAGCTGTAATCTGGTCTGGCAATGCCGTGACAATCCACATTCGGCTGTATGGTTCTCTCGAAATTGGTACAGAGTCAAGTCCGTCTGTTTGTCCAACTATCGGGTACCATTGAGCTATTGAATCCTGACTCTGATTTCTTGCCTTTAGTAGAGGGCTAGCTTCTATATAATAGCTCAGTACCAGCCAATTTAGCCAAAATAGAGGGTGTACTATCATTCTGTGCGTTTGCTTTCACAAGACAAAAATAAGCCTTATATCAGCTAAATATTTAAAATACTACCTAATTTTAGATAAAATATTAAACAAAAGCAATGAATAAGAGCAACGGAGAACCGATTGAACTCAGTGATGCACAGGCTAACCGACTTATACACCTATTCAGACCTTCATTTGAGAGTCCTGTGAACCAAACTACCGGAGTTGTACAGGCCAGCGCGATGATCTGGCACCCGATGTTGACAGACATTCACCAGCAGATAGTGCATTCGATCAGCCCGGTCTTGATTCAACAAACTGTATCAGCGGAGACCCACTCTCCTACCCTATCGCTGACGTTGTTGCCCGCTCCAGCCAATCATTCATCCCGTGGGATTGACCCTGTCCAGCACAACAGGCCAGTCGACGAACTGGCCGTAGCTTCCAAGCCAACGCTTTAATTCTGACGTATGCTTTATCTGACTTTCCTTGAAGAACAATGGGGCCGTGACCGCATTCACCAGGCGATTCAGCCCCTTTTCATTGGTGACGGCGAAGAACCCGGCGACCCACCCATAACCGTACTCAATGCCGCCGTCAACGACCCTGATCTCTGGCAGGTACTCACCCCCGACGAGCGGGAACGCTTGTTTTTGGCCTTCACAGAACTTCAGCATGATCTAACCGTCTTGGCCGGGGATCTCCACCGGATACACGAACCGACCCTCGGCGGCTTCGAGTTGAACGTACCTGACCAACCGAACTAACCCAGCGCAACGTATGAAACAGAAAGCCCAAAACCGCGCTACTCGTGAGCAATTGGCCATTCTGCGCCACCTCAACAAAGCGGGGGTACGTTACCTGGCGTTTGGCGACTACGCTATGAATGCCATCGACCCGGCCCGTGCCATTGGGAATGTGCAACTCTGGATCGAGCCGACCCGCGCCAATTTCGAACGACTCGATACAGCCATCCAGGCGATGTACGGCCCCCGCGTCCTGACCCGGACGAACCCTGACCTGACTGACAATCCGCAACCGAAAAAGATGCTTACCCTCGGTGATGGCCCACAACGGGTGGGCCTGTACCCGGCCATCAATGGCTTCCAGGCCAATGACTTTGGCGACTTGTTTACCCGCGCCCAGACCAACCGGGCCGCGCTCATCACCAACCGGGGCAAATTGGACGGGTCTGTCGCTTATCGTCAGTTAGCCGTGCCGGACCTCTACCAGAATGTTCGCGAGTCGACGGCTTATCATAAGGCGTGGAATATCCAGACGCTGGAGAAATACGCCGACGACAGGCGAATTGACTTGTCGCCCAACGGCACTCAACGTACTGCGCCAACCGGTATGAAGGAGGAAGCCGAGGTTTCCAAAGCCACCAAACCCAATCAGCCTACTGACGCAAAAACGACAGAGGGTGATACCCCCACCAAACCACGTACCGAAAAGCTGGTGCGTGATTTCGAGGCCATCAAGCGCGATCTTGATCTGGAGGTAGTATTGCAAGACTACGGGTTTCAACTCGACACCAAGAAATCGAAACCGAGTGACGAGTGGCTTATCTACGAACGGGGCGAGAAGAACGCGAAGGAACGCCTGGCCGTGTACACCGGCGACAAGTACGGTCAGAAGATGTTCGTGGACATGAACGATCAGCGCGGCTGGCGGGGCGACGTGATAAAGTTTCTGGAACGGGTCGAGAACGGTATCTACCGCAACGTGTTCAAAGCTGTTGATCGCATTATGGCTTCAGCCGACTACACGCTGCAAAAAACCGTTACAGCCCCGCTGAAGCAAGTGAAAGACGCGCTCATCGACACCAAACTCCGCGAGAAAGACCTGCACAGTCGATACGCCATTGCACCCCTGACCGATACGCGCTACCTCGAAGGGCGGTCACTGCACAAAGACGTACTGTTTTCGCCGGAGTTTGACGGTCGCATCAAGAACATCTCGTATACCTCCGACAAAGGCACGACCCATCACAACACGGCTTTCCCGATGTACGCGCAGGACGGGCATCTGGTATCGATGGATATTCGCAACGAGCGGTTCAAGTCGTTTCCATCAGGCGAGCGGGGCGAGGCCATATGGCATTCGAACCGGTTTTACAAACTGACCATGCCCCTGGCCATGCATGGCCGCAATGACTTACCTGTCGGGACCATCGGTACGGTTCATCGACCCCGCGCGGATACCATCTCATTCGATTTCGTGGAAGAGGGCGTTGCCCGGCAGGTTCAGTTACCGATTGAGTCGGCTCGAAACGCCTTTAAGGAAGTGCAGGCGCAGCGGATTCTGGTGGCCGAATCAGCCATCGACGCGCTATCGTTCAAACAACTGAATCCCGAAGCGGAAGGCGAACGACGGTTCTACATGGCAACGGGTGGCCAACCAGGAAGCCGACAGATGGGGTTCATTCAAAAGGTACTAGATCGTAACCCGGAAGCTCAGTTTGTCATCGCGCAGGATGGCGATAACGCCGGGCTTCGGTTCGCCATCAACTACCTCGGCCTAACCCATCCGGCGGCTGATCCGGCCCTGCGCATCAAACCGGAGATTGCCTATTCGGGACCAAACCTCCCTCCTAACCCACTGGCGAACGTACTGGGGCCAAAATTTGCCTTCGACCCGGAGGTCAAAACGTTCAGCGACGTATTGAAACGGTTCGACGTCGCCGACGGTACGTTGTCGGAAGGTCACAAGTTGGCAATCAACCACCAGGCTCGTTTTAAGGAAATCATGCCCGACGATTATGTGAAGGTGTCGGTCGAGATGGTGCAGTCGGTCATTCCGGCTTTTACGTATGCCAAAGCATTCGGTGTGCCCTTGCCCGACGACATATCGAAGCTGGCACAGTCGGAGTACATGACGGGCAAGGTGGGTAATGAATTCCGGTTCGCGCGGGAGCGAGCCATGATCTCCGGGAATGAGTTTGACAACCGACTGCAACTGCACAAAGATGCCAAGCTGGAGAAAGACCTGTATTCGGGTGTCAATAAGCTTGACCTCGAACTCCGCCAACCCCTCACGCCCGGCGCAACCGGACCCGGCGAGGCCCAGCAACGTAACGAAGCATTTTTAGGGCGATTTCTCGATGAAATGAATCGCTTCACGAAGCAGTTTCATTACAATGGCGACGCGAATGATAAGGAGAAAAAGGTGCAGGAGTTTCAGCGCGAGACGTTGCTCGATTCACAGCAAAATCAGGCCGTGACCCGCACCCGTATTCACTTCCCCAACGATGGTCGTTTACTTGTTAAGGCCCTGACGATGTTATCGGATGAAATCAATCAACGGCAGGGCCAGGCATTGTACCAGGTGGTACGCCCCACCCGGCAGCAGAAAGATCTTAACGACGTACTCCAGAACCGGCAAGGTGAACCGCTGCCGGATTCCAGCCCGCTGAAAGTTGGCGCACCGCCTACAATCCGGCCCCACACTGAGTTGAAATCTGAGCAGAGCGCGAAGCAAACAATGGCAGAACCGGCTGCTGAAGCCGTCCGGGCCTATCGAACCAAACTCTAACTGTATTCTCCCCTGCCGACCGGTGAAACGGGTCGGCAGGGAAATTTTTGTCCATGAATCCAGCCCCCTCTCCTACTCACCCTGAACAGGACATGATCGGTCAGCAGCGACCGCTGCCTGCCCAGCCAAACTCCGGTCAGATGTACCCAACTAATCCCTACTGGAAGCAATCGCCCCAACCGTCAACTCCTCCCCTACCCGTACCCCCTCAACCCGATTTGGCCACCACCCCGGATGCTCCGCTTTTCGATCCCCACTTGATTGGCGCGCTGGTTTCTGCCCTGCAAGATGCCGGTGAGCAGCAACGTACCGAATTAGTGCAACGGCTCACCAATTGGCTTCCGCAGCTTTCAGATCAGCTCACCCCGACCGTGGAAGCTTGTTTGGAGAAACTCGTCCCCAAGCTGGTTAAGGTCGAGCAGCCTGGGCAGTCGTTGCTTCGACTGGTACGTTACCTGACGGTGGGGATGGTGTTGGCCGGACTGGCTATGGGTGGTCTATTTTATGGCTGGTTACAGGCCGCTCATGAGCGGGATAGCTTTGCCGTTGGCTACTGGCAACATCGCTACGTAGTTGCCAAGGCAACCGTGGATGATTCACCGGCTTTGCGGAAGTTACTTACCGAGGCAGACACGCTTGCCGAATCGCCTTCCTTTCAACTTGAACTGAGCCGACTCGAAGGTATACTCGATACCCGCCGTCAACGCTACTTGCTGCAACAACGCGAACAAGAATTACTGGCTTCACCCAAGCGTAGTAAGGAGTGAATATTCAAATAATTAACTATTTATGTATTTTAATAATTCGCTGAGAATCAAGGGGTGTTTTATAGAAACAGAATCAGATCGGGTTCATAAAACTCTGACTATCAGTTAGTTAACTTGAAAATAGCCAGATAGATAGCTATCTTTATAGTGTTGAAACCGGAACGTCTGGCCGGTGAAGCCCGGACTAATTAACTCCTTTTTCCGCTATACCGATTATGAAATCGTACCAGCATGAAATTACCAACACGCAGGGTGAAGTTATCATTGCTAACCGCTTCCGCTACATCGAGGGCGACCCAAAACAGTACCGCTACAACTCCCAAACCGGGCAGTTCAATATCGACGGTGACACGGTTGTACTGGATAGTAATGGCAAAGCAGTAAAAGAGTTTTCGTTTCAGCCGTTTGTGTTCCGTGTGTTTGAGGACGGGCTATTCAATCGCACCCGCGAACCCTGGGCAGAACTGTTCTTTATCGACGCGCTCAACTGCGTATCAAGCATCATGTTCAATGGCACCACGCTTGCCGAGTTGCGTGGCATCTTCAAGAAGCTGCTTTACGAAGGCAACGAGCCAAAAACGCTCTGTGATGTGGTACTGACGGTTCGCCCGGAAAAAGTGACGAGCAAAAATGACCCGACGAAATCATGGTTCATCGGGCGATTCAGCTACACCCTCGCCGATCCGCAAACGGTGCAGGCATTGGCCGAGTACGCGGCTGATTGTCCGATCTACCGGCGCGATACGTTGAAGCAAACGGCCAACTACCTCAGCTTCTCCGAAACCTTCGCCCTGCCAGCTACAGACTCAATCGCGCTGCCTATTGGTGAGTCTACTGAACAGGCTGTACAAGAGGCTGAAGTAATAACTGTGTAGTTTTTTATTTGGTTATTTGACTATTTAACTAGTCAAATAACCAAATAATTTTTTATGTCTTTAATTAACTATCCGTATATCATGCTATTTCAGCCCGCGACGTATCGTTCCTATCCCGCTATTTCTAATTCAGACCTGATTGAGTTTGAGCGGTTTCTTACTGCGACGCCTAATAAAACCCCCGTCGCTGCCTATGCTGAGGGATCGGCATTTCATCAAATGGTTTTGGAACCGCGTTGCGGGCGACCAATTCCCGCTGACATTGACCGGGAGCGATTAACCAAAATGGCTACGGCTGTGCGGGCCACCCGCTTTGGCCGGTGGGCGTTGCAATGGGGTCAGAAAGAACAGCCGCACCTCTTCCGCGACCCGGAAACCGGGTTACTGTGCAAATGTCAAACAGATCTTCGGCTACGGCACGGTCTGATCGTGGATATTAAAACGACCCGCGCCCGCACATACCAGCAGTTCCTGGAATGTTGCGAATTGTATCAATATGACCGGCAAACGGCCTTTTATCTGGACGGACTTAACGCTAAACGGTTCGTCTTGCTCGGTGTGCAGAAAACGGCTCCCTTTCAGGTATTTTACTTTGAACCAACCGCCGACGCAACGGGTAATGCGTTTATCGAACAGGGACGTGAACGATACAAGCGTTTGTTAGCTCTGCTGGCAAAGTCATCGTTTCAGCCCTCGTCTTGGGCAACTGCGGCAGCGAGTACGCCAAGATATAGGAACGCGATAATTGACAACGCCATACCTAATCGAGTATATGTATAGTCGATTAGTGAAATAGCTGAATAAAAAAATATTCAGCTATTTCACTTTTTATAAAGAATGGTTCGTTGTTGGCTATTCAGCTAGTTTGCTACATGGATAAACAGCTATATACATCACCAGGTGAAGGTTGGCAGCGGGTCAAGTTGATACAACGAGTAGGACCAACACTTCAGGTAGGGCAGGAGGGCTGGGCTATAAGTGATTCACAGATATCAAGAGAAAGCCCGCAAACAGACCCACCGTACCGGTTTGTTACGCTAACCAATCATGAAGTCGAGTTTCGGGTATATAGCACCGAAATCGAAATACGCTGAGCTAAAAAGAATCAAGGGGTAATTGGTAAAAGTGGTCTGAATCAAACGGGTTGTAAAAGCCTGAGTAATAGCTATATAGATATTAAAATAGCTGAATATTTGGCTATCTTTATAGTGTTAAACTAGTCAGCTATTTATGACCCATTACCCAACGCCACGCACCCGCACGGCCACCGTTCGGCCTGTTGTCCTGATTGCCAATCAATACGCGCTGTTTGGTCAGCCCGGCTTAGTGCCACCTACCCGCCCCAAACCCGCCCTATCGACACGAGCCAGCCAGCCGCCAGCCGTTAAGCCAATAGACGTACCTGCAACGGAGCAGCAAACCGGCTTTACGCTTAGCGCAGATTCGTTTGTCATACCAATTGGCAACACGGCCAAATTACGGGCCAACTTTACCGCGCTGGAAACGCTCAAGCAACTACAGCAAGCCCAACGACCCGCAACACCAGCCGAGCAAGAAATTTTGTCTTTATATACGGGTTGGGGTGGGCTGTCAGCCATCTGGAAAGCGAATGCGTTCGAGACGTGGCAGCGGGGCCAGACGGACAAAACGGTTTTTGTCGATGATGCCGTAAGCCGGTGGGGGAGCCAGTACGGACGTACCCG
This sequence comes from Fibrella musci, assembly GCF_041321105.1. Classification (NCBI taxonomy): domain Bacteria; kingdom Pseudomonadati; phylum Bacteroidota; class Cytophagia; order Cytophagales; family Spirosomataceae; genus Fibrella; species Fibrella musci. The sequence goes on along the minus strand of NZ_JBGGWD010000011.1, from coordinate 23,534 downwards.
GCAGCGGTTGAGCGACCTGCTAACCCCCGCCGAGCAGACAGCCGCCGAAGCATCCACGTTGAATGCTTTCTATACGGCTCCCCAAGTGGTAGCGGCCATGTGGCAGGCCGTTGAGCAGTTCGGGTTTACGGGCGGTCGCATCTTGGAGCCAGCCGCAGGGATTGGCTATTTCATTGGACTGATGCCCCCGACGTTGCGCGAACGGTCGGCGTGGGTAGCGGTGGAAAAAGATAGCCTATCGGGGCAGTTGTTGCAAACGCTGTACCCGGAGGTTGACACCCACGTTTGCGGTCTGGAGCAGACCGGGTTTGAAGCCGGCAGCTTTGATCTGGTAATTGGTAACGTACCCTTTGGCAGTTACACGGTGTACGACCGCAACCACCCCGAACTAAACCAATTTGCCATTCATAATTATTTCATTGGGCGGTCGGTGCAGTTGGTTAAGCCGGGCGGTATTGTGGCCCTGATTACTTCGGCGGGTACGCTTGATGCAGCCGGTACAGAGTTTCGCCAATTCCTGACAAACGAAGCCGAGGCAGAACTATTGGGAGCCATCCGGCTACCGTCGAATGCATTTGAAGCCAACGCCGGAACGCAGGTAACGACCGACGTACTGTTTTTACGGAAGCGGTTAGGTAGCGCGCGGCCCTTCGCGGCCAATGCGTTTGAGCGGACAATCACTATACGCGCCGAATTAACGGACGCGAAAGGCAATGAACTAGAGTCGGCAAGAACGTTGGCGGTTAACGAGTATTACCATAGCCGCCCGGCTATGATGCTTGGTACGATGCACTTTGCCGATGAGGTGGGTAAAGGCGGGCTGTACCGGGCCGATCAGCCGACCTTACACCAGCCCAACTCTGACCAGTTGCCGCAGTTACTAAGCGCGGCCCTTGCTGAACTACCAGCTAACGTTTACGAAGAAAGCCCACGAGCCGCAGCCCGGCCAGCTACTCAATTAGCGCGGTTTATGGAGTCGGTAACAATTCGGGGCAAACGTTACAGCCAAACGCTCATTGTTGCCCAATACGAGCGGGTAAAGAAAGCCTTTACGGAATTGCGACGCGCCGAGCAGCAGGGTAGGGGGGAGGCCATCACCGACGAGTTACGGATGGAGTTAAACCACGCCTATTCACTGTTCACGCGCTATTTTGGGACGCTCAACCGAAACCGGGCCGTTACGTTCCTGGAGGACTACGACCCGCAATTTGCTACCGTTCAGGCGTTGGAGGTAGTGAGCCGAGCCGAGAAGGGCCATACTATTAACAGGGCTGATATTTTTCGTCAGTGCGTACACCCCGCCACCCATTGCCCCGAACGGGTAGAAACGTTGGCCGATGCGTTACGCTTATCTATTGCCTTAACGGGCCGGGTTAATGTGGGGCAGATTAGCCGGTGGATGCAAAAACCGGTTGATGCAGTCAAGAGTGAACTGGTAGCGGGTGAATTGGCGTACCCAAATCCGGTTTCGGGGCAGTTGGACGACCGAGATACGTACCTGTCGGGGAACGTGCGAAAAAAGTTAGGGCAGGCCACCGAAGCCGCCAAAACAGATGCCCGGTACGCTGTGAATGTTCGGGCATTAACCGCCGTAGTACCGGCTACCATACCCGCCCCGCTTATTCAGTTTCGGTTGGGGTCGGCCTGGATTCCTACGTACATCATTGAACAGTTTATCGGCCAAACCGTGCAGACCAGCAGCGTAACGGTTGGCTATAACCAGCGGGTGGGGCAGTACGAGGTAACAGGAGCGGGGAACGTGTCATCGGTGCAAAACCGCTCGTTGGGTACGTCACGCCGAACGGCTATTCAACTCATCGAAGCAGCGTTGCAGGGACGTACCGTTGTTGTTACCAAAACGATTATTGACCCGGAGGGTAAGGAGAAAACGGTAAAGGACATTGAAGCCACCAGTCAGGCGGTACAGGCGCAGGAGGCTCTAAACGACCTGTTTATTGACTTTGTACGGGACCACCACAGCGCGGCCATCGAACCCGTGTACAACGAACTGTACAACAGCTATGTACACAAAACGTACCGCGAACCCGCCCTGAAACAGTACCCCGGCGCATCGCCTGCGATTCAGTTACGCTTGCACCAGTTTCGGGGCGTGGAGCGGATTAAGGAGCAAGATACCTTGTTGGCGCACGTTGTCGGGTCGGGCAAGTCGTTCACGATGATTTCGGCGGCTATGGAATTGAAGCGGCTAGGCGTAGCCCACAAGCCTATGATTGTGGTGCAAAACTCAACGCTCAACGACTTTGCCCGTGCGTGGCGGACGCTCTATCCATCGGCCATTATTTACGTACCGCAACCCGCCGACCTGGAAGCCAGTAACCGCAAACGATTCTTACAGCGAATTGCGACAAACAACTTTGACGGGGTGCTGATTCCGCAAAGTTTCCTGAAACTGATACCCGACGACCCCGCCAGTGAGGAAGCGTTTATTCAGGAAGAAATTGACCGGGTGGCCTACACCATAGCCGCAGCCGCCCGGCAGGGACGCGACCGGCCCATGAGCGTAAAACGGCTGAACGAACTGAAACTACGACTGGCAAACCGACGCATCCGGCAGGCCGACCGCAAAAAAGACGAGATGCTGACGTTTGACCAATTAGGCATCGACGCGCTGTTTTTGGACGAGGCCCACCGCTACAAACGGCTTGGTTTTTTCACGGCCCGACAGAACGTAAAAGGCATTGATACGGCGGGTTCGGAGGATGCACTAAGCGCGTTGTTTAAGTGCCGCACGGTGCAGGCACGGCGGGGCCGGGTGGTGTTGGCGACGGGTACGCCCATATCGAACACGATGGCCGAAGCATGGACGACCTTACGGTTTATTGCCCCTGACCGGCTGAACAAGGCTATGCTGTCCACGTTTGACCAATTCGCCGGAGCGTTCGGCACCGTGATTCAGTCGTTTGAACTGACCGCAACGGGCAACTTTAAGGCGGTAGAGCGGTTTGCGAAGTTCGTTAACGTACAGCAGTTGTCGGAGTTGTACCGCGCTCATGTTGACGTGGTGCTGAACGAAGACGTGATCGAGTTTCAGCGCGACAGTACGTTACCGGTACTGAAAGACGGGCAGCATACGCGCATTATTCTGCCACAGACCGAGGGCGTAGCTGACGAGTTGGACCGCATCAAGCAAACGCTACGTTGGTTTGAGAACCTGAGCGGGGCCGAGAAGCGCGATAACTCACATATTCCGTTGGTGTGTTTCGGGCAGGCCCGCAAAGCCACCATTGATTTACGGCTATTGGATGCCGAGAATCCCGACGAAACCGGGTCGAAGTGTAACCGGTTGGTAACGGAAGTGTTGCGTCTCTATCACAAATCGGCTACGTACCTGGGAACGCAGTTGGTCTTTGCCGACAACTACCAAAGCCCATCTATAAAAGGGTTCTTCGATGTTGAGGGGGCCGACCTGTATTTTAAACGCTTCAACCTGTTTGAGGACATACGGGCTAAGCTAATCGCGCAGGGTGTACCAGAAACTGAAATTGCCATTGTTCCCGCCGAGGCCGACAAGCGCGAACCGCTCTTTGCCAAAGTTCGCACGGGCGAGGTACGTGTCTTGCTCGGTACGTCGGAACGGGCGGGCGTGGGCGTAAACGTGCAGGAACGCTTAGTGGCCGTTCACCACCTAGACGCGCCGAATAGACCGACTGATTTTGAACAACGGAATGGGCGGCTGATTCGGCAGGGCAACTTACATGCCGTTTGGAACTTGCCGGTAGAGGTGTTGACCTACGGCGTAGACCGGACGCTCGACGCTACGGCTTACGGGCGGTTAGCCATCAAGCAAAAATTTATCAACCAAGTTTTGAAAGGCCACATTGCCGACGACCAAATGGCCGACATCAGCGCGGACGATGATTTTGCCGCTATGTCGTTCGACCAAATGATGGCGACGCTGTCAGGCTCTCAACACGCCCTATTGTACACGACAAAGCAGCTTGAACTATCGCGGGTAGTGCAGGCCCGTAAAAACTGGCAACGCGGGGTGATGGATGCTCAATGGCAGGTCGAAAACGCCCAACGGTTTATCCGGCAGCAAGGCCCAACGTTGGCCGAGTTGGAACAGGAAACGGCGACCTTACAAACACATTTCGGCCAGATCTACGCCGTGACGAACGTGACGGTAAACGGCACGACCTATACTGAAAAATGGGGCGAACCGGTGCAATACCTGATTGAGCAAGTCAAGGGATTGGCGAAACGCCGGGTACAGGAGTCGAAAACAATACTGGTTAACGGCTTGCCGCTAACTCTAACCGGGGAGCGATCACAGGAATTGATTGGCGATTTTTTGCCCGGTCAGGCGGTAGTACGCTATCAGTGGGGTCGGGAAGTGTCGGGCGTGGTCGGGTCGGCCAACGGGTTGTTTTCCTCGCTGAAAGCCGCCGTTGCCCGCGCTTGTGAAGCCCCCGCCCAACTCATCCGCGAACTGGAACGCGCCCGGCTTATTGAGCAGGAATTTAGCCGCAAACTTGCCCAACCCTTCCGGCAGGAAGCCGAGTTGCACCGCTTAGAAACCGAAGTAGCCGACCTAAAGCGGAAGATGGAAACCGAAAGCGAACCCATAGAAACTGAAGTCGCCGAGTTGGTAGCCTGACCCGTTCACCCGCGCCGATGCCTACGGGTGTCGGCGCGGGTGAAACGAATCAAAGGGGTAACTTACGCAATACTTATCGAGCCTCATCCATTCTCGCAAGAATGCAGCCAGGTACTTCACCAACGTGTACGAGTGTAATCTCTCGCCTGCTATCGACGTGCTTGACATTCATTTCGCTTGGAAAGGCAGCAATCAAATGATTCTCAACCTCATCAATTGTAAAGGCATCATTAGTGGAGATCTGACCAAGATAGAGTGAGGCTCCGTGTCTCAAACAGCCCTCTATCCAATGTTTGTACCCAGCATTATATCGACCACTCGCCCGAAAACCTTCGCGGGTTCGCATATGTCCACCAAAGAAGCTATTGTGGACTTTGCCCCAGTAAAACGGTTTGCCGCCCCATTCGTGCAGATAAATGCAGTTTCTGAAGTGCCGGGCTTCATCGTAGGTTTGGCACTGCTTCCAGCTAATGACCATGATTGGATAAGGTCATTTTAGTGAATGAGCTTCCTCAACCAGTTCTTGTATTCGGGCTAACTTTTCGCGGGGCAGCTTGCTCCAGTACCAGTTGACGAAGTAAGCACTGTTCAAGGTACATCGGGGCTGTGCAGGTCTATGATTTTTGACATTTGCCAGTCCGACAGAGAAGGCAATCGGTTTATCGGCGTAGTCTCTATATAACTCAGAGGCTAGATACTCTTCTTTCAAGAAACGTCCGAAATCTCGGATTGCTTGGGTTTCCTTACCACTAAGTTCATAGGCAGTTTTTGTCGTTGACGTCTTAACCTGAATCATTACCAGGTGCCAGAAATAGCCACACCACTTTATGCCAATTACGTCAACCGGGGTTTGGCTAGCAGGTGTAAACACAACTGAATAACCGTGTTTGCTTTCAAGCGTACGCTTGATGTAGGTTTCACCTTCATCACCAACCTGTTTAGAAAATAAACCGGCCAGACTTCGGTTTGCTTTGCGCCACTTCGTGTGTACCTCATGAACAAACTGACTCAGCCGTTCGGTCTGAGTTAGTTGCGCTGAAACATCACTGGCTACTGACGATGCTTTTTGATCTTTCGCTATTTTTTTTTCTGATTGATTTGTAGTCGTTTCCGTTGTTGCTGAAGCTGTTGGCAGCGTAGCGGCAGTAGCCTTTCTATTCAAAGCGCGAAGTTTCCTGCCTTCAAAGCAGACCGGTTGATTTAGGTCGAGGGCATGACAAACTTTTTCTTTGATTATGACTACGGCTTCGTTAAAACCAATTTTAAAGTACTCGTTTTTATACTTATACGGCTTTAATACCATGTGCGCGATTTTCTCAGCAGCATGTGAATCTGGTACTTCCATGTACCATTCCAGCACATGCTTACTCGGTTGACCATTAGAGAGGGTTTTTACGCGATCTTTCGGCGAGTTGCTGCGCCCAACCTTAACCAGCTCAACATTATGAATAGGATTTGTAGTTACGTAGATATACTCCTTGACCATGAGTAATAGAATTAGTGATTGATGTATATGCAAATAGCTAAATAGCTCATAAATAATCAAGGGGTACGGCGGGGAACGCCCTTCGGGCCAGCCCCGCCGGGTGCGCGGGGCAGCATCTTTCAGGTCGCGCCCTCACCACTGCGTGGCCGGTTGCGCCCCGAAAGACCCTGCCCGGTTCGCGCACGAATCAAGGGGTAAGCAGGAAAGGCAATAAATAAATCAGATTGGGCGGTCAAAGCGCACTTAAGCATAATCGGACGTTGCGTAATCGTAGTCGTTGGCTTCTTCCTCGTCGAGCAAATTGAGGAGCATCGCCTGCACGTCGGCGGGCTTGTCGGCTACGGCTTCGCGGAATAGGCTGGCGTAGGAGCGGCCCGTATCGCGCTGCCGGTCGAGGGTCAGGGCGCGAACAGCTTCGAACTCCTGGCAAAGCAAATCGTCGCTGAGTAGTCGGCTCAACAACTGCCGGTCGAGCGAGAGCCGGAAACCGGTAGGGGAGGGGTGGATCGTGTCGGCGGAGTACGTGGGTACGTTCGTGGTTTCCAGTGCCGACGCTGTGTCGGGTGCTGTATCCGATGTCGTCTCTTCATCTGGGTCTGCGGGTGCAAAAGCCGGATCGTCCAATACCGGTGGTATAGACTCTGATGAAGAGGCTGAAGCAGTGGGGGTTTCTGGGGCTAAAATAGGCTCAGCCGTACTGGTTGAGGCTTTTGTGCGCAACGGTATCAATTCTGTGCGATCATACGAAGCCATCGGGAAGGGTACGTCCACCGCAATCTTTCCGGCAGTTGGCTGGAAAAACGATTTGATAGCGGGCGCGGGACGGGTATGTTTTTTCGCTTTAGAACGACCCGTAAAGACCAGCACCAGCCCGGCCCATACGATCAGGGCGAGCGTAGCCAGGGCGAGAAACGTACCGGTTGAAATCAGTAAGAACATAGGCTTAGGGACGGGGTTGGTTAAACTGAGCCAGGGCATTCAGGAAGGTTTGGTCGGATTGCTGCGCGACGGCCTGTTCGTGCAGGAAGCAGAAGTAGGCCGTCATGGTTAGCTTCACGCCGTAGTTCAGCATGACATAGCCCGCTATCTGAATATACTGCTTCCGCATAGCCTCTTCAATAAAGACAATCTTAACGCCAGACAGGGAAGCGGGTTCTTGATTGGTAAGCCGTTTTGGCGCAGGCAAAGGGCGTTTATTCGACTTAGATTTATTGCCTTTCGTACTTGATGACTCACCAGCATCAATCTCTGTTTTCGATACTTGTTCAGCCGAAGAGGTCGACGCTGTTGTCTCAGTGGTCGGGACTGACTCAGTGGGTACGTTGTCGGCAACAAAGTCGTGATACCGATTGGCTTTCTGCCGTAACGTTTCGCCTGAACTGCCAAGCGTTGGGGCCGGATCAGTGGTGGTAGCCGGGGTACGTCGATATTTGTCGAGGTCCATCAACGAGTTGATTTAGTCAGTTCGGGAAAAAGTGCATTGACCTCGGCGACCAGACTAACGATGTCCTGTAAGTACTGCGCTTCACGCCACTCAGCGGGTTTGGGCGGTCGGCTGCTGCCGTCGTCCTTGCGCCGAACGTACCGGCCCGCAGGCAGCACCACTGGCGATGATACCGTCGTTAGCATTTTGGCCCGGTCGAATCCGGCATCGGCATCGTTCAGGCGGGTTTTTAGGAAACTGATTGGTAGCGCATCGTTGCGGAAGAGGTTGGCGAAGTACGTCTCCAGTACGTCGGCCCGGCGGGCAAAGGTGAACTTGTACTTGTTCCAAAAGCAGCGGATAGTCAAATAGTTAGGTAGCTGGCTACGCATGACCCGATCCAGAATGGCCCCGACGTACTGAATGGAGGCCGCTACGTCAACCTGCTGCGTTGTGAAGGGAACCAGCAATACGTCGGTCTCAGCCAGGGTACGTAGGATACCGGCGTTAAACTGCCCGCCCATATCGAGAAAAATGTAGTCGAAATCAGCACGTACCCGGTCCATGTCCAGTTCGCTCAGAGCTTGGAAGGGTAGGGGGTGAATGGGGTAGTAGGCACTGATGCCCTGTTGCCGGTTGTACCGATACCGCTCAAAAGCCGCCTGATCGTTGACACTGGTATAGGGCTGACCTTTCGCGGCTAATTCGGCATCGGTCAACTCACCAAACGCCTGAGCCAGCATGGCCTGCCCCGCCTGTTCGTCTTCCCGCAAATCAACGACCGAATGTTGGGGTGGATCGCAATCGAATACGACAACCCGTTTCCCGGCTGCATAAGCCAGATAGGAGGCTATAACCACTGTCAGCGTGGATTTTCCCATGCCACCCTTCGATGTATGTATAGTAATGATCTTTCCACTCATAAGTGTAATAGATAATTAATTAAACAAAAATAGATAATAAAATATAGTTTTGCAACTTAATTGCCCGTTGCACCATAAGCAACTGAGTTGAATAGATAGAATTGGACAACTCATACAACACAGTTGCTTGATGCAACTCGAGCAACCAAGGCAACCCGCGCAATTTGCACCACCGACGTACCTGCCGAACCTAAGTTGCATCAGGCAACCGGCTCTTTGGTGTGCAGCAAGCTATGTTTTTGTATATACAAAATGAGGGAGGGAACCACAAAATCGACTACTGACCAGTTGGGTAAGAAGTCAGAAAAAGAGCCGCAAAAACGCTCGACGGGCGTTTACGTTCGGTTGAGTGAAGCCGAAAAAAAGAAGTTGAAAGCGATTAGTCAGCAAGTGGGCATCAGCGTGTCGCAACTGCTACGGTCGGGTGCATTGGATAACCTACATCGGCTCCCCCGCCTTCGGAAGCTACCGGCTGACATGACAGCGGAACTGGCTAAGTTGGACCGGCTCACAACCGCCCTGTTGTATCTCAGCCAACGGGCCGAGTCCGACGCACTGTACGCACAGGACATCCGAGAGATGATGTATGGTGTCGGTGAAGTCATCGGCGAAGTGAAACGGTTCTGCGCCGACAACAGGACTGATTGGGGTACGATCCAACAGTTGGACACGCTCATCGACGTACTGCAACGCGCCGATGATACTGCGGTCAAGAAGCCTGATCTAACAAAGATATTGCAGAGCATTCGAGCCGGCTACCAAACCGACAAGCGATTATGATTGGCAAAGTTGCCCTCTTCGGCTCCAGCTTCCTGGGGGCCATCCAGTATTGCTATTACGAAACCCGCACCAACCGGAGCCTCGACCGGACCCGCCTGCGCGGTGAATTGCTGTACGCGCAACACGTCGGCGTATCGGTTGTAACGGACCAACGGCTTCGACAAGACGTGAAACAGCGGTTGAACATAGAGGATATGGCTGACAGCATGAAGTTGGTAGCCGCCCTAAACGACCGCATCCGTAAACCCGTCTGGCACCAGAGTTTTTCGTTTCCAATTGGCGAACGCCCACCCGACGAGGTGATGCTCCGTATCTGCCAGTCGTTCGCCCGAACGTTTGGCATGGAGAATAACCCGATGGTCGCGTTTCGGCACCGGGACTGTGACCACGAGCATTTTCACATCGTAGCCAGCCGGGTTGATCTGGACGGTAAAAACACGGCCAAAACAAGCTTTAACTATCGAGAGGTCGGTCGTTTTTGTCGGGCGATGGAAAAGCGGCACGGTTTGATGCCGGGTACACCGATGAACATCGATAGTCCAGTGAAGCAATCCGATGTAACGACGAATCCTGCCAGGTCAGAACAGGCGCATACCGAACAGCGACCGACTACCGACCAAACCAAGACCGTTCAGAACCCCAAAGTACGACAACCTCGACCAACGTTGTAAATTCCATTCAGTGAAGAGATATATAATGGAATAGTTGTATATTTGACTATCTAATTATTTTTCTATTCAGCTATGGAAGAGCACACTGATAACCCTCGCAACAAGCTTGTGGATGGGTGGGAGCACGACGACGTGCAGTTATTTTTTATAGATCAGGAGTCTGTGTCGGTTTATGAGATACGCGATAGTGTAGGCGACGTAGTGAACGTGGTGATTGCTGAAGGCATTAACGACCCGGAACGGTTTCGGGCGCGATCAGACGCGGAGCGAGACTCGATGAAAATGCTTGCTTTGGATGAATACTACAAAGGAACCGAGTGGGAGGGACCAGCCGTATGACAAAGCCGCTTTTTCAACTCACTAAAACAACCTTCCACATCCGGGGTACGTATCACGCCGGTGATACTGAACGAGGTGAGGATGAGCAGTGCCGCCTGTTCGTGGATGGGCAGGAGGTATCGCTGGCCGAAAGCCTGACGGTGCGTAACCATTCGCCATCGGGCCTTAATTGGGGATACGGTGGGTCGGGACCGGCGCAGGCGGCTCTGGCAATTTGCCTGCACATCTTCCAGAATCGCTACGTGGCTGAAATGTTGTATCAAGATTTCAAGTGGGCGTTTGTGGCCAAGTGGCAACCGCAGAAAGAGGGCTTCGAGCGAACGATTGACATTGCTGATTTCCTGATCGATCATCGGGCAGACCTAGCCCGTGCCGCCGATCACGAGGCCGAAGAGGACGAATTAATGGGCTGGAGTTTACTCGAAGAGGCTGAACGGTTGCTGAATCCCGTAGCTGCTGAAACCACGGTACGCACATGCGTACCTGTACAAACGCAACAGAGGAAGCCGCTGTTCATCGTGGGCGACGTAGTGCAAACCCAGGCCACTTTCTTAGACAGTCCAGCCGGAAGCCGTGCCGTGGTGTGTGAGTGCTACGAAGGCGGTGGTGTAAGCATCATCACCGAAGCGGGCGACGATCTGGGCGGTTTCAGCGTCGACGAACAGCAGCAATACCTGACGTTCCTTTACCACGCCGACTTTACCTATGAGTTTCGCTCCGTCAGCTACTTACATCGGGACTGGCGGGCGGGAGTATTTCTGGGCGTTTTCAGGTGAGCTGCGGGAAATTTTTACGACGATTTAGGCGATAACGTAACTTTTTAGTAGTCTTGCTCTACTGTATAAATAGATACGTCAAGACTTATAATTCTCTTTCATGTCCGTACTTCTATCCGCTCTACTGCTTGTTGCCTTGATCCTGCTGTTCACTCAACGAAAGAAGTTGAAGGCGAAAGAACAGGAAATCGATCAGGCGAAACAGGCCGCTGCAAGCCGTGAAACCCAATTTCAGCAGGAACTTGATTTACTGAGCCAGTACCGGCCTATCGTTGATGCGCAACGGTACGCCGATGAGATACGCCAGAATGCCGAGCGCGAAGCAAACCGCGTCTTGGCGGAAGCACAACAGGAAGCCGAACGGTTAAGGGTACTGGCAGATGAGGAGCTGCGGCAGGCCCGTTCGCAGGCAAAAGACGTCCGTGACCAGGCTGGTTTCAAAGCCAGTGCTCTCCAGACCCAGGCCGAAACCGTGCTGCTCAACGCCACTAAAGAAGCCAATCGGATTGTAAGCAATGCCAACGTGCGGGCGGAGGAGATTGCTGGTGAAGCCCTGGCTGCTACCCGTAACGCGGCTGATCTGGAACGTACCATTCAGGCCCTGAAGAATGTCATCAACGGCTATGGAGACCAGTACTTGGTGCCGTCGTTTACCCTGCTGGACGAGTTGGCCGATGCGTTTGGTTTTACGGAAGCTGGCGTGGAGTTGAAAAAAGCTCGCGAACGTACTCGTCTGCTGATGACAACGCGGGCTGCTGCCCGATGCGACTACGTAGAAGCGGTGCGGAAAACGAGTGCTGAAAATTTCGTTACCGATGCCTTCAACGGCAAAGTTGATTCGATCCTGGCAAACGTGAAACACGATAATTACGGTACGTTGGCGCAGCAGATCAACGATGCCTACGCGCTGGTCAATAACTTGGGCAAACCTTTCAAGGATGCCCGGATCACACCCGAATATTTGCAGGCTCGGCTGGAAGAACTGCGCTGGGCGGTTGTAGCCCACGAGTTGAAGCTGAAAGAGCGCGACGAACAACGACTTATTCGGGAGCAGATCCGGGAAGAAGAGAAGGCCCGTCGTGAGTACGAAAAAGCGCAGCGCGATGCCGCCAAACAGGAGGAGACCATTCAGAAAGCTATCGACAAAGTGCAGCAGCAGGCAGCGAAAGCCTCGGAGGAACAACGTACCGCTTTTAAAGTCCAACTACTGGAATTGACCGCTAAACTACAGGCGGCCCAGGAGAAAAATCAGCGGGCCTTGTCGATGGCTCAACAGACCAAATCGGGTCACGTCTATATCATCTCCAACATCGGCTCGTTCGGAGATCATGTCTATAAGATTGGCATGACTCGTCGGCTTGAACCACTTGACCGGGTGCGCGAACTGGGCGATGCGTCCGTGCCCTTCGAGTTCGACGTTCACGCGCTATTATTCAGCGACGATGCCCCCGCGCTGGAACGCAGTCTGCACCGGCATTTCCTGAATAATCAGGTGAACAAGGTCAACCCACGCAAGGAGTTTTTTCGGGTTGAGTTGGCCGACATCAAAACGGAGATCGAACGACTGGGTATTGATACTAAGTGGACTATTGCCGCCGAAGCGCGACAATACCGCGAGAGTCTGGCGGTCGAAAAAGCACTGGCCAATAACACCCTTGACCGGGCTGAGTGGGAGAAATTCCAATTGGAAAACGAAGCCGTTGAACTGGAAGTCGAGGAGCAGGAACTGTAACATACCACCCAGAGGCAGTCAACGAATCATACCTGAACCGAAATGAGTTTACGAGGAGCAGTCCGTGTTATCACCACAACGGCCCGGCGCGTAGAGCGTAGTCAACAGCGACGCGCCCGCTTGGCCGCCCGACAGTACAAAGAATTTCAGAAACACCAGGCTATCGTCGATGCCGCTCAGGCAGTTGCTGAATACAACGAATATGTCAGCGTGCTCAAAACCGTGCATTGCGATTGCAGCGACGTAGTAGATTGGGCCGCTATGCAACAGGAAGCTCCACCCGTTATGCCGGTACGTACCGACGAACAGGAACGTAGTGCGCAGGCGAAGTTTGATACATATCAGCCTTCTTTTCTGGATAAGTTGTTCAGGTCGGGACCTAAAAAGAGTCAGCGATTGCAAGAAGCCATTGGCCAGGCTAAACAGCAGGACGACCAATTGTTCAGGGATAAGCAGGCTGAGTACAACCGCCAGCACGAAGAGTGGCAGGATCGCCAGGAGTTGGCCCGTCAGGTACTGGCAAAGAACAGTGATGTGTATGGGCAGGTTATTGAGGCATTCGCACCATTTGAGGACATTGCCGAATTAGGGAGCCGACTGGAGTTTACGTTTACCAGCGACCACATTGAAGTAGATCTGCTTGTGAATGCTACCGATGTGGTCCCTGATTTTACCGTGTCCCAATTAGCCAGCGGAAAGCTTTCCCGTAAACCCTTATCGGCCAGTAAATTCAACGAATTGTATCAAGACTATGTCTGTAGCTGCCTGCTGCGGATAGGCCGTGAAGTCCAGGCTCACTTACCCGTTAGCCAGGTAGTTGTTCACGCCCTTGCCAGAAACTTAAACACGGCAACGGGTTTGGTTGAGAAGCAGGTTATTCTGTCGGTTGCCATGCCCCGTTTTACGCTCGACGGCATTAATATGATGGCAATAGACCCGTCCGACTCCATGCGGAACTTCAACCATACGATGAAGTTCACCAAAACAGGAGGGTTCAGTCCGGTTGAGCGCGTTGGTTTAGCCGCCCCAATCCCTTTTCCGAAACGGCGGTGAGCTACCGATGGGCATAACCAAACAAGCAGGTTAGATTTTCGACTTGAAGGTCAGAGTCAATTTCTAAAAATTTTATAACTGAGGGGCTGAATCCTGTAATTAATCAACACAAAAGGGCTTCTACCTTTGTTGGTGTAAAAAAGCCAATTGTGAAAACGCCACTGTATACCCGCATATTCTGCTGCCTGATGGCCCTTTGGGTCCTGATGGGTAGCGTTGGCGTAGGTATGGTGGAACATTGGTGTCAGATGCGGGGGCATTCCAAAACGCTCCTCATGGCCCAGGAAGGCTGCAAAAAGGCGTGTACGTTGGACGACGCGCCACGGCCTGTTTCAGAGGGGTCAGGGGTCAAGCGGATGCCCTGCTGCAAAACAACCCTTACCTACGAGCATTTAGACGTCAGCCGTTTCGTGGTTGATGGTCATGCCGTCTCAGCCCCACAACCGGCTGAATTTATTTCCAATCCCGAATTCCGGCTCTTGCTGGCAGCACTCCTGCCGACCGCTCCGACCGAGCCGATTCGTCCTGACAGCCAGTCCCCGCTTCCCCGAACCGGGCGTTTTCGGCTGGCTTCCAACTGTACCTGGCTAATATAGGCTAATGACCTGCTTTTTGACTCGCTAACTGGGGCTATTGCCCTCGTGTTAGCGGGCAATCGGCGTTTGTCCCCTTTTCGACATACTGTCTGTGCAACAGCCTTTGTGTGCTGTCATCCGCTGGCCTTTCGGGCCGTGTGTTCCCTGCTATTTTCTCGTTAACAAACCCCGTTCGACCATGAAAAACCGGTCCACCTGGGCGGCTACGCTGCCCCTTTTTGTCCTGTCTGGCTGCATGAACATGAACCACATGACCGACATGCAACCTGCCCTCAACATTACGTACCCAGCGGCTTATGTCGTCAATGCGGAAGGAAATAGTGTATCCGTCATCGACCTGGTCAGCCAGCAAGTGAAGGAGACCATTTCGTTCGGTGATGCCTCCATGCCGGGCATGAATATGAACGGCACGATGATCATGTGGCCGCACCATATCTACCTCTCCCCGGACGGTACCAAGCTCGGCGTGGGCGTACCGGGAATGGACCTGAGTGCCGGGCATACGGGCGGTACGACGGGCATGGCTGGCCGGGTCGTCGTACTGGATGCCAAGACAGGGGCCACGACTCAGAATCAGCAAACACCGGTGATGAACCACAACGCCGTGTTTTCGCCCGATGGCACGGAACTATGGACCTCGCAGATGGACGACGCTGGTAAAGTGTTGGTGTATGACGCGGGCACGACGGCCTTGAAAAAGACGATAGCCGTCGGTATGGAACCCGCCGAGGTCACCATGACTACCAACGGCCAGTACGCGTTTGTCGCCAACGGTATGAGCAACACCGTTACGGTGATCCGGGTCAGCGACAAGTCCGTCGTGAAGACAATCCCGGTAGGCGACGATCCGGTGGGCGCGTGGCCGGGCAGCGACGGGAAGATGTACGTCGATAACGAGAAGGGAAAAAGCATCAGTGTCATTGACGTGGCGACCCTGTCGGTCGTGGAAACGGTGCCGCTGGGATTCACCCCCGGCTACGCAGCCTACAATGGGGTGCGGAATGAACTGTGGGTTAGTCAGGCCGGCACGGGCAACAAAGTCGTCGTCTTCGAGCGCATGAACAATGCCTGGATGAAGATGGGCGAGATACAGACGGGCCTGGATGCCCACGCCATTGCGTTCGCCAAGGACGGCTTGACGGCCTACGTCACCAATCAGGGGGCGGCTACCGTATCGGTGGTTGATGTCAAAAATCGCACGAAGGTCAAAGACATCGCCGTGGGTAAGAAGCCCAATGGCATTGTCCTCAAACAATAATAGTATTCCATCATGAGCAATCAACGAAACACATTTTGTCGGCTTATGGTAGAGGTTGGTTTGTTGGCCCTTGCCGGGCCTGTTCAGGCGCAGTTGAGCCTGCCCGAACCCAGCCCACCGACGACCATTCAGCAGAAAATCGGTTTTACCGACCTGACGATCACCTATTCGCGACCGGCAGTAAAGGGCCGTATCGTCTTCGGCGGACTGGTCCCCTTCGGTCAACTCTGGCGGACGGGAGCCTCGGATGCAACCATCCTCACCACGAGTGACCCCGTGCGGCTGGGTGGCAAACCACTTCCCGCAGGCAGCTACTCGCTATTTACGATTCCTACCCAAAGCCAGTGGACCATCATTTTGAATAAGCATGTAGGTGGCCACGGATTGGATGGGTACGACGAAAAGAACGATGTTCTGCGCTTCACGGTCAAGCCCGACACCTCAACTCGCTTCTACGAATCCTTCACCATCGAGGTGCAGGATCTGGTCCGCAATCGGGGAATGATTTACCTAAACTGGGCCAACACGTCGGTGCATTTTCCCATCGTCAGCAATGCCGACGAGCGGATCACGGCGGAGATCCTGGAGCGGATCAACGGCAAAAAAGAAGACAAACCCGGTCTGTATTACCAGGCAGCCCTGTACTACTTCGACAACGAGAAGGATACGAAACAAGCGTTAGCCTGGGCGACAAAAGCCGTAGCCCTGAAACCAGCCTTCAACTACCTGCACCTGCAAGCGAAGTTGTTGGCCCGCTCCGGCGACTACAAAGGAGCCATTGCAGCCGCTCGTCAATCGGCTGCGGCTGCGCAACAGGAGAAGTTTACGGATTACGTAACCCTGAACAACCGACTCATTGCTGAGTGGGAAAAGAAGCTTTAGTCAACGAAAACGAATCACAATCGATGAAACCAATTCAGAAAACCATCGTGGCCCTGGGCCTGTCAATCAGCTCACTCGTCGTTTCGGCCCAAACCACAACCCCAGCTCTCACGGCCTATTATCAGGTAAAAGACGCACTGGTTGCCACAGACGCACCAAAGGCCAAGCAAAATGCAGTCAAGCTGGTTGCTGCGCTGGGTAAGGTAGAGGTCAATACCCTGTCTACGGCAGATAAGAAGGCTCTTTCTGATGCTAAACTAAGGGCAACGGCCATGACCAAGACCACCGACGTAGCCGTGCAACGCGAACAGTTTGAGGACTTATCGACAAGCATGATCGCTCTGGCCAAGGCAACCAAGCCGAAGACCGCTCCGACCTACGTGCAGTTCTGTCCGATGGCGGCTGAGGGAAAGGGAGCCTCGTGGCTCAGTGACAAAAAGGAAGTTCGCAATCCCTATTACGGCGACAAGATGCTCAAGTGCGGTTCGGTGAAGGAAGAAATCCGGTAGCTGAGGAGTACAGGTGGCTCCGCTGTTGGGGCCACCTGAGTGATGCACTTAACGCGGTACGTAATGGCAGTTCAGGAATTAGCAATCAAAAATATGGTGTGTAGCCGCTGCATCTGGGCCGTGCAGCAGGAGCTTGAGCGGCAGGGATACCAGGTACATCACATTGAGCTGGGCCGGGCGCGGGTCGAAGGGGCAGTTATCGACCTGACGGCCATCGCCGATGGGCTGACCACAAAGGGCTTCGAGCTGCTCTCCGAGCGAAATGCCCGCCTGGTCAATCAGGTTAAAACGTTGATTAGATCGCTCATTCAGAGTGGTGAGGCCGCCCAATTACGAACCACCCTGTCGGATTACCTGGCCGAGGAAATCGGGATGGATTATCCGCACCTGAGCCATTTGTTTTCGACAACGGAGCACCTGACGATTGAAAAATTCTGGATTCTTCAGCGCGTCGAGCGGGCCAAGGAGCTACTCAGCTACAACGAACTGTCGATCAGCGACATCGCGCAAACGCTGGGTTACAGCAGCACCGCTTACCTGACCAACCAGTTCAAACAGATCACGGGTTTGACACCAGCCGCTTACCGCAGCCAGACGACCTCAGACCGGAACCCTTTAGACTGGATCTAATCATGATTGAGAGGCTCATTAAATTCTCGCTCCAGAACCGATTTCTGGTGTTGCTGGTGGCGGGGGGGCTGTTCGCCTGGGGCATCTATTCGGTGCGGACCAGTAAGATCGATGCCATCCCCGACCTGTCGGAAAATCAGGTCATCGTCTTTACCGAATGGATGGGGCGATCTCCTCAGATCATCGAGGACCAGATCACGTATCCACTCGTGACGAATCTTCAGGGCCTGCCGCAGGTGAAGTACGTCCGGGGTACGTCGATGTTCGGCATGAGCTTCGTCTACGTCATCTTCAACGACGATACGGACGTGTACTGGGCCAGAGAACGGGTGCTCGAACGATTGAACTACGCGGCCCGGCTGCTGCCCGGTGGCGTATCGCCCACGCTCGGCCCCGATGGTACGGGGGTAGGCCACATTCTCTGGTACACGCTCGATGCGCCGGGCATGGATTTGGGTGAGCAGCGGGCGGTGCAGGACTGGTACGTCAAATTCGGCCTTCAGAACGTACCCGGCGTGGCGGAGATAGCCTCATTCGGCGGTTTCCAGAAGCAATACCAGGTCACGCTCGACCCCAACAAGCTGACGTACTACGGGCTATCGGTACCCCAGGTCATCGGCGCGATTCGGGCCAACAACAACGAAGCCGGGGGCCGCAAGTTCGAGTTGAGCGGTATCGGCTACATCATCAAGACGACAGGCTATCTGCAATCCGTCGAGCAGATTCAAAGCATTCCGCTTAAAACCCTAAGCAGCGTTCCCGTGCGGGTAGCCGACGTAGCGACGGTACAAATGACAGGGGAAACGCGGTTGGGTATTTTCGATCTGAACGGGGCGGGGGAAGCCGTCGGGGGCATCGTCGTGATGCGCTACGGCGAAAACGCCGACGAGGTTATTACCAACGTCAAGAAAAAGATGGAAGAGGTAGCTCGTGGGTTACCCGAAGGGGTCAAGTTCAACATCGTCTATGATCGGAGCGGCCTGATTCAGGAATCGGTGGCTTCCATCAGCCACACCCTGGTCGAAGAAATGATCGTCGTCTCGCTGGTTGTCATCCTGTTTCTGCTACACTGGCGGTCGGCCATCAGCATCATCATTCAGATACCGATCACCATCGCCACCAGCTTTATCCTGCTCAACGCCTTCGACATTTCCTCCAACATCATGTCGCTTACCGGTATTGCCTTGGCCATCGGGGTCATTGTCGATAACGGCATCATCATGGCCGAAAACGCCTATAAAAATCTGGCGATCCGGCAGGCTGAACTGACCGCCCAGCGGGATAGCCAACCATTGACAGGTCAGGCAACGCACGCAAGTCAACCCAAACTAAATGGGCAAGCCCGCCAACCTGCCCCCCAATCTACCAGATCGAATGGAAACGAACGTACCTAAAAAGCACTGGGAGGCTATCTACCAAACCAAGCAAGCCGATCAAGTTAGCTGGACGCAGATTATTCCGGCTACCTCGCTGGCATTTATCCAGCAGGCTCAACTACCCAAGTCAGCTCGCATCATCGACATTGGCGGGGGTGACAGCCATCTGGTGGACTTCCTGTTAGACGAAGGCTACGAGCACATTAGTGTGCTGGATATCAGTGAAGCGGCCCTGAGCCGGGCTAAAAAGCGATTGGGCAACCGGGCAGATCGGGTTGAGTGGATTGTCAGCGACATCACGGAGTACAGGCCGAAAAGCCTTTTCGACTTTTGGCATGACCGGGCGGCTTTCCACTTCATGAACACCGCCGACCAAATCAGTCGGTATCTGGCAACGGCCCGCCTGGGCGTAGTCCCGAACGGATACGTAACCATCGGCACCTTCTCCGAATCCGGTCCAGAAAAATGTAGCGGTTTACCAGTGCGACGTTACAGCGAACAAACCCTGACTAACGAGCTGCTCAGGGGGTTTCGGAAGATCCGATGCATCACCGAAGATCATATCACGCCTTTCCAGACTAGCCAGAACTTTTTGTTCTGCTCGTTTCAGCGATCAGGGCTTAACTGATAAGGAAACCATGTGGAAAACGATAAAACGAGCGTTGGGCTTCGGCCCTAAGAACTACATCGAGATACCGGAGGAAGAGCGACTGGCGATCATCGAAAAATCCAGCGTACAGGTATCGCGGGGTGTGTTCTATTCGACCGTCATCATCATTACCTCGTTTTTGCCCGTGTTTCTGCTAACGGGGCAGGAAGGCAAGCTGTTTCACCCGCTGGCCTGGACCAAGACGTTTATTCTGCTGGTCGATGCCGTGCTGGTCATTACGCTGGCTCCGGTGATGCTCTCGCTGTTCATGAAAGGCCGCTTCAAGGACGACCACGCTAATCCCATCAACCGGTTTCTCGAACGGATCTACGAACCTCTGATCCGCTGGGTGATGCGTTGGCCGAAAACCACCCTCGGCATCAACCTGCTGGCCTTAGCCATCAGCGTACCCATGCTGCTGAGTCTGGGGTCGGAATTTATGCCCCCCCTCGATGAGCAAAGCATCTTGTTTATGCCCGTCACCCTGCCCGACGTGTCGAACGCTGAAGCCAAGCGGATTTTGCAGGTGCAGGACAAGCTCATCAAGTCCGTGCCGGAAGTAGACAAGGTGCTGGGAAAGGCAGGCCGGGCCTCGACAGCCACCGACAATTCGCCCATCAGTATGATCGAGACCATCATTATGCTCAAGCCCAAGGCGCAATGGCGGGCGGGCCTCACCAAAAAAGACCTCATCAACGAACTGGATGCCAAGCTTCAGATTCCGGGGGTCGTCAATGGGTGGACGCAGCCGATCATCAACCGCATCAACATGCTCTCCACCGGCATCCGTACCGACGTGGGCATCAAGGTACACGGGCAATCGCTCGACAGCATCTATACGGTTTCCGAACAGGTGAAGGCCGCGCTCGAAGGGATACCGGGCGTAAAAGACCTCTACGTCGAACCCGTTACCGGGGGCAAATACCTGACCGTCGACGTAAACCGCGAGGCCCTGGGCCGTTACGGGTTAAGCGTCGATGCTGTCAACGAGGTCGTCGAATCGGCCATCGGGGGTGCCCCCATCGGGCAGACCATCGAAGGGCGCAGGCGGTTTTCGATCAACGTGCGGCTGGCGCAGGATTACCGCAACAGCGTGGAGCGTATCCGGCGCATTCCCATTGCTACGCCCGCCTTCGGCACCATCCCCCTCTCGACGGTGGCCACCATTAAATTCGAGGATGGACCACCCATGATTACCTCCGACAATGCGCTGCTGCGGGGGGCGGTCATGTTCAACGTGCGTGACCGGGATTTGGGCAGCACCGTCGAAGCCGCCATTGCCAAGGTGAACCGGGAGCTGCGGTTACCCAACGGTTATTTTCTGGAATGGAGCGGGCAGTACGAAAACCTGATCCGGGGCAAGCAAACGTTGCTCCTCATCGCGCCGGTCGTATTGATCGTTATTTTCCTCTCACTCTACCTGGCCTTCGGTTCAGCGCGGGAAGCCTTTCTAAGCCTGATCACCATTCCGTTCGCGCTCATCGGTGGGGCGTACATGGTGTATTTCTACGGGGTGAACCTGTCGGTGGCGGTGGCGGTAGGCTTCATTGCCCTCTTCGGCATTGCCGTCGAAACGGGCGTGGTGATGGTCATTTACCTCAACGATGCGATGCGGCAGTTGGTCGCCAAACGGGGCAACTCCCGCGAAACCATCAGCCGGGAAGAACTGCGCGAATACGTCATCAACGGGGCCGCCAAGCGGCTTCGGCCCAAGATCATGACCGTATCGGTGGCCTTGTTCGGGCTGGTTCCCGTACTCTGGGCCAACGGCGTGGGGAGCGATGTCATGCTGCCCATCGTGTTGCCCATGATAGGGGGCGTGCTGACCTCCTCGACGCACATTCTGCTGGTCACGCCCCTGATTTTCTTCTTGACGAAAGAATACGAACTCCGCAAGTTCGGCAAACTCGACGTACTCAATGCTTCGCATTAATCAAGGTCTGTATACCGGTTTCCTGACAAGCACCCTGCTGGTCGGCCTGTTGCTGGGTGGGCCGGTATTGGCTCAACAGGCACCCCGGCCCGATACGCTGCGCACGGTACTATCGGTGCTGTCGTTGGATACCATCTTGCTGCGCATCGACGAGCGGAACCCCCTGCTGCGCCCCTTCGGTAGCCGGGCCGCAGCCGCTCGCGCCTACGCCGAGGGTGCCCGAAGCTGGATGGCCCCGATGGTGGGTGTGGGTACGTTCATGGCTCCGTATCCGGGTCAGATGATTATGGAAGACCGGGATAAAGGCTATGGCATGGTGTCGGTCGAGCAGGACATTCCCAACCCGGTCAAACAACGGGCTAATCAGGTCTATCAACAGTCGAAAGCCGCCGTAGAAGAAGCCGGGCGGGGTATTACCCTCAACCAGTTGCGGGCCGATGCCAAAGGGTTATTCTTCGACTGGCTGGTGCTGACCAAACGGCGGAGCGTGGTGCTGGAAAACCGGCGCATTCTGCAAACCATGAAAAAGCTGGCCGACATCCGCTACCCCTACAATCAAGGCAGCTTGGGTAACATCTACAAGGCCGACGGACGATTGGCCGAACTGGAAAACATGCTGACCATGACCGATGCCGAGATCGCTCGTCGGCGGATCGGCCTCAACACCCTGATGAACCGGCCCAAGACCGATGTCTTCGGCATCGACACGACGTACCGACCCGTCGAACCCGTACCGACGATCCCTTCAACGGATGAGCTGGCTACCCGTCGCTCCGACGTGCTCCAAATGGACCGACAGATTCTGAGTATGCAGGCGGGTATCGAAGCGCAACGGACCCAACGGCGACCCGATTTCCGGGTACGGTTCGACCACATGCAGCCCTTTTCGGGGCCGAGCGGCATGATGCCGACTCAGTTTACCCTGATGGGCATGGTATCGATCCCGATTGTGCCGTGGGCCTCGCGGATGTACAAAGCCGAGATCAAGGGCATGGAAGCCGACATCCAGGCGATGCGCTACCAACGGGAAGGGATGCTCAACGAAGCGCAGGGCATGGTGGCTCAGATGCTCACCGACCTACGTAGCCTCCGGCAACAACTCGCCAACTACGAAACACGGGTGCTGCCCACGTTGCGCCGGAATTACGACGCGCAGCTTATCGCCTACGAACAGAACAAAGGCGAATTGCCCGTCGTGATCGATGCCTGGGAGACGCTGAACATGACCCAGATGGACTACCTGACCCGGCTGGGTGACTATTACCGAATGCTGGTAAGCTATGAGAAAGAACTGGAAAAATAAGGGGATTTGGGCCGGGCTGCTAATGCTCGCTTGGCTGGTCGGTTGCTCATCCGACGGCAAACAACAAAAGCAAGGCCCGGCCAATCCCAACAACCACGCGGGTCACGACCACGCCCCTACGGGCAAGGGCGGTCAAGCCACCGAATACACCTGCCCGATGCACCCGCAGATTGTGCAGAGCGAGCCGGGCAGTTGCCCCATTTGCGGCATGGACTTGGTCAAAAAAGCACAGCCGGGTGCGGGTGACAGTGTTGCGGTAGATGCCGACCTGAACGCCTTGCTGAAACCGACGAATGCCCTCGTGGTCGCCAACGTGGCGACCGTCCAACCCGAACGACGTACCGAGTGGGTAACGCTGACAGCCAACGGCATTGTCACCTACGATACCCGGCGACTCTACACCATTCCTGCCCGTTACGGCGGGCGGATCGAGAAGTTGTACGTTCGGTACGCCTACCAGCCGATTCGTAAAGGACAGAAACTGCTCGAACTCTATAGTCCCGACCTCGTTACGGCGCAACGCGAACTACTCTACCTGCTGGAAGCCGATAGGACAAACACCCCATTGATTGCCTCAGCCAGGCAGAAACTTCGGCT
>NZ_JBGGWD010000010.1:0-217206 GCF_041321105.1 Fibrella musci | reverse complement strand
GGGCAGGTTATTTACGCGTTACGCACCCGTTTGCCGCTGGTCTTGCGACCCGCTCGACTTGCATGTATTAGGCCTGCCGCTAGCGTTCATCCTGAGCCAGGATCAAACTCTCCATCGTAAATAATTGTGCAACCAACCGAAATTGGTTGCTGTGTTCTAGCATGAACTTATGCTTTTCCTTTCTGCCAATACGCCAAAGAACTTTTCCCTTTCTCGAAACTCGCTCACCGTTGTGCGCTTGTTCTTTCGATTTGGGACTGCAAAGGTAGGGGGTTTTTAGGCCCTTTGTCAAGCCCTAGCTTGAAAAAAGTTTAAATATTTTTCTCAATCAGCCGTCATAAACGGGTAATCGACTGAGCGCGGCGGAGTTAGCGTTTCCTTGATTGTGCGCACCGAAACCCACCGTAGTAAGTTTAAAGCCGAGCCAGCCTTGTCGTTGGTGCCCGATGCCCGCGCTCCCCCGAAAGGTTGTTGCCCTACAACGGCTCCTGTTGGCTTATCGTTGATGTAAAAGTTGCCGGCCGTATTAGTCAGTTTTTTCGTCAACGTCTCGATAGCGTACCGGTCTTTGGCCAGAATAGCCCCCGTCAGCGCGTAGGGTGATGTGGTGTCGATTAGGTCGACGACCTCATCGAGGGCTTCATCGTCGTATACGTAGACCGATATCACCGGCCCGAAGAGTTCGTCGCACATTGTTCGGTACTTCGGATCGTTCACCTGAATCACCGTCGGCTCGACAAAGTAGCCTTCCTCACTGCTGTAGTTTCCTCCAGCGATGATCGTTGTTCCGTCAGCTTTGGCCTGATCAATATAGGCAGCCAGTTTCTTGAACGAGCGCTCATCAATGACGGCGTTGAACAAACAAGTGAAGTCTTCAACATTGCCCATCTTCTGCCGGGCTAATTCAGCTTTTATTCCTTCCTGAATGGCAGGCCACAGACTTGCCGGTATGTAGGCTCGTGAGGCCGCTGAGCACTTTTGCCCCTGGTACTCGAAGGCTCCTCTGACCATGGCCACTACGGCTTCGGTCACGTGGGCTGTTGGGTGAACAAGGATATAGTCTTTACCACCTGTTTCTCCTACAATGCGTGGGTACGTCTTGTATGTGTTGATGTTATTGCCAATCTCTTTCCAGATAGTCTGGAAAACGCCTGTGCTTCCGGTGAAATGAATCCCCGCAAAATCGGGATGTTTGAAGATTACGTCTCCCGCTTCAGGACCATCGACGTAGATCAGGTTGATAACGCCGTCGGGCAGGCCGCTTTCCTGAAATATCTCCATGATCACCTGCGCTGCATAGGCTTGCGTGTAAGCCGGTTTCCAAACGACCACGTTCCCCATCAGTGCGGCTGATGCAGGCAGATTACCCGCAATAGCCGTGAAGTTGAATGGCGTAAGGGCAAATACAAATCCTTCCAGCGCCCGATACTCGAGCCGGTTCCAGACGCCGGGCGGCGAATAGGGCTGCTCGCTGTAAATGCCGGTCATGTAATGCACATTGAATCGCAGGAAGTCGATCAGTTCACAAGCCGAGTCGATTTCGGCCTGATAAACGTTTTTCGACTGACCCAACATGGTTGCCGCGTTGAGTTTGGCGCGGTACGGGCCCGCTATCAGGTCAGCAGCTTTTAGGAAGATGCTGGCCCGGTGTTCCCACGACGTTTCGGACCAGGCAGTGCGGGCAGCAAGTGCCGCATCGATGGCCTGCCGTACATGGCTGGCGTCGCCCTCGTGCAGGTACCCCAATGTGTGTTTGTGTTCGTGAGGTGGCGCTACCCGGATGCGCTTACCGGTTTCTACAGTTTTGCCGTTGATGATCATCGGCAATTCTTTTTCTACGCCTTTGGCTTCCTGAAGCGCCTGACGCAAGGCCTTACGTTCGGCTGAGCCAGCCCGGTACTCTTTAACCGGTTCATTCTGGGGCATTGGAACACCCGTGATCGAGTTTGTCATGAAGGTATGATTGTCTGCTACAAAGGTAAGTCGACAAGTTGGCGCTTTCCAGGGCCAACCGCTTCTCAGGTACGTTGCTTACAAAGTCTCTATATGCTGTAACCGACTGTTTGCACGTAACTTGCGCGCTCTTTTGCCCGTTTACGCTATGACTTTCTACAGTACTAATGACGCAACAAATGTTGTTTCGGTTCAGGAGGCGTTGTTCAACAGCATGCCTCAGGATCGTGGCCTATACATGCCCTCAACGATTCCGGCCTTACCAGCTGGCTATCTGAATTCACTGCCCGGCAAGTCATTTGCCGATATCGCCTATGACCTTACCAAGTTGTGGTTGACAGGTGATCTGACCGACGCACAGGTAGCGCAACTGGTGGAGCAAGCCTTCCCGTTCGACACACCGCTGGTAGAACTGGAAGTAGGCCGGAAATACGTGCTCGAGTTGTTCCATGGCCCCTCGCTGGCTTTTAAGGATGTAGGTGCTCGTTTCATGGCTGGTTTGATGTCGATCTTTTCGTCGTCATTCAACAAAGAAGTTCACATTCTTGTAGCGACGTCGGGCGATACCGGGGGGGCTGTTGCGATGGGCTTTCACAACGTACCTGGCGTACGGGTTTCTATTCTTTACCCGAAAGGCCGGGTTAGCCTGTTGCAGGAAAAGCAACTTACGACCTTGGGCGGCAATGTGCAGGCCTTCGAGGTGGATGGGTCATTCGACGATTGTCAGGCTTTGGTGAAGACGGCTTTCCTCGATCATGAGTTGAATCGGACCTTTGCGCTTTCGTCGGCCAACTCGATCAACATCTTCCGGCTTATTCCGCAAAGCTTCTATTATTTCCGGGCGCTGGCTCAACTGGATCGAGACCATAAGCCGGTTGTGTTCTCCACGCCTTCGGGCAACTTCGGCAACCTTAGCGCTGGCGTGCTGGGCTGGCGGATGGGGCTACCCGTTGAGGCTTTTGTGGCGGCAACGAATCTGAACAAAGTCGTACCCGATTACCTGTCGTCAGGTACGTATGAACCGATCGCCTCGCTGGCTACGCTATCTAATGCCATGGACGTGGGTAACCCGAGCAATTTTGGCCGGTTGAAGCGGTTGTTAGGTGATGATTTCGCCTCGATTACGGATCGTGTGAAAGGCTATTATTTTACTGATGATCAGACGGTTAACGAGATGATTAAGTTGCGAGATGTGTATAACTATGTGGCTTGTCCGCACACGGCTGTTGGCTTGTTAGGCCTCGAAAGTTATCAACATTCTTCTGTGGATAACTGCGGAATCGCGTTGGCAACTGCTCATCCAGCCAAATTCAGCCCCGCTGTTGACGAGATTCTGGGGCAAGCAGTTGACGTACCTGAACGGCTCGCGGTATTGGCAAATCGCACCAAGCAGGCTATTGCTATACTAGGTACGTTCGAGGCTTTCAAAGAGTCGCTCCTACAAACGGCGTAATCGTTTATTCGTGAAAATGCCCACTGATTAAAGCTTCAACGGCTTTAGTCAGTGGGCATTTTATGTTGGTAGCCACGTTTAGTTTACCGCATCGCCCCGTAGCTGCCGGATCCGTTTACGGGCTTCGGCGGCGTAGATACTACCCGGGTACGTTGTTAAAAACTGCTGGTATAGCTTCAGCGATTCCACAGCGTCTTTTTTGCGCTCGTCCGTTAGTTTGGCCGCTTCGTAGAGCGCGTCGTCGCCCAGAATATCGAGTGGGTACAGTTTGACGATCTGTTGCAGATTGGCAATGGCTTCATCGAGCTTATTCTCCTTAACCAAGATCTTCGATTGCAACCAGAGCAATTCATCAGCTAGGGTATGTTTATCATACTTTTTCAGCATGCCGTTGATCTGCGTGTTGGCTTCGTCGAGCTTGTTCTGGAAGAGAAGCAGGTCAATTGCAGCATAATCACGCATGGCGTTCTCGGTGCTGTCGAGGCCCGTGTTATCGAGAATAAGCATGCTTAGCTGTTCAGCATCGTTGGCTATTTCGCGCGATGTGGCCAGTTTCAATACATCCAGCACCGATTTAGCCAGCGTGAAGTCGCCTTTGTAGTAGTGCAACTTAGCGTTACGTAGTTTGGCTTCGTAGCCCAGCAGGTCGTCTTTCTGCGATTTCTCCACCTGCGAATACAGTAATGTTGATTCCCAGGGTTCGTTCTTCAGCAGATAGATGTCGCCTTTGTCGAGCTTGCACTTATCCACAAATAACGGGTCAGTTTTCCCCATCAGGATGGCTTTATCCAGAATAGCGATGGCTGAATCCTTTTCGTCGAGGTAGTTGGCGTACAAATTGGCTGAACTGCGCAGTGCCTCCAGTGTCTTAGGCGTCATGCCCACTTCATTCAGCATCCGCTGGTAATCGCCAATCAGCTTCCGGATTTCGCTTTTATCGATTGGGTACGTTGCTTTCACCTGTTCTTCCCGGGCATTGATGATCATCCGGCGGGCATAGGGGTAGAACGTGCCGTTGCTATAATTGGCGATGATGTACTCGCAGCCGTCGATAACTGTTTTGTATTCCCGATTGGTCAGCGCCAGGTTGGTTAGCTCGAACACCTTGGCTCCTGAAAGTTTCAGGCGTTTATCAACCGCTTTTTCCTGCATTAGCGCCCGGCTGAACTTCTGTTTTTGCAGAAAGTACCAAGTCAGCATATCGTTTGTCGGGATCGACTCCGGCTCTTTCTGCACCCGGTCGTACAGCACCTGCTCCAGAATGGGCTCGTCGCGGGTGTTGATAACGCCTTGATAGGCGATTTGGACTGCCTCCCGCTTATCGGGACGCTGCGCGAGCGGTAACAGGGTCTCTACCCACCGTTTTATGTCGTTTTTAGCGCGATAGAGCGCCGCTAACTCCTCTGCCCGTAACAGCGGGTCACCCACCACTTTTTGCGCCTGCTCAAACGATTGAATGGCCCAGTTAGTGGCACCAACGTCGGTTAGCAGTTCGCCCAGCCGTGTTATCTGCAACGGATTAGTCTTAACTGACTCAAACGCAGCAGCATAGCTTTTATTGGCCGTTACGGTGTCACCTTTCTCTTGCGCCTGACTAGCCGTGAGCACCTGCGCGTATGTCTTAAGGTTACCCGTCGCCTTCAGCCACTTTTTCAGCTGACGGTCGGATTCATCACGTTTTTTAGCTCTGTCGAGGCTGGTGATGTATTTGACCACCGTCGGCCACGAGGGTCCGCCCTGTTCTTCGTTTTTCTGAATATGCTTTCCGTATTCGGCGGCAGCCTTCTCGTACTCACCATTTCGAAAGTATTCGTCGGCCAACCCTTGTTCGGTTTGTGCGTGCAGCCAAGGGCCAGCCAGCAGCAAGACAAGCAACAACACCTTTCCACACACCCTATTTTCCATTTTATAAATAAGTTTCTTTAAAAACGTTATTGTAGGTATTAGCCTTGTGCATATGTGAACAAGGTTTTTATCCACTAAATTCTATGCCAACTGTGAACAACCCGTTTGAGTTTTCCACACCTATCTAACAGGTATTCACTTGCTTTTGGTGTTTCTATCAAGGCTTTATAAAGTTATCAACCATTTCCACATTTCGGTGGGGTGTATATGTGGATAGCCACTCTCCACAATCCACAGGGCTGATAACTTGTTTGGGACCGGTTGATGAAGTCGCTATTTTGAACACGGGGTGATGTGGAAAAAGCCCTAGTGTTAAGAACGCAAGACTAATTCACATTTCCGGTAAATGAGCCTTGGCGTTATCCACGGATCAGTGCTAGTTTTCCACCTGCTTTTCCACTGAAAATCGGCTAAAAATCGAGTTTTAATTGACCTTTTCCGATATAGCCCAAAAAGCCTACTGATCGCTCAGGTTGATCTCTTCCAACTCAAAGTTTTGCTTCACGTTGATCAGGCCGCCGGGGTAGTAATAGATAGGTTCGGGTTGGATCCGTTGATCATAGCGGCCACTATCCCACTTGCCATTGTTATTTCGGTCGATAATAAGGCGAAGCCGATACTTTGCCGGCTTTAGATTCTTGAATTCGTAAGTGGCTGCGTTGCGCAGCTTGCGTATGACGGTTTGCCGCTCGTCGATTAGCTCCACGAAATAGTTTGGTGCTTTGGTGGTCACACGGCCGCGGAGGATACCGAAGTTCTCCGGATCAACGATTGGGTACGTTATCGTATTCACGGCAACAGTATCGCCAAGTACGCTTTCGAAGGCATCTTTCTGCCATTTGATCCGGATGAATTTTTTGGCCTTGGTCGTTACCTGTGTTTTTAGCTCTGTGTCGTTCAAACCCAGCGTCGACGTGTAACTCGCCAGATTGGCGGTGCTCAAGCTATCGATCGAAAACTGGACCTGCTCTTTCCGAATTGCTTTGACGGGCTTACTGAATGAAACAGTCCATTCGAAATTTGGCTCGACGGCATCGCTGTTGGGTGGCACCACGCGCACCAGAAAATCTTCGGGTTTCTCGCGTTTACTTTTTTGACGAAAGTTGATAGTGTGCCGCAACGAATTGCGTTGCCCAAGCGAGTCTTCCACGGCAAGTTGAATCGACAGCGTGTCGGTCGTTTGCTTGGTGCGGAAGAACTTAATTTGAGTTGGGCTTTGCAGGAACGAAGGCAAACTGTCGGCCGGATTACGAAACCGAGCCGAATAGCTAGCGATTCCTTTGTTGAGATTAATCGTGTAGGCATCGGAACGGGATTCGCTCCGGCTGATACGAACGGGCGACGTATTCTGCGGAAACAGCGTTAGGGCTACGTCATTCACGTTTTTTGTCAGGTTGATCCGCTGACTGTAAAAGCCGATTTCTTCCTTATCCGGATTAAATACGAAGTTGGAATTGCGGTCGGTAAACGCGATGATATCGTACTCGCCGGCCTTAATGTTTTCGATCGAAAACAGGCCTGAAGTGTCAGTTTTGCTGTAATAAATGGGTTTTGTCTTCTGCGCATCGAGTGTATCGCTGGGAGCGTAGAGGCCTACCAAGGCGTCTTCAACAGTAGTGCCGCTGAGGATATTCGTTACCCGACCACTGATGTTCAGCGAATCCAATTGGGGACCGGTGCTGAATACCAACTTCAGATTGGTGGCGGGGTTTCGCTCGCTCGCATCTTTGATTCCATCCGTGAAGCTGATGGTGTAAGTGGTACTGTCTTTCAGTGGCTCGTTGAATATCAGCACAACTCCCGTTGGCTTGATCCGGCTGTCAAACGTGATACCACTGCCTGGGGTGATGATGGTTTTCTGGCTAAAATTTTCGGCATTGATGTATTCATCAAAATACAATTCGACCTGTTTGGGCTTCACGTTGGTGGCCCGCATTTTCGGTATGCTGCTGATCAGATTTGGCGCTAAGGTGTCTTTTTTACCACCCGGTGGTTGGGCTACCTGGGCGCATTGGCTGGCCATGATGGCGATGAATAGCAACAAGAAAACGCCCCACAAAGAGGGCGTTCGGTACTTAACAGCAGGGTGATCGAAGTTAGGCTTTTCGGAATACATAAGTCAGGCTTGAGTAATTGCCAGTGCGGCTGGCTGAGGTATTGGAACGCCAGCCTTGTTGTAGGCTTTCAAGATAATTGGTTTTCCCATCCCGGTGTTGCGTGCTTAACATGGCTATGTAATACGCATCGAAACGCATGGGTAACTGTTGTTCAAGTGTTAATCCGTGTTCGTTCAGCAACCTTTTCAACACAGCAGGCGTGAAATGATACAGATGCCTAGGTACGTCGTAAGCTGCCCAATTTGGGCCGTAGGTCTTTGCATCAACCGATTCCGGGTTTGGTACGGCGATGACCAACGCACCGCCAGTCCGTAAAGTTGAAGCCAACCGAGCAAGTGTCGTGTGCAAGTCAGGTACGTGTTCGAGCACATGCCACAACGTAATAACGTCCAGGCTCTCGGCCGGTTGTATGTCGTTAAGGTCTTTTAAGATGGTTATCTGGGTACGTTGTTCAGCTAGCCGCCGGGCGTCCGGATCGGGCTCGTATCCGTTGATTGCCCAGCCCTTCGCCTGACACTGCGCCAGAAAAGCGCCCGTTCCACAACCGTAGTCGAGTATTGCCCCTACCCTACCGGCGAGCCTGCGGATTAGCTTTTCTTTTTCCTGCAAGGTGTATGACCGGACCATCCGGTAGGCCGTGTCCATTATCCCCTGGCGGGTATCATCGTGCGAGATGTAGGCATCCGATTTATAGTACGAGCCGATGGTATCGGACGTTGGCCGCGGATTGGTGAAGAGCAATTGGCACTGGTTACAGCGCTGAATCTGGAATGGCTTCTGGCTGACCAGATGATCCTGACAGGTAATGTATGGTGTAAATGCCCCGCCTCCACAGACGGGGCAAGTGGTGAGTTCTTCCACAATTAACGACCCATGTAAACTAACAAAATAGAAATATCGGATGGACTGACGCCGCTAATCCGGGTAGCCTGACCAATGGTAGTCGGCCGCAGCTTCTTTAATTTTTCGCGTCCTTCAAAAGATAAAGCCTTTACCTTATCGAAGTCAAACGTACCGGGAATGTCAAGGTTTTCCCAGCGACTTAGCTTGGCAGCATTTTCACGTTCTCTACTCAGGTAATCGTCGTATTTCACTTCGATGACCGTTTGTTCCAAAACGTCGCGTGAAATCAAAACCGCCGCAGCTCCGTCTGTTTTTTCGTAGGCCATTTCAACCAGTTCAGCGATGTCGGTGGTATCGAGTTCCGGGCGTTTAACCAGGTTATACAACGGCGCTTTTTCACGAAGGGGCGATGAGTTTTTACTTTCTAACCAACCATTCACTTCGTCCGGGCGGAGTTTGATCTCGCGCAACTCCTGCCTAAGTGACTCTATAGCCACCTGTTTCGCTCGGGTACGTTCTACCCGTTCTTCGCTGGCTAAGCCTACGCGATAGCCTTTCTCTGTCAGTCGCAGATCGGCGTTGTCTTGCCGAAGTAACGTCCGGAATTCGGCCCGCGAGGTGAACATGCGGTACGGCTCTTCGGTCCCTTTCGTGATGAGGTCATCGATCAAAACACCGATGTACCCTTCTGATCGACCAATGGTAAAGGGGGCTTCTTCCCGCGCATTCTGATGTGCATTGATGCCAGCCATAAGGCCTTGGCAAGCGGCTTCTTCATATCCCGTGGTTCCATTGATCTGGCCCGCGAAGAAGAGGTTACCAACGAGGTGGGTTTCCAATGTAGGCTTCAACTGGGTTGGCGGGAAGAAGTCATACTCAACCGCATAACCCGGCCGGAACATTTTTGCCTTCTCAAAACCCGCGATTTTGGTCAGTGCCCGGTACTGTACATCCTCTGGCAATGAGGTTGAGAAACCATTTACGTAGACCTCAACTGTGTTCCAACCTTCGGGTTCCACAAAGATCTGATGCCGGTCTTTGTCGGCAAACCGGTTGATTTTGTCTTCGATCGATGGGCAATAGCGTGGTCCCAAGCCTTTGATCCGCCCGGTAAACATGGGCGATTTCTCGAAGCCTTCTTTGAGAACATCGTGTACCTGTTCGTCCGTGTACGTAATCCAGCATGAGCGTTGCTTGGTCAGTGGCGTCGTATCAGTAAACGAAAACTTACCGGGTTCTTCATCGCCAGGCTGCTCCTCCATCCGGCTATAATCAAGGCTGCGTCCGTCGATTCGGGGTGGTGTCCCGGTCTTCATACGGCCCGATTCGAAGCCTAATTCAGTGAGTTGTTCCGTCAAACCCGTAGCTGTACGTTCGCCTGTACGACCTCCACCAAAGGTTTTTTCACCAATAAACATGCGCCCATTCAAGAATGTACCGTTGGTGAGCACCACTGTTTTGGCCTTGATTTCGACGCCCATTACCGTTTTAACCCCAACCGCTCGGCCATCGTGAACAAGGATTTCGTTGACTGTATCCTGCCAAAAATCGACGTTCGGATTTCGTTCGAGCGTATCGCGCCATTCCTGCGCAAACAACATTCGATCACTTTGGCAACGTGGGCTCCACATGGCCGGGCCTTTTGAGCGATTCAGCATGCGAAACTGAATCATGGTTTTATCGCTGATGATACCCGACTGTCCGCCGAGGGCATCGATCTCTCGCACAATCTGTCCTTTGGCAACTCCACCCATGGCTGGGTTGCAAGACATCTGTGCGATGGTCTGCATGTTCATAGTAATCAGGAGCACATTGGAACCCATAGTTCCTGCGGCATGAGCGGCCTCACAACCGGCATGCCCTGCTCCTACTACGATGACATCATACGTATTGAACATTGTGGAAAATCTAAAAATGTTTCACGTGGAAACTTTTCACAAAACTCACTTGGTGAGTTTCTGCAAATACCGGTTCGACTCACGCTTATAGAATAAGTTATAAGCAGGAGAAACAGTTCGCAACGCTTCAACTTGGCGCGAACGATTCTGTGAGTCAGGAAGCACAAAAGAGGGTTGACTAACTTTCTGTTGTTTAGCCGCTTCAGCCTGCCGTTTTGGATCTTCCTCCTGCTGACGAAGTGCTTTCTCCGATTCAAGCAAGCGAGTCAAAACGTCTTTCTGGCGGTTTATGACCGACGGATTCAATCGCTTATTGACCAGATCGGTTTCGGTCTCTTCCATTTTCTTTTGCAAATCTTCGACTTGTTGTGCCTGTGATTTGCCCGCCTCAGTGCCTTTCGCTTTTTCCTGCAACTGCTTCAACATCTCCCGCAAAGCACTCTGCTCTGCTGCCAACTGAGACAGCTCTTCTGACAAGGCGCGTCCCGATTTGCCGCTTTGTGACAGCTGTTGCATGCGTTCATTTAACTGCTGTTGTTGCTCACCTATGCCCGGCATTGGCTGACTGCCTTTGCTTTTTCCTTTGCTTTTACCAGAACCCGGCATTGCCATGGCATTCATCTGATCTTGCATTTGTTTAAATGCATCGTTCAACATCAACGATAGATTGTTGATCGATGTCATCGCCGATTGCTGACGAGCAGAGGCATAATTCAGTTTGCGCTCCTTCAGAAAACGTGAACTCTCATCCATGTAATAGCGCATGTTGGTGAGTTCACGGGTAACAAACGATTGAATCTGTGGCTCACGTTTGGCCAGTGAGTTGAGGCTGTCCTCAATCACCTTGGCGTTGTCCTGCAAACGTACCTGCTCCTGGGATAGCTTGAGCACACGCGGATCTTGCAGGCTCATGCTCCGGAAATCGCGCATCAAGCGCTCCTGAGAGAACGACAAGGAGATGAGATTATCGAGCAAATTTCGTAGGTCGTCAAGGTTCTCCGACATGCTTTTCATGTCCATCCCCTCCATTGACTCAGACATTGACTTAGCCATGTTCCGCATCGATTTAGACGTTTTCTGCTGCGATTTCGACGCGCTTTTCTGGTCCTTCTTGTTCAGATCTTGCTTCGATTGCTCCATCTGCTTCTGAACCTCCGACTGCTCATTCTCCTGCTTATCGGGAGCTTGAAGCTTCTCTTTCTCGGCTTCCTGTTGCATCTTCTCAAGCTGTTCCATCAGCTTTTTGAAATCTTCCTCAGCCTTCTGTTGCTCAGCTTTCTGCTTCTCTAAATCAGCCGGATCTTTCTTCGCTTCTTCTTTCGCGTTCTGCTCGGCAAGTTTATCCTGCTTCTCAGCTTGTTGTTCCAGTTGCTTGATGGCGTTCTCGAACTTCTGATTTTGCTGCATCTGCTTGAACATTTTCAAGGCACGATCGAGCTCTTTCTCCAGATTGCGCTCTTTCCGATTCAGCTTATTCATTAGTTCCGAAGCACGCTCGTCCTGCTTCTTCTCCATCATCTGCTTCAGCTCTTCGTAAAGCTTCTTCGACTCAGGATCGACCATGTTCTCCATCAACTTCTGTAACTGTTCCATCTTCTGCTTCAGACTCTCCTGCTGCTGCGGATTCATGCGCTGCTGCGTGTCTTGCGTTTTCTGGAATTGCTGCTGTAGTTTCTCGATCTCCTGCATCAATTCTTCACGCTTTTGAAGAATATCCTGTAATTGCTTTTTGTCCTGAAAATCAGAGGATTTCTTAGTACGAAGCCGCTCTTCCAGTTCATTCAGTTCTTTCTTGATCTGTTGCGCCGTATTCAAAGCCTCCTGCATCTGCTGCTCCGTTTTCTCGGCCGACTGATCGACTTGCTTTTGCAACTGATCAACCGAAGGAACCGCAAAAGTCATAACCGCAGAGCGGGTCGTTTTAGGGCCATGTACGCCGTCATTATCGGCCACCTGCACGTAATAATCAATCTTGTCGCTAGGCTGCAGCTTGAGGCTATCCAGCGCCCAATTGTAGACGTAGTTCTGCGACGTGGTACCTGTATTAATCGAGATGGGCCGCGTAAACGTCTGCTTGGCAGGTGAACCAGCCCGGGTAACAGTCGCTACCAGTTTCAGATTGGAGAAACCGTAGTCGTCGGTAATCAAGCCATATAGGCCAATAAAATTGTAGGCTACCGAATCCTGTGTCTTTTGCAAACTGATTTGCGGATATCGATCAGGAATAACCTGGATGGCATAAGTCAAGTCGCCGCCATTTCGGGCATGACTGTTCATCAGATTGAGCGAATACGTACCTGACTGAGAAGCGCGGTGCGTAAGTCCGAACGCATTGGTTTCAGTTTCCTGAGCGCGTACGGTGTTACCAGGTACAAAACGAACGGCTAATGAATCGGCATGATCGGCCAGGAATTTCCACCGAATCGACGTACCCACAGGCACCAGCAGGTTACCAACGTTTGATAGTTGCTCAGCAGGTTTACCCAGATAAGCTGGGTACGTTAGAAACACATCAAACGAAAGCACCGATGGCCGGTCTAACAGTTCCAGTTCGTAAGTGGGTGAGCTGAACCCAGCCGCTTCCAGTTTGAAGTCCAGATCACGTTGTACATTATCGAACGTATAAGCATACGTGTTCTTTCCAACATTATCGAGCTTAAAACGAGTATCATTTAAGAGCAGATAAACCGTCTGCGGGATTGCATCGCCTTCCAAATGAAGCTTTAATGTAAAATCTTCGTTCCGAAATGCCTGAAGCCGTTTCGAGTCGAGTACAAACTCGAAAGGAGCCTCTTCGACAAACTCACGATTGTACTGCACCAACCGCGTTGAGCTCTTCGTGAAGAAAGCTGGATATACAAGCAGGATGCCACCAATGACCAAGGCGGGAGCTAAAGCGAACTTCAGAAAGCGCTGATTCTTGTTGAGCTGAATCGCCGACGAAAATCGGGTGATTAATAACTGACTCGAACGCTGTTCGATGCTGGCTCGAAGCAGATCGCTTTGATCGTTGGTCAGCTGCCGTAGCTGAAGCGTGTTCAACAGCTTATCGCCGATCTCGGGAAAGAACTGCCCGATCTGCTGCGCTGCTATTTCGTCGGAGATGGGCTTCCGTAGCCCATACAAACCCAAGAGCGGCTGGATGATATAGCCGTAAGCGCCAGCCAGAAACAGGCCCACAAAGCCAAAAAAGAGCGTGGCCCGAACGGGTGTGCTAAACCGTCCATAGTATTCGAGCGTGTTGATGAGCAGGTACGTTGCCAGCAACAAACCAACGAAGAGCAGCGAGCCCTTAATTAGTTTATTCTGAAAGTACCGACGTTTATATTCGTCGATCTGCTGCATGATCGCAGCAAAAGATGAAGTAGCCATAGTTCGTTAAGCAAACTGCGTGTTGAAATAGCGAAGCGCATTAGCTTTCAATAAATCTTCCTGAGCAAGAATGTCGCCAGTAGGCAGAGGTTTTAAAAGCTCAAATTGTGGCCAGCCATCTTTGTCCAAGCCAGTCGGTTTATAATAACCAGACTGGCTTAGAACGGTGCAAACAGCCACGTGCAATAAATCCTGTTTTTGCTCCTTGGAAAAGCGTTTTGGACCCCGGCCTAATTCCTGCATGCCAATCAAAAAAAGCACACCGTTGAGATCGGCCGGGCGTTTGCCAACCGCCTCTTCTAATTGATTCAGCAGTAGTTCCCAGGAAATTGTAAGTTCGTCATTCATAGGTAATTGCTCGTTGGGCGGCCGTAAACGTTGACACAGGCAGTTGCCCAATGACTTTACACTAAATTACGTCATTTAGCGCATAACGTTGGTAGGCTATGAACGCGTTTATCCGGTCGGTGTTCCAAAACTTTGTGTACATCCTTTTTCCTACCCTTTGTTCGGGTTGTTTTCGAATGATGTATGGCGAGGGAAAAGAAGTTTGCACAGCCTGCCGAATGCGTCTACCCTATGTAACGACGGAAGAAGAACAGTTAGCGTTGCTTCAGAAATTTGCCGGACGCGTATTTGTCGATTATGTGTATGCCTATACTTACTTCTCAAAAAAAGGGCTAGTACAGCGGCTTATTCACCAGCTAAAATACCGGGGAAAGACCAAGCTGTGCCATGAACTAGGTGTCTGGTTTGGAACAGAACTGGCTCGAAAGAATGGGTCGCATTTGCATGCCGACTGGATTATTCCGGTACCGCTACACCCGGCTCGCCGAAGGCAGCGAGGCTACAATCAGAGCGAAGAAATTGCCAATGGATTGACCCAAGCACTGGGAATAAAAACCCGGACAGACCTGCTTTGGCGCACCAAATTTCAGGCGTCGCAGACCCGGAAAAGCCGCACTGAACGTTGGAAGAACGTAAGCACTGTGTTCAGCGTGATTAAGCCGGAGCAGGTACGTGGCCGGCATTTATTACTGGTCGATGACGTGCTGACAACCGGGGCCACGCTGGAAGCGTGTGTGAGCGAATTACGGGCAGCTGGTGCGGCTACCATTGGCGTATTGGTATTGGCAGCTACCCGTTAACAAAAAGCCCCGCCTTTCTGAGAAAAGCGGGGCCTGCAATAAATAGTTATCGTTTAGCGATTCCGGCCGACGCCGATCATGGCGCAACGGAAACCGATCGTGGCTGTAGCCGAATCCTGATCCATAAAGCGACGCGTACCAGGAGCGAGCCAGTAAGCTACATCGTTCCATGAGCCGCCTTTGTACACACGCAGCTTATCATCGATAATTGACTGGTTGCCTTTCTTATCGTAATTCTTGGCTTCATCGAGGTAGCCATTCCGACGAATCGGGTTTAGGTCGCTTTCAACCTGGAACGATAGCGGACGATACACGTCGTATACCCATTCGTTCACGTTACCAGCCATGTTATACAGACCGAAATCGTTGGCGGGGTAAGCGTAAATCTGCTCGGTGATGATAGCGCCATCGTTTGACCGACCAGCAATACCAGCGTAGTCACCCCGGCCCCGTTTAAAGTTCGAGAGCATTTGGCCTTGCTTGCGGCCTTTCTTCGGATTACGTACCGACGAACCGTCCCACGGATAAATCCGCTGATTCGACTGGTTCTCGTCTACGTACTGCGTACCAATCAGGGCTTTGGCGGCGTATTCCCATTCCGCTTCAGTCGGGAGGCGGTAATCAGGCAGAATCAGGCCGCTTTCGAGGCTTGGCTTATTGGCTGCCACGTTCGACTCGGCACCCTGTACGGTTTCGGCCGCAGGGTCTTTCTTCGATTTGCGGCTTAGCTTCATGCCACCACTTTTCTTGCCACTACCATTGCCTTTCTTATACAGATCGGCGTTGACGGCACCCGTACGCCAGGCTGCATAATCATTGGCCTGCACCCACGAAACGCCAACCACCGGATAATACCGGAACGAAGGGTAACGAAGGTACTGCGTCACATATGAGTCGTTAAACGAGAGCGGGTTAGCCCAAACCGTCGTATCAGGCAATGCCCGTGAATACACCTCTTCCGACGAGTCGCGACGAATAGCTTCGAGGTATTCCAGGTAGTGGATATTCGCGATTTCAGTCTCGTCCATGTAGAACGACTGAATCGAGACGGTGCGCTCGCGGTTGTCGCGGCTATTCATCACGTCTTCTTCCAACGCCCCCAACGTAAAGCGCCCACCTTCAATGAAAACGAGGTTCGGGCCAGCTTTCGGACCCGAAAACTTCTTGACCTGGAAACCTTCTTTCTGGTTATAGGCGATGCCCGTAGCGGTACTCGTCTTACCCGGTTTCACACTCGTCGGGTGTTTGGTCTTACAAGCCGCGAAAGCTGCCACAGCCAGTAGCACGTAAGCAGCGCGTTTCAGTTGATACTTCTGACTCATTGTTGTGTATTGTGTGCAGGCGTAAATGCTAAAGTTTTGGTGCTCATTATCACAGGGCGGGCCTACAATAACGAATGATGGTCGCTAACTGGTAAGTTCAGACAGAATTTCGTTCAGTTGATCGATCGTTCTGACCCCTTCATGCGTAAAAATCAACCGGTTTTTAACGTCTCGCAGGGAACATGATTTGGGGTGTGCCTTGACGTAGTCAATTACCTTGCCAAATCGGTCCGACGAAAAGAAGGCATCTGCCCGGCTATCTTTCTCGGAAGAAACGAAGCTTCCCTTCATTATCGTATTCTTAAGCGACAGTTTTTCAAGGTGTAACTCCTCGGCTTTCCAGCGAACGGCCACCATTTTGAACAGATTGTCGACCCCCGCTGGCGGCGGACCAAACCGATCGGCTACTTCTTTCTTAAAGGCCTGTAGTTCAGCCTTGTCTTTGATGTTATCCAGACGCGTATACAAAGATAGCCGTTCAGAGATGTTTGTCACGTATGTTTCGGGGATCAACACCTCCAGATCTGTCTCGATAACCGTATCAGGCAGCATCGGTTTAAAGACGTCAGGCGTTTCCTGAAACAGCTCTTTGAATTCGGTTTCGCGCAGTTCCTGCACCGACTCGTCCAGAATCTGATGATACATCTCGTAACCGAGATCGTTTACGAAACCGCTCTGTTCGGCACCCAGCAGGTTGCCCGCGCCCCGAATGTCGAGGTCGCGCATGGCAATCTTGAAGCCTTCCCCAAGATCAGAGAAATCTTCGAGTGTTTGCAGGCGCTTGCGGGCGTCGGAGGTCAGCACCGATGCCGGTGGCGTCAGCAGGTAACAGAATGCTTTCTTGTTGGACCGCCCTACCCTACCGCGCATCTGATGAAGATCCGATAAACCGAAGTTGTGCGCCTGATTGATAATGATCGTGTTGGCGTTCGGAATGTCGAGTCCGGATTCGATGATGTTGGTCGACACGAGTACGTCGGTTTCGCCTTCGATAAAGCGGGTCATCACCTTTTCGAGCCGGTCGCCTTCCATCTGCCCGTGGGCAATGCCAATCCGGGCGTCGGGTACCAACCGCATAATCTTGTTCCCGATCGATTCAATATCGCTGACCCGATTGTGCACCATGAAAACCTGTCCGCCCCGCTTCAGTTCGTAGCTGACGGCATCGCGCAGAATGGTGTCGCTGAAAGCATGGATCTCGGTTGTTACCGGCTGTCGGTTGGGTGGCGGCGTCGCAATGACCGAGAGATCACGCGCCCCCATCAGCGAGAAATGCAGCGTGCGTGGAATGGGCGTGGCCGTAAGCGTAAGTACGTCGACCTCGACTCGCATTTCTTTGAGCCGGTCTTTGGTTTTAACGCCAAACTTCTGTTCCTCGTCGATGATCAACAGACCCAAATCTTTGAATTTGATGTCTTTGTTCACGATCCGGTGCGTACCAATCAGGATACCCAACTCACCGGAAGCGGCTTGCCGCAGCGTTTCTTTGATCTGAGCGGCCGACTTGAAGCGGTTGATGTAGCCCACCTTGACCGGAAACTGCGCGAGGCGATCCTTAAAGGTGTTGTAATGCTGCATCGCCAGAATCGTTGTTGGCACAAGCACCGCCACCTGCTTATTGTCGGTAACGGCCTTGAACGCCGCCCGAATCGCCACTTCTGTTTTGCCAAAACCTACGTCACCACAAACCAAACGGTCCATTGGGTGGGGCCGCTCCATGTCAGTTTTCACGTCGGCCGTGGCCTTGGCCTGATCGGGCGTGTCTTCGTAGATAAACGACGATTCCAGCTCGGCTTGCAGAAACGAATCGGGCGAGTAGCGGAAGCCGGGTGCGTTGCGGCGTTTGGCGTACAGCGTAATCAACTCGCGGGCAATGTCCTTGACCTGCTTCCTGACCTTCGATTTCTTCAATTCCCACTCTTGCGAGCCGAGCTTGCTCATCGTGGGTGGGCCTCCCTCCTTCCCGCTGTATTTGGCAATCTTGTGCAACGCGTGAATGCTTACCAGCAGCATGTCGTTGTCGCGGTAGATCAGCCGAATAGCTTCCTGTTCATTGCCGCCCACATCGACTTTCTCCATACCCGCAAACCGACCAATGCCGTGATCGACGTGGGTCACGTAATCGCCGGGCTGAAGCGTTTTCAGTTCGCGCAGGGTGAGCGCCTTCGATTTGCTGAACTTGTCACGTACCCGGTATTTGAAGTACCGGTCGAAAATCTGGTGATCGGTGAAGCAGACAATCTTGGTTGTGTCGTCAATAAACCCTTCCCGAATACCGACCTGCATGGTCTGAAATTTCAGGAACGGATCGACTTCATCAAAAATCACCTTGAGGCGCTCCAACTGCTTGTACGACTCGGCCACTAGGATGTTAGTATATCCCCGGCTTTGGTTGTCGGTAAGGGCTTCGGCAACGCGCTTAAAATCTTTATTGAACGACGGCTGCGGCTTGGACGGGTACGTTAGTTTCGTTTCGGTTTTGAAATAAAACTTTCGCCCAAACTCGACCGTGCTCAGGGCTTTGATCTGATTCAGGAATGCCCGGCGTGTTTCGAACAGACGCTCAGGATCTTCTACAACCTGTATGTTACCGCCCCCACTCGTTACCTGTTCCAGACTCTGCTCGGCGCGCTCGAAGCATTTCTCGATGATTTCGAGTGCAAACTCCACGTCTTTAAACCAGGCGCAGGTGTCTTTGGGCAGGAAGTTCAGAAACGATTCGCGGGTTTCCTGCGTGAGGCGCGTCTGTACGTTCGGGATGATGCTGATCTGATCGAGCCGATCGGTCGAGAGTTGCGTTTCGGGGTTGAAATGGCGGAGGCTTTCGACTTCATCGCCAAACAACTCGATCCGGTACGGAAACTCGCTGGCAAACGAGAAGACGTCGATGATGCCTCCGCGAATCGAGAACTGACCGGCTTCGTAGACAAAATCGGTCTTCTCAAATTCGTACGATTGAAGCAATTCGGCCACGAAACTGGAGTCGATCTTATCGCCAATGCGAACGGCCAACGTATTGGCTTTCAGTGATTTCTTGTTAATCACCTTCTCAAACAGCGCCTCCGGGTACGTTACAATCAGGCTACCCTCCTTCGGGTTGAGGCTGATACGGTTCAGCACTTCGGCGCGCAGCAACACATTGGCATTCTCGACCTCTTCGTACTGATACGGCTTCTTATACGACATCGGAAACAGCAGCACGTTGCCATGCGTATCGGCCGTGACATTGGTGCGCGACGAGTCTGGACGGTCGGTCAGGCCAAGGATGTTTTGCAGGTCGTTGAAGAAAAAGGAGGCTTCTTCGCGGTCGGTTAGCACAAACAGATGATTGCCGCCGAGCAGTTTCGTGAGCGAAGCCGCCAGCATGGCGTCGAGGCTACCGGCTACGCCTTTCACCTGAACACGTACTGGATCGCCGGCACCCGGCTGGGTACGTTCCTGCAACGGTTTAGCCAGAATTTGTATGAACGGGTCCTCAATATACAAGGACAATAACTGATTCGTTGTCAAAGCGTTAGGTTTGCTTCGGTAAGCCAGTAAATGAACACGAAAAGCCGCCGGGCTATACAACCCGGCGGCATAAATAGAAACCCAAACGCACTGGAAATGTTCCGTTTTGTCTGAGTGTATGGACTTATTCTTACTGCACTACGGCAGAAAAATCAGGTTAGGCAACTGCGGGTTAACCGACCAGTTCAAAGGCAATTCCTTCTTCCGCCAGCAGCGACTCAATGCGGGGGCTTTTCTCGAAAACAACGCTGAACTCCTTGTGGTCGGCGAGGTCTTCTTCATCGTCGGCCATCCACTTCCAATCTTCAACGGTCGCTTCCAGAATAGCCAGGATAGACGCCATTTTCTTGGGGTCGCGCTCCTGACTGACGAGCTGATCGGTGTTAGTGAAATAGAGCACGATCTTCTCATCTTCCAGCCATTGCAGGTCGTTGAGCGCATCGTTGAGTGCGTCGAGGTTATTGCCGAAATGGGGAAACTCAAGTACGTCGGCGATTTCGGCATAAAATTGCTTGAGCGTCCGGGCCTTGCTCCCATCGATGTGCGCGACGAAATGATCGGGAAAACGGTCGGCCAATGCGGCCTCAGACGTTGACAGGATAAAGTTAGCTGCCATCAGTTTACGTGTACTTCGACAAAGGTGTTATAATGATCGTTGGTGTACCAGGCCCGACCATCGGATCCCGTCACCAGGCGTTCGGTGCCCCGGTTGCGCCCGCCCACTTTCGGGTTTACGTCCCATTCCTGGTAATCGATGGGCCTGCCATCGGTGTCGCTACGGGGTAGGTGATTTTCAAAATTGCCAAACCGCCGTCCACCAACGTACCCAGCCATCGCCCGGCTGTTGGCTTTCACATACGCCAGTACGTCGTAGACTTTCTGCGGAATCGGTCCATTCTTTACCTGCGATTGAGCCGTATTGGTCTGGTAAGATTCGGAAGGTCGCTTACGGTGATGGCGACTATGCTTTTTGCGTGACTGCGTCTGAGACGTCTGTTCAGTCGATTCGTCGCGTTGGGCTTGCGACTGGCAGTCGGCCAACAGCGACGAACCGATGAACAGGCAGGCAACTAGAAAGAAGGTGCGGAAATAGTAAGGCATCGATGACGACAACTGAAGCAGTTACTCAATTCAGTGAAAACATCGGTACCCGCAGCGAAACAACGTTGCTGAACATCAACTCAATGATGTCGGGGGTCATATAGTCGATCAGTGGAAATTCGGCGAGCGCTTCCAATACGGCAAGCTCTGAATCTGCACTAACGATGCACCATAATTTCGAGCGATCGGCGGCGAGCGAGTACGACAAAATCCGGCCTTGTTCCATCATCTCATTGATTTTGGCACGCTGCTCGGGGACTTTCTCCATGAACGCTTCATCCATATCGGCCAATGCAATCTCGACCATAAAATGACTCATAGCTTCCAGGTTGATTAATAACCAGCCAATTAGCTGGCCAGTATAGTATTAATCAAAGTTAGCTCGTCTTCGTTCACGCTGTGCGGCCCGTTGGGATAGAGTCGGGTGGTTACCTTGGCGTCCATGCGCGAGAAAACGGCGTCGGTCT
This sequence comes from Fibrella musci, assembly GCF_041321105.1. Taxonomy (NCBI): domain Bacteria; kingdom Pseudomonadati; phylum Bacteroidota; class Cytophagia; order Cytophagales; family Spirosomataceae; genus Fibrella; species Fibrella musci. The sequence goes on along the minus strand of NZ_JBGGWD010000010.1, from coordinate 196,117 downwards.
CCAGCACGCGCGCTTTCGGGATATGCGAGTCGGTATCTGAGCAGCCCAGCAGCACGGGCGTCTGCCCGAACGTACCTGCATAGTCACGAGCTGTACCGTCGGGGCCGATAAGCCCGCCGCTAAGGCCGAAAATGCCGCCATACGTACCTGGGTTCTGCGCCAGAAATTCCAGCGTCAGACAGGCTCCCTGCGAGAAACCCAGCCAGTATAACTGCGGCGTTTTAAAATTAAAATCGCTCTGCAAACGAGCCAATAGCATCTTCAACGCCGTCAACGCCGACGACAGATAGGGCTCATTGCGCTCGGTTGGTTGCAGAAATGAATACGGGTACCAGGTACCGCCACTTGCCTGCGGCGCCAGAAAGGCCATACCTTCCGTGTTGGTCAGATATGACGTCAGCGAGAGAATATCCTGTGCCGAACTACCACGCCCGTGCACCAGCACCATCGCCCGTGTGGCTTCTTCAAGCGGTACACCGGCCGTGAGCACATTATTTGGGTTGTGAATCATGATTCTGGTAGGAGTTCAATGTCCAAAGACCATCGTTCAAGGTTAGCAAATTATGCTTATGCATGCGTCATCAACCTTGAACGTTGGTCTAGGAACGTTGACCCTAGTTAGTTGATCACTGGGAGAATCTCTTCCAGTTTGGCCCGGCGGGCCTCGTACTGCGGAGGCAGTTTCAGCGACGTACCCAGCGATTCAACAGGCTCGTCGATAGCAAAACCCGGCGGATTCGTAGCAATTTCGAACAGCACACCGCCCGGCTCACGGAAGTAGATACTGTGGAAATAGTTACGATCCTGCACCGGCGTTACCTGATATCCGCCCTCGGCCAGTAGCTGCTGAATCTGTAACTGTGTCTCGTCGGTATCGGTCGAGAAAGCTACGTGGTGCACCGAACCGGCTCCCTGTAAGGCCCGCAATGCACTGGGATTTACGTGTATATCAATGTAATTCCCTGACCCGCCTTTACCCGCTTCAAAGCGCAGCAAATCGGCTTCTTCGGCGACGAGCCGGTGTTGCATCGGGTTGGTAAGCAGTTCAATCGTGCGTTCGGGACGAATTTGTTCCAGCGTAACCGTGTGGAAACCACGAACAGCAAACTCGGCAGGAATCTGTCCGTTGCTATAACCGGGGCGGGCGTCGTTGTCGTTAAACACCAATTCGATACCCGTACCGTCGAAATCATCGAAGCGGATGTAGCTCTCCTCGAACCGCCGGAGTGGCATGGTATGCGCAATCTGGAACTGCTGCAACCGATCGAGCCAAAACTGCATCCCGGCAACAGGAACCGAAAAGGCTGTGTAGGTGAGCTGCCCCGCTCCTTTGCGGCCACGCGGAATGTTGCCATACGGGAAGAACGTCATGATACTGCCCGGCGAGCCCGTTTCGTCGCCATAATACAGGTGGTAGACATCAGGCGCGTCGAAATTGACCGTCTTTTTGACCAACCGCAAACCAAGAATTTGCGTGTAAAAATCGACGTTGCGTTGCGTATCGCCTGCCAGCGCAGTTACGTGGTGAAGGCCATTGACAAGGGTGCTCATAAGGAGGATTGTTTATTTTCCAGTGTATTTAATGTTGATACATACAATGAATCTATAAAGTTCACGAACCTGTGATTTGTCTGTGGTGTACTTTATTAACGATGGAGTGCTTGACGCCCGTAACTCATTAAGTTAAACCACTTCGTCTACTACGTGTTTACTCAGTTCGATCCTGATTCCATCCATTCTGATACCTCTTTGATGTTTCCACCGGCGCCGAATACCGAAAAGCCCCTGATTTCGACCCGTATCGACCGGGTTCTGCTGTCGTTGAACGACGTCTGGCAGTTTGTCTTTCGCTTTTTTCAGGAAGTATTCCTGCCGCCTTATGAAGGCCGCGAAATCATCCGGCAGTGCTACGATGTGGGGGTACGTTCCCTTCCACTTATTTCATTGACCGGTTTCATTACAGGCATCGTTTTTACCAATCAGTCGCGTCCCTCACTGGCTCAATTCGGGGCTACTTCGTGGCTACCGTCGCTGATTGCCATTGCGCTGGTTCGGGCGTTGGCTCCCCTGGTTACGGCCCTGATCGCGGCGGGTCGGGTTGGGTCAAACATCGGGGCGGAGCTGGGTTCTATGCGCGTGACCGAACAGATCGACGCTATGGAAGTGTCGGCCACCAATCCGTTCAAATTTCTGGTCGTTAGCCGGGTGTTGGCCACTACCCTGATGATCCCAACCCTAATGGTGTACACGGTTGCTGTCGGGATGGTGGGTTCTTATCTGAACATCAGTGCCAACGAGGCTACGAGCTTCCGAACATTCATTGAAGAAGTATTCGGGGCCATCACGTTCCTCGATATTTTCTCGTCGGTAATCAAATCATTTGTGTTTGGCTTTACAATAGGCATGGTTGGTTGCTATAAAGGCTATAATTCATCGAAAGGCACCGAGGGCGTGGGGAAAGCCGCCAATGCGTCGGTGGTGACATCGATGTTCCTGATTTTTATTGAAGAACTGCTGTCGCTGCAAATTGTAAATGCATTGCGAAGTGTATAGGGCTGCCTCTAGCGCCTCTTTTTTAGCTATATGACACCATCTACACAAACGCCCGAACGGGTTATTGAGATCAAAGACCTGCACGTTGCCTTTGGCGATAACTATGTACTGCGTGGGGTCAATCTGGATTTGTTCAAGGGCGAAAATCTGGTTGTATTGGGTCGGTCGGGCACGGGTAAATCGGTGCTTATCAAGATTATCGTCGGTTTGCTGGCACCCGACTCGGGTCAGGTACGTGTATTGGGGGAAGATGTGCTCGCGCTATCGGCTACCGAGCTGGAGAAACTGCGGTTGAAGGTGGGCTTTTCGTTTCAGAACAGTGCCCTCTACGACAGTATGACTGTTCGGGAAAATCTCGAGTTTCCGCTCGTTCGCAATGTGCGCAACCTGAGCCGGGCCGAGATTGACCGGGCTGTCGAAGAAGCCCTCGATGATGTGGGCCTGAAACAAACCATTAACCAGATGCCGTCGGAGTTATCAGGTGGCCAGCGGAAGCGGATCGGTATTGCCCGAACGCTCATGCTCAGGCCTGAGATTATGCTCTACGACGAACCCACGGCAGGCCTAGACCCCATTACCTGCATCGAAATCAACAATTTGATCAATGAAGTGCAGGAGCGACACGGCGCCTCGTCAATCGTGATTACGCACGACCTGACCTGCGCCAAACAGACCGGCGACCGAATTGCTATGCTCTTCGATGGTCAGTTCCAGCGCGTAGGTACGTTCGACGACGTGTTCAACACCGACGATGATCGGGTCCAGCAGTTTTACAATTACAATTTCACTGAATGATTTTTCTGAACAGGATGCCCGCCAGATCGCTTCATAGTCAGCCGACTACCCCGATCACAGCGTTCTGTTCATCTCATAAATCCCGTCAAAAAATTACACACAACCTATGAAATCGAATCGTCGGGCTGTTACAGTTGGCCTGTTTGTCTTACTTGGCATTGTCCTACTCGTTGCGGGTATCCTGTTTCTGGGCGGGCAGCAAAAACGTTTTACGTCGACCATTCAACTAAAAGCTGTTTTTAAAGACGTTGCCGGCCTGAAAACAGGGAACAACGTCTGGTTTTCGGGCGTAAAAATCGGTACGGTTAAACGTATCCGGTTTACGAGCAATTCGCAGGTCGAGGTGGATATGAACATCGAGGAAAGCTCGGCCGAGTTTATCCGGAAGGACGCGCAGGCTACGCTTGGCTCCGACGGCTTGATCGGCAATAAGCTGATCGTCATCGTGGGCGGCACCAACCGGGCCGGTACTATCGAAGACGGCGACATGTTGCGGGCCCGTGAAGCGCTGAGCACCGAGGCCATCATCGATACATTGCAGGTTACTAACCGCAACCTCCTGAAAATTACGCAGGACGTGGGTTCAGTCGTAACTCGGGTCAAAAACGGACGCGGTTTGGCTGGCGCCCTGCTCACCGATACGACCGTGCTGCTCAATTTCAAGAATTCGATGGCTAGCCTGCAACGAGCCTCCAATAACGCCGTGCAGATGACCAACTCGCTCAGCACATTTACCGCCAAGCTGAACCGGCCAGGTACGTTGGCTAACGATCTTGTAACCGACACCGCCATCGTGCGGGATATTCGTAGCTCAACGGCGCGCCTGCGGCAGATGGCCAATCAGGCCAACGAGGCCATTGCCGACGTGAAACAGGCCACTCAGAAGCTCAATAACGGCAATAGTGCCATTGGGGTACTGACGAGCGACCTGTCGGTCGGAAACGACATCCGCAGCACGATCCGCAACCTGAACAGCAGCACCCAAAAGCTGGATCAGAATATGGAGGCGCTGAAAAGCAACTTCCTGTTCCGGGGGTATTTCCGAAAGCAGGAAAAAGCCAAGGCGAAAGCCGCCAAAGAAGCTGAGAAAAATGGTGGTACGGCACCTACCGATACCACAACCCGATAACTAAGAAAGGCCTGATCATCAGGCCTTTTTTAATGTGAAAATGCGAGCGTTTTTTGAGCCATTCAGTTACTGTGCAAGGCTGAAATGTGGATTTTCAATTAACCCCAGCACATTACCCGCTGGGTCTTTCACCGTAGCGACCTTTATACCCCCGCCGACGTCGGTGATAGGCTCGGCGGGGGTAGCGCCAAGGCTTTGAATGCGTGCGTAAGCCGCTTCGATCGACGCCACGCCCCAATACGTAAGGGTGCTGCCTGCCTGAAAAGCCGCATCTGGGTCGAGCCCCAGTTCATATCCACCCACGTTGAACCCAACGTAGAACGGCTCATCGAAATAGGGGCCAAAGCCGAGTATAGCGGTGTACCAGGCCTTTAATTCGTCCAGATTAGGAGCCGCGTATATCACGGTTCGCAGACCAAGCAAATTGGTTGATTCGGTAGCGGTTGAGGTAGCCATAGTAGTTGTTGTTTTGATGAATTACTGCGGTTTATACCGGGTCACAAAATAGCCAAAACAACCATTGCCACAACGGTGAAGCCCTCCTATCCTGCCCAATTTTCGCGATCGAGACTGCGGTACTGAATGGCTTCCGCTAAGTGCTCGATCCGGATTTCGTCGGCATCGGCCAGATCGGCGATGGTGCGCGACACCTTCAGAATCCGGTCGTAGGCCCGCGCCGACAACCCAAGCCGCTCCATCGCCGTTTTGAGCAGGATTCGCCCTGCATCGTTAATAGCGCAAATCTCCTTCACCATCTGCGAAGGCATCATGGCGTTGGAGTAAATTCCCTCCTGTCCTTCAAACCGTTTTGTTTGCCGGTCGCGGGCTCTGATGACGCGCTCGCGGATCGCTTCGGAGGTTTCGGCGGGGCGGTTGGCGGTCATCTGATCAAACGACACGGGCGTAACTTCCACATGCAGGTCGATCCGGTCGAGCAGTGGTCCGCTCACTTTGTTGAGGTATTTCTGCACCACACCCGGACCACAAACGCACTCTTTATCGGGGTGGTTGTAATAGCCGCAGGGGCAGGGGTTCATACTGGCGATGAGCATGAAATTGGCCGGGAACTCGACCGCCCAGCGGGCGCGCGAGATGCTCACGCGGCGTTCTTCCAGTGGCTGTCGCATCACCTCCAGCGCCGAGCGTTTAAACTCAGGCAATTCGTCGAGGAAGAGCACGCCGTTGTGAGCCAGTGATATTTCGCCTGGCTGCGGAAAGCCGCCTCCGCCCACTAGTGCCGCATCGGAAATAGTGTGGTGTGGCGCGCGATACGGGCGTTGGGCGATCAACGTAGCCTTCTTGCCGAGTTTGCCCGCTACCGAGTGAATCTTGGTGGTTTCCAGCGCCTCTTGCAAGGTCATCGGCGGCAGAATTGTGGGCAGGCGTTTAGCGAGCATCGTCTTGCCAGCGCCCGGCGGCCCAATCATGATCACGTTGTGCCCACCGGCGGCCGCAATTTCCAACGCCCGTTTGATATTCTCCTGACCCTGCACGTGGGCAAAGTCGGCATCGTAGGCGTTGACGCTTGTGAAAAACAGATCCCGGGTGTCAACGACCAGCGGCTCAATCGTATGGGTGCCGTCGAAGAATGCCAGCGCCTCGGCCATGGTCTGCACCGGAATAACGTCGAGGCTGTTGACGATGGCCGCTTCGTGGGCATTTTCGGCGGGTAGCACAAAGCCCTTATAGCCCTGTTTGCGGGCCTCGATCGCAATGGGCAGTACGCCTTTGATGGGCCGAAGCGAGCCGTCGAGGGCCAGTTCGCCCATGATGACGTACTCTTCCAGGTTTTTAGCCAGGTTCACCTGCTCCGAGGCTTTCAGCACGCATAAGGCAATGGGGAGGTCGTAGGCCGAGCCTTCCTTGCGGATATCAGCCGGGGCCAGATTAACGACGACCTTCTGCCGGGGCATGCGGTAGCCGGCATATTTCAGGGAGGCTTCTACCCGCTGTTCGCTCTCTTTAACGGCGCTGTCGGGCAGGCCAACCATAAAAAATTTCATCCCCTGCCCTGCTGTTACTTCGATCGTGATGATGGTTGCATTAACGCCATAAACGGCAGCTCCAAAGGTTTTTGCCAGCATAGAAAAGGACAAATAGGTGGTGAAAACGGGGGTTAAAGCTAAGAAATTGTCGCTACGTTTTACTTAACTCATTGCCTTGGTGGGCGGCTACCACCGGGTTGAATTAGGGGGCAAAAACCGGTTTTTACAGAACCGTTTGCTCAACGATGAAATACTTTTGCATCAAATTGCGTTATACCCATATCGTTTTACTCAAACACCACTATTTGCCTATCGAATTACTCTACGTAGTACCTCAATTTGTGTTTGTTCAACTTAAAATCCGTACTACTATTATGGAGAGTAATCAGCAAAGACCGAAAACAAATGGTGCTCTTTTGGCGGCCCTTGTTTTAATGACTGGCCTGGCCGGTGTTACTAGCTATCTTTATTTTGATAAGAAAGGTGTAGCTGAAACGCAGGAGGTGACCATCGCCGAACGCGTTGAAGAACTGTCAAATACCCGCGTAAAATTAGATTCGATTTCGACGGCCCTCGACGCAAAAATTGCTGAGGTGCAAAAGCTGGGCGGTGACGTCACCGAGCTTCAGAACGTAAAAGCCAAACTGGAAGCGGATAAGGCATCGTTGGCGCGCGGGGCAAAATTGTCGCGGGCGGCTGTGGCCAGCTATGAGGTTAAGATTCGCGAATACATGGCGTATCTGGCAGAAAAAGATACGTTGATCGCCAACCTGCAACGGGAAAAAGAAGTGCTGGTGGCTGACAACAGCACTCTGAACACGGAGAACACGACGCTAAAAACCCGGCGTCAGCAACTGGAAGATACCGTTGCGCTTGTGGCCACACAAAATCAGGAATTGGCAACGAAAGTAACGCGGGCCTCGGCCTTGAAAGCGCAAAACGTAAAGGTTTACGCTGTTAACAGCCGCGGTAAGGTAAAAGAAGATGATGAGTATAAAGCCAAGCGGATTGATAAGATCAAGCTGACGTACTCGCTGCTCGATAACCCGCTGACTGCCGAAGAACCCAAAGACGTGTTTGTGCGCGTGCTTGACCCCGACGGAGCTGTTGTATCGGATATGGCCAACGGTTCAGGTACGTTCTCGGCTGGTGGTGACGAAATGGTGTATACCGTGAAGCAGACGGTCAACTATGACCGCAACGGCAAAAGCGTTGAACTGCTTTACTCACGTGGCACGCAGTATCGTCCTGGTAAATACACCATCGAACTGTATAGCGAAGGCTTCAAGATTGGCGCAGGCGAGTTCGCTGTTCGCTAACTCGCCGGATAGTCGCTCCTACGTTATGCTAATACTGTTTGGTAGCGTTTCTATATGACAAAAGGCTCGATCTCAACAGATCGGGCCTTTTGCTTGCAGGTACGTACAGTTTGTAGAGAATCCTTACTTGGCGCCTGTGAATGAAAAGCTGTCGGTGTCGCTCTGCCGTTGCACACGCAGCACTAGTGCCTGTCGCTCCAGCCCATTGTTGCCAAAGGCACGATCGGTACGGACCGTACCAAGAATCTCACCCTGCTGTATCAGTTGAACGCTGTTGTCGGGCAGGCGCTGGAGCTGTACTTGTTTGATAGTCAGCAGCCGGGTCGTTGGGTATTGTTGCAGGTACGTTAGCGTTACCGAGTTGGCTGATTCTTCCCGTAGCGTGGCGGTCGGCATTTTGTCGGCTGGTAACGCAATACAGAGGTAATCGAGAAACCCGTTGGTCTGGTATTCACCGGCTACCTCGGTGGCCAACGTTGGAGCAATGTCGCTCTCGCGCCCACAGGCCGCCGAGATGAACAGAACGAAGCAGAAAAGTAGAACCCGGAGCATATGTTGGCCAATGATTAACGTAATGCGTATTGATTCGAGCCGTGTGGTTGGTCGGATACGGATATAGACGCAAGTTATTGGATAAACGTTGTAACGTGCCGCTCAGTTTGTTTGTATTTGATGCAACGTACCGGCGTAGCTTACAATTGGTTACCGGCTAATCTTTGGCGGGTTGAAACAGGAACGTGTAGATCTTGCCTTCGGCATCGCGACTGATGTACACATCAAGCGGAGCATTGGTGAAGACAGCTCTGTATTTGGCCACACCGTCGGTTACGCTCTTCAGTTCGTGCGACTTCCAGCTACCCAACTGATCGTGGATTTGCGCATTGATCTGCTTGGCCTGCTCGAGCGAAATCTGCTTTTTGAACTCCTGACCCATCAGGCTATACAGCGAGTCGGGCTGTTGAGCGTTGATGTATTGTTGCGCCAGCTTCATCAGCGAGTCGAGTTTGGCCGTTTCGGGCGTAGTGGCCTTCGTTTGAGCGTTGGCAGCAAAAGTGCCAATCAGCAGCGCGGCAGTGGCCAGCAAGCGTTTCATAAGCAGTTGATTTGTGAACCCAAACGTAGCAGGTGAACCTGCTCTGCCCCTTATAAATTGGTTAAACGGTCAACTACCCGGCTCGATGGCTCAGTCAATTTGGGGTAGCCAGCAGTTGAAGTTCGCTGTTTGCTACTTGGTCGGATTTGCTAAGGTTGATCCACTGCTTAAGGGCGGGATCATATTGTTTCAGCACCCGGGCCGGGTTACCACCAACCACCGAGTAGGGAGGCACATGACGCGTAACGACGCTGCCCGCTGCCACAACCGAATGTTGACCAATGGTTACGCCTGCCAGAATCGTCGCATTAGCACCAATCCAGCAGTCGTCGTCAATCACAATCGGTTTGATCGTCACGGGCTGATGGCGAATCGGAGTCAGAATGGCTTCGTAATCGTGGTTTAATCCCGACATAACGACGTGTTGCGCTGTAATTACGTTGTTACCTAACCGAACCGGCCCGATCAGTGTTGAGCCAATACCAAGCAGGCAGTTACTCCCGATCTCGACGGCCCCTACCCCGTTATTCACCACGCAATAATCTTCGATCAGGCTGTGTTTGCCCAGCCGAAACGTATTGAAAGGCAGTACGTCGAGCCGGACCCGCGATCGAATCCGGGCGGTTGGGTGGTGCCGATGCACAAACGGGTTCACAAACCAACGTACCCAGCGCCGGGGGCGTGCTTCCCGTGATGGGATAAGTAGCCGATGCACTAGTTGTTTAATGAGCGGTTGCTGTTTGATAAAGCGTTTCAGATTCATAGGTAGGAATAAAGCGTTTAATGGCAGATCAAAGCCTGAGCCAGTCCGGCGGTAGCAGGTCTTTGGTGTCCCAGGGTTTGTTGGCAAACCAGCGTTGCGGGCCAATGACAACCTTATCGGGGCGTGGATTGAGCCAAGCCCCCCACCAGCTGAACGAACTGTTGGCAATCACATGGTGATGACACAGGCTCATCAACTGGAGATCGTCAACGTCGGCATCAGAACCGCTATTCTGCACAAAGACGTGCGGCTGCTCCGTCACGATATTGGCACGTACCCAGTCGGGATCGTCGCTGAAAAAGAAGAGCGTCGCGTCGGGGAAAAGGCGTTGCAGGTGAGCCAGTGCTTTCTGGTAATAGGCCAGCCCGACAAATCCAAACGACTGGCTAAACTCGGGGTGAGTTACGTAGTCGCCGCGCCGAACATGCACCGATATAGGTACGTTGGCCTGCTCAATTTGGCGCTGGTAGTCCAGAAAGGTATTGCTCAGCGGTCGATTGAACGTGAGTTCCTGCCGAATCTGAGGCGTGCTATGGGCAAAATACTTCTCCGACTGCCAGAACCCCCACAGAATTGTCAGCGGTGCGGCCGGCCGAATTACCGCCGGGTCGAAATGAAAATCGGCTTCGAAACGCGTATCGACCAGCGGGCGCAATGATCGGCCGGGCAACAGGCGCGTTGCCTTTGAGGCGTAAAGCCAGGGCGACGAGTCGAGCAGGTTGTAGCGAACGTTGAACCGGTCGAGTTTGAATTTTCGGGGGGTATCGGTGGCGTACTCCTGATGGAAATAACGTAGGTCAAACCAGAGTGACGTATTGCCTTGCAACGCCAGATGCCGCCCCAGTGCATACTGAAACAGCTGATTTCCTAACCCAGACGTGATTTTGGCGATAACCATAGAACTGTTTAATAGTACTTCGTTTGCCGTCTTTTGTCGCCGGGCCGAGTTAGAATTTACTCATAAAGCCCGCCAGCGGAAGACAGGTCAACTAATAATGGGATTCGACGTAGTCAATCAGTTCCGCGCGATTTTGGGCGTGAAAGATGGTAGCGCCGGAAAGGTTAGGAAACAGGTTTTTGTATTCGTCGAAATCGTGTTCAAAACCGCCGCCGGGATGCGACAGCAGTGTATTGATACCCCCAAAGCAACTGGCCAGCGCCGCCGTGCCGCCATGCATCGAAATAAAGCGGTCGGTATTGGCATAGACCATGAGTTGCAGGTGGTTGAAGTTTTCGACCCGATCGCGGTATTGGGCAAACAGGTCGTTTAGTTGAATTACGTCGGGGTGATGCTCGCGAAGCCAGGCGTGTTCGCCAAGATCCATGATCTCGCTGTTGTCCAGCACGATTTGCCCACCCAGCGGCCGGTTATAAACGATCTGGTAATGCGGTTTCAGGTACGTTATCAGCCGATCAAGGTCGGCAATGTCGAGATAATTGATGGGCGGCTTGTCCCACTCGATGTTGTACTTGTTGGCGATGACGAGCAAAGGTTTCTCGTAGACAAACAGGTCGTTGCGGTAGTGTTCCTTGAACGGCACCCGCGCCCATTTCGAGAAATCGTAGGTAGGGGCATGCGTCATGTTCGGGATGGTGTAGTTGCCATAACCCGCTTCCCAAACCCGTTTGTCGTGCTTCTCGACGTGGTCGGGGCTGAAAAAGTAAAACGGGCGCGTGCCTTTGGCGCCGATGGTCTGTTTCAGCGTGCCGTTGAGGTGGTGCCAGTAGGCAAACGGCATCGCGTAGCGCACTTCCTGGTCAAACTCCCCGTAGAATTCAATCACCTTGTAAGGTTGCTTCGTTATGCGGTCGGCCCACCAGTAACGTACTTGGCTCAGTCGGGCGAAATAATTGTCGCGCACGAAATACCGCAGATCGGGCCGGTAGCGAGGGTAACGCACCGCCGCCAGCACGTAGAGCGATTTCAAAAGTAATTTTTGAAGCATAAATGGTGGGCTATGATCGCTTCAGATGAAGAGTAAGTAAGATCAACGCAACGAACAGGCCAGCACGATCGTTGGCTACAGGTTTTCGTAAACAGCTACCAGTTTTTTGGCCGTATTGGCCCACGAAAAACGGTCGGCCCGTTCGAGGCCGTAGTGACGCAGGTTTTTCCGCAAATCGGTGTCGGTCAATAACCGATTAATTGGCTCGGCCATGGCTTCGGGCGACGTTGGGTCGGCCAACAGCGCGGCCTCACCGGCTACTTCGGGCATCGCCGAGGTGTTGGCCGTCAGCACGGGCGTACCACAGGCCATCGCCTCCAGAATGGGCAACCCGAAACTTTCGCGCAGCGACGGACACAGAAACACCGACGCCGCATTGTAGACCACCGGCAGCAGCGCATTCGGAATGTAGCCACATAGCCTGATGTCAGCCATCAGTTCGGGGTGGCCGATCTGAGTCAGTACGCCGGTCACGTAATCGGCCGACACATTGGCCATCACCAGCGGTAACGTCAGCTGCCCGCGCTGTTTCAGAATGGCGAGCGCTTTCAGCACATTGGGTACGTTCTTTTTAGGATCGGTGTTGCCCAGGAAAAAGATAAACTCGGCGGGCAGGTTGAATTGGGAACGTACCTGAGCCAGCAACGCGGTATCGTCGATCACCCGGAACTGTCGGCTAACGGCGTTGTGTACCGTCACGACTTTATCGGGTGCTACGCCGAGGTGGTCGATGATGCGCTGCCGTTCGTAGTCGGAAACTGTCACGACACGGTGGCTGCGTTTTACCACGCGGGGTACGTTCCAGCGGCGGTAGAGATTGCCGAAACGCTGGTAGGCATTGCCACCCACAATGGCTTTTTCCAGGAAAATGATGTCGTGGAGGGTGAGCACCAGCGGGGCGGGGCAGTTGAGCGGGGCCGTATTGGCCGTGCAGTTCAGCACCGATACGCCCGCCGACCGAACGGCTTTGGGCAGGGCCGACTGTTCCCAGACCGGATATGGGCCGCCGTCTAGCTCCACCACCTGCACGTTGGCAGCTGTGGGCAGGCAGGCCCGGTCGCTGTCGGGTTTAACGAAGACGACAAACTCGTGTTCATGGTGGTCGGCCAGCGCCCAGATGGTCTCTTTGGCAACAATGTCCATACCATGCTTATGTGGGCGTAACAACCGCTGCGCCTCTATCCCAATTCTCATCAGATCGACCTCTTGAAGGCTTTCTATTGCGTATGCAGGCTTCAAACACCCGTTTTTGACTAGTGCTTTTCCCTGACTCGTTTAGACCGTACCTATCCCGATTAAGTCACGGTATTTTTTTCATATGTTGGCGTGACGCTTTTGTTGGCCCCGCATCACAATAAGACTCTAACTCATGCTAAAAAATCCAATCTGTAATGAACATTCACTATGAAATGGGCTTTAAGTCCGATTGCATTGGCTTGGTTAGGGAGCTGGTACACAACGGCGTCGGCGCAATGTACGGGGCCGGGCTCGCGGTTGTTGTTTCGGGAAACGTTCGGAACGGTAAGCCAGCCCGTTGATATTTCAGACCGTACAAATCATCAGTTTTTTCCGATCTGCCCCAACGATGGGCAATACACAATCACCAACCGGAGCGATAGCGTTTGCTACCACGCCTGGCATCAGGTGCGCAACGACCACACCTCGACCGACGGAACGGGGAATATGCTCATCGTAAACGCATCGTACGATTCGGGAGAGTTTTATCGGCAAACATTGACAAGGCTGTGCAGCCGGTCGAGTTACGAGTTTTCGGCTTGGTGTATTAACCTGATCAACATTCACAAGTGCGACGATAACAGCCCGCTCCTTCCCGACTTAACCATCCGCATCGAGACAAGAAACGGACGGCTAGTGAAGGAATACGTGGTGGGCTATCTGAAAGAAACGCCTCAACCCGACTGGCGCCGTTTGTCGGTAACGTTTACGCCACCCGATGTCGATGAAGAAGTGGTGGTTAAACTGCTGAATACCGGCGGGGGCTGTGGTAATGACTTGGCACTTGATGATATTGAACTGGTGCAATGCCGCCCCTGTTCAGAATACGATAACCCAAATGCCTATAAGGTGCTGGTTCCCAATGCGTTTTCGCCTAACGGAGATACGTTAAATGATAAACTGGAACTGGCTGTCGGTGAGGCGGTTATCGACGTAGTTACGACCATCTACGACCGTTGGGGCAGCGTTATCTTCGTATCGGATTCGTCGCGCGAATGGTGGGACGGTACCTTCAAGGGAGTACCCTGCCAGGATGGCCTCTATGCCTGTAAGGTGAGCTACAGCTACTATGACATGTCGCCCGTGAGCCACACTCAATACGGGCAGGTGTTATTGGTCCGTTAACGTAAATGCCCGAATGGAGCCCGGCTGGTGGCATGCCAATGCGGCCAGATGGGTGTCGGCGATTGGAAAGCTGTAAATATGCCACGTACCTGACGCGCCGATCGTCGACGATAGCACGGTTTGCCCCCCATCAAGGACCGAAATGGCGGTAAGTTGGTCGGTCAGGCCGAGGCCGGTAGCTTTCAGAATCGCCTCTTTGCGGGTCCAGAACGTGTAGAACAGGCGTTGGTGAGCGTCGTCGCCCGGTTGACCTGCCTGTTGCAAGGCCTGCTGTTCGGCGGGTCCAAAACAGAACGGAATTAGCTCGTCGTAGGCAAATCCAGCTTTGAGCTGCTCCACATCGACGCCAACGGGCTGCTGACCAAACGCCCATAACACCCACTCGCCCGCATGCGACACGTTGCTGTGCCATCCATCGCTATTGACCAGTTCAGGCTTGCCGTGCTCGCCCACCGCCAGATCGACAGTGGCTGCTGGCTGACCCAGTAATTGACCAGCCAGCCAGCGTAACCCGCCCCTGCCCACCATGAACCGCTGTCGGTCAATCTCCTGCCGAAACCGGTTAGCCCTGAGTTGCTCGTCGGTAGTCAGCAACGTATAGAAGCTATGCTGAAAAGCGCCGAACGAGTCCAGCTGGTAGCGCACAACCAACAAGGTATCCGGCTCAGGTACGTTAGGCCAGCCAACTGCATCGGTCCAGGGCCGCCAGCTGAGATTGGGCATAGGTTGGCAAAGTAGTGTGGCGAAAGACATAGCATTTGCGTTGGTTGGCGATCGCGTTATCAGCCCTCCTCCCTACTTATACAGTTCAGGAACAAGCCCCAAGTGCGGCGATTTGCGCTGATGCCAGTAGGGGTACGTTGTTTCGCGCTCGCTGGCGGCGTCGAGGCGCTTTACCTGCTCAGTCGTCAGCGTCCAGCCGATAGCGCCCAGATTCTGCTTCAGTTGTTCTTCATTGCGAGCACCAACGATAACATTGCAGACCGTAGGGCGTTGCAACACCCAGTTCAAAGCGACCTGTGCGACGGTTTTTCCCGTTTCGTCGGCTAGTTGGTCGAGCACATCCACGATGCCATACCAGTAGTCTTCGGGAATAGACGGGCCTTCACCCCCACCCTGCGCAATCCGGCTATCGGCCGGCATCGGATTCTCGCGCCGGTATTTACCTCCTAACCGCCCGGCCGACAATGGACTCCACACCATCGTGCTGACGTGCTGATCCATACCCAACGGCATCAGTTCCCACTCAAATTCACGGCTCAGCAGCGAATAATAGGCCTGATGCACTACATACTTGGCCCAGCCGTAGCGCTCCGACACCGACAGCGCTTTCATCAAGTGCCAACCCGAGAAATTGGAGCAGCCGATGTAGCGTACCTTACCGCTTTGCACCAGGTCGTTCAGCGCGCTTAGCGTTTCCTCGACGGGCGTACGGGCATCAAACCCGTGCATGAAATAGATATCGATGTAGTCGGTTTTGAGGCGGCGCAGGCTGTCTTCGCAGGATTTGACGAGGTGAAAGCGCGATGAGCCGAAATCGTTGGGGCCGTCGCCCATTTTGAAGGTCGCCTTGGTCGAAATCAGCGCTTTATCGCGCCGTCCTTCCAACGCTGCGCCCAGAATCTCTTCCGACATGCCGCGTGAGTAGACGTTGGCCGTATCGAAAAAGTTAAGCCCCGCCTCTAAACACATATCGACCATCCGGCTGGCCTCGTCGAGCTGCGTGCTGCCCCACGCTTTAAAAAACTCGGTGCCGCCGCCAAAAGTGGCCGTACCAAAACTCAGGACAGGGACTTGCAGCCCCGAATTTCCCAATTGTCTGTATTCCATCGTGTAACGTGCATTAAAATTGCCCCTGAATCCGTCTGACTAACGCGCGAAGCATCACGCATCTACCAGACGGGTTCAGGGGCAAGTTAGCGATTGGTCAGATTAAGCCACGTCTGTGGCCGATTTGGTTTTTTGCTTGTCGATGGCGGCTAGCAGTTTTGCGTACGGCTGGTTGAACTTCTCGATGCCCTCGGCTTCCAGTTGCTGACTGATCGCCTCAAGGTCGATACCCGCGTTGGTGACCCGGTCGAGCACTTGCATAGCCGCATCCGTATCCGATTCCAGCCGCGACGCCGCCTGACCGTGATCGCGGAACGCATCGAGCGTTTCTTTCGGTACGGTGTTGACCGTTTTCGGGCCGATCAGTGCCTCCACGTATTTCACGTCTGAAAAGGCCGGGTTCTTGGTGCCCGTACTGGCCCAAAGCAGGCGTTGGGGAACGGCTCCCTTTGCCGCCAGCTTCTTAAACCGGTCGCTGTGGAACGCCTCTTTATAGTGTTCGTAGGCTTTCTTAGCCAGTGCAATCGCCACTTCGCCTTTCAGCTCGCCCAGCCCTTTTTCGTCCAGCATCGGGTCAACGAGTACGTCGATCCGGCTTAGGAAAAAGCTGGCAACCGACGCCACCGAATCAATGGGTTGGCCAGCCTGATCGCGCGCTTCGAGCCCCGCTATATAAGCCTCGACCACCGCCTTGTACCGTTCCAGCCCAAACAGCAGCGTCACGTTGATGTTGATGCCTTCGCTGATGGCCTGCTGAATGGCGGGGAGCCCTTCGGCTGTGCCCGGAATTTTGATCATCACGTTCTCCCGATCCACCGCCTTCCATAGCTCGCGAGCCTGCGCAATCGTACCGTCGGTGTCACGCGCCAGATAGGGCGACACTTCCAGACTAACGTATCCATCGGCACCCCGTATCTCACCTTCATAAACCGGCTTGAAAATGTCAGCGGCTCGTTGAATATCCGCAACGGCAAGACCGTAGAAGATGGCTTCGTTATCGTGGCCGTCTTGAGCAATTTTCTGAATGTCGGCGTCGTAGTCGGACCCGCTGCTGATGGCTTTTTCGAAAATAGCCGGGTTCGAGGTCAACCCGCGCACGCCGTCTTCGTCGATCAACTGTTGCAACTCGCCGGAGTTCATAATCGGCCGGTCAATGTAATCGAGCCAGATGCTCTGCTCAAACTCGTGAATCTGTTTTACGTTACTGGTTGCCATATTTCTTGTGTTTGACGTTTAAGGTTTCGCGTTTTCAGGATAGTACTTCTTTTTTCTCGATGCCGCCCGGCTGCCCGGCCATGACCTTCTTGGCCTGTTCAACTACATTCTCGACTGTAAAGCCGAAATAAGCCAGTACCTCATCAGCGGGCCCCGACAGCCCGAAGCGGTTCATACTGATGGTAGTCCCTTCGTCGGTGACGTATTTATGCCAGCCTAGCGGAGATCCCGCTTCCACAGCCAGCCGCCTCCGGATAGATGGCGGCAATACCTCGTGATGATACGCCTGATCCTGCTGCTCGAACAGCTCCCACGATGGCATGCTCACTACCCGCGCCGCAATGCCCTGCTTTTTCAGTTCGGCCTGCGCCTTCAACACCAGCGACACTTCCGAACCTGTTCCGATCAGGATCAATTCGGGTTCGCCATCGGCTTCGCTTAGGATGTAGGCTCCCTTTTCGAGGCCGCGCGCCGGACTGTATTTGGTCTGATCCAGAATGGGTAGCTCCTGCCGACACAGAATCAGCAGCACGGGTGTCTTGGGTGTCTGCATAGCCAACCGCCACGCTTCCACCGTTTCGTTGGCGTCGGCAGGCCGCAGCACGATGATGTTGGGAATGGCCCGCAATGAAATCAGTTGCTCGACAGGCTCGTGCGTTGGCCCATCGCCCCCCACGCTAATGCTGTCGTGCGTAAACACGAACGTAGCCCGTGACTCGGCCAGAGCCGTAAGGCGAATGGCCCCGCGCATGTAGTCGGAGAAGTTAAGGAACGTACCTCCGTATGGATGCACACCGCCGTGTTGCGACATGCCGTTGAGGGCGGCGCCCATCGCGTGTTCGCGCACCCCAAACCAGACGTTCGACTGCCCGTAATGACCGGGCTGAAAGCTCAGGTTGTCTTTCGTCGGCATCACGTTGGACGACGCCAGATCGGCCGAGCCGCCAAAGAGATACGGTACGGTTTGCTTGAGGGCCTCCAGCACCTTACCCGACGCCTGCCGGGTAGCCATGCCTTTTTCGTCGGGCTCGAACCGGGGCAGATCGGCGTCCCAGCCGTCGGGCAACGTACCCGCAAACGACTGGTCGAACTGCTTGGCTTTGGCCGAAAACTGTTGTTTGTAGGCGGCAAATCGCTGCGTCCAGTTGGCTTGTAGCTCAGCGCCGCGTTGGCCCGGCTCCATCAGGTGCGTTTTCACCTCGTCGGGAATCACAAACGACTGGTCTGGGTCGAAACCGAAGAATTCTTTTGTCTTACGCAGGTTCTCGTCGCCCAGCGGGCTACCATGCACTTTGCTGGTACCAGCCTGCGGACTGCCATAACCGATCTGCGTTCGGACGGCGATGATCGACGGGCGTTCCGTTTCCTGCTGTGCTGCCCGGATAGCCGCTTCAATGGCATCCAGGTCGTTGCCGTCGGCTACGTGCTGCGTATGCCAGCCATAGGCGTCGAAGCGCAGCATTCGGTCTTCGGTAAACGCCAGTTCGGTCGGGCCATCGAGCGAAATAAGGTTGTCATCGTAGAGGTAAATCAGCTTACCCAGCTTGAGGTGCCCCGCCAGCGACGCCGCTTCCGACGCAATGCCTTCCATCAGATCGCCGTCACTGACGAGTACATAAGTATAATGATCGACCACCGTATGCCCGTCGTGGTTATAGGTAGCGGCCAGAAACGCTTCGGCCATCGCCATGCCTACGCCGTTGGCAAACCCCTGTCCCAGCGGACCGGTGGTCACTTCCACGCCCGGCGTCAGATTCGATTCGGGGTGGCCCGGCGTCTTGGAGTGCAATTGCCGCAGGCGCTTGAGTTCGTCGAGCGGCAAGTCATAGCCGTATAGGTGCAGCATACTGTACAGCAGCGCGGCTCCGTGCCCGGCCGACAGGATGAACCGATCGCGATCGGGCCAATGGGGGTCCTGGGGGTTAAAGCGCAAAAAGCGCGACCAGAGCACATAGGCCATTGGCGCAGCGCCTAGTGGCAAGCCGGGGTGACCATTGGTGGCTTTCTGGATGGCATCGACGGCCAACAGCCGGATGGTGTTGACGCTCAGTTCGTCGAGGGAGGCAGATTGGTTTGGCATAGCAACATCCAACATCTTACTAGTTAATGGGCAACGTGGCCCTTCATACCCTAACCAGCCCCCGGAAAAATGGCTGAAATAATTAGCCACTGTTATCCTGCCTGGCATCATTGCCACAGCTGTTTACTGATAAAACGCGCGATTTCATCGATTGCCTGACCTCATCAGGCCCAAATGGTAAGGAGATTATAACCTTTACGTACTTTTTACATAAAGCCTGATTTCATCAGGTACGTTCTGTTCCTGTTTACTGTTCCTCTGCCGATGAAATTCTATATACCGCTCCTGTTGAGCCTGTTTGTCTTAAGCAACGGCCTGGCTCAAACTACGCCGCCTAAACGGCCATTGCCCATCATTGACGTCCATGTGCACGCTATGAAGGTGAATCCTAGCTTTTCGCTTGAGATGTGCCCCTGGTTTTTGCGCGATATGCCGGGGGGCGACCCCAATCAACAGATGCGGGCCTTTCTGAATACCGAATGCGTTGATCCGCTCCAACCTGCTAAGTCCGATGCCGAAATGGAAGCGGCCGTGCTGGCGACGATGGAACGCCTGAACATGACCATCGTGGCCTATGGTGATCCCACCATTCTGCGTCGCTGGAAAAAGGCGGCCCCCAACCGCGTGATTCCCGGTATCGGCATCAGTTCGCCCAACGAGATGAGCGTAAAAGCGTTTACCGACTCACTTTCGTCGGGTTTCTACCAAGTAATGGGTGAAGTAGCGCCGCAATATCAGGGCCTTTCGCCAAGCGATCCGTCACTGGATGGCTATTTTGCCGCTGCCGAAAAACTGAACATTCCCGTGGGTATTCATATGGGTACGGGCGGAAATGGGATGGCCAACCTCACGCAGGCCAAATACCGGGCGTCGCTGGGGCGGCCTTTCCTGCTGGAAGATATGCTGGCCAAGCACCCGAAGCTCAAAATCTGGGTAATGCACGCCGGCTATCCCATGATTGATGAGATGATTGCCCTGATGGGTTCAAACGCCTATGTCTACGTCGATCTGGCGGGCTTCATCTGGAGCTATCCGCAGGCCGAAATTCACGCGTATCTGAAACGGCTCGTTCAGGCTGGGTTTGGCAAACGGATTCTCTACGGCACCGATTTCATGATGTGGCCCAAACTATTTGAAACCTCGATCAGCGTGATCGAAAACGCCGACTATCTGTCGTTCGATCAAAAGCGCGACATTCTGTTCAACAACGCGGTCCGCTTTTTCCGCCTCGACGCCAGCAAATTTAACTAACGTACCTGCTGACCCGAAAGTAGCTAACAAGACCACTGCTTTCGGGTCAGTAGGTACGTTCCATGCGTCAGAACGGGTTATACCAACGCGAGCCCTAGCCTTGCTTCGTCAGCTGCCCTACCAGCGCCCGCCCGGACTGCCAGATAAACGACGCGTCTGTGCCCACCGCAATAAACTGAACGCCACTAGCCAGCTCGGCCTCGGCGGTTTCGGCCTGAAGCACGAACGTACCTACCGGCATGCCTCGCTGGGCACAACCTGTTTTTACACGCTGGATGGCCTCCTGAACAGCCGGATGTCCTACCTCACCCAACCGCCCCATGCTGCCCGACAGGTCATAGGGGCCGATGAATACCCCGTCGATGCCCGGCACCGCCAGTATCTCGTCCAATTGCTCGACTGCCCGAATATGCTCAATCTGAATGAGTAGCGCCGTTGTGTCGTTGGCTTGCGCTACGTACTCGCCGAACGTGGCGCCATAACCGTGCGCCCGGCCAATGCCCACACTGCGGTTACCCAGCGGCGGGTATTTGGCCCATTGCACCGCCTGTCGCGCTTCTGCGGCCGAATTGACCTGGGGAATGATAACGCCGTCGGCACCCAGATCGAGCGCCTGTTTGATGCAGACCGCACTGTTCTCAGCTACCCGGATTACCCCGTTGCACGTACCCCGCATGGCCTGTAACAGCCGTTGGGAGTCGGCAAGCGTCAGTGTGCTGTGTTCCAGGTCGATAAACAGCCAGTCGAATCCTGCCGAGGAGAGCATCTCGCTGATTTGGGGCGCGGGTAGCGATACCAACGTACCCAGCAGGGCCGACGAGCCACGTAGCTTCTGAACAAAAGACGGTTTCATATCGCTAAAGTAATACCCGGCACGCCATACCGACTTACTGAGTAAGTCATAGAGCAGCCGTTGTTGCAGCCCGGCGCGTTATCTTTGTACCATGAAAATCCATCAGGCTGAGTTCGTTATCAGCAACTCCGATCCCGCCAAGTGCCCCAAACCCGACCGTCCCGAATACGCCTTTATCGGCCGGTCGAATGTCGGCAAATCGTCGTTGATCAACCGGTTGGTGCAGCGCGATCTTGCCAAAACGTCGGGAAAGCCGGGCAAAACCCAGCTGATCAACCACTTTAGCATCAACAGCGGCAAACTGACGCCCAAAGGAGAAACGGCTTGGTATCTGGTCGATTTGCCGGGTTATGGCTACGCCAAAGTGCCCAAAAACGTGCGCGATCAGTTTGCTGGCATGATTTCGACGTACCTGACCGGGCGCGAAAGCCTGCGTTGCATTTTCGTGCTGATCGACATGCGCATTCCGCCGCAACAGATCGACCTGGATTTCATTACCCGCCTTGGCGAAGAGCGCCTGCCCTTTGTGCTGGTATTCACCAAAGCCGAAAAATTGAAATCAGGCGCCCGATCAACGGCTCTCGAAATCTACCACGCCGCCGTCGCCCAGATCTTCGATACGTTCCCCACCTATTTTATCACCTCGGCTACCACGGGCGAAGGCCGCGAGGAGATCCTCGCCTATCTGGACGACATGAACAAAGAATAACGTCCAAGACCCAAGCTCCTAAAAAGTCGTTCGTGCTGATCTACAGTTCCCCAATGCCAACTCAGCGTCGTATCTTTGCCCTTACATATGGAAGCATTAAAAACAATTGCCAATATCTCGGGCTATCCAGGCCTATATCGTATTCTTAAGCCGGGCCGGTCTGGCGTTATCGTCGAAACCATCGACGCGAAGAAGGCCAAGACCATGATGGGGCCACAAGCCCGCGTATCGGTGCTGAACGACATCTCGATGTACGTTGACCGCCCCGACGCCCCCCAGAATGAACAGTCGGTGCCGCTCAGCGACATTCTGATGAGCGTAGCCGATACCTTTGGCGACACGCTGCCCGTAACGGCCAAAGCCGACGGATCAGAGCTCGCCGATTTCATGGCGCAGGTGCTGCCCGACTACGACCGGGAACGCGTTCGCGACACCGATATCCGCAAGCTGATCAGCTGGTACACCATCCTGCGCCAGTACGCGCCGGAGACGTTCGAGAAAACGGACGAAACGCCCGCTATCGAAGCCGAAGCCACTAACGAATCAACGGCAGCCGAAGAAGACAAAGCGGCTGAATAGCCTGCGGCCTTTTTTCGTTGCTCTACAACCTGTCTAGTATCTTATGAAAATTGGCGTAGTCGTTTTCCCCGGCTCCAACTGCGACCAGGATGCAGTGGATGCGTTTGAACTCCTTGCCTCGCCGCTCAGCGGCCAGGAGGTGGTTAAGCTGTGGCACAAAGACCACGACCTGCAAGGTTGCGACCTGATTATCCTGCCCGGTGGGTTCTCCTACGGCGACTACCTCCGCACGGGGGCCGTGGCGCGTTTCTCGCCAATCATGAATGAGGTGATTGCCCACGCCAACCGGGGTGGTTACCTGATGGGTATCTGTAATGGGTTCCAGATTCTGGCCGAAGCGCAACTGGTGCCCGGCGTGCTACTGCGCAACACCAGCCAACAGTACATCTGCAAGAACGTGCATCTGAAGCCCGAGTCGAAAAGCGCCCTGCTGACGGCCGGTCTCGATGCCAGTAAAGCCTACAAAATTCCCATCGCCCACGGAGATGGTCGCTATTTTGCTGATGCCGACACGCTGGCCCGCATTCAGGACAACGATCAGGTGCTGTTCCGGTACTGCGATGCGCAGGGCAACGTGACCGACGAAGCCAATTGCAACGGTAGTCTGCTGAACATCGCCGGAGTTTGTAATGCCCAACGCAATGTCTTTGGCATGATGCCCCACCCCGAGCGCGCTGCTGACCCCGCCCTCGGCAACACCGACGGCCGCTACATTCTGGAACAACTCGTTTCAGCCGTGTTGGCGTAAAGGGGGTTCAACGTACAAGGTCCAATGGCCAACGTGGGCTGACGCGCATTCTGTTTGCGTCAGCCCACGTTGGCCATTGGACCTTGTACGTTGAACCCAGAAAACTTAGCCCGGCTATCGTAAGCGAGGCCGAGGCCAACGCTGGATAGCTTATCCTGATCGGCGAGGGCGGCGTTGGGAAACAGGCGCTTGAACGTGTCCTGAATGGAACGTACCTCCGTGGAGCCACCCGTCAGAATCACCAGCTCGATGGCATCGCGGCTTACACCCGCCTCGCGCAGGCATTGCCGGGCCGATTCGGCAATCTGCGCCACTTCCTCCTGAATAGCTTCATCGAACAACGCCCGCGTGACCGGTACCGAAAAACCGGGCTCAATAAAGTCGAGCGCTGCGCCGTGAACAGCCGCATCCGTAAGGGCAATTTTGGTCGATTCGGTCGCCGCCAGCAGCGCGTGGCCCGTTTCGTCTTCCAACACCGTCAGGAGCCGCCTAAAGCGCGTTTTGTCGTGCGACTGATGGAGCAGCTGACGTACCTGCATAAGCTGTTTCGGCGTATACAGAAAGTTGACCTTGCTCCACTCCGCCAGATCGTGATAGGGCTTCAGCGGTACCTCCAGTCCTTTTTCGCCGTAGGTGCTCCGGTAGCCCAGTTCGGGCATGATCGCCGCCAGGCTCAGGTCTTTATCGAAATCGTTTCCGCCGATACGTACCCCCGTGTTGGCCAGAATATCCGATGACCGATCAGGCTTGTTGATGAATCGGTTCGACAACCGAATCACCGTAAAATCGGACGTACCGCCGCCAAGATCGACCACGATCGCCAGCTTTTCGCCCGTCAGCCGGGCTTCGTGGGCAAAGGCCGCCGCGATGGGTTCAAACTGAAAATCGATTTGCGTAAAACCGATCCGCTGAGCAATGGCTCTCAGTTCGGTCTGTGCCTGTGCATCAGCGTCCGGGTTGTTATCAACGAAGTGAACGGGGCGCCCCATCACCACGCAACTGATTTCCTGCCCGACCTGCGCTTCGGCTTTGTTTTTCAATTGCTTCAAAAACCCGGCGATGATGGTGCTGAAATTCATGGACGCGCCATTGACAAGCGTGCCCTGCTTCATCAGCGACGTACCCAGCACGCGCTTCAGACTGCGCATAAACCGCCCCGCCCCGTCGGGCGAATGCCGGTCCAGAAAGCGGCTCACCGCCACCCGGCCGTAAACCGCCTTGTTGTCGCGCTGCTGAAAAAAGATGGCACTCGGCATCGTCACCGATCCATTTTCCACCGGAATCAGGCTGATTGTTCCGCCGTTGTCGACGGCAATACTTGAGTTTGACGTCCCAAAATCAATTCCACAAGAAATAGTGCCCATTACCCTTCGTTGCCAGTTTTGTGACACCGCACCTGCCTTGTTTAACAGACACGATTTCGCCGAAAAAGGGGGCAAAGGTACGGCTAAATCAACCTCGATCGGTTGTTGACCTCAAGATACAAGCACCAAGCAGGCTTGTCTATCGCCGAGCCCCGTACTGAACCTGGGTGTACCCAATCAACTGATCGGCGCGGGCACCGGGCGGGCGGTGGTACACAAACACCTCGTAAGCGTTTTCGGTTTGCGAGAAATCACCCTCGATGAGCGTCTCGTTGCCATCACGTACAATGCCCGATCGTGTAACAGGCGGCGCAATGCCCATCACCGAATAATTGTAGTTGTAAACGCCCTGTTTGAGCCAGATCCGGCCCCGATAGCCGCCCAGCGCCGGGTCGTATGTCAGCTGGTTTCGGTCATTCAGCGCCCAGAAGTTGAACGCCCCGTTGGCATAGACCGTGGCGTTGGGCAATTCGTCGACCAGCAGCGTAAAGACCGTTTCGATGTAGTCGGCACTGGTCGCGCCGTCGCCTGTTTCGCGGTGGTCGATTACAAACAGACCGTTGAAATCATCAAACTGAGTATAAGCCACTGTGCTGCGCGGCCGGTCGGTTTGCACATAAGCCACGGTTTTATCGGCCAACCGGTTGATTCGCTCCACGAAATTGGCTCGTGACAGCACCGTGCGCGTGTCGAAATAGCGGTATTCGTTCCCACCGGGAAAGGTGTTGCGCAGGTCGATGGCGCGGTACTCAAGCGTTTGGTCGAAGGCTCGTACGTTAGTCGGGCGCAGGTCGGTCACGGTGCGGTCGTCGCGGTAGTTTTGCCGGACAATCACCCGAAAATCGTCTTGAGGTGACGTCACCTGGCTCTGGTAGGCGCTGTACTGGATAGAGAAATCAATCTGCTGATCGCTGAACTGCTGACTCACGTCGGTGCTGAACCGAACGCCCGCGGCCACGCCTACCCGTTGGCTGTAGAGCCGAAACCGGCGGGTAAACAGCACCTCGTCGGGCCGATTTTCGTTGAACACCACCAACACGTAATTGCCGGGCAGCTTCAGCCGGGGCAGCGTGTAGCGGTAGTGGTAATAGGGCACCTTCGTGCCGATCGAGATCTGGTAATCGACAATCGGGTTGTCGTTATACTGGTACGTAAACTCGATGTCGTTCAGCACCGAGCGTTTCCAGTCGGTATTGCAGTGCAGGATTTTTGCCCGGAAGTTGCGGTACGTAGCTGTCAGGTCGTCGAATTCCAGTTGCATCGGGGCCGCCTCCTGATCGTCGAGCTTGCCGATGGGTACGTTCAGGCTTTGCGCGGGTAGTCCTCCCTGCGCCGCGCCCAGCGCACTACCCACCTGCGGGTACAGCAGCACCGTGGCAATTTTAGAGTCGTAGATGCGGTCTTCGGTAGCGATATGCGCCTGCGCAACCCCTTTTCCAGCGAAACCACAGCCGACAAACAGCGCGACGAAAACGGCCCAGCGGGTATAACGTGATGTTGTCATGAACTACCCACGAAGGGCGTTTTTAAAGGAAAACGCAAAAAGCTCAACCGGCCATATCGAAACAGTTGAGCCAACGCAAAGAAGACCGACCTAGCGGCCGGTCTTCCGATATCGTGATGGATCGTTAGGCTTTCAGCTTTCCTTCCAGTTCTTCGGCTTCGAGCATCGCCTCTTCCCACTGCTGTTGCAACGTACCCAGCTCACCCGAAATCCGCTGGTAATCGGCCTGCCGGGTCTGTAAAGCCCCGTTGGAGCCATAGGTTTTGGGGTCAGCCAGTTCGGTTTCGAGTTGCTTTTTCTTCGCCTCAAGCTGGCCAATCTTCGCTTCGGCTTCTTCGGCTTGCTGATTGGCTTTCTTCAGTGCCTGCTGCCACTCCTTGCGCTGGCTGTCAGACCCTTGTTTGGGTACGCTGTTGGCCGAGGGCTGCACGGCGGCGGGCCGGGGCGGGGCGGCTGCGGCCGCCAGTTCTTCGGGTGATCGGTTGGCCATCCATTCTTCGTATTCATCATACGTACCTGGATACTCCTTGATCTGCTCGTTTTCGATGTACCAGATTTTGTTGGCAATCTGCGACACGAAATACCGATCGTGGGAAACCACCACGTACGTACCTTCATATTGCTCCAGCGCCTGAATCAGGATATTCACCGACTGCATATCCAGGTGGTTGGTCGGTTCGTCGAGCAGCAGGAAGTTGGCCTGCGAGAGCAGTACCTTCGCCAGCGCCACCCGTGATTTCTCACCCCCCGACAACACCTTGATCTTTTTGAATACCTCGTCGTTGGAGAACAGGAAGCAGCCCAGTACGCCTCGGAGTTCGCCCTCGGTCTTGTTGGGGTTGGCGTGTTTCAGTTCATCCAGCAGCGTATCCTCAACACTCAACGACTCCAACTGGTGCTGGGCATAGAAACTAAACGAGACGTTGTGGCCTAACTGCCGACGGCCTTCCGTGACGGGTTCTGAACCCGAAATGATCCGCAGCAGGGTCGATTTACCTTTCCCGTTGGCCCCAATCAGCGCCACTTTGTCGCCCCGTTCGAGCCGAATGTCGGCCCGCGTCAGGATGCGCTTGTGACCGTAGGCTTTCGTGATGTCGTCGAGGTGCAGAATGTGCCGGCCTGGCTGGGTCGAAAACTGGAATTTGAAGTTTACCCGCGCCGATTCGTCGATCACGTCGTCGATGCGCTCCATGCGGGCAAGTTGTTTCACCCGGCTTTGGGCCTGCTTGGCTTTGGTCGCCTGCGCCTTAAACCGCTCGATGAAGCGTTCGGTCTGGCGAATTTTGGCCTGCTGGTTTTCAAAAGCCCCTTTCTGAATCTCGTTGCGCAACGCCTTCTCTTCCAAATAGAACGAGTAGTTACCGGCGTAGTAGATTAGCTTGGCGTTGGCTACTTCCACCGTCACATCGATCACGTTATCCAGGAATTCCCGGTCGTGCGACACCACCATTACGGCTCCTTCGTAGGTCTGAATGTACTTCTCGACCCATTTGATCGAGGGTAAGTCAAGGTGGTTGGTCGGTTCATCGAGCATCAGCAGCGACGGGCGTTGCAACAGCAGCTTCGCCAGCATTACGCGCATCCGCCAGCCCCCCGAAAACGTGCGGAGGGGGCGTTGCAGGTCATCGGTGCTGAAACCCAGCCCTTCCAGAATCTCCTCGGCTTTCGACTGTACCGAATACCCATCGAGCCCTTCAAATTCCTCCTGCGCCCGGCCCAGCTTATCCACCAGATCGTCGGTGTAATTAGTCTCCATCTGATGAAGGATCTCGTCGATCTGTTTCTGAAGGGCCAGCTGCCGGGCAAAAGCCTGCATCGCCACCGACAGAATCGAGTCGTCGGTCTGGTAGGAAAGCAGATCCTGGTTCAGAAAGCCGATAGTGACGTCGCCCGCTTTCGAGATAGTGCCGCCATCAGGCTGGTATTCGCCGTCGATGATGCGCAGCAGCGTCGATTTGCCCGTACCATTCAGCCCGATCAGGCCAATTTTCTGGTTCGGTTTGATGTGCAGCGACGCATTCTCGTAGAGGGCACGACTGCCGAGGTAGTACGATAAGTTCGTAATGGAAATCATAGGGCAAATTTACCGAATTCGCGGCAGGATGCTTGCGCTTGACGTTACGAAAACACTATATTTGCAGCCGCTTATCGTAAAAGCCTCCTTAGCTCAGCTGGTAGAGCGACGCATTCGTAATGCGTAGGTCGCAGGTTCGAATCCCGTAGGAGGCTCATAGCCCGGTCAACATGGTCGGGCTTTTTTATGCCTCACTGGCAAGGCTGGGTACGTTGCTGTATCAGCGAGTAGTAACTTCAGTGCTCGTCCCATGTCGCTCCTTCTAGGGATGGTTTTCGGCTTCTTTAGTGCACAACTCCAAAGCAGGAGGTGACTCATCCGTCAAAGCTGGTGCTGATCGTCGTAGCGGGCATGAACTACGCTGCGAGGATAGAAAGCCCGGGAAAGGACGTGCTGACCTCATCCGAGCAGTATGCTAAGGCCAACCTCCCCCGCCTATTGAGGGAGCAAACAAGAACATGATGGTTGCTCTCCTTGTGCGTGCTCGTTTGCTCGAAGAGGTCGCGGTTCGAGTATTTCAAAGGGAGGGTATTTTGAGGATACAATAAATGTCGCATGATTAGTAACCGGGTAGCGACTTTCGTACTGGGCTTGCCAAAACACGAAAGTCGCTACCCGGTTATAACAGTTACTTGACGGCAAGTAATTCAAGCTGTTCGATCACAGGGGGCGCACTCAGTAGCGCATCAGCATTGGACAGCAACGCCTTGGCAATCTCTCCGTTCAGATGGGCTTGCCGGTCATCTTCAGTGGCAAATGTGTCGAAAATACCAAAGGTATTCTCATTGATCTTGAAGGCATACCAACGAAGGGTGCCCTCTTCCTGTTGGGCCAACGCCAACGCTTCTTTCAGAAAGTTCTCGACAGTAGCTTCCTGGCCAGGTTTTGCCTGAACACGAGCCAGTAATGACAGTTTTTCCATGATATATGAGTTTAAAAGTTTGTAATACGTGATGGTTAGCAAGCGTACGACTCTGGTCCTACTTTTTGCCATTCATTCGAAACCTGTGATAGGGCCAATAGACTTATTACGTTGATTAAGGGGGACTTAGCTCGGGCTTTAGCATGTTCGCCAGGAATGGGGCCGTGCGGCTTGCCTGATACGCGGCAATCTGGGCGGGTGGGCCTGCCGCAACGATCGTGCCGCCCTGATTTCCCGCTCCGGGTCCCACATCGATGACCCAATCACACTGGGCGACCGTACGCATATCATGCTCGACGACGATAACGGTGTTGCCCGCATCAACCAGGCGGTTCAGCTGAACCAGAAGACGGTCGACATCCCGAGGATGCAGGCCGGTGGTCGGCTCGTCCAACACGTAGAGAGTGGTGCCCCGTTGGGTACGTTGCAGTTCGGTGGAGAGCTTGATGCGCTGGGCCTCCCCGCCGGAAAGCTCGGTCGCGCTTTGCCCCAGCTTGAGATAACCCAGGCCAATAGCCCGCAGCGTGTCCAGAGACCGCAGCACCAACGCTTCCTGAGCAAAAAACAGGCAGGCTTCGTCGACCGTCATGCCCAGCACATCCGCAATGGATTTGCCGTTCCAGGTAATCTCCAGCGTCTTTTCGTTATAGCGTGTGCCATGACAGGTCGGACAGGGGGCATACACGCTCGGCATGAACAGCAGCTCGATGCTGACCTGGCCTTCTCCTTCACAGGTGGGGCACCGCCCTTTGGCGACGTTGAAGGAAAAACGGCCGGCATCGAAGTGTCTTTTACGGGCCTCCGGCGTGGCGGCAAAGAGTTTTCGAACCTGATCAAAAAGTCCGGTATAGGTAGCCAGGTTGGAGCGTGGCGTTCGTCCGATTGGCTTTTGATCCACCTCAATTAGTCGCTGGATGGCCTCGACATCGCCCTCCAGCTGACCGATAGTTTTTTCGGCGGGGGTATTTTCCAGCGTATCTTCTTCGGCCTCTTCCCGTCTCACACCCAGGTGCGCTGCCACCAGATCCAGCAGCGACTGGCTCACCAGGCTGGATTTACCCGACCCCGAGACACCGGTCACTGCAGTAAAGCAACCCAGCGGAAAGGAAACAGTCACCCCCTGTAGGTTATTTCGTCGGACTCCTTTCAGGCGTAGCCAGCCTTTAGGAGGACGGTTGGGGGACGGGAGCCGGGGTGCTTCCTCAAACAGATAGGGCTTGGTGCGGGACTCGCTGACCCCCCTAAGACCTTGTGGCTCTCCACTGTAAAGAATGCACCCGCCCGCGCTGCCCGCTTCAGGGCCAACATCAACCAGCCAGTCAGCACGACGCATCAACTCAACGTCGTGTTCGACCACAAAAAGTGAGTTCCCCGATGCTTTGAGCCTGTCCAGAGCGTCGAAGAGCGCGTGGCCATCGGCCGGATGCAGCCCAGCCGTCGGCTCATCCAGCACATAGATGACCCCAAAGAGCTGGGAAGAGAGTTGAGTAGCAAGCCGCAGCCGCTGCAACTCACCGGATGAGCAGGTAGGCGTACTGCGGTCAAGCGACAGATAACCAAGTCCCAGCTCGATGAGCGTGGTCAGGCGAGCCAGCAGATCACCGCACAGTCGCTCAGCAGCGATCTGCTTTTCTGGCGAGAGATCATCCGTACGGCGCACATCAGGGGCGCCCTTGTGTGCTGAGCCACCGGCCTGTACGCGCCGATCCAGCGCGGCTTTGGCCGCCTGGCGACTTACCAGCGACGTTGACGGATTCCTGTCGGCGGCAAACTCGCCATTCGCGGCCGGCCTGATAATGTCTGCCAGTTGTTCCAGGGAGAGATGCGAGAGATCGGCGATGTCGTAGCCAGCGAAGGTAACCGAAAGGGCCTCGGGCTTTAAGCGCTTGCCGTGGCATACCGGGCAGGGGCTACTAATCATAAACTGCAACACGCGTTTGCGCATGGCGGCACTTTCTGTATTGGCAAGCGTGTGCTCCAGGTTTCGCTTGGCGCTGCTGAAGGTTCCCTGATAGCTCGGTTCCATCTTCAGTCGCTGAGCCTGACGCGTTTCGGCGGGTGTAAGGCCTGCATAGACGGGAACCGTCGGCTGCTCGTCCGTAAAAAGAATCCACTGTCGGTCCTTTTGGGGGAGGTCTTTCCAGGGTATGTCGATGTTATAGCCCAAGGAGACTAAAATATCGCGCAGGTTCTGACCGCCCCAGGCCGTGGGCCAGGCCGCAATGGCCCGCTGGCGGATGGTCAGCGACGGATCGGGAACCATCGACTCTTCGGTCATGGTATGCACGCGGCCCATGCCCTGGCAGCAGGAACAAGCCCCTTGGGGGGTGTTGAAAGAAAAATCCTCGGCATACAGCATCGTCTGGCGGGGGGGGTATGTACCCACGCGTGAGTAGAGCATACGCACCAGGCTCGAGAGTGTTGTCAGACTACCCACCGTCGAGCGAGCATTGGGCGTGCCGCGTTGCTGCTGGAGGGCGACGGCGGGTGGCAGGCCATCAATAGCATCGACATCCGGCACGCCGACCTGATCGATCAGCCGTCTGGTATAGGGGGAAACCGATTCCAGATACCGTCGCTGTGCTTCGGCATAGAGGGTGCCGAAAGCCAGGGACGACTTGCCCGAGCCGGAGACACCGCTGAAAACCACCAGCTGATTGCGTGGTATGGAGACGTCGATATTTTTGAGGTTGTGCTCTCGCGCTCCCCGCACGCGGACAAATCCGGATGCTGCTTTGTCGTCCCGGTCGTTGGCGTTTGTTCGTCGAGCCATGCTAAAAGGGATAACGAGTTTGATTGGTCTTTTGGTAACCTGCCTTAGAAAGCTCTAGTGGACCCCAGTTTATTTTCAATTGAAGTCAGAAATGTGTGCTGGGCACAACGTTAACAGACTCACTGACACAAGAAGAAAAGAGGACCATTTAGCCAACAAGTTCATGGACACTCTTTCTCTTAGGCCCGGATCGGCCTCACAAGCGGTTCGCCAATTGGCTAGTAGGGCCTAGCGCCGGGTGGCCAGAAAGGAAGCGAGTTGGCCTAGCGGAATCGACTCGGAATGGGCAGAGGCTATCATGATTGAAAAAGCAAGATCTCTACACCCGGCAGGAGCGGTTCGGCTGGAGGAAGTGATCCCAACTAGGCAACCAGACGAAAGGAACAGATACGTAAAGCCGTATTTCGTTCGGTTGTAGTAACTCGCGTTTAAGCTTATTGTTCAAGAAGAGCGTTTTTACGAGACGTAGATTTTACTTTTTGTCTAATCCAGTACGTAGCCTACGCCTAAAGGCATACCACTATGGGTCATGAGGATTCGATGCTGGATCAGCGAGTAGGGAACGGCCTTATTTCCTGAAGGGCAACCATGGAATTCATTGGGACGTTTTGTTTACGTACTGCCCAAAAAGCTGCTTTTTACAATGTGATCAACAATAAACTCTGCATCTTCACTGATTCCCAGGATTATCGCCGATTTCCGTTTCCTTAACCAGGGGAGCCCGATAAAATAAAGGCCTTTCACTTCGCCAACCCCGTTTCGATGCCGTGGCAACTGCTCTTCATTGAGCACGGGCAGTTTCAGGTAGCTGAAGTCACCGCTAAACCCGGTCGTCCAGATGATTGAGGTAATAGCTTCCTCCACTAGATTCAGGCTAGTCCGATCAGAGGCGCAGGAGGCATCTTCATCTGGCACATCATCCGGATCAACCTCGGCAAGCGGAGCAAATACCTTGTTTTTTTGAATGTACTCGTCGATGCGTTGTTTTATACGCCGGGAAAATTCGTCCGCATACCTGACGTTCGAAGCGGTAGTGGGCTGAAAAAAAAGAGTAGTGGCTTCGGCTCTGTACGCTCGGCCCAGTAGGACGGCTCCACTTCGGGCTAGGGACTGTAAACTCGTGGTTTTCCCCCGCGCCCCTGCCCCCGACACCTGCGGGTTTTTTACAGTTAACAAGGCTGGGTCAGTTACCTCGTCAGTACGCGTTTCATAAAACTCAAGCTCAACCAGCCAGTCAAAAATATCTTTGCCCCGGTATCGTCTTGGAAGCCGGCCAACCCGGGCTGTCGAGAGAAAAACCTTCCGGCCTGAACGCAGCAAATCCTGGGCGATCTGAGTGCCGGATTGGGCACTCCCGACCACCAGCACATTTCCGTCAGGAAGTTGATGGGCATTTTTGTAGTCACTGGCGTGCAGTTGCACTACCGATTTGGCCAGGTGATTGGCGAAGTCTGGCACACGAATTCTATTTTGCCCACCCGAAGCAATAACCAGTTGTCGGCTGAAATAGGTTGTCTCCTTACCCACTTCCGAGACGGTAACCCGAAAAATAGCCCGTTCCTGTTCTGTGTGCACGGACAATACCGTAGCGAATTCATTGACCGGCAAATTTTCCTGTTGTACGTAGGCCTCCAGTGCCAAGGCAAATTCAGTTGCCCCGCTAAAGGCATCGGGGTCCTCAAAATAGGGAGCCTGTTGGGGCAGCAGATTTAGGTTGTTGGCCGAGTTCATCTTGAACGAATCCCACCGCTGGGAGCGCCAGGTTTCCCCGATCTGTCCCTGCTCAAAGACCAGATGGCTTACACCTTGTTTGGTCAGATAATAACTGACGCAGATGCCGGCATGTCCCGCGCCGACAACAATGACCTCCAGTACCGGCTTGTTCATAGACAAATCTAGTTAACGTTACCAGGACTGGCTAGTAGAGAGTCATCCCTGTAGGGCAAGTAGCCCCATTTATTGAGATGATGGCCTACAAAATTATACAACTGAAAGCTGAGCTTCACCTTGTCGCAAATAGCCATCTCACGAATCAACGTCTCAGAATAAGCGAGTTGCCTGAGTACGTGAGGCTAAGCATGGCCTTTTTTACGACGTAGTTAGATCGAAAGCATATGCTCTTGTGCGATGCAATGGCTGGCCCTGTCGGGTTCGGCCATCAACCAGGCTATTCGTGCTAGCCTGATACTTCACATACGTGTTTCTTCATTTCATAACCACTGTTTCGTCGTTGGTGACCAAGACGTTGTGCAACAGGATTCTATTCTCGTAGTTGGCTGCCAAGTCAACCTTATATAAACCGTGCTTTCCCTCACCGGATGGGGGAAATACCCCCTTGTACAATCCTGGGACTGGGTCAATATTGGCAACGCCCTAAGGGGTACCGTAATACCCTATCTAGTCCATTTTATTCATTCGCTGTCATGCCATGAAACACCTCTTTACACTCCTGATCTTGATGCAATCGATCACCCCAAAGCTCAAGGGGCAGTCGATTGCCTACCACCGACACCGTGATGCCGCCTATTCGGTTACGAACCTAACCGCCTGGCCCCTGGACTCATCCGCAGCCCAATTACTGGCGCTGAACACACCTGCTACCAATACGCGCTCCGCTAACGCCTTTCGCTCAACGACAACTCCGATCATGCCCGCTGGTAGGAGTTCCATTAGTCGCTTGACTCGTTCGCCTAAACGCGCTTACCAACTCGAAGATGCTGTTGAGCCGGATTCGATCAAAGAGAAATACTTTTTCTTCGGCAATATTGGGGGCAATATCGATTTCATCAATCGGCGGCTTGGCATAGGATCCGTGTATACAGACGTTCAGTTCAGGCCGGCCATCCGGATCACCGATGCTCTTGACATTCGGTTTCCGATACGGATCTACTACAACAACGGCGTAGGTCCGCAGCAGGTCGACACCAGCCGGGCAACGCCCCAGAATTTTATTACCGTCGATACGGTCACCCTGGCGCAATCCAACAAAATTCGCTACTGGAACCAGCGCCCCCTGCTCACCTACAAAACCGAGAACCGAAACATTGGCCTCAACATCCCCGTCAACATAGCCTACACGATACCCAGCGATCCCCGATGGCGGTTACTCTTCGGGCTGAATTTTGACTTCGCCTGGGTAACCAACCGGCGGTTTGACTTTAGCTACATTGCGAATCCCCTTGACAGCACAGCCTTTGTCGTCAATTCGGTTCGAGACGTACCGGCGCCTCCATCGGTGACTTTAGCTAGCGGGGTGGTGCGTTCAACGCCGCTGTTCTATGGCACGACACCCCAACGACCAACTGTGCCATTTGGTCGGGAGACGACCTATTCCCAGATCTATACCGGGGTACAGATTGGAGCCGAATACAGCAGCCGAAAATATGAGTTCATCTTGAAATACAGTTATGGGGGTACGACCGTCTACATTGAACGGGGCTCTACTTCTCCGGGTGGCGCTAACCACATCATCCAGATGGGCTTTCTTGAAAAGACGGTGGGCATTCAGTTTTTTGGGGAAGTCCGAATTGCCAACGTCCAGACTGATGAACGAACGCTACTCAAAACGGTATCGATGCCTCCCTACATGTACCTGAGTCTATCGAAAACGGTACTCTTATCGAAGCTGAAAGAGCTATTCTTCCCGTGATGAAAACCCCGCCTCTCCAGGATGCTTACGCCCACTTGCTGCTTATCGGGCAAAATACCCCATGTAGTTCCAAGTTAACCTAGGTGGGGCGATGGTTTACCCAAACGCACAGGGAACAGACACCTAAGTAGGCTCCGGTATAGTTAATCCACTGGCGTCCCAAAGTGGCCGGTCAAACTTGATTGCAACTCATAGCCCGGCCAGACGGCCGGGCTTTTCATGTCCCTGAGGCAAGAAGGACGACTGACCTCATCCGAGCAGTATGCTAAGGCTAACCTCCCCCGCCTATTGAGGGAGCAAACAAGAACATGATGGTTGCCCTCCTTGGGCTTGCTCATCTGCTCGAAGAAGTCACAGAAAGGTAGCCCCTTGCACCGGCCACGCCCCGGCGTAATGTACAGAGAACTAAAATTCTCATCATTGATGATAATCCAGATCAGTGCGATCTAATCTGAACTGTGCTGCAGGAGGGTATGCCGGAGGTGGATTTGCTGATCGCTTCGACTGAGTAAGTGGCTTTCTCAGGTGGGTGGCAGCGCTCATATGCCGGCTTATTATATCCTGACATTTAACCCGATCAGCGTCCGTGAGCACTTTCTCTAACAAACTGGTTGCCGTGTCGATAATGCCCGGGTACTGTGCAGATCATGGGTTGTCAACGGAGTCGCGATAAGGGTTAGAACGCAGGACGGGATTTCGGCGGAACGATCGACGCCAGCAACTGAACCAATTCCTCTACCTCGACAGGCTTGACCAAGTGCTCATCGAAACCAGCTTCTCGACTCAGCCGTTTGTCGTCGGCCTGCCCGTAGCCGGTTAGGGCGATCAGGATCAGGCTGCGGCCCCAGTCGTGCTGCCGGATCAGCCGGGCCGTTTCATAGCCATTCAGGCCAGGCATTCCGATGTCGAGCAGCATAACCTCTGGCTTCCCCTGCTCGGCAGCCGCTATCGCCTGCTCACCGCTGTAGCATACCTCAACAGTATAGCCGCTTAATTCAAGTAGCATGGCGAACGAATCGGCTGCGTCCCGATTATCATCCACAACCAGTATACGAGGTTTAGTTGTGACTACATCAGCAGGAACCGGTTGGCTATCCGTGTGCTCGTCGATGTCGGCCAGAACGGGGAGGTAAACCACGAACTCACTACCTTGTCCCAGTCCGGGACTTCGGGCTTCCACCCGCCCCCCCGTGCAGTTCAACCAGTCGTTTCACTAAGGTCAGGCCCAGGCCCAACCCGCCCTGTGAACGGGCGGGTGAATTATCAACCTGAGCAAATAGGTCAAAAATACGCTCTAACTGGTCACTCGCCAGACCGATACCGTTATCGCTAATCCGCAGGCGGGCCATCATTCCCTCACTCTGATTTACCGAGTCTGACCGGGCCCAAACGTGACCGCCTTCGGGGGTATACCGGGCGCCGTTGGTCAGCAGATTGGTGATAACCTGCGTTAGTCGGGTGGCATCGCCTTGTACGTAGATTGGCTCATTCGATGCAGAAA
Source organism: Fibrella musci (assembly GCF_041321105.1). NCBI lineage: Bacteria > Pseudomonadati > Bacteroidota > Cytophagia > Cytophagales > Spirosomataceae > Fibrella > Fibrella musci. The sequence continues at coordinate 159,121 of NZ_JBGGWD010000010.1, read as the reverse complement.
CCGATAAGTCGATCCGGCGCTGCTCAAAAAGCGGCTGCACGACCGCTGAGGCCTCCCGCAGCAGCTTGTTCAGATCAAGCGGTTCCAGCCGTAAGGTAATCTTCCCTCGGTTAATCCGGCTCACATCCAGTAAGTCGTCGACCAGGCGAACCAAATGCTCTACCTGGCGATTCATCATGGCGATGGCCGCGCTCATGGTTTTGTTCTGGCCGACGCTTAAGCCCAGCGTTTGCAGGGTGTTGCGGACGGGGGCCAGCGGATTGCGCAGTTCGTGAGCCAGCATAGCCAAAAACTCGTCTTTCCGTTGATCCGACTCGCGCAGGGTTTCTTCGGCCCGTTTGCGCTTATCAATATCAAACATCACGCCGCTCATGTGGACGGCGTTACCGTCGCTTGCCTCTACCACGCGGCCGTAACCGCTCATCCACCGCTGCGAGCCGTCGTCCAGCACGGCGCAGAACTCCGCATCAAACACCCCCTGACTGTCAATGGCCTCCTGCAACTGGCGAGCAATCCGTTCCCGGTCATTGGGATGCACGTGAGCAAAGTAAACGCTCGGGCTGACGGGATTAGGCTGAGGTTCCATGCCAAACAGCCGGAAGTGCTGCTCGTTCCAGACGACCTCGTCGGTTGCCAGATTCCAGTCCCAGGTGCCCATCCGAGCGGCTTCGAGGGTGAGCCGGAACCGTTTTTCTGACTCGCGCAGGGCTTCCTCGGCGGCCTTGCGCTGGGTGATATCGCGGGCTACACTCGACACGCCGATGACCTGCCCCTGCAGATCTTTCACCGGTGAGAGTACGACTTCCAGCGCCAACTTCTGCCCGTCTTTCGTAATCCGAACGGTTTCGTGCGTTTCAACCCGATGCGACTGTTTTATTTTCTCAGCCAGATTCAGGACCTCAATCAAGTCTTGGGGCAGCGTCAGCATCCCGAGCGACTGCCCAATGGCTTCGGCGGCTGAATAGCCATACAGGGTTTCGGACGCTTTGTTCCAACTGGTGATAACACCCTCAAAATTGAGAGTAATGACCGAATCCTGGGATGATTCGATGATGGAAGCCAGGAAATAGTTGGCTTCTTCAGCGGCCTTGCGCAGAGTGATGTCCACGAAGGTCAGCACAATACCATTGATGCGGTCGTCGGTCGTTCGGTAAGGTAGTACACGCATCATGTACACGCGCCTGTCGGCGGTTCTTACTTCCCGCTCCAGGGGCTGAAGTGTCGCCAGCACCTGTTCCATATCTGCCTGCAGATGGGTATAGGCTAATCGGTTGGTAATGTCGGTCAGTGGCCGCCCGAAATCGGTGGGAATCAGATTGAAAATGTCCCGCGTGGCCGGCGTAAATAAATTTACCCGTAAACTGCGGTCCAGAAACAGGGTAGCCATGTCGGTCGAGTTGATCAGGTTCTGCAGGTTATCACTCACCAGTGAAATCTCTTCCACCTTTACTTTCAGTTCCTGGTTAACCGTCGTCAACTCTTCGTTAATAGACTGAAGCTCCTCCTTACTGGTTTCTAACTCTTCGGCCGACGAACGCAGTTCTTCGTTGATGGCCTGTAGTTCTTCATTGGTCGCTTTCAGTTCTTCGGCCTGCAGTTCGTGGTGTTCGTTGGCCGACCGTAACTGCGCTTTAGCCCGAATCAATTCTTCCTCCAGGTGATGAGCAACGGGTTCAACGGAAGTTAGCACCCGGTCTGGCTCAACACCCTCCCCGGGGGTAGGCTCAAAAAGGACCAGCATAAACCCGCGTGCTGAATCGCCCTCGCCAATAACCGGACGCACATGGAGGGTCAGCGTCTGAATTTGATCATCCAGCCGAAGTTTAAGTTGCCGTACCGCTACATTCGTTTGCTGCTGGCTGGCCTGATAGAACGCCGTGCGCAGTTCCAGCCGCAATTCGGGCCGGATGAGTTTCAGCAGATTCTTAGACGGTTCGCCCCCGCCAATCTGAAGGTAGCGCCCCGCCCGCTCCGATATATGCAGTATATCGTATTCGTCATTCACAACAATCGATGGGGGTGCATACTGTTCCAGTAACCGCTGGTGCAACTCTCCGTAACTCAGCCGTACGTTTGAGCGCTCGTCTACCCTGGGGGCCGGTTCGGGTACGGATTCCCGCTGGGAGGCCAGCAACGCATTCGATTCGGGAACAGGAAAAGAGCGTGTCGGTACGGAGCGGCTTTGAAACAGGTGTTGTTCCCGATTCACCGGAGCAAACAGATCGCTGTTACCATCGGTAGTTTCGGCCATCCCCAGCAACAGGTAACCGCCGGGATTCAGAGCGAAGTGGATAGTTTCCAGCACGCGCTGCTGCGCGGTCTGATTCAGGTAGATGAGCAGGTTGCGGCAACTCACCAGATTCAGCCGGGAAAAAGGCGGGTCTTTAAGAACATTGTGGTGAGCAAACAGGACCATTTCCCGAATCTCCCGGCGGATTCGATACTGCTCACCTTCGGGGGTGAAAAAGCGACGCAGACGCTCGGGTGATACGTCGGCGGCATCGTTGATGGTGTAAAGCCCTTCGCGGGCGATGGCAATGGCGGCCTGATCAATGTCGGTGGCGAAAATCTGCACGCGAGGTGCGTCCAGAACATCCATTGTGCGTTCGGCGCACAGCATAGCCAGCGAGTAGGCTTCTTCACCCGTTGCACAGCCGGCCACCCAGATACGCAGGGTATTATCCTCTCTTTTTTCGTGGGTCAGCAGCGGAATCACCTGCTGCTCTAAGGTAGTAAAAACGAGCCTGTCGCGAAAAAAGTTAGTGACCGAGATCAGCAGATCGTTAAGCAGCGATTGGGCTTCTTCGGGGTGCTCCCGCAGAAAGGATACATATTCGGGTAGACCTGGCAGGTTACGTACGTTGATCCGGCGCTCCAGGCGACGCAGCAGCGTGGGACGCTTGTAATTGGAAAAATCATGGCCAGTGCGCTGGCGTAGTAGTGCAAACACGTCGCGCAGGGCCTGCTGCTGGTTTTCTACATCCGGCCGCGGCTCTAAACTAATGACGACAGTATCCCGATTCTGGTTGTAGGCCAGCAGCCTGGCCGGAATCTGGGCCACGGGCAGAATGTCATCCACTAACCCCGTGGCAATGGCATGGCGCGGCATTTCATTAAAGGCAGCCTCGCGGGGACTCTGCACAAAAGCCGCCCCACCTTCTTCCTTGATCCGCTTGAGGCCCATGGAACCGTTGGCGCCCGTTCCCGACAGGATCACCGCTACGGCCTGAGAGCCTTGGGACTCGGCCAGGGTGCGGAAGAAAATATCCACTGGTGCCCGCCGGTCTTCGATACGCGCATTCGGTAAGACGAGAATGTCTCCATCGGCCATTTGCAGGTGTTTATCGGGCGGTACCACATACACATGATTGGCCACAACGGTTACCCGTTCCTCCACCTTGATGACCGGAATGCTGGTCGCGCTTTGCAGGATTTGGGTGAGCTGGCTATCATAATCAGGAGAGAGGTGAAGAATAACGACGTAGGCCAGACCAGAGTCAATGGTAACAAACTCAAAAAACTGGGTCAGCGCTTCAACGCCCCCCGCTGAGCAGCCGATACCAACGATTAGAGACTGACCCGGAGCCATCTTGTCGGTTTTCTTCAAAGCGGTCTTTTTCTTACTCACTGGATTCTGGCGGGCCGGTTATAGGTGGTATACTGGACGTATGTAGTTCCTGAAGTCGTTCCCTGTCGGCTGTATCGGTTTTGGGTTGAGGAAAAATTTCAAGACTCAAGGGCTCCTGCGCGCGAATGGCCTGCCGAATGAGTTCTCCGCGCTGGAGAGCCTCCTGGGCTTTCTGAAAATAAAGACCGGCCTGCTTGGGTTGATTTGCTTCGGCCAGTTGATCGCCCAGCCGGTTGAGTAGAATAACACTTTCGTCTACTCCCCGAATGGCTCCGTAAAGGCTATCCTCGATTTGCTCCGTGATGGCCGCCAGCAGCGTATCAGCCGAGTAGGCATGACCGGTATGGCAGCGAAAGCGGGCCAGCGGGCCTTCTTTAATTTGCGTCAGCACACCATGACACTCCGGGCACGCATAATGACTGGGTTGACCGCACTCGGATAGGTTCAATCCCAACGCCGTCTCGTCGGCTGCAATGCGAATCTCTGTTTTTATTCTTTTATTCTCTTCCACAGAAATCAGTGGCAATTCCGGAACATCCTCTCCGGCTAACTGGACCAATTGCGTCGCCAATTGGGCTACGGGAAGAATAAAATCGATGGTTACCTGGCGGATAGCATTCTCGGGCATGGCGGATACCAGGGCCTCCTGGGGGTCCTGTACCAGGGCCAGACCACCATAGTGCTTAATGGCCCAAAGGCCCGCCGTTCCGTCGTCGAGCGCCCCGGATAAAAGTACGCCCATCACCCGGTTTCTGTAGGTATAGGCGGCTGAACGAAACAGCGGATCAATAGCGGGCCGGAAGCGGTTTTCCTTAGGCCCGTGGGTGACGCGGATGTGGCTGTTTTCGATCAGTAGATGATGATCGGGTGGCGCTACGTAAATGCGGCCCATCTGAACGGGCTCGCTGTCGTAAGCATGGGCAATGGGAATGGTGGTAAACCGGCTCAATAGCTGGGGTAATACGCCACGAACGGTGGGAGCCATGTGCCAGACGATAAAAATGGCTGCGTCCAGATCTGGGGGTAAGCCGCCCATAAGCTGTTGGAAGGCCTCAATACCACCGGCCGATGCACCTACCACAATAATGTTTCGTTTCTTCATCCGATGCGCGTAGGTTGGCAACCCGGCCAATGTAACCGATCAAAGTGTTTTTTCGCTCAAGAATATATTGAAAGCGTAGTTGAAAAATTGCCCTCGGCGAATAGTGAAGGGGGCTTCCACCAAGTTAATCCGCACTTCGGCTTATTTGGACAGCAAGCCAATTAATCGAAAAAATTGAGTCATCAAAGAACTACTGTTACGTCGGCTGTCTATCAGTTGTATACCTATGAACCGTCAAGTTGAGTACTGACGGGCATCATAATTTTCCGCGGACCGGCAAACCTGCTTTTACGCTCGCTTCTGAGTTTGTAAAGGTTTTGCCTGGTCTTACTATTCCGGACTGAACAGTTGCTTTTCGCCAATCCTTCCGATCTGTTCCATCCGTTCATGGACTATCCGTATAACGGTAGCACAAAGTACCACTATATCTACAGTATAGTCTTAATAAGTGTAACTGACATAATAAGGTTATGAATCTCCTGCCCCATCGCACCCAAATCAGTCCCGACAAAAGGTCACCTAGCAATTAACAACATTGGTAATTAAGGCAATCACTGCTCTTTGTCATTCATCCGCTCGTGGCCCAGCCATTTATGTGATAAGCACCTTTCCGCCAATTACCTGAAAATAATTCTTTAACTATCTGAATACCAATACAATTGTAAGTCCAGTAGGAGGCTCGTAGCCCGGTCAATATGGCCGGGCCTCTCTATGCCTCATCGGCATGGCTGGGTACGTTGTCCGTTGTGATTTATGTGGTTTATAGAAGAGTTGACAGATACATGCTATAGATACGTACTAACCGGAATGTACCATGCCTCTTATGGTCGTTTGCTTATTAAGCTATTGTTTATCAATATATTAGTAAGGATGAGTTTCTTGAGTTTGTGTAAGATTGCGTTACTATTGATAAGCAACGGACAATAGATATATATCAAACTTATTACACGATAGCGTGTTTTATGTTTTATTTGTGTCATAGTATGCGCTATACATCAACTTCCGGTATGTCTGTATCTGTCTGAGCCCTTGCCCGCAGGCAGCCTGACAGTGCTGGTCACCTTGACAGAGATGCCCCGTGGTAAAGACAATCTGCGCGTACACTAACAACAAGTACTACCTCCTATTAGGATCAACCTTATGGAACGACTATCATTTATCTCGTGGCAGGACGGCCCCTTCGCCCTGGAGCTGTTTGCCGTAGATGCGATCGACTACCTGCAAGGCAAACGGCTTGAGTACCCCGAGCGGGCCGAGTTCTACGGTGCCGCAATCGTGAAGCTGCGGACAACCATTCGCAAAGAGATCGAGTTTGCCGCCGATGCGCAGGCGGTTGCCAAAAAGGGAAAAACCAAACGCAAAGACGCTGAGCGCTACCAAACCAGCTTTCAGGCAGCGGTGAAACGCCTCAAAGAAGACCTGATGCTGCTGAGCCAGGCAGAGAAAGACGAGCTGTTGTAATACCTACGGCGCAGTTTTATGGGCTATCGTACTTTATCCCGTGACGTTAAGCAACGAAATACATTGATGGAAAGTAACGTTCGCCTGCTTCAGCCAGAAGTATTCTTATATATGCGGCGCTACCTGACGGTTGACCGGAACCAATATGAGCCGTTTGGCCCGCCCAGCTGGGTGGATGCCGATCGTGCGTATCGATTTGCACAAGGGGATCGATTTCGCTTAGTATCCTACGAACGCTCTGAATTGACCGGCGAGTATGTGGTAGCCGACCCGCCGCTACTTGGTACAGAGCTTCGTACAACTAACAAAGGCAGCACCGTCAACGTACCCACGGTGACTGTCTATATGGTTATTGAGGAGCTGTGGTCTTGGATGAAGCAGGCACACGACAGGAAATAACTTGCTCCGCTTCCTGAGGGATAGCATGAGACGGTAACTGTTGACCGTTGGGCGTTTAACTGCTCAATTAAAAATTGCCTTTTCGGCAGAATGCGAACACCTAGGCGGGTAAGTACACACAGAAAGTAGCCCCTTCGCCGGGTGTGCTGGTAGCCGTAATGCCCCCGCCATGATTTTCGACCACCCGTTGGCAGATAGCCAGCCCTACCCCAGTTCCCGGATAGACATTTTTGCCATGCAGCCGCTGAAACACATGGAAGATTCGATCCAGGTACTTGGTGTCGAAGCCAACCCCTTGATCGCCTACGCTGATCTGGTGATAGAATGGTGCTGATTGGTTGGGGCGTATTTCTGGGGGCAAGTCGGCCAATTGCCGATGAAAGTAGTCGATCCGTATCTGAGGAGATTCAGAGGCTGGGGTAAACTTAATGGCGTTGCTCAACAGGTTCTGAAACAATTGGCTCAACTGAGAGCTGTCGCCATTCACAATAGGCAGCTCGGCGAGCTCAATCCGGGCCTGGCGTTGTTGGATCTCCAGCGAGAGCGTATCCAGCACGCCGGCTACCACGGCGTCGAGCGAAATAGGGCCGAAGGCCTGCTGTCGGGTTGTAATGCGGGAGTAACTCAGTAAGTCCTTAATCAGCGTGGACATGCGGGCACCGGACTTAGTAATGCGATCCAGGTAGTCGATCGCTGTAGCATCGAGCTGGTCCTGCAGGTATTGGTTCAGCAGCGTACTAAACGACTGAATTTTACGCAAGGGTTCCTGTAGATCGTGGCTGGCTACATAAGCAAACTGCTGCAGGTTATCGTTGGAGCGTTGCAGATCCTGGTTGGCCAGTTCTAATTCATTCGTCCGCGTCTGTACACGGGCTTCCAACTCTTGGGTGAGCTGCCGATAACGCCCTTCACTTTGCCGAAGCGCTTCTTCGGACCGGCGAAATTCAGTGACATCGGTGTTAATGGCCACGGCCGCGACAACCTGACCATTCACCTGTACTGGTGAGGCTGCACAGCGTACAACCCGGTCTTGCCCACTCAACCGGTGTCGTACCAACACGTCCTGTACCACGTGTTGGCCGGACAATGCCCGGGCAAAGGCTTGCTGGTCAACCGGGATAAAAGCGCCGGTCAGCCAGTCGCGCGTTTGTATTTCTTCCGCTAACGTACCAATATTTCGGTTGAGCTCTGCCAGCGTTGTGTAACCAAGCTGATCCAGGGCTGCCTGATTTGCCAGCGATATGCCATCAAAGCCACCGATGTAAATGCCGTCGGCCAGACTCTCCAATACCGCCCGTAGCCGCCCTTCACTTTGTCGAAGCGCTTCTTCGGCTTGCTTCTGATCATCAATGTCAACACTCATTCCGATCCATTTGGTGATTTGACCGGTTTGAGGATCTCGATAGGGTTCGCCTACGTTCAGAAACCAGCGGTATTCTCCCGAAGCAGATCGGTTGCGCTGTTTGATTGAAAAACCCGTGCCTTGTTGCATGGCTAGCTGAAAGGCAGCCATTAAAGTGGGGCTATCTTCGGGATGTACACTCTTATCAGATACCGCCCAAGCCGTTGCGGGCGCAAACGGAACACCACTATAGTCAAGCCACCATCTGTTCAAAAATTCGACATTGCCTATTGAATCGGTGACCCAAATGGCCTGCGGCAAGGCATCCGCCAGCAGACGGAACCGCTGCTCGCTTTCCTGAAGTGCCTGTTGGGCTTCCATTTGCTGAGTAACTTCTTGGGCCACACCAGCAAACCGATAAATCTGGCCGTCGGGATGGAAATAGCTTTTACCGGTAAAACGAACCCAGCGTAACCGACCGTCATCGGCCCCGATCGTGCGGTAGGTGACATCATAGTGTCCACCCGAGGGCGGAGTCAAGGCCCACTGAACGGCACTGTTCACCCGGTTTACATCGTCGGGATGGATAAAAGTAATGGCTTGTTCGTAGGCAAGTTGATTTCCTTGAGCCAAACCAAACAGGCGTTGACAGCGCTCATCCCATTTCACCTGCTGGGTTGCTGGGTCAAATTCCCAAACGCCCAGATTGGCTGCCTCTAAGGCAAACGCAATGTCAAGCCGTTGGTTGAGTGTGTTTAGGGGCTGTCGCGGCTGTTGATCGTGGGGCATAGGAAGAATAAATTTACGGGGTAAACTACCTCGTAATAAACTAGGTTCAACGGTTAATTTTACGATTCCCTATGCAACAGAAAGCAACACCTTCGACATGAGCTAAATCTGGAAGGCTGGGTACGTTATGAGTGGCCTTTTGTAAGGACAAGAGAATTCACTTGAGCAGCAATCCATGGCCAACCGGCCTTTCCTGCAAGCCAATTGGACAAATCATGAAAGTTACCGATTGGCCTTACCCGTTCAGGTAGTCGTACGTCAGAAAGCAATGCTCAACGACCTGTCCGGCCTGATTCAGCACGATCAGCACGCTCTGTCCTTTGCCCGCCCCCTGCAACAGGTGAATCCGTACGTACTGTTTATCGCCAATCGTCAGATGGTAAGACAGCGTCAACCGACGGGCGTTCCGTTTGACAAAAGGCCATTGCATGTTCGTTCGGAGTGGCCGACGTACCTGTACATAGAAGCGATGCTGCACGTTATGGCGATAAAAACGGGCGTCGGCGCCTCGCTCAGCTTCGATGCGCGCCCGCAGCTTGGGGCCGGCGCCATAAACGGCCTGTAGCGAAGCACACTTGTCGGCAAAAGGAGCCAGTAAGGTAGCATCTTCCTCAACCAACCCCATTGAGTAGGCCGTTACCTGGCCGTAAATCTGCTTTGTCAATAAACTATCCGCATAGAAGTCGAGCGCCAGTTGCTCGTAGCAGATCGTCTCCGACTTCAACTCCGTTGTATGCTCTTCGAAATAGCTCAGCGCTTTTTGAATACCCACGTCCAATCCGCGCTCGGTGTCTTCCCGACGGTGTACCACTGGCAAATCCACCGGAACGCCCCGTCCTTCGTAGCTGATGCGGCGCGGGTCGACACTCTGGCCGTCGGACAGCGCGATTTGCCAGCCGTTGGGTAGAGTAGCCCCATACATTGGAGAGAAAATCCCATTAGTGTTCTCGCCGATTAGCCTGACGTAGGGCAGTTCCTTCAAATACAGTGCGCAGTGATCCCCCGCGCTGATAGTCGCCCCGCTGGTCAGCAGCAGCGTCGGCTTGATAAGCTTTGGCCCTGTGGCCGGTTGCAGGTAATACGCGCTCCAGGGCGAGTACTCAGCATGAGGCTTATGCCAACGGGTACGGCCAAAGCCCACGAGCCTACGTACCTGAGTGAGGCGGGACGTCAGGGCATTTAGGTAAGCGGGAGCGCCCCCGCCGTTGATCCGGATGTCCAGTAGCAAGCCTTCCACGTCGGCAAAGGCTACCACCATTTCGTCCAGTTGCCGGGCAAACTCGTCTAAGGGCATACCCCCAAAGCCGTTAAGCTGTAGATAGCCATACCGATCGGATCGGCAGTACCCTCCCAGTTGGTAGCGCTCACTCTGAAACTTGGTAAACGCGCCAAAGCCCCGCTTTTGCAGATAAGCCAGCGTGACCTGCTGAAATTGCCGCTGCTGCTCTTTAGTGGGGTATTCCTGTAGAAACCGGGAATACTTGGCACTAGCGGGCAAATCGCCCGTTGGCGAGATCACCACATGACCGTCCCGGAGGGGAGCCACCATCTGGTTCATAATGGCCAACAAATCAGGATCGGAGGTGCGGGCGTTGACCAGGGGGCGGTAGCGCTGATATTGTTGATTCCAGTCGACACCTCTGGTCTCGAAGTGGGCATAGTGCTGGTTGAACAGTTGCCAGAATGCCTCAAAGTTGTGCTCTGGGCTTTTCTTGGTGGTAGACTGAGCCCAGCCGACGAGCGGACTGGTAAGTAGCAGCAGGAGGAGTAAAGCTAGTTTCACGAGATAGACAGCTAGATTGAACCACCGGTTGGTTCTTGACTAGATGCTGTAGTCAGCCCAATGCCATAAACGGGTTAGTCAGTGGTGCCGATCGCTGGCTCAACCCATCCGCGAACAGTCTTGCTTTACTCATTTTTCAGGTAATAAACCGGATTGGCCTGGGCGGCTTTCAGCGCCTGACGAGCGACGGTCAGCGCCGTTATCAGGCTGGTCAGTAGGAAAGTAGCCAGCAGCAACCAGCCATTTAGCGTTATTTTGTAGGCATACTGCTGTAGCCAGCCCGAGAGCAACCATGTCCCGACTGGGGCTGCCACCACGAAGCCCAATCCTAACAATTTACCAAACTCACGGCCCAGCAGCCACAGTAATTGCCCGGTTCGGGCGCCCAGCACACGACGAACGCCGATTTCTTTAGCTTTGGCCTCGCTCAGGAACGTAACCAGTCCGTACAAGCCCAGGCAGCTCAGCCCGATAGCCACCACCGCGAAGGCCTGAGCAAAGCCGGCCAGTAGCCGCTCAAGTTCGGTGAAGCTTTCCAGCAAAGCGGTCGTTCCTTCGGCATGATAGACCTGATCGGGCAACACCTTATCCCAGACCCGTTGAATGGCTTGACGAGTTTGCTCCGGGTGGACCGGACTCAGCCGCAGCATGGCTACCCGGCTATGGGGAATGTCCTGAATCAGGGTGATAGGCAGAATGGGTTGGTGCAGATCGCCACTGCGAAAGTCGCGCACCACCCCGACAATGACGCGGTCGGCGTCTTTTACCCGCATTGATTGCCCTACGATGGCGGCAGGCGAAGAAACGCCCAGTTGCTTAACCATCGTTTCGTTGACCAGCACCTCGCGGCCACTCGTGTCGGTGGTGCCAACGTTTCGGCCTGCCACCAGCGACAACCCAAATACTGACAGATAGTGCTCATCGACCGCCCGAACCCGGGTATCAAACGCTTCCGGTTCGGTAGCCGAATGGAAGCTAAACGGACTGGGCCGGTTGTAGGGGGAGGCGGGCGGATCACTACCGAAGGTTACCGCTTCGACGCCCGGAAGTTGGCCCCACGCCTGGCGCAGGGCCGCCAGTGGGGCGGGGCTGTGCTGGGGCAAAAAAACGGCGATTGTCGACTCGTACCTGAACCCCCAGCTCGCTTGTTGCATGTGCCTAAGCTGAGCACTGATCACCAGTACGGCCAGGATAAACACCTGCATCAGCACAAACTGCCCCCAGATGAGCCCCTGTCGGAGCGTTAGTTTGCCCCTGAGTCGCTTTGTCGTTTGGGCGGCAAAGGCTTTTGCCGGATCGAAACGGGCCAGCACTAAGGCAGGGTAAAGCCCCGAAAGTAGTATCACTCCGATGAGCAACCCTAGAAACCAGCTTAGGGCGCGTGGCTCGGCCACATCCAGCACGGAAAGATTCGGTCGGAGCATATCGACCGTGGCAGCCAGCGTGCGATTGATGAACGGCAAACTCAGCTGAGTCAACAGGAGCGCCATGCCCATTGCTCCAGTCACCAGCAGGGCCGTCTCGAGCAGGAACTGACCGATCAGTTGCCAGCGTGTGCTGCCCATAACTTTGCGCACGCCTACTTCCCGCGCTCGTCTTAGTGCCCGGGCGGTGGCCAGATTGACAAAGTTGATGCACCCCGCCAGGACCAGCAGCACGCCCACCCCGATCAGGGCGTAGAGTACCGGGCGAGGGGCCATACCACTGCGTTCGTGATTGAGTTCGGACAGAGGCAATACGTGGTAATCAAAATGGTCGACTGCCCGGGCAGGCAGGTGCTTGCGCCGAATGGCGGTTAAATTCTGCCGTAACAAGGCCGGATCGGCGCCTTCCCGAAGCCGTACGAAGCACATGGCCTGTAGCCCCTCCCAGTCGGACAAGGCAGCCGGGCCCTCCAGCACCGGAATGGTGGCGTAGGAGACGAACGCATCGAACCGAAGCTGAGTGTTAGAGGGCGGATCTCTGACAATTCCCGTTACCGTCAGGTCAGTGCGGTTATCTAATCGCAGGGTGCGACCCAAAGCCGGTGCCGCGTCGAAGAATTTTTGCGCGTAACGCTCGCTGAGCACCACCGTATTAGGCGCGGCCAGCGCCGTTTTGGGATTCCCACTGACCCACTCGACGCCGAACAAATCGAAGTAGTGAGGCTCGGCGAAGCAGACATTACGAGCTTCAGCAAATTTCTTGATCCAGCCGCCCTTCCCGTTAGGCACACTCAGGGTACGTCCGAAGAAAGTCTCCAGCCGGGTCGCGCTCTCCACAAAGGCGTAATCGCGCCGCAGCACTTGGGCCAACGGACGAGGGGCCGCGTCGGTGGGCATGCTTTTTTCTCCGTTCACATCGGTCACCACCCAATAGGATCGATCCAGGTGAGGATGGTAGCGGTCAAAGCTGAACATATAATTGACCACCAGGAAGATGATCAGGCCACTGGTTAACCCAACTGCCAACCCCAGGAGGCTGATCAGGTTGACATGCCAATGCTGCCACAGATGGCGCTTGGCCATGGTCAGGTAATGAATAATCATCGGAAAAGGAGTTTAGGTTGGACGAGTCAGTAGCCAGCGAAGACCGGGTACTAGCTGGTTGGTAAAGCCCGTTTTGCTGACTGGATCTTACCAGACCGCCACCACCAGAGAATTAGCATAGCCAGCAATGCCCCTGTTCCCCAACTAATCCGGAAGGCGCTCAGGGGTATGGCCAAAGGACGACTGACAACGATCAGAAAGCCCATTAGCAGCACGAACGTGAGCAGGTTGGAAAGAAGCATGTACCGGAAAGGCTTAGTTGTCGGTCGCCGTTTCAGGCGTCCTCGGGCTTTCAACGCAGCGGACACCATCGGGAATTGACCGGGGAAGACCTCCTCAACATAGCGCTGTGTCAACTCCGCCATGACTTGCGGGCTAGCCTGCCGGATAACCTGCTGGGCCGCTATGGCGAAGGGCTGTCCCTGATTCATTTGGTGTTCGATCAGGGAAGCGAGGTGGTCCAGCAACTCGGGCTCCAGCGCCTGATGCGGATTGGTTTGCCGGAGCTGCCAGGAGAGCTGGTCGAGTTGGGCGCGAGATAGTTTGTTCATAAAGCAGCAAAGGATATAGGCAGACAGAGCTGGGTTTACTGGCCGAGGGATACAGTCGGCGCGGGGTTGAGGATCAACTGCATTAACTGGATGAAACGATCAAATTCGCCCACTTTCTGAATGGCCGTTTCGCTTCCTATTGGGGTAAGTCGATAGTATTTGCGCAGGCGGCCGTCTACCTCTTGGGTGTGGGTCACGAGTAGGCCTTCCTCTTCCAGCTTATGTAACACGGGATAGAGCGCCCCAAACGTAAGTGTCAACTCTCCCGCCGTTCGGTCTTCGACGGCCTGCGTAATTTCATACCCATACATCTGCCCTTGCTGAGCCAGCAACTGAAGGACGATGGTCTTCAACGTACCTCGTATAAATTCCTGATTACCTGATTTCATGGGATTGCGTCCGTTAGCCGTACTTCTTGGTCAAAACAAATATATAAGAAAACTATATATACAAGTAACAACAAGTAAAGGATGCGCGTGTCTGGCGGAATCCATAACCGACCGGGTAACTTTATCATGTTGACGGCGATACTGGGGTCAGGCGCAGCGTTTCACTTTGGAGTGATTCGTACTAGTCTGGACGCCTGAACGGTCTGAACCAACTGAGGAAGCTTGCAAACTCTTATGGTTTTTACACTTGGATGTAAGAGTGTATCAGGATTGTGTGGCTTTTTCTGACCAGCTAGTCAGCAGCCTATCGAAGTTGGCAGCTTCCTAAGTACTTGTGCCGATCCTACCGGAAAAATCGTATTTTACCTGAATCTATGGGACAGCCGGTTGCCTACATACGGTATTTGCTAAGCTGGTCAAGCGGTTTGATCGCCGCCTGTCTGTTGCTGCTGCTTTCTGCCCAGGCCGCCGAAGCCAATGCCGTAGCGCAGCGGCAAACGTACCTGTCCTGTCGTACCGCCCAACGGCCTGTCCGCAAACCGGATGTCACATCAGGCATTCACGACCACGGCTCTATTGCCTTAGTTAACACACGGGTTGGCTTCTCGTTTGGGCCGCCACCCGTCTTCTTGCCCTGTTTACCAGCTATTTTCGAATACAAATCCGGCTTACAGGTACGTAGTCAACGATACGGCTCGTACTACTCCTTCCGTTTTCTGCAACTCATCTTCGAGCATCAGATTACGATCAATGCGCCCTGAAGCGCGTGCGCTCTTCTTTTGGTTTACAGCCAGCAAACCTGCTTCCAACGAACGTACCTGCGTGATCGGCTACTCCGCCTTTCCCAGACAGCGCCAAAAAGCTGATCAACGCTGCTGTTTGATCCACGCTACCGCAGCTGCGCTTTTCTCGTATGGCGTTCTCGCTTAGCGCTATGTAGCCTTTTGTAGGCTGCGTCATTCGTCTATACCAATTGGTCTGATTGGATTTGTCTGTCTGCACACGAAGCGAGACAATCTGTTAGGCGCTCAGTTGCGGCCGTCGTCTCGGAAAGCTATCTCGGAGCTGCCGCTGGCGCACGTAAATGAATTAACCACTCAACACCATGATTTCACAACAGACAACGGTGGTCGCCTCATCTCAGACCCACCTGCTTCACCGCCTGAAAGACGGCGTGTTTCTCTTGGCTGGCGTACTCTGTGCCGGCATGGGTTTAAAAGGGTTTCTGCTGCCCAACAACTTCATCGACGGGGGCGCCATGGGTATTTCCTTGCTCCTGGAGATTACAACAGGCCTCGAACTGGCCCTGTTGATTATTCTGGTCAACCTGCCGTTTATCTGGCTGGGCTATCGCCAGATATCAACCGGGTTCGCTATCCGGACCACAATCGCCATTAGTTTACTGGCTGTCTGTCTGGTCGTTGTGCCGTATCCGGTGGTAACGACCGATAAGTTACTGATCTCTGTCTTCGGCGGCTTCTTTCTGGGGGCCGGTATTGGGCTGGCTATCCGGGGCGGCGGCGTACTGGACGGCACCGAAGTGTTGGCCGTTTGGGTCAGCCGCCGGTCAGCGCTGACGGTCGGCGACGTAATTATGGTCATCAACATATTGGTGTTTGGGGCGGCGGCCATTCTCCTGAACGTCGAAACGGCCTTGTATGCGATGCTGACCTACCTGGCTGCTTCCAAAACCGTCGACTTCCTGATCCACGGTATCGAGGAATACACGGCGGTCATTATTGTGTCTGACCGCCATGAAGCACTACGCACGATGATCACCGAAGAGCTGGGCCGTGGGGTTACTGTCTTTAAAGGCGAAAAAGGCTACGGCAAGCGGGGGTATCAGCATCATGATATCAACATCTTGTATGCCGTAGTCACCCGGCTGGAGCTCACTCGCCTGAAGGATAACATAAGCCGGATTGATGAACACGCCTTTGTGATCAACCACGGCATTGACGATGCCAAGGGCGGAATGGTCAAAGGACGTCCGCTGCATTAGATCGCGCCTGACCACCGATCGACATAGCTTACTGATAAGCTGGCTAGCTTGTTTACAGCGTCGATGGGCTCTATTTTCAGAATGCTGCCCTCAGTCGGTTTGCCTGGGCTTCTTTTATACCATAACGAATTAAGGCTGGGTACGTTGCTATTAGAGAAAACAACGTACCCAGCCCTGATATACGCGCACGGTCTTAATGAGATCCGATGCGTTTTTCCGGATAAGGAGGCACTGACCCGGTACGTCTAGTTGCAAGTCTGGATAAACTTCCAGGCTCCCCACTGCTGTGAATCGTCGGGGGCTTCATTGGCGTTAACGTACCATTTGCTCTCGTAAATTTTGCCGTTATAGAATACACGCGTGCCCGCTGTTGGATACGCCTGCGTACTGTTATAGGCCGGGTAGCCACAACCGCCCGTACCCCCGCCTGTCGAAGCGGCCGTGACGCTAACCGAAACCGATGCCGCCGACGTACCGGCGCTGGTTTGTAGCTTGAAGCTGTACGTACCCGCCGATGTCGGTGTGTAGCTCCAACCACCGCTGCTCACCGATTGAGTGGCGACCTGCGTCCCATTTTTCAAGATCAACAAGGTACCAGCCGAGGCGACCTGTCCACTAACAGCCGTATTGACGACGCCCGTAGTCGAATTCACCGTCGGAGCCGCAGGCCCACTCGTGGGCGGGTTCGTGGAGCCACCAGCACAGTTTTGTACAAATTTCCAGTTGCCCCACTGTTGCGATTCGTCGGGGCCTTCATTGGGGTTGGCGTACCACTGATTCTGATAAATCTTGCCGTTGACGTACACCCTGGTGCCTGCCGTGGGGTAAGCCTGAGCAGGATTATAGGCCGGATAGCCACAACCGCCCGTACCCCCACCGGTTGAGGCCGCCGTGACGGTGACAGTCGCTGAGGCGGCCGATGTACCGGCGGGGGTTTGTAGCTTGAAACTGTAGGCACCCGCCGACGTCGGTGTGTAATTCCAGGTGCTGCCTGTCAGCGTTTGAGTCGCCAGCTGAACACCGTCTTTACTGATCAGCAACGTACCGGTCGAGGCCACCTGCCCGGTAATGGCCGTGTTGACCACGCCCGTAGTCGAGCTCACCGTCGGAGCCGCCGGGCCCGTGGTGGGCGGCGGGGTAGTCGTGTTATAGTCGAACGCAGCCGCAATGGCGGCGGCCGGTGTAGCGCCATTGAGCACTTTCGAGGCTACGTTCAGGTACGTTACCCCCGTGTAATTCGCATCGCCGCTGAACTGCGACTGCGCCAGCAACTGCCAGATCATGATCCCGTCGCCCTTACCAGCCCGGCCCTCGGCACCACCCTCACGGATGTACTGCGCCAGCTCGGCCGCTTTCTGCGCCGAGTACGTATAGTAAGGCCCCCACGGCTCGTTGGGTACGTGCGTGCCTGCCGCCAGTTTGAAGCCATAGGTATTGGCATAATAGGCATAGGCATCGTAAAGCAGGGTACGGCGGGGCGCGGCTCCAATGTTGTAACCTTGATAAGCGACAATATCAATTTTATCCCCCACCGCTTTAAAAACCGGGATCATGTGGCCCGTTGAACTGAACCCAAACTGCGAGATACTGTGCTGGGCATCGGTAAACGAATAGAGGTACGTATCGGGCTCACCCGTTAGCGTATTCCGTTTGGCGTAGGCGTACTTGGCGGCTGGGTCATCGTTGTTGAGCCCACCCAGGGCGCCCACACCCGCTGGCGCACAGGCCAGGATGTAACCCCCCGAGCGTGGCATGATTGCTCTGGACTGGTTGAAAAAGTCAATGAAGTGAGCCACGTTCGCCGGACTGCCGATGTCCTGAAAACTTCCGTTCGGTTCAAAATCCCAGTCGATTCCGGCAAAACCAAAGTCATCCACCAGATCCTTGATCTGGCTATAGTTGATCGAATAGGCGTCGCTGGAGGCCCAATAGGTCTCGCCGCCCAGCGAGAGGATCACCTTGATGCCTTTCTGATTGACAATGCCGATGGCTTGTTTCAACATCTGCCCATCGTAGGGCACCTGAATGCCGGTCTGCGACAAGTCGTACGAGCCTTTAGTGTAGCGCAGATTGGGTTTGCCAAACGAGAAAAAGACGTGGGTAATGTGCGCCGGTAAGGTGGTGAATTTACTGACCCCGTTGGTAAGCCAGGTTTCGCTCCAACTGGGGAAATAGCCCAGCACAATGGGTCTTTCGGTTCCGAGGCGAGCCCCAGCCTGATGGCTGCCCGGTTTCATGGGTTGATCGAGCAGGCTGGTACAGGCCGAAAAGCTAACGGCCAGTAGCAAACCCAGGTACGTTACCCAGGCCGACAGGCGCTGAAAAAAAGAGGGGTACTCAGCCTTTTCGTGATGGCTGGTTGCTGAATGTTCTGATGGGTGCTTCATCGTGGCTTTGTCGGGGGAATTAAGTGCGTATACCGGCGCGAGTCCACGGGCATAACGAAAGCAGTCAGCTATGCCTTTCAACCCATTGACGGACCGGCAACACTCGCTACATCCCCACACCCAGGCTCACTAACCAGTAGTGGAAAGTAAGAAAAAATACATAATACAAATTATTCATATGTATAAAAATCCGTAGTGAGTTATTCAACGGAAGGCAGGAATAACCCTTATGCTTGCCAGATGTGCGCAGGTAACTGGCAGCCGCGCTCATGACGGATGGCTTTACGGGTACGTTCGTCGGTCGGGTTTGAGCTATACCTATAAGGTAGAAAACCATCCGGTCAACCGGCTTCTCTTCGGGGAGCAAACGGTACGGCATGGTAAGCAGGCCGGCAAGGAGATGGGATTACCTGCCGGGGTCGTCCTGCAACTTGTCGATGGCTGAAAAAAGGTAATTCCTGCCCGGCATACCAATGTCTGTATGAACCCTGTCTGGAACGGCCGCTTCCAGGTACGTTGCCAGGTAAGGCTGGTGTGGAGGCATCATCAGCACGATTATATCGCCCGGCCCAGACTGAGGGTAATACCAGGTGGCCTGCGCCGCCGTCAGGTACGCCGCCAGGTCGACATAGCACAGGCAGGCTTCGTTGCCACAGTTTCCATCGGCCAGCAACGAGGGACGCAATAGGTGCGGAAACAAATGAAAATCATCGACGGGTAACCCAAAAGCATGTTCCAGGTCATTGATCGTCTCAACCTCGGCCTGGTTCGGTAAGTAGATCGTGTCACACATCGCTGAATCAGCGGTTGGTAAGGGCAGCCGCCGCTAAAAGCATGTGCAATTTGTATGCCTAACCAAAGAGGCGCCTGCAACGGTAAACGAGTGCGTTTTGGGTCGTGAATTCGAGCAACCTACCGACTACACTACGTTCGAGTAAACATTGCCTCCTTCCAGTAAATATCGAATTGCCCTACCAGCTGGATTCGCTTACCTTAACATATAATAATTCGTGCCTTTGTGCTTTCGCGGTCATAATTACGCAGCCTCCATCTAGTTGGCCCTGAAGGCAATACCGATTTCCCATTAACCATTATCCGAGCTGCTAACCGACCAATACTGTCACGTCTAGAGTAATTCGTCCCCTATGGTTTCGCGCCTTGTTCACTCCTGATCGCCCGGCCGATCACCCGGTACAGATCGGCTAACTGATCGTGAGTGGCCCGTGTCAACTACCCTCCTCAAACGGAGGGGCATACCCCTCTTGTCTCTGTTTTTTTGTAACCATTATATAAATATAACATACTAAACCAATGACTCACCAACTTCATTTCGACCTTAGTCATGTCGATACGTCGGGCGGCACGCCCCTGCACCTCCTTATCCGAGGTGAAAAGTACCCGCTCTCGCTGCACACCGCAGCTACGCTAGAGGCCGCCGCGGCCACCAACCAGGCGGTGTCTGTACTGCTGGCACAACGGCCCAGTGCGCTCAGTCACTATGTGGACGCGCCCCATCACCATTTTATCAAAAACCGGCTGACGCGCATTCAGGTGGTGGGCGAGTGTGAACCCTCGGCCCCGGCCTACCACCTACCGCCCCTGTACCACGTGGCCTACATGACGCATCTGGATGATTACAAAACGTATTTCGCCAGACTGCAACGCAAAACCGGGCTGGTGAAACCGGCACTATTTCATGCGTTTGGCCTGGCCGAAACCAACGACGATCCGTGGCAGATTCTGATGCAGGAGTATCACCTCCAGGGACCGGTCGATGTAGCGAAGTTTCTGGCGGGGCAGCACCCGCTTCTGGCTAGTAGCCAGCCGCAAACACACCTCGCTCTTCAGAACGAGCACATTTACCCGACAACCAAAACCGACCCGGACAGCATCCAGCAGCTGAATAACATCCAGTTTCTGGCGCAGTCGGTCAAAAGTCAGGGGCAGCCCGGCCCCAATAGTGGGTTTGCCATTGTCAAACAGTCGGTGGATGGCAATGGTAATCCACTGACCTACCAGTTCCCGATCGGCGATCCAAACAATCCGACGATCCCGACAGGTACGCCGGTCATGATCTATTCGCTGACCGATACCACCAACGGGGCCATGGCTCCGGCCATTGGGTTACCGCTGCAAACGTCGCGCAACGACCAGCAATTCCAGAATCAGACGTGGGGCGTTAACCAGGGAACGGCGTCGTACGACGTAGCCAACCAGACCACTACGGCCCAAAGCCGCCGCCTGATTGCCAACGCGTCACCCGCTGCCAGCGCACCAGGGCAATGGTCGGTATCGCCCAATACGTCGTCGCACGGTATCACCGTCGATCAGAACTCGATTCAGTTCAAGGGTACCAACTTTTCGGTCGACGCCTACAACAACTTCCTGCGAATCGTGGGGGCTTACGTCGAGTTTTTTGCGGATGCGGACATGACTCAGGCGATCAACAACCCGATGAGCCCGCATATGCTTCAGGCGTTCCAGACGGATACCAAAACGTACCTGGACATGATCAGCAGCGTGAATACCATTCTGGGTATTCCGTTCCCGACCGACCCCACGCAGCTACAGATGGCCTGGCCCGATCAGGCGCAGGCCGCCAAGCTCATGTTTGGTGGGGTGGGTACGTGGAACTACGACGCGCACGTAGTATGGCCGGGCTTTATCGAAACGGGTATCTTCTGCTTTGGTATTCCGATTTTCATGATGGCGGCGCAGGCGGCTGTTACGGATACGCAGTGGTATAAGGAGTTCGTCAAAGACACCGACAACATCATGGCGGCGGTTGGCGTGGGCTTCTCGGTGGGTGGCGCCGCCTTTGGGGTCGACGCCGGGTTCATCCAGGGATTGAAGACCTCCCTCTACACCTTTGGGGATATCATCGTAGGTATACTGGCAGCGAAAGGGATGGAGAAGCTGTCGGAATACCTGCTCGCCAAGATTGTCGCGTCGGAGTTTGCCGAAGCCGCGCCGTTTGTGGGCTGGGCCCTGCGCGCCGTAAGCGTAGCTATCGACGTTGCTGAACTGGCTGTATCGTTTGGCGAAGTGATGTCATCACCCGCGGTGATCGAGATCGACGTGAAACGGCAGATGGCCTTCACATTTACGCTGCACCCCGACCCGGCCCACGGCGAAGCCGGGAACCCCAAAACGGCCATCTGGCCTGCCGTGGCCGATCATTACCGGATTCTGGTCAACTACAAAACCGGAAGCGGCTTCGAGAGCAAAGGACAGGTACCCCTAACGCCAACGGGGGGCTCCTCCAACCAGCCGATTCAGACCAATTTTACGGTGCCCTGGGGTGGGCAGATGCAGATTATCGCGGCGGTATACTCGGCCAACGGCTGGCTGTGTGGCAAATACCAGAGCGACTGGCTGCCGGCCGTCCCCGACGCCAGCACGCCGGGGGCAAAAGCCGTGGATGGCAACATCACCGAGATACTGGTACCCCTCACGCAGGATACGCAGTATACGTTCAAGCAAAAACTGACCTACAATAGCACCACAGGGCATACGTGGCAGGGCGTATCAGGAGGCGCCACCGTGCCGACCGATACCGTAAGCAGCCTCAATAGCGACAATACCGGCAACAACATTGCCCAGTTGGCGGGCATCACCATCAATGAAACAGCTACGGTGATCGGGTATACGTGGCAGGCTTCGGGCGTGAACATTCCGCTTGAAAACGGCACACAGCCCGATTCGGGGCAG
This sequence comes from Fibrella musci, assembly GCF_041321105.1. NCBI lineage: Bacteria > Pseudomonadati > Bacteroidota > Cytophagia > Cytophagales > Spirosomataceae > Fibrella > Fibrella musci. The sequence continues at coordinate 137,049 of NZ_JBGGWD010000010.1, read as the reverse complement.
ATGTTTGTGTTCCAGAACGTATCGGTCCTGAGCGATGCCGAAAGCCGACTGAAATTCCCGCCGTTTGGCTTCAAAACCAAGCCCGGTCTGGCCTACGATGTGTATGGTGGCAGCCCAACCCAGGTGGGACCGCTCAATTTCGTGATCGACACCCGCAACGCCTCAACCGGCTACCTGCGCCTTGTCGACTTGATGGACGGCAACCCGCAATTCGACCTCAACAGCGGCATGAGCTACGGTACGTTCTCGCTGGGTGACATCGACGCGCTGGCCGTTCACCCCAATGGGTACGTAGTGGCCGTAAACTGGGCTAGCCACAAAATGCAATTGCTGAAACTGGCCGATCAGGCCGTTCCCGATGCCAACGCGCCATTGGCAACGGTGGTGTCAGGCAAGGGCATTTTGCAGGGACTGATGCAGGGACCGATTGCCCTGGCGATTTCGCCCGATGGGAAAATCTACGTGCTGGAGTCGCTCAACAACCGGGTACAGGCTTTCGACATCAATGGCAACCCGGCGCCAAGTTTCACGGGGCAGTCGTTGTTCAGCCTCCCGAATGCCGGGTCGATCGCCCAGCAACTCGACCAACGTACCGCCAGCAGCGAGCTGGTGACGGCCTTCCTGGCCAACGGCGCGTCTGACCTGTTCAGCATCGCCGCATCGCTCGCTCCGACCCTCGACAGCGGCACCATGACGATGGACGTAATCAGCGCCTTCGCCGCCAACATGGTGTATCTGGCTTACCTGACCGACGATAAGGGTAATATTCAGCCTGACCCGACGCAAACGTCCTTCATCACGGTTATCAAGGCCGGGCAGGAGTGGACCATCACGGACCCTAGCCGCAACTACGTCTATACGCTGACAGCCACGAACGGCGCGATTCTGGTTCAGGATCAGTTCAGCGAGCTCGAGGTAGTCATTCTGCAACAGGGCGTAAGCTGGCAGCTTAAGGACCTGGCCGGTGGCGATTCGTTCCTGCTGACGCTGAACGGGACAACCCTCAACGTCGCGCAGTACCTATCGTATTTCTCGGTAAATCCGAAAAACGAGTCGCTGACTTATTGCGACCTCGCCATCGAGAGCAAGGGGTACGTGTATGTACTGGCCTACCAGACCAACGTACCTGGCACGGCGGTGTTGAACACAGCCTATGTCCTCGACGTGTATACGCCTCAGGGTGAACACCTTTTCCGTACGCCCGACTCCAGCCTGACACCGGCCGCCCAGATGCAGTACATCGCCGCCGGAAAGATGGCGATTGACCTGTGGCGCGACGTGTTTACGCTCAACTACGAGAAGATGGCCGGTCCGCAGGGTCGCACCGAACCGACGATAAGCCAGTGGATACCTACACCACCGCTGTTTGATATTGCCTTGACGGATGCGAATGTCGCCATGTTCGATCAGGCGCAAATGGCAGGCATCACGGCAGCATTTGCCACGGCGAACATCACGCTCTCGTCAGCAGCGACCTGCACGGTCGTACAGGCGGGGCAGCAGTGGCAGGTCATCGACACCAACCAGAAGTTCAATGTCGTGACCACCATCGGTCAAATCGAAGTATACAGCGCACTCGTATAACCCGGCCTCGGTCACGCCGGGCCTCCTCCGGTGTGACCGAGCCACATCCCCCCTCCTATGGAAACCAACGCCTATCAGGATGCTGGCCCAGCAACGGCATTCCAGCAGATACTCGCCTTGCTCAACCTTACGGCGCCCCCCGTCGACCCACTCCAAACGAGTGCGGCGAGGCAGGTACTTTCTGCCGACCCCGCTCAGTCGCTCATCGCACCCACTACGGTGACCCTGGCCACGACCGACGAACAGGCCGCTTTGTTGGCTTTTTTCGGACAAACCGGGCCCTTGGAAGAAAACGGCCCCGTCGAGCTTACCACGTTTACGGCCAATAATGTAACCGTGAAAGCCGGGGAGCCGCTTCAGATTATGCCTACCGACCACTCGCCGGTGCTGGTCAACATCGATACCCTCACGCTGGAGCAGGGGGCGCAGATTCAGTGCTTCACGGCGGTGGTCTTCACCGTGGGAACGCTTATCAAACAATGAGAACAAGCAAACCAACACTAATTCAATTCATTCATTTCTAACCGCTTAACTAGCCAATTTCCATGCAAAACGTAACACAGTTCGATCAATACATGTCCATGCTCGTCAACATGGGCGTACCGAGTGCCGCCACCCGGACCGCTACGTACAATACCGGTGATTATGACGGTGGGCTAATCCTATCAACCGACCCTGCCCAATCGCATGTGCCGCCCTCGTTTATTTCGGTGCCGGATGTGGATACCCTGAAAACCTTGTGTGGGCTTCAGGACGGCTTTTTCGAGGCCAACCAGGCCGCTAATACCTTACCCGTTCCAACAGATACCGGGGCACTGGCCGCCATCACCAACCCGCTGGACGATAACGTCTGTATGGCGCTGTCGGCCTATATTTTCGGCAACAGCCAGTTGGTAGCTCCCTGGAAAGACACCCTAAACCGGCTTCGTTTCCCGATGCAGGTAGCCGTTTTCACGGCCAGCGTCATCAATGTGCAGCCCGGTAGTCCTCTGGTGCTGAAAGGCACCGATAGCAACCCGATCGGGCTCGGCTGCGACACGCTCAACATCGAAGCCGGTGGGCAGGTGATTACCCAGGGCCCCGGCACTATAACCGCCGATGTAATGAACAGCGCACAATCATCTTACGACGGTGTGGGCGATACCCCGTCCCCCAACCTGCTGTCGGTGGGTGGCGACGGCGGTAACGGGGGTGATGGCAGCTCTACCGGCAACGCCAGTGCGGGTAGTAAGGGCGCCGACGCCACCGAAAGTGGAAAAAGTGGTTGCAATGCAGCGGGTAAAGGCGGGCAAGGTCCTAGTGCGGGTAACGCAACTGACGGCGGGGCAGGTGGCAACGGCGGCAACGCGAGCGAAATCAACTATTCGGTAACTACCCTGAACGGCAGCTACATCGCGGGCAGCATCGGCGGTAATGGCGGTAATGGCGGTAACGGCGGTACCGGTGGCAATGGCGGACCCGGCGGACCCGGTGGCAATGCCTGTCGTAATTGTGGTCAAGGGCCACAGGGCCAGGGCGGCAATGGCGGCAATGCAGGCAAAGGGGGCGTAGGTGGCAATGGCGGTAATGGCTCTACGGTCTACATCAACTACCAGAATGGATCCCCCAACATTACCATCTCGAACCAGAAAGCGTCTGGTGGGAATGCGGGGAATGCGGGTAACCCCGGCGGAGCAGGTACCGGCAACCCGAATGGAAGCGGTGGTACTCCGGCAGCGGGCGTCAATGGCGGCAACGGCGGGCAGCCGGGCAAGGTCATCATCAATGGGTCGCCTAGTTTATAAACGGTTTCCACCAAAAACACAGATAGTCATGGCGACAGCAGCCGATATTATCATCTATGGCACACCGGGGGCCGATGGCCTTACGGTTCCTAATGCGCCCGATGCCCAACCGCCCGTCAGTGCCAACGGGGCCGATGGATACTACTCGTGGTTCCACTACGTACCGGCCACCAATGGTGTGGCCGGGGTCAATGCACCGCAACCGGGACTAAACGGCAACGGCGGGGGCAACGGCGGCGATGCCGGAAGTTTTCAGCTTCAGGTTACTAATCTGCAACTCAGCAGCCCGCTCAGCATTATTAGCACGGGCGGCGCAGGCGGCAACGGCTCCGCCGGGGGTAACGGTGGGGCAGGCGGTACGGGTGGTAACGCGGGTAACAACAATAGCAGCCACAGTAGCTTGACAGCCAATGGCGGTATCGGTGGCAATGGCACCGATGGCGGTACGGGCGGCAACGCGGGCAATGGTGGCAATGGCGGCTCGATTCAGGTACGTTACCACACCGCAAACATCCAGGATGCGCCCGTCACGGTGAAATCGATAGGCGGCAATAGCGGTACGGCGGGAACTGGCGGCGTAGGCGGGGTGGGTGGCAACGGTGGGCGAAACTTCCCGGCGAGCAACGGCTTTGCCAACAATGGCCAGAATGGGCACACCAGCAACGGAGGCGCAATAGGCACTGGCGGGCAGGGTAGCAACGACACCAGTGTAGGGCAATACTAACCCGTCTACTCCTATGCAAACTACTGCTCCCGCCACGGCCGATTTTGCCGGTAAATACGCTTTCGCCTTCCCCAACAACCAACTGCTCTGCCTGCCCACGTCGGGCGGGGCTACGTTGGGTGTTGTAGCGGGCGATCTCCATAACCCGACGGCTAACCAGCAAGTCAACTTGTATGGAAACCTCCAGAGTGGGTTTACGCTACAGGCCCCCAACTGGCTGTATGTCTGGTACAACAATGGGTACGTTGCCGAAAAACAACGCGGCGATGCGGCCTGCTCGGTGTTCTCGCTTCAAACGGTTCAGAGTAACACGTACCTGGTTGAAACGGCCTCCGACAGCACCGTCTATTACGTCTGTGCCAACGCCGACGGTACGCTGTCGCGGGTGGCCAATACAGGTACGCCTCCCGCCAACGCGCAGGTGTCGACGAACCAGATTACCGATAGCCTCGCCGCGATCCGGCAGCAACGGTCTACGCTGGCGAACCCGCTGACGGGCGTGTACCTCGCCGGGCAGGACCTTCGAAACATCGCCTTTATGTCGACCGATCTGTCGTTTGCCGATTTTTCGAACACAACGCTCGACAGCACCTCCGACGCCAACGGGGCCACGGCCAACGGCACCCGCTTCGACAACGCACTGCTCACGAACTGGGTTGCCAATGGCCTCGTCTGCGTTAACGGCTCGTTTGTAAACGCAATGCTGACCAATGCCAAGCTGTCGAACGGGACGTTCACGGGGAGTACCTTCAATAAAGCCAACCTCGCAGGCGCCAATCTGCAGGTCTCTGATTTTACCAATGCTGCCCTGATTGGCTGTCCGTTTACAGGTACGTTGGTAAATCAGGCCATCTTTAGAGGAGCCAACCTGACCAACGCCGATTTGTCGGCAGCGAAGGGGGTCGAGGCCATTATCAGCATCGAAGGGGCTTTGCTGATCGCGACGAACCTGAAGGGCCACGACCTGACCAACGTAGCCATCGACGCACAGACCAACTTTATGAGTGCCGTTCTGGACGGTTGTAACCTGACAGGCAAAAACCTCGTAAACAATGTATTTGTGCGAGCATCAATGCAGGGCGTCAAGCTTGATAACACTACGCTCGACGGTGTGCAGCTTGCTTTTGCCAATCTTACCAACGCCAGCATTACGGGGGGTATTACGATGGTTGGGGCGAATCTGGCCAACGCCAACCTTCAGAACGTAAACCTGACGGGTGCGCAACTGGGAGCCAAGACTACGCTGTTGAAAGCTCCCCTCAGCGACAGCAGCCAACTCGACAGCGGGCAGATTCCGGCCGACATCAGTACGGGCCTGAAATTGAGCGCCGGGGCTACTGTTCAGGTGGTTCAGTCGGGTGTGATCTGGCAGATCACCGACGGCGCCAGTCTGTATCAGGTCAACAACAACAGCTATGTGTTGCTGGTGCAGCAGGTCAACACGTCGAACGCGGCGGTGCTGTCCAACGCCTATATGTTCGAGACAAACCTGCAACAGGCCAACCTGTTTGCGGTCGAAATGTCGGGCGTTCACTGGTATGGTAGTGGTGCCAGCGCGCTCAGCGCCGACTTGGGGCAGGCGAATCTTTCCAACGCCTTTTTGTCGGGTATGGGCTTTAAGCAAAGCCAGATGCAGGGTGCCTCCCTCGACTATGCCACGCTCATCGGAACGGTGTTCGACGGGGCCAATCTCAGCCCGTCGCCGTCGTTAAAACCTACGTCGTTTGCGTTTGCCGCTATGCAAAGCACCTCCTTTGCGGGTACGTCTACACTTTACAACGCCAACCTGACCAACGCCGCTCTGGCGCTGACCAATGGCGTACCGCTGTTTACGCTCGACAGCAGTCTGGTCTCGTCCTTAAATACCGGCAGTATTTCGACTACCCTCCGCACCGCTTTTGCCAACGTGGCCTATACGCTCGTCGGCGTAGCGAGTCTGACGGTGATCACAGCGGGTAGCGCGTGGCGAATCGCCAACATCGACTCGCAGAATGCGGCGCAAACAGGCTACGGTAACTTCTATCTGGAATTGGTGGATCAGGAAAACGGCTTGTCGTTCATTCAGGTGTACGGAGCCGCGCCGCTGTTGCTGCTCAATTCCGACGGCAAGGGCGGGCAGGTGCAGTTACAATTGGCGTTCGGGGCCACCGGCATTACCAGTCAACAACTGAATGGCAATACCACCTGCCCGTCGGGGATGCGCTACAGCTACCTGTCTGCCTACATGACCTACGCCATGCTGATGACCCCGGCATTGCCCCCGTTGCCCCCGACCTGCCTTAACTGCTGGAACTAGTCCGCCCGATAATGAATCCTCAAGCTACCTATTCGCCCATTGCCGTCGTCGGGATGGGGTGCCGGTTCCCCGGGCATGTACAAACGCCCGAGCAGTTCTGGCAACTCCTTCTGGACGGCAATGACGTGCTGGAAGACGTACCTGCCGACCGCTGGAACCAACGCTATTTTCATGCTGCCGACCGGGCTCAGCCGGGGTCGCTCATCTCGCCGCGTGGGGGCTTCCTCGACGACGTAGCGGGCTTCGACTATAGCTTTTTTGGCTTTTCGCGGCTCGAGGCAGCCAATATCGATCCGCAGCAACGGCTGGTACTGCACGCGGCCTGGGAGGCGCTCGAACAGGGGCGTATTCCGGCCGACCAGTGGAAAAAGAAGGCCGTCGGGGTGTTTATGGGCTGCTTCACGGTCGACTATCACCTGATGCAGTTCCTCGACCCGCTCGACATTGGCGCGTTTGCCACGACCGGCATGATGAACACCATGCTGTCGAATCGGTTGTCGTATGTGCTTGACGTCAACGGCCCTTCGATGTCGATCGATACGGCCTGCTCGGCTTCTCTGACGGCGGTGCATCAGGCCTGCCTGAGCCTACAGAGCGGCGAGTCGGAGATGGCCCTGGCGGGCGGCTCTATGCTGATGCTCATGCCCGACTACCACATTGCCGAAACCAAAACGGGTATGCTCTCGAAAGATGGCCGGTGCAAATCGTTTGCTGCCGGTGCCAACGGGTACGTTCGCAGTGAAGGCGTGGGGGTGGTTGTACTCAAACGCCTCGACCGCGCTCTTGCCGACGGCGATCGCATTCAAGCCGTGCTGATTGGCAGTGCCGTCAATCAGGATGGGCGCACCCCGACGATCACCACGCCCGACGCCGAAGCCCAAAAGGCCGTGATGCGTATGGCCTGCCAGCGGGCGGGCATCAGCCCGGCGCAGGTGACGTATGTAGAGGCCCACGGTACAGGTACGTCGGCAGGCGACCCGGTTGAGGCGGCGGCCATTGGGGCCGTTTACGGGCGCAACTCAGGGCGTACGCAGCCCGTTTGGGTAGGGTCGTGCAAGGCCAACATCGGGCATACAGAGGCTGCCTCGGGCATTGCCGGGCTTATCAAGAGCGTTATGTGTGTGCAGCACCGGCAGGTACCGCCGCAACTGTATGCCAATACACCGAACCCACGCATTCCGTTCGAGGCGATGGGGATACAGCTCCCCGTGCAGCGGCAAGACCTGCCACCTGCCACCGAGCCCTACATCGTGGGGGTCAATTCGTTTGGGTTTGGTGGGGCCAACGCCCATGTATTGGTGCAGGAATACCCCGTTACCGAACCCAACGTGGCCTGTTCGAAGGCCCAACCTCGGCTACTACCCCTTTGGGCGCATACCGACAAGGCCCTGAACGACTTAGCGCTACGCTATGCCGATGCACTCGACAGCATCGACCCGGAACGGGTTGGCGATTTCTGCGCCAATGCCGCCACGCGCCGGTCGAAGCTAGCCCGGCATCGGCTGTTCGTAGGCGATGATGCGGCCGACCTGAGCCGACAACTCAGGCAATTTGCCCAACAGCCAGACCCGATAACCAACGGAAAAATGGCTGTTCCCCCGCCCGACTTTCTGAGCAAGGCCGATCCGATGGCTTGCCCGGCTCAGGCAGTAACCGACTCGCCGCCCGCTCCCTGGATGCCGCTTCCGGCCTATCCCTGGCAAACCGAGCCGCTCTGGCAGGAGTCGGCGCGCAGCCGGAATCGGAGGCTCCGCCCGTCTGTCTTCGCCTGGTTGGGGTCGGTCGTCGATGAGCAGACCAATCAATGGGAAGTCCTCGTTTCGTCGGAGAAAACCCCCTGGCTGACACAACATCAGATCAGGGGGCAGTACCTGCTACCCGGCTCGGTCTACATCGAAATGGCCCTGACTGCCTTACGACAAGTGGCCCCAATGACCCAATTCGTTATCGAACACCTTTCGTTTGAGCGGGCTGTCGTGATCAGACCGGGCATAGCCTTTCTGCTGCGCATCCAGCTAGATCGGGCTAGCCAGCGTTTCAGTATCTCAGCCACGGCGTCGTTATCCGACAAAACGCACCAACCTGTCGCCTCCGGGCAGTTTCGCACGCTTCCTCCCGGCCGCATCGGTCAGTTCCGTTGGGATACTGCTACCGAGCCGGCTGTCGACGGCGAAACGCTGTACCGATTCTTCGAGAAGAACCAGTTCAACTATGGTCCGTTGTTCAGAGGGCTACAGAAGGTGTTTCCAGGCAAGGACGAAAGCGTTGGCCTGCTATCGCTGCCCGCAGAACTAGCCGACCAACTGGCGGATCCCGCGTATGTATTTCACCCGGTTGCTTTAGATAGCCTGTTTCATACGCTTCTGGCGCTGAACTACCCAAGTCCTACGGAGTTTGGTCTGCCCGTGGGCATCGATCGCATTCGCCTGTTTGGCCGACCGACCCCGCAAATGCAGGTAAAAGCAAGACGGACGAGTGAAATCGATTCTCTGGTCAAGCTGGACCTGTTTATGTACGATATGGCGGGCGCGCCCCTCGGTTATATTGAAGGATTCAGGGCGCAGAAAGTAACGGCAACCCGGCGCGACCGGCTGTCGGTCAATGCGGTTTATCAGTCCTTGTTGCTACCTGAATGGGAGCCCTGTTCGATCGAGGCGTCAACCCGCGTAACCGACCGGTCGTTTCTGCTGCTGGCCGATCAACAGGGCGTTGGGTTACAGCTTAAGACCTTGCTGGAACAGTGTGGGTATTCGGTAAATGTAGCCCGACTCCCCCTTCAGCACCGCCAGGACACGATCGATCAGCTCGTCTGTGAGTTGCACCAACAGGTAGGCGACACCTTGCTGATCAATTGTCTGCCTTTAGATGCCGTTGATTTTTCAAGTAGTCTTCAGACCGTCGTTCAGCCGCTACAATGCCTTGCCAGCGCCATTAGGCAGACCAATTTTCCCGGACAGGTATGGTCGATTAGTAAGTTGACGCAACTGGTTGATGGCAACGAGACCGACATTCAGGTATTTCAGGCGGGTCTCTGGGGCATAGCCAATGTCTTTTGCCATCAGGAAAACCAACAAAACGGCGGCGGTATCATTGACATAAGCGCCCTTTCGGATACCGAACAGATCGCGCAATTGCTAACGGCCGACTCGGTGTCGGAAACGATGCTGGCCATCCGGCAGCAGCAGTTTTTCTGTAAGCGACTCAACCGTTACCGCAACAAGGGAGAGTCGCCCGACACCGTGCAATTCGATTCGGCGGCAACCTACGTTGTAACGGGTGCCTTTGGAGCCTTGGGCAAAGCGGTCAGCCAATGGGCGATTGATACCGGTGCGCGTCGGTTGTTGCTGACGACAAGCCGACTCATCAACCGAACGCACAGCCCGAACGAGTATGCCTGGATTCAGTCGCTTCGTAAGCAAGGCGTAGTGGTCGACGTGTCGCGCGTCGATCTGACCGACCATGCGTCTTTAACGGACTTTGCCAATCGTTGCCAGAAACACGCTGTGCGCGGCCTTCTCTACTGTGCGGGGGTCAGCCACGATCAGCTGTTGGCCGAGGCCAGCGAAAGCGTGACGCAACAAGTGATGGCGACCAAGCTGCTGGGGGCGACCCGGTTACACGAAGCATTTCTGTCGGTTCCACTGGAGCATTTCGTGCTGTTTTCTTCGATCGGTAGTTTTTTGCCGAATCGGGGGTTGGGTGTTTATGCTGCTGCCAACGCCAGCTTAGACGCACTGGCCCACAAACGCCGGCTCATGGGTCTTCCGGCCCTTAGCATCAACTGGGGGCCCTGGTCGTCGGGGATGACGCAAAAAGGGAACCTTGAGGCTTTTTTCTCGAAAATGGGGATGCATTCGCTTTCCGTAGCTGAGGGGCTGACAACCCTTTCGCAGATCTTCCATAGCCCAGACGCCCAACTCGCCGTGCTGCCCGTTAACTGGCCGCTGTTCCTGAACACGTCCTTGACAGACCACCCTCTTTTTGCCAATCACCGGCGGTCAGACAGTCTGGCGTTGTCGGGATCAAACCCATTCCGGCAGGCCGAAACGATAGCCAGCGAAGTCGTTAGTCAGATTGCGCTGCTGGCCGATCTCGACGTTTCAGAGGTCGAGATGACCTGCTCTTTACCAGACTGCGGGCTGGATTCACTAACGGCGATGGTGTTTAAAGACTGGCTTAAACGACACCTCAGCATAGACTTTTCTATCGACGATATTCTGACCGCTCATGACGTCCGTACACTCATTGATTCGCTCACCGTTCGCTACCAGGACATGCAACTAGTGTAATAGCTGACTACGGATTGTCGGCTATATATAAAGCCCCACCGCCTCATCGAGCATTCGATGAGGCGGTGGGGCAACGTACCCAATCAGTTCAGGTACGTTGGTATCAGCAACGTACCTGAGCTTCGATCAGCCTTAGTTATTCGTCTGGATAATGGTCGACGTATTGTTGTTACCCAACTGCGATACGTTGGCATCGTTGCCTACCGTTGTGGATACCTGCGTAACGGTCAAGGTGTTGTTGTTGCCCATCTGAACCGAGAAGGAATCTTCAACGCCGCTGGCTGCCCGTAGCCGGTTGGTTATCGCCGACGACGAACCACCAGTCTGCGAAATTGTCGCCAGGTTGTTGCTACCACTCTGCAACAGGCGAGCTTCGTTAAAGCTACCGTCCTGCGTCATACTGGCCGTGTTATCGTTGGATGGCATCGGCGTACCCACTTCACCCTGCCGGATAAAGGCAATGTTGCTGGAACCCGATAACTGGTCGATCGTGGCATCGTTGCCCGTACCACTTCCGTCAACGTCGCTGCCGCCAACCTGGTAAATCGTAGCCACGTTACCGATGCCGGTACCACCCTGCATAATGCTGGCTTCGGCGTTGGCCGACCCATCCGTCTGCACGATCAACGCCTGCTTGTCGGCACCGCCGTCCTGCGTTACCGAAGCACCATTCTCTACGCCACTCTGGAAGATATTGGCGTACTGGTTGGTCCCCGAGACCTGGCTGATCGTAGCCGTACCGCCCGTAGCTGACGTACCCAGCGTGACGCCAAATTCAAGCGTGACGGCATTACCGTCGGCGTCGAAGGCATCGGGGCGTGCCTGACTGATGCGCGCATTGTGCCCCGAACCACCCAGCTGACTGATCGTGGCGTTGTTGTCATTGGCCGTCACGTTCACACCACCAGCGCCACCACGGCCCTGATCGATTACAGCATCAGAGCCGCTGATCCCGTCGGCCTGCGTAATCGAACCCGTGTTGCCACTGCCGATGGCACCGCCATCGCCCGCGTTTACACCCAGGATCTGCGACAACTGGGCATAGTTGCCACTACCGCCCTGTGTGATACTTCCCGTATTGTTCGACGAGGTTGAATTGCCGCCAAATCCCTGATACAGGCGCGCTTCACTACCCGAGGCATTGGCCGTTTGCTCGATGGTGCCTTCATCAAGCGCTGAGGAAGCGATCCACCCCTGAATCAAAAGCGCAGTGCTATTGATACCAGCCTGTTTGATGGTCGCCTCGCTGTTGACGGCCATACTGCCGGGCCCAATCACACCCTGATCGATACGCGCCGTATTGCCCGTATTCGATTGGGTTACGGCGGCTGTACTACCCGTCGCCGTACCGAATTCAGATCCCTGGGTCACGGTTGCCGTGTTGCCAGCAGCTGATTGGGTTATGTTGGCCATGTTGCCATCGGCATTGCCAGCTTGGGCATTAGCCCCATCTGCATCCGAATCAACATCCGAACCCTGATCGATCCGGGCCGTGTTGGCATTGTCTGTCTGGATGATAAGGGCTTCATTGCCAATGGATGAACCACCCGGAACAGCCGTCGTCGGTTTCCCTTGATTGATCGTGGCAGTATTCCCGCTTACGGCACCACTGGCAACGCCTGGCTCCGTAAAGCCCTGAAGAATTTTGCCAAGATTGCCCGACGAGTTATTCGACTGGCTAACGGTACCCGTATTCGCTGTACCACCGGCATTGTTCTGAAAGATCTCGGCACCGTTGCCCTGGCTTCCGTTGTTCTGGTTTATCGTTGTGGTTCCCAGCGTTCCCTGTTGGAGCGTTCCGGCGAAGTTACCAGTTCCCGCTGAGCTGTTGATCGTTGCTGCTGTGTTAGCTATGCCGCTCACTCCATCAGGGCCTGCATTCTGGTTGATGGTACTCGTTAGATTACCTCCGAATTGGGAGGCACCTGCCCGGTTTCCTTGGGATGCATTGACACCGTTGCCGTTTTGCCGGATGGTAGCCGCGTTGGTGACAGTGTTTGGCGAACCCGGCTGCCCCTGAATGGTGATAGCGTAGTTTCCGTAGTTGGCCGCGCCTCCAGCCCCCTGATTTTGTTGAATCGTTGAGTTTTGAAGGTTGCCAACCTGTTGAGCTTGGGCGGTCTGTGCAGTACCGGCCTGGTTGACGGTTGAACTGTTCTGGGCAAAGGATGCCGTAGCAAAGGCTACCAGCGCTGCGCCGGTAAGGATAATTTTTTTCATTGAGTTTACTGGTTCTGCAATGGATTATGGATAATCGTCGGTATGTAGGTGCAGTAAGCCCAAAGGCCGGGTCGTAGGTCGGGGTCTGGTTAAGGAAAGAGTAGTGCCATCCGGCCCACTCCGCAGCAAAGGCATCTCTGTGGTTTTGTATGAAGGGAACAATTCGGTGAAGGGATGTCTAGTCGTAGCACTTGTGAACGACACACGGCCGAACCAAGCAAAGCAAACAGCCTATATAGACTTAATAGGACAAATGAACCATGTGTAGCTGACTTGCCGATTTTGTCAATCGGTAATCAACAGAACTAAACAACCTGAATAGAAGAAGGAAACGGCCTAGATACGGCTTATAGCAACAACGCACATCGGTTGCTCAAGGTCATCCATGCGCCATCAATGGAGGCACATATATCGCCAAAGAAAATATGTTCATAAACGCATTTTTATTGCATGATGTGGTAACACATACTTATCCGTCCGGCTATATGTGCTGTAGACGTTACAAATGTATAGGCGCTTTTTTGTTTAAATCAACTGTGTCTCAGTAGCTTAAACGATAAATTATATACATAAATGAAAGTTCATGAATTTATAAAGTATAATTTTTCCCATTTTGGGCAATAGCATTTAAATACTCAAGCAAAAAATATCAATTTTCGACATTTACTACTGATAGACAGTTAGTTGTAGTTGATTGATGCTCTATAAAGTAGACTAAATTGATTACTCTCGTATTGAATTTATTAAAGATAGCGTATCATAGATTTCGTGAAGTACAAATAGCGGAATGCATGATTTTATTTATAAATAATTTAAAATTTTAATGTGTAGCGTTATAAGGCTAATACTACTTAGTCAACATAACGAACTATTTTATTTCTGAAATACGACCAAATTTCTCATATGTTTTTATGAAAAAATCAGGCTTACAAATCAAAATATACGTTTCTCTATTCCTATAATCTGCTATAAAAGTCACATATAATCATATAACTTAACCCTACCGTTTTTACTCACTAATACAGCCAGCTATAAGGCTGTTTTTTAGTTCTTCCGAAAGTACTACAGACACTTTTGTCAGTTCCTTTTTTAGCTATGAGACGTGTTAGTGACACATTGAAAGTCTCGTCTTATTGAATCACTTCGTCTGGCTTTTTCGGTGCCGACAGTTTTTGTTGTTAAGTGCGCTACCCAGAACCTGATTGTTCAATTGGTTAAGCCATGTTTGTTGGCAAAGGTTACACAACAAGCTGAGGCACATATAGACATGCGTCAGACTCTCCCTCGGTCGATTTCGTGGCAGACCATAAGTCTGTGTGTTCAGCATGGCGTCCAGCACGGTCACGATTATAACCAAATAACCATTCCCGATTTGGTTAAGCAACTCGTTACGAAAGCCGCGACGAGGGCAATAACATGGGCGTTTGCTGCTGATACCGCTGGTAAGCCTCCCCAAAAACCGCGACAAGCTTCCGCTCTTCGAAATAGATTCCAATACGGATGTACACAAAGGCCAGCAGGCCGAAGAGCAGGTGTTTCCTGTCGGGTTGCCATACCACCAGCCCCGCCAACCCGATCAGTACGCCCAGGTAAAGCGGATGCCGAACGTACCGTAGCAACCCGTTTTGCTGAAGGGTTTCGGTCGGGTTTTGTTGCCGTCCCGGAGGCCAGCCAATAAACAGGGCCAGATCATACTGCCGCAGGGCAAGTATACCCACCGCGCCGCCCACCATCAGTAGCAACGTACCCAGCCAGGGCAGGCCGCGCCCATTGGTGAGCCAATCGGTTGGGGCTGTCTGCAAAGCCCACAACACGGGCAGGAAGGTTAACACCGATAAGAGGTTGTAGCATAGCCGGTAGTAGCCGATCGGTAACCCCACGCGTAACGTCATCCAGCCTTTGACCCCGTTGGCGGCAGTCAAACTGTGGATCAGGCCAAATAGCAGCCAGCTAAGTAACAAAGGTGGGTAAGCATACATGGTTAATGGGCTTAGGGCAAGGTATACTGGCTGACGAACGCCCATAGCACGTCGTTTGCCGTCAGTGCTGCCGAAGGAGGATCACCAAAGCGACGCACGCTTTTTTGACCACCCGGCCACGAATGGCCGCCATCGTCGGTCAGGTAATAGTGTAGGTCGGCACCTCGCTCGCAGGCTTTCCATTTGTATAACGTATAGCCATTAGCCGGCTGTACGGTTGGTTTGGCGGCGCGGCAACGGGCCAGGCGGGCAAATACCATCAGGCTACTATCGACCGAGGGATTCCATTGGCCGTTCAGGCTCCGACTCCCGACGCCCCCGTCGTAGGGTACATTACGGTCTTGTTTTGAGTGCATGTGCAGTATCGGCAGTACCCGGGAAGGCTGGCAGGCGGTTTTAACCTGCATGGTACCGGCGTTAGTGGCAATGGCGGCGATTTTGTCGGGCAGTTCACAGGCGAGCCGGTAGCAGAGCATCGCTCCGTTGGAATGGCCCGTGGCGTATACTCGCCTTGGGTCGAGGCGGTACGTGCGGGTTAGCTTACTGATTAGCGCTCGGATAAAGCCCACGTCGTCGGTCTGCTGCGTGGTAGCTCGTTGCCCACAGCAGTGGCCCGCGTTCCAGGTACGTAGCTTCAACACGCCGGGATTTACCTGCCCGTCAGGGTACACGACCGCGAACCCTTCCCGATCGGCCTTCTCACTCAAGCCGGACTGATTTTCGAACTGCTGCCCGCTTCCACCGCCCCCGTGCAGGGCAATCAGCAACGGAATTGGCCGGCTACGTTGGTCATAGGTGGGGGGGAGGTGTAAACGGTAGAGCCGCACCTGCCCGGCGTGCTGCAATGTATCCTGATCGAGCGCGTTTGTCGAAAGGGCCGTTGACGGCGGTATTCGGAGCAGCCCCACCGACAGCGCAGCCCCCAACGCCAGACTCGTTGTTAAAACCGTATTCATGCCAGCATAGGTAAACTCACCCTAAAAATAAGCAGTCTATCTCGGTTTGGGATGGCCCTCCGGCTCTCAATAGAGCTTCACTTTGTAGCGGTAACGGCCCCGGAAATACTCTTTCATCTTCACCACCTCGCGGGGCTGATCGCTGATCCAGAACGTCGCGTAGGCGCCGGGTGCGTAGTCGATACGTACCAGCCAGCAGTCGACGGTCGCTTTTCCAACAATAGGTAACCGTTCGCGCCCGGTAACGCTCAACTTGTAGTAGGCTGAACTGGGGCTGCCCGGTTCATAAAACGGCACGGCAAACGTCTGACCTACCCGTCGAATGGGTAACAGGGGCAGGATTTCCAGATCCATCGGAAAGGCAAAAGCCGGGGGCTGCATCGTCACCCGAAACGAGCTGTCCCTGGCTGAATGCCGGGCCGTATCGGGAATCGTAACGACTTGGTTCTGAAACACAAAGCTCCGGCTACCCCGTTTGGCGTACACGGCATCGTGCGAGAGAGGCACCAACGACGGCCATTGACCAGTCGTGGTTACGTGGGCAAACAGGGAGTCGCGCCGGTGCCAGTCCCAGATAAACGTAAACTGCCGCTGCCCGTTTTGCGTGGTCTGGCGAAGGGTTCGGTCCCAAATATCGGCCGACGACAACCGCCGACCGGTTGAGTCTTCGAAGTAGACGGCATACGAGCTTTTCACCTCGCGCCAGGCGGCGGTATTGAGCGTTTGGCCATTCACCCGAATGGTATCGGTCTGGGCGTAGGTCAGCCCGGTTGACAAAATTAGCAGCGTGGTCAGAAGAAGTCGATTCATGGGTGTTGAATGCGGTTGATCGGCCAAAGAACAGCATGCAACGCTGCGCCGCCACCTTCTCTTTGACCAGCGGACATAAGCGCGTATGAACAGGGACCGCCAACGATCGCCCTGATAGCAAGTAACCCGACAGCCTTTGCCCTATAACCTGATAAATCTCATCCGATGCCGTATCGCCGAGCAGGGCACCATGGTCGCCTCACACCTAGTTTCGCAGGAAAAATAAACGTGCTCTCGTTTTATACGTTACAGGTTGTCGACCAAAAAGCCCGCAACGAATCGTCGCGGGCTTTTTTATTTCTCCTCTATTCAGCATTACAGAAGATCAGGCCTCGTTGTTGCCCACCTGCTCATACGAATTAGCAATCAGGGTACCGTAGCATGGTGTGGCGGGAATTCGGTTCGGATCATCACCCGTGTTATTCGTGTAGTTGGTTATCAGACTATCAAAGACACTATACCGATTCAACCGGATAAGGTTGCCGGATCCAGGTTAGCAGGCGTTCGGTATCGACCCGGTGGAATAGTTCGGTGCCGGGGTTCATCGTCGCGGCTGTGCCGCAGGCAACGCCCAGCTGAATGGCATCGGCGTAGGAACGTTGCTGCGCCAGCGCGTAAACCACGCCCCCTACCAGGCTATCACCCGCCCCCACCGTGCTCAGTTTCTTGACGGGCGGCGCCTGTACATAGATCGTCTCGGCCGCATCGACCAGCATCGCCCCGCGCGGCCCGAGCGACACCACCACAATCTGGCATTTTTTCTGCCGGATCAGTTGCGTAGCGGCTTCGGTAATCTGGTCTGTTTCGAGCCAGTTGGCGTTGACCAGCCGGGCCAGTTCGCCCAGATTCGGTTTGATCATAAACACACCTTCGTCCAGAGCAGCCTGTAGCGGCTCACCTGCCGTGTCGAGCACGAAGCGGCTGTTGTGGGCGTTGGCTTTGCGGGCCAGCTGCGCGTAGAAGTCGGTGGGCAAACCGGGCGGTAGGCTTCCACTTGCGACTATATATTCAACGGGTATGTAGTCGACCGGCGGTTCGAGCCGGTTAATATGCGCCAGGCAATCGGCGGCTTCGTCGGGTGTCAGGGTCGGGCCGGGCGTGCCGAAGCGGTACTGCTGGTTGGTTGTCGTTTCGGTAACAACAAAGCACTCGCGGGTGAGCCCACTCAGGCGGATGGTCTGGTGGTGAATTCCCTCGGCTTCGACCAGTTCTTCCAACGTTTGGCCCGATGCCCCGCCCACCGTAAACAGCGCGAGCGACTGTCCCCCCAAGCGGCGGATGGCTTTAGACACGTTGATCCCGCCGCCGCCCGCGTCATACTGCGGTTGGGAGCAGTGCAGCTTGTGTTCGGGCACCAGTCGATCAGTCGTCAGGCTGATGTCGACAGCCGGGTTGAGCGTGAGCGTAACAATCATGAGGACAGCCGTTTAATCGATCAAAGGTGTCGACAACGTACCCAGCCCACCATGACCACTGTTACCCCCCAAGCTAACAGGCATCAGGTGGTCGGCCCGTGCGCTTGTTTCTCCTGAGCAGGCGTAGCAACAGTAACGAACAAAACGATATGCTTTTAGAAAATCAGGTTACTAATGGTAATATTGCCGTATTACCCTAACCATCCTCAGTGGCACGAAAAACGAAGCTTGCGCCTGCCGCTTTCATATAAGTTATGGAACTTCCAATCACCGACGACGTAGACGTACCTAGCCTATCGAAGGTCTTCAACGACACCACCAATTCGTACAAATTCTACTGGTTCCTGGCGCTGCTAGATGCTTTACAACGAACCGGCAATTCGCGTATATCCATGCAGGAACTATCGGTACAGATGGTGGCGAAAGTCTGGTATCCGTTGGCGTATTACAACCTTTCATTCGGTACACAGGACCAGTTTAAAGCTATTGCTCACGTCATTTCGAGCCATATTACGGTTAATACCAAATCTGGCGCCCCCGATCTGGTCAGTCAACTACGTACCCAATTAACCGACAACGAGTTAGCGGCCATCTATGAACGCGTCAGGCAGTTGCTACGCTGGGTACCTTACCGATTTATTCGGCCTTTTTTCGATGTCGAGACAAGGGGGCTTCCCGACCATCAGGTCAACAAGGCTGTCGTTGATCTGGCCAATACCCGTGCGAAAGCCCCGTATCGTTTTGACGGTGAAGCCATCGTTATCAACGACTCATGGGTACGTTACTTCGGTCAGCATCAGCACATACTGCGTGGGTTTATCAACTGGCATTTGGTTCGTTTTCTGCAAAAGAATAACCCAAATGTGGCGGCTATCTCCGAGAAGCTCGAACGCCCTACTGACCGGAATTTTAAAATTGCCAACCCGTTCTGGAAGACGTACCTGCACCATCATCCTGATCTGACGTGCCTTTACTCCGGCCAGTCCATTACAACCGCCAACCTTAGCCTCGACCATTTTCTACCGTTTTCGTTTGTGGCACATGATCAACTCTGGAATTTAATCCCAACAACAAAAGCGGTTAACTCAGCCAAAAATGACTGGCTTCCGCACGAACGGTATTTCGACAAATACGCTCAATTACAGTTCGATGCGTTTCAGTTTCACGCTGAGGCTAGACCGGCTAAAATGCTTGACGATTACTCGGTCCTTTTCCGCGAAAGCATAGCCACTATTCAGAATAACCCGTTCGACTGGTTCCGGGAGCGTCTGAGCCAGGCTGTTTTGCCTCAGCTACAAACCGCCCAAAACATGGGCTTTTCGTACCCATTTTATTACAAACCCACCTGATTCGATGCTTTTCGACAAAGAGACAACCCGCTTGAGCAAGTTGCTAAGTCTTGCCTTACGCCATCAGCCCGAAGCGCTCGGCATAACCCTCGATGAAAATGGCTGGACAGACGTACCTGTGTTGCTGATACAACTACACCGGCAAGGCTATGCTATCGACCTCGATCAACTCAGGTACGTGGTCGAGACAAACAACAAGAAACGATTCGCTCTTAGTCCTGACGAAACCCGCATCAGAGCCAATCAAGGACATTCTGTGGATGTCGATCTTGGCTATACCCAAAAACAACCGCCGCAATTTTTGTATCACGGCACAGCCACGCGGTTTCTGGAAGCCATTCTGACAGATGGATTGAAAAAGATGAACCGCCACCATGTCCATCTGAGTGTCGATAAACAGACTGCTATCAATGTAGGAAGCCGACATGGCAAGCCGGTTGTGCTGGTAGTCAGGGCAGGCGATATGGTTGCCGCCGGGCATATTTTCTACCAGTCGGAAAATGGGGTGTGGCTAACGGACTATGTACCTGCCATGTATCTCTCGCATGACTAATCCCCAAAACTCCAATAGTCACCTCACCGCCAAGCAGCGTGATGCGCCTTCACTGCCAATCCGTATGCTTCACGAACGTGGGTTGTTGCAGGGGCGTATCCTCGACTATGGCTGCGGCTACGGGCAGGATGTGCGGTTTCTACAAGCGCGGGGCTACGATGCACATGGCTTTGACCCGTACTACGTACCTGATATGCCCCAGAGTACATTCGACACGATCATCTGCTTCTATGTGTTGAACGTGCTGTTCCCTGATGAGCAAGTCGATGTACTCATGAACGTGTCGCGGCTACTGAAACCTACCGGGCGAGCCTATTTCGCCGTCCGTCGCGATATAACCCGCGACGGGTTCCGAACTCATCAGCTACACGGCAAACCCGTTTACCAGTGCAACGTCAGACTGCCATTCACGTCAATTTACCGGAACGAGAATACGGAGTTTTACGAGTACCAGCATCTCAACCAATCACGCATTAGCGCGACAAGCTCCACCCACGAAGCAACAAGTTGCCCATTTTGTGCGCCTAAACCAACGCTCAAACTTATTACCGAAACGGCTCTCAGCTACGCCGTGCTGGATGGCTACCCCGTCAGTAAAGGCCACGCGCTGGTAATGCCCAAGAAGCACGTTGCCAGCTTTTTCGACCTGCCGTTAGCTGAGCAAAACGAATGTTGGCAAGTTGTTAATAAGGTGCAGGAGTGGTTGCAGGTACGTTATGTCCCGGACGGCTTCACGGTCGGCTTAAATATTGGTGCGGCGGCGGGTCAGAAGTTCGCTCACGCCAGCATCCATATAATTCCGCGTTACAAAGGGGACGTACCTAACCCGAGTGGCGGGGTGCGCACTATTTTGAAACGGTAATGAATGTACCTGACCAAGTATTGAAGGCTCGTTTGCGGGCGAGTCGGTCGATCGGGTTACGGCAGGCGGTTGATTAGGCTACGGCAAACTCGGTGAATTGCCGGATAAAAGGGGAGCGGTATCCCAACACAATATGCTCCTTGGGTACGTTAGCATCCAACAGGGCGTCTACAATCCCATCTTCGGTCGCGTCGCGTTGAATCCAGAGTTTTCCGTCGATAATATCAACGTGAATGACGTTGGTATATGAGCGTTCATCCTTGTTCCAGCCTACCTCGATGAGCAAATACCGATGCTGAACCGTATCGAAAACGGTCTCATAATGCTGAACGCCAGCCTGTTCGGCAAACTGCTTGTGGGTAGTGATAACCTGCTGCACAACGTCAGCGTATTGACTTATCCGATCCATCTTACCAATGTTTGATCAACGGGGTTATAAACAACCAATCGAATGCGCATTTCTTCGCTCAGGATACCGACTACCTGATCGTTCGTAAGTTCAGCATACACTTCTTTGGGTAAAGCAAGGTACAAAACCCGATCAGCCTCATGCCTTGCCAACGCTGAGGTGTACATCACATACTGGTCAATAGCCTTTTCCAAATCAGCCATTGCCGACCTGCCGGTAAAGCTCTTTACCTCGACGGCAATACGCTGATTTAACTTCTCAGCCGTTATCAGCTTTTCAGCGGCTAAATCGACATACAATTTACGATTTCCGAAAGGCAGCGTTAGTGGGTCGTCGGTTATCGTCCAGCCGTCTTTGATAAGCGCAGTTTTAACGGCTTCATGAAATAGATCCTTCGCCATACTTACCAAAAGTATGCAATGTTTGTTTGGCTAAAAAACACGTTGCCCACTTCTTCAACCTGCCGCTATCAGAGCAAATCGACTGCTGGCAGGTCGTGAATGAAGTGCAGCGACTGCTTCAGGTACGTTACCAACCCGATGGCTTTACCGTGGGGCTAAACATCGGCGCGGCTGCCGGGCAAAAATTCGCACACGCGAGCATCCATGTCATTCCCAGGTACGTTGGCGATGTACCTAATCCCAGCGGCGGCGTGCGGAATGTGGTCAGGCGGTCAAGGGGATTGTAATAACAGGCCCCTTGTCAATCACTATGCACCAAATCCGCTTGCCTATTGGCATTGCTTGGCTTCTCGAACGATCTTTGGTGTTTGCCCCTGCGGTTGGTCCGGTGGGGGCTTTATCTGATCTGCCTTTGCTCGATTTCCATAAAATAGCAACCCAATGTCAGCACGCGCTGGTGGAGCAGTTGGTGCCTTTTTGGCTTCAATATGCCTGTGACAGTCCGTGTGGGGGCTATTTCGATTACCTCACGCCCACCGGTACGCCGCTCGACGCTGATAAAAGCACGGCCCGGCAAGCCGAGCAGGTGTGGGCCTTTGCATACCTCTATACGGCCATCGATGCTCAGTCCGACTGGCTCGATCATGCGCTGCACGGGGCCGATTTTCTGGCGCAGTATGCCCACACGCCCCGCATGGCCTGCTATACACGCCTCAGCCGGACGGGGCAGCCCGTTGCGCCGCAGCAGGGCCCGCTGCTGAACGATCCCGTCACGAGTGGCCGCGTAGCCTCGGCCTATGCGCTCGTGCACCTGGCTACCGCCGACGACCAATGGGCGATGCTGGCGAAGCAGACGCTTCAGGTGGCGCTACGCCAATACCAGACCGACCGTGAAGCCGCCACCATGGCGCCGGCCGACGAACCACAGCCGTTGCGCTACCTTGCTCAGCCGGTAGCGCTGCTCCGCGCTCTGCTCGACGCCCGGCCCCTGTTCGACGCCGCCGACTGGAAAGAAGCGACCGAACCGTTGCTCGACGAAATTCTGAACGAGTTTCTCGACAAACGCCACGATCTGCTGCGCGACCGCGTGGGAGTAGGTGGCGCGTTCAGCAATACGCCCGATGGGCGGCGCGTCGGCACGGGTCTGACGATGGAAACGGCGGGGCTGCTGATCGACGTGAGCGCGTTACTGAGTAATCGTAAACTGACCCTACAGGCTACCAACTGGGGGTTGCGGCTCTGCCAGTGGGCCTGGCCCGAGGCCGTTCCGGGGCGGGGCGAACCGTTGGCCGAAAGCAACGTACCTGGCCTGCCCCGCTATCTCGACTGGAAAGGCCAGCCACTAACGGCCCCTAACGCCACGAACCGCGTGGCGGGCGATCATGTGCTGGCGCTGTCAGCACTGGCCAATGGCTACTGGCACACGCGGCACCCCGAAGCGCCCCGCTGGCTGCGGCGTGTTGCCGACTACACCTTCCAGCATTTCCCCGATGGCAACGGCCCTGCCTGGCACCTGGCGCTCTCGGCTCAACAGCAGCCTGTAACCCTGCTGAAAACCACCGCCGATGAGGGCTGTTACGCGCTGGTGCGCGGGCTAGCCGACACCTGGCAGCACCTCGATCAGTGTGCGCGTTTGCAGCCGATCAGCGCACAACGGTTAACATCCAATGTATAACCCTGGTT
This sequence comes from Fibrella musci, assembly GCF_041321105.1. Lineage (NCBI taxonomy): Bacteria > Pseudomonadati > Bacteroidota > Cytophagia > Cytophagales > Spirosomataceae > Fibrella > Fibrella musci. The sequence goes on along the minus strand of NZ_JBGGWD010000010.1, from coordinate 113,735 downwards.
TGTAACTTGGTCGGCCTTATACCTACCCTGCCTTTTATGCGTCTACTTCGTTATTTGTTCTTCCTGTTACCCTTCACCAGCTTCGCCCAGACTGACTCGGTTATTGTATCGGGGCAGATCAAACACTTGTCGGCCCGGCTCTACCGGCAGTCGCCCAACGTGGTCATTGCCCGCACAAACATGGTCAGGGGTGGGTCCGAGCAAGCGTTTCTGGCACCGCTTCAGCCCGATGGCCGGTTTCGGGTGGCCGTGCCCGTCATTTATCCGCTCGAAGAAATGACGCTGCAACTGGGCGGTGGCGACCGGTCGGCGACAGTGGCGTTTCTGGCTACGGCGGGTTCGCTCACGGTCGACGCCGATAATGACTCCCTGTTTGTGGCAACCGTACCGTTTCGGTTTGGAGGCGTCAACGCGCAGGTAAATCGGCAGCACGCACAGTATGAAGCGGTGGTCAACGCCCGGCAAAAAGCCAACAAAGGCGAACGCGACCGGGCTATCCGGCGGGCCATGAGCGCGACCAGCCTGGCCCAGACTTATCAGCAGTTGGTCGCCATTTTCCTGACGCCCTTCGAGCCATTTGCGACGCAACGTGAGGTGTTTCCGCTCGTGCGCGACTGGATACGTACCAATGCCCAATACGACGCTGCCGCGTTTGTGTACGATCAGGCCATCAACGCCGGGCAAACGGTGCCTTCGGATCTGTATAAAACCATGATGGCGGCCTCGAACACCATCCTGACGCCCGCCCGCGCCAATGCGTTCAATCGGTTGGGCGCTTATGCCGCCGGCCGTATAAGTCAGGAGGGCAGCAACCGGGCGGTTCGTATTCAGCTCCTGGCGTCGCTGCTGAGCAAGTATGGCCGGAACCTGACCGCCGATGATCAGGAGCGGCTAGCCACTATGCGCGAAACAGGAGCCGCCAAGACGGCCGAGGTACGTTACCTGTCCCGACTGATGGAGCGCAACCCGGATACACTCAACCGGCTGCTGTTGTTTGAGCAATCGATACAATCGGCGCGCCCCAAATTCGACAGCGCCACCGTCGATTACCTCAAGGCGTATCTGCTCACATCGGCCATTCCGCAGGCTACGTTGCAACTCGTACATTTCCTGGGCGATTACATCCGGCCTCAGATCGGCGATCCGCTGGTACGGCAGTCTTTCCGCGAAGTGATAAGTCAGGCGCTGGCCGATACGGCGCAGGTACGTTTGGCACGCACCCAGTACCGGGCCATCGAGAAACGTACCGGCGTTAATTATGGCCCCGTAACCGATGGCATCTATGTAACCACAGGTACGTTTCGGGGGGGCGATGAACTGTTCAAAAACGCCATCGACCGCAATCGGGGGAAGGCCATCTACGTGGTTATGTGGTCGCCTTTGCAGGAAAACGGACGACAACTGGCCCGCGACGCCCAACGGTTGCTCGAAGCGTTTGACAGCCGTGATCTGGCGATACTGTACCTCGCCATGGGCGACATCGACGAAGACGTCTGGCTGGAGTCGATCGTGCGCAATCGCCTGCGTGGCGACCATCTACGCCTCAGCGACACCCAGAGCAACGCGCTTGTCGGCACGCTTACGCTTTACGACGAGAACCCCGTTCGCCTGATTACACCGCAGGGGAGAGTATACAAGCGAGCAGCCCTATTGCCCACGCCCGACGATTTTCCCAAGCTGATCGATCAGATCAACGATGTGTTGAAATAGCCCAGCATACGGCGCTTTGCTGACATGGCGAGCGGGATGACAGCTATACGTGGATAAGCCGGCCTGACAAAAATCAGCTGGTGGCAATAAAAAAGGGAGGCCGATATCGACCCCCCTTTTTTTTGTGTAAAACCCGTTTACTTCTGGAATGAACCAAAGACATAATCCCAGATGGGCGTCGAAACGCCGTAGTTGCTCTCAGGATTTTTGTAGTGGTGTACGCTGTGGTTGATCCAGAGCTGCTTGAAGAAGTTCTTCGGCGGTGCGTAGGCGTGTACGATAAAGTGCACGGCCAGATAACCCGAATAACCCACCAGAAAACCAGGGAAGAAGGCGTAAGCCGCTTCGCCGATCAACACGAAAAACAGGGCGAAAAAGGCACCAGCCACAAAGATGGCCAACGCCGGTGGCATGGCCAGCCGGGTTTTGTCTTTGGGGTATTCGTGGTGAACACCATGAAACGTATACTGAATTTTGGCACGACGCGGGGTCGTTGGTTCCAGGTGATACAGATACCGGTGCAATACGTACTCAAAGATGGTGAACACAAATAGTCCCATCCCAAACAGGGCCACAATGTAGCCTGTACTCATATCGGTATACGTAAACGCATACCAACCTAAAAAAACAGACAGAACCAGCCACATACCGATGGGCACCAGAATGTGGGTTCTTGACAAAGCCTCCAAGATCGGATTGTCAAAAAGCTGCTTTGTTCCGTTGTTTTTGGGCCTTGAGTGTGCTTTTTTATAATCGTCAACTTGCATAGTTTTTAGACGTTGGGTTGTATTAAACGCGACTCAAACTTTCGGACGGTGCGCGCCGGAGTAGCAGCGACGCACGCGATCACATGACAAAAATAACGCAAAAGGGGTTTCTATATCGAAAGAAAAGTCAACCAAATTGACTAAACCGTCTTTACAGCGGCCACTTCCACCGAATCGTTTAATCGTTCCTTGGGAACGTCCAACGGCGCTTTCGGTAGCTTGGGCTTGATAATTAACCGCAATGATTGGTTATAAGTTAGATAATTCCACATCCAATTGATGAAAATCAGCAATCTGTTTTTCACACCCAAGATGGCCATCAGGTGCACAAACAACCAGGTTAGCCAAGCCAGAAATCCCTGAAACTTGATAAACGACAGATCGACAACGGCCAAACCGCGACCAATAGTAGCCATCGAACCCAGATCGTCGTACGTAAATTCGACCATCTGCCCGCCCCGCACCAGCCGCGTCAGGTTTTTGGCCAGTAGCTTGCCCTGCTGAATAGCCGGTTGGGCTACCTGCGGATGCCCATTGGGCCATGTTTCGCCTTCGGTCATCGTGGCCAGATCGCCAATAGCAAAGATGTCGGTGAAGCCCTGCACCTGATTGTAGCGGTTCACGATGAGGCGCCCGCCGCGCCCCACGGCTTCTGCGGGGATGCCTTTGGGCGTATTGGCTTTCACGCCCGCCGCCCAGATCAGGTTGTTGGTGCGCAGGCTCGTGCCGTCGTTCATATAGACAAACTTGCCGTCGAAATCCTTCACGCGCGTGTTCAGCCGTACATCCACGCCCAACTCCCGCAGATAAGCGAGCGAATGCTCCTGCGATTGTTTCGACATTGGCCCCAGCAGTTCGCCGCCCGACTCGATCAGGTGGATGTCCATGCCTTTGAAATCAAGTTCGGGGTAATCGCGGGGCAGTACGGTCTTGCGCATTTCGGCCAGGGTACCGCACAGTTCAACGCCGGTTGGCCCACCACCCACCACCACTACATCCATCAGGCCGTCCAGCTCTTCAGTTGTTTCGACGCTCAGCGCTTCTTCGAAATTCTGTAAAAATCGGTTGCGAAGGGCGATTGCTTCCTGCACCGATTTCATGGGCAGGGCGCGGTCTATGATGTTCTGCTGACCGAAAAAATTGGTGTCGGCCCCCATCGCCAGCACCAGAAAATCGTAGGGAATCGGACCGATGTCGGTGTCGACGATCTTCTCTTCGGCCCGAATGTTGGTCATGCACGTAACCCGGATGTGCACGTTGGGGTTGTTGCCCAGCGCTGCCCGCAATGGAAACAAAATCGAACTCGCCTCAAGGCCCGCCGTCGCTACTTGGTAATACAGCGGTTGAAACTCATGGTAATTGTGCTTGTTGATCAAAACGACCTGAAACTCCGGCCGATTGGCTAGACCACGGGCCAGGTTGATCCCGCCAAAACCAGCGCCGATGATAACGACGCGTTTCCGATCCGTGTTGGGTATGTTTGGATTCATAGAGTTTACACGATCATGAACAATGTACCATTACCAGATAAGGTGTAGACAATCTACGGCATTCATTGTTCATTTAATACGGCCGATTCCTGCAAGACCTGTTCGTAATAGGCTTCGTATTTGGGCAGGATGTTCGACAACTCAAATTCCTTGGCCCGCGCCAGCGCATTGGCCTTGAAGGTAGGCAGGTTAGCATCGTCGAGCACAAACAGGGCGTTTTTTACCATGTCAGGTACGTCGCCAACGTTGCTCAGGAAGCCCGAAACACCCTGCACGTTCAGCTCGGGCAGGCCACCGGCGTTGGATGAGATCACGGGCACCTCGCAAGCCATCGCTTCGAGCGCTGCCAGCCCGAAACTTTCGTTTTCCGACGGCATCAGAAACAGATCGGCTACCGACAGCACCTCTTCCACGGCGTCGAGCTTACCCAGAAAACGCACATCGTCCATGATGCCCAGCTCGCGGCAAAGGCCCTGGATACGTACCCGCTCGGGACCATCGCCCACCAGCAACAGTTTGACCGGCATCTGCTCGCGCAGGTGGTAAAACGTCATCACAGCATCGTCGATGCGTTTCACCCGCCGGAAGTTGGACGTGTGCACGACCAGCTTTTCGCCGTTGGGGCAGATGGCCAGCTTGAAATGCTCTTTCTGCTGCCGCTGAAACCGGGACAGGTCGATAAAGTTCGGAATCACCTCGATGGGTCGCCGAATCTCGAAGTGCGCGAAGGTTTCCTGCTTCAGGTTTTCCGATACCGCCGTAACGCCGTCCGACTCGTTGATGCTGAACGTAACCACGGGTTCATACGAGGCGTCTTTCCCCACCAGCGTAACGTCGGTACCGTGCAGCGTTGTCACGACGGGCGTGGTACGACCGCGCGATTTCAGCACCATCTTGGCCATGTAGGCGGCCGAGGCGTGCGGAATGGCGTAGTGGACGTGGAGTAGATCGACGTTTTCGTTGAGCACCACGTTGACCATCGCGCTCGTCAGGGCCGACTCGTAGGGGGCATACTGAAACAGCGGATACGACGGAATGTTGACTTCGTGGTAGAAAACGTTTTCGTTGAAAAAATCGAGGCGGGGCGGCTGCTGATAGGTAATGAAGTGCACCTGATGGCCATTTTTGGCTAGTGCTTTGCCCAACTCAGTGGCGACCACGCCACTACCGCCAAAGGTGGGATAACAAACGATACCGATTTTCATTCGTGCGGGCCGCGTTTGGGGCGGTCTATGCCACAACACCTAAACCCGCCTAAAAGGTTGTGCGTTATGGGGCATTCGTCCAGGAAGTAGCCTTTTCAGGACCTGTAAGTGGCATTAAGCGCGTTTGGCTACCCGATTTCTGCACAACCAGGCCATAGCTAACAGTGTAAGCTCGACAACGAAAATTTATGCGCCCCCTTTGGTGCCGAACGTACCCAACCAATGCAGAACTTGCAACCTGATTGATCGGCGTTGGTAGACCTTGCGCCTTCACCTTTATCGCTACCTATTTTGACACTTACTATCGACATCGGCAACTCCGACGTAGTGTTTGGTATTCACAGCAATAACGTCTGGCGGCACATCTGGCGAACGCCCAGCCATCCGGCCCAACCCATCAGCTTTTATCGGACTATTTTGCAGGTATGGCTTCAGGAAGCCAAAATCCCGATTGATCAGGTTCAGAATCCCACCATCAGCAGCGTAGTCCCCGCCCTGACGTCGACGCTGTGCGAGGCGATGGAAGAACTACTGGCTAAAGAACCGGTGGTGGTGGGTCCGCCTATCTATAATAAACTGCCCGTCAAGGTGCTACGGCCGCAGGAGATCGGCTCCGATCTGGTCGCCAACGCCGTTGCGTCACACATGCGGTACCGGCAAACCTGCGTGGTGGTCGATTTTGGCACCGCGCTGACGTTTACAACCGTCAAAGCCGATGGCACCATCGCGGGTATCGCCATTGCCCCCGGCCTGCGTACGGCCATCAAATCATTATTTGCGAATACGGCGCAGTTGCCCGAAGTACCCATTGAAGAACCCAAATCAGTGCTGGGCCAAAACACGATGCAGTCGATTCAGGCGGGTATCGTAATCGGATATGAAGGCCTGGTATTGGGTATGATCGGCCACATCCGGCGGGAGTTGGACAGCGACTGCATCGTGGTGGCCACAGGTGGCCTGTCGAGGGCTATTCCGAGTCTGCATCCCCATTTTATCGACGTTATCCCGTCCCTAACGCTCGACGGCATCCGATTGATCGGCGAATACGCCCGCAGCTAACTCTGGCTCTTCTCACTTGGTGGCTTTCCTGTCCACAGTTTTACGCTGTCTGCGCGTGAAGCTGTGGATTTTTTTACCCTTTTTGTGGTCAGCAACGAGCTGACAACGAAGAGTTTACAGAAAAGCTTCCTGTCCAATCGGTTAAAAATGGGGCCGTGTAATCGGATCAGGGAAAGAATGATAGTACAATTCTAAGCGCACATAGAACGAAGCTACGTTTGTATGGCGAAGCATCAATCTCTGGCATAGAATTCTTACCGGTTGTTGAAACCAGATGAAACAGCGTTGGCCGGGTGGCTGCCGGCTGTGTACAAGTCATCTACTCAACGCTCATGAAAACGTTTATATGGATTAGTCTCATTGCGGCCGGTATGTGCCTCGATGCGCGCGCCGGAGAACCCGGCTGGAACAACGGCCACGTCATTTTGTCGAATGGTCAGGTAATCAAAGGCCAGCTCAGTTATAACTGGAAAGCCGAGGTGCTTCAGGTACGTGCCGACGATGGCACAACGAAGGCATATTCGGCCTACAAGGTCGACTCTTTCGCGTATTTCGATGTTTCCCAGAATATGCTGCGCAAGTTCGATGCGATCGAGATCCCTACGGCGTCGGAATTGACACGGCCTGTTTTTCTGGAAGAATGCACCATTGGCCACTATACCGTTTACCGTCGGCTGCGCCATACCAAGGAGTTGATCAAAATTACCCGGCCGTCGTTGTATCAGGAAGATATTGACCTGATAAAGGACCTCGACAACTTTGTGTATTTCGTGGTCGACACCAACGGCGACATATCTGATCTGCAAGCCTTTGAGCTATCCATCTGGCCACAGATGCTGAGTGAGTACCGCCCACAACTGACCGAATACATCACGCTCCGGCAGCTCGATCCTTCTCTGACAATGGCGCGACTCATGCTGATCAATCATTACAACTATCTGCGTGAATACAACCCATCGCAGGCCAATAAGCCCGCTACCAGCTTGGGGGCCTATTGACCTGCTGCCGATTCAGTCGGTGGCTGATCGTTTCCTTTTTTGCCACGCCGCTGTTTTTTCAGGGCTTCGTTGAGCAGGTATTCGATCTGTCCGTTCACACTTCTGAACTCATCCTGCGCCCATCGTTCCAGTTCGGCCAGCATCTCCGGGTTTAGTCGCAACAAAAATCCTTTCTTTTCTGCCATAAAGGAGGGCATAGGGTGTGGGGCTCGGGGCAGGGCGTGTGTTTGTTAGTCGGTATGCTATCCGAACAAACACACGCCCTGCCCCGAGCCCCACACCCCACGCTTTTAATAGAGTGAGCCGGCATTGACGACCGGGCTGACATTTTTCTCACCGCACAGCACGACAAGCAGGTTACTGACCATCGCGGCTTTACGCTCTTCGTCGAGCGTGACTACGTTGTTTTCGGCCAGGCGGGCCAAGGCCATTTCCACCATACCGACGGCGCCATCCACGATCTGTTTACGGGCCGCCACTACGGCCGATGCCTGCTGCCGTTGCAACATCGCCCCCGCAATTTCGGGCGCGTAGGCCAGGTGGCTGATCCGGGCTTCGATGATCGTCACACCGGCCCGTTCCAGGCGTTCGTTCAACTCGGTTTCGAGTACCTCGTTGATCCGGCCCGTGTTGTCGCGCAGGGTTACGTCGGCGTCTTCGTCTTCCGAATTGTCGTAGGCGTGGGAGTTGGCCAAATGCCGCACGGCAGCTTCCGACTGAATTTGCACGAAGAGCGTGTAGTCGTCGACCGAAAACAGCGCTTTGGCCGTGTCGGCTACCTGCCATACTACCACCGCCGCAATGTCGATGGGGTTACCCATCTTGTCGTTGACTTTCAGCGTTTGGCCGTTCAGGTTGCGGGCGCGCAGGCTGATTTTCTTTTTCGAGTAGAACGGATTCACCCATCGTAGCCCGTTTTGCTTCATGGTGCCGGTGTAATCACCGAAGAAGGTCGTCACTACGGCTTCGTTGGGGTTGATAACCGACAGACCCGTGAGTGTTATGAGGCCAGCAATAAACAGGAGGCCACCAAAGATACCCATCCCGGCACTGGACGTAGCCACGCCGGCTATAACCAGAATGGGGCCGGCAATGAAAGCCAATAAGCCAAGCAGCAGGGCTAAATAGCCAGAAATAGAAGTCAGATTTTTCTCGTTCATGGTTCAGAAATTGTTATCATTTTGATAGCACAATACTAGCTATTATAACCAAACAGCCCGCTGATTTCTAGACCAGCGGGCTGTTTTTGGGTTGAATGGTTATGTATGATGCGCTATGATAAAATCGCGTTCACCAAAGCTAGAAGTTGTGGCTTCTTGATCGTGCTTTCTTCTGATTTGTTATACTATCCGCCAAATACGTATGATTAACCATGCATCATTGTGCTTCGGTGGTTGGCGAATAGTGATATCGGTTAGTAGCATCATATTAATTCAACTCATTTACTTGTGCCGTTGCCTAAAACAGTTTACTAGTCATATTCACCTTGAACCGATAGCAAGTATTCTTGTAGCTTAATCAGGTGCACATGGCTTCGTTCACGGCGTTTCTGGAAGTTGGCGGCAATAGCTATCCGCTGTATCGATACGAATTTAGTGTACACCAGGAAACGGATACACTCGGACGTCCGTCATCACCCGTGCTAGGTGGTACCATCACCTGCACACTTTCTCCGCCCTCTAGCTCCGATTCGTTTCTCTATCAGTGGATGATGTCGCCTAACCTTCAACAGGATGGTAAAATCAGACTATTACAGGCTCAGGCTAAAGCCACCGAAAAAACGATTTCGTTCTTTAACGCCTACTGCACTAGCATGGACCTGAGCTTTATGCCAGGCCTACACGGTAGGGGCGGTAGCAGTCTTATTCAACTTCAAATCAACCCCCAGCGAGTTGCCATCGGTGCCATTGTACATGACAATAACTGGCCGCTGGATTCCCACGGCGCTGGTGAGAGCTTTGCCCAGAAGCAGGCCGAACGGCCAACTGCACCACCTAAGAAAGAAGAGGAACCGAGCACCTTCATGGAAGGGCTGCACGGGGTACTTGACGTAGTGGGCATGATTCCAGTAATTGGCGAGGTGGCTGATCTGGCTAATGCGGCGATTTATGCATCCGAGGGCCGTTATGGCGAAGCAGCACTATCGGCCGCCTCGGCTATACCGGTAGCAGGTAATTTTGTGGGGGCGGCTAAATTAGGTCGTCGGGCATTGAAAGTCGCCGATAAGTTGGGCGACGCCTCTAAACTGGTCGGTAAAGGGATTAATAAAGCCGAGCATGCGCTCGATGCTGTTAAAGGACCATTGAAGAATAAACGGACTAAGTGCGGTGATCCGGTCGATGTCGCTTCAGGTGAGGTACTGACTGACTTAGTAGACTTCTCCATAGATGGTCCCATTCCGTTAATTTGGGAACGTGTCTGGTACTCATCGTCCTCTTACGCGGGACCGTTAGGATACGGTTGGCACCATAGCTACGATTGGGCGATCATTGCACTGGCTGAAGACGGCACGGTAGGGGTGCGAGACGGTCAAGGCCGATTGATAACATTTGATACCCCCACTCCCGGTGGTAAAGGTACGCAGACTGAAAACTTAGCCTTGTTCCTGAGTGCGTCAGGAGTATATCGACTCTGGCACATGGGCGAGTTGCGTTGGTACACTTTCGGTCCCGTTCAGTATGGCCAGGACCATCCGCAGCCCTTACTAACAATTGAAGATCCCAATGGATATGCTATACGGTTTGCTTACAATGATTCATATCAATTAAAAACCATCACGGATTGTGCAGGGCGAGTAATTCGTGTGGATCATGATACAAATGGTCATATCATCGCTTTGTATAGCCCGCAGACCGATGATTTAGCCTCTTTTGAGCTGGTCTGTTATGAGTATGATGATCTGGGTAACTTAGCGGCGGCTTGTGATGCAGAAGGCGCAAGAACCCTCTATGTGCATAGTGGTCATCAATTAATTAGGCGTTGTGACCCTTCCGGTTTCAACTGGCACTTTGACTATGAGGCAACCGAACTAAGTAGCCGCTGCATTCACACCTGGGGTGACGATGGGCTGTTAGATTACATACTGCAATATGACAGTGCTGGTCAGACCACAGTATTGAATTCGTACCGGCAGCCGACCGTGTACATGCATCAGCATGGTCTTGTGACCCGTCAGATAAATGCCTTGGGGCAAGAACAAGCTTGGCTTTATGATGATTCCGATCAGCTCATCAGCGAACGCAACGCTTTAGGCGAAGTGACCCGCTATGTCTACGATTTGCAGGGACGGTTGGTTGAGCGGATGACACCGAGCGGTCACGTTACGCGTACTCAGTATGATGAACGAGGTTTGGTAGCCCAAGTTACCGATCCACGGGGCGGCGTCTGGTTCTGGACATATGACCAGCGGGGTAATGTGTTGGAACGAGGAAATCCGTTAGGACACGTTGTTAAATACGCCTACGACCAGCAAGGGCACTTGGAAACGCTAACTGACGCATTAGGTCAACAAACGAATTTTCGGTACAACGCTCAAGGCAACCTAGCGCATATCATTACACCGGATGAGCAGATACGTTCCTTCAGCTACGATAACTTGGGGCGGTTAGTGCAACTCATCGATCCCACAGGAGCGAAAGAGCATCGATCTTATGATCGAACTGGCCAGCTTGTGCGGGTTGAAGAAGTTGACGGTACTGTACGCGAGTTGGTCTACGATAGCTCAGGTAACGTAATAGAAGCTCGTGAACATGACCAAGTGGCCTATTTTGCCTACACGGCGCTGGGCCAAGTAACCAGCCGTAGGCAAGACGACCAGCAGGTACAATTTGTCTATGACCGTGAAGGGCGGCTCACCGATGTCATTAATCAGGGTGGTTTACGGTACCGGTTTGCGCTTGACGCTACCGGGCAAGTCATCGAAGAAGAGGGTTTTGATGGTTTATTGCGCCGTTATGAGCGGGATGCAGCCGGACGTGTTAGCCGGGTCTTACGGCCGGGCGAACGAACAACTACCTACAGCTATACAGAAGACGGGCAGCTTGCTTCGGCTTATCACAGCGATGGATCATACGAAATCTTTGCCTACGATGAAGCTGGATCTCTCATTAAAGCGCAAAACGCCGCATCCACAGTGCGTATTGAACGCGACGTGTTGGGGAACATCAGGCGAGAATCGCAGGGCAATCAATGGATTGAATACGCTTACAACGCTGTAGGGCAACGTACCCAACTACGGTCTTCCTTAGGCGCGAGCATCGATCTGCAACGAGACAGCTCAGGCAATGTTACCGAACTCGAAGCTGATGGTTGGAAGGCGCAGTTTCGTTATGATGGTCGTGGCTTAGAGGTACAGCGTCGCCTCAGTGGCCAGGTGCTAATTGGTTGGCAGCACGACGTAGCGGGTCAGCCAATCAAACAGCAGTTGGAAGTCGGCGATAACGCGCTACGGCAGCGCATCTACCGATGGCAGGCGGGAAGGCTGCTATCCTACGTTGAGGATAGTCTTCTAGGGGCGAGTCAATACACTTACGATGCGTATGGAGCGTTGATGCAAGCCCGCTATGCAGATGGCAGTACCGAATTACGGTCAACTGATCTGCTGGCTAATTTCTACGAAACGGAAACGCACACAGACCGCCACTTTAGCGAAGGTGGACAGCTCTTGAGCACCGAGCAAGCTACGTTTTCTTATGACGCGGAGGGTAATCTGACCCATAAAACGACTACCCAAGGCCAGACATGGACCTATCAGTGGGCGGATAACGGCTCGTTGACGGATGTGGCCCGTCCCGATGGTCAACGAGTTTCTTTCTTGTATGATGCGCTGAATCGCAGAATTAGCAAGTCGTACCAAGACAAGACAACTTACTGGTTGTGGGATGGTAACGTACCTATCCATGAATGGGTGGAGTACAATTCGGCTCCGTTTCAATCAAATGATGTTATTACTTGGCTGTTCGAGGAAAACAGTTTCAGCCCAATCGGTAAGCTGACGGGTGATGCTCGATACAGCATCCTCACCGACCATCTGGGAACACCCCTTGAGATGATTGCTCAAAGTGGCCAGTCAACCTGGCAGGCGGAGACCACTTCATATGGCCGGGTTCGGTTAAGCAAGGGAACCAGAGCCGAATGTCCATTCCGCTTCCAGGGACAGTACGAAGACGTAGAAACGGAGCTGTACTATAACCGCTTCCGATACTATGCCCCCCAGGAGGGTGTGTATATAAGCCAAGACCCGATTGGCCTGTTAGGTGATTCGGATAACTTGTATGCCTATGTTGACAATCCGTTAGGATTCATTGATCCGCTAGGATTAGCGACGGTGCCACCGGGTGGTCATCGCACCGGCGATGTGTCAGACCATGGTACGCTGTCTCCTGGGACGAACCGGGCACCTGGACATACCAATACACGCCCTGATCGCTACGTACAAAGCCACCACCCCATACAAGATGAGTGGGCGCAACGGTGGGCGGCTAACAATGGCATAACTGATTACCGCCGCAACAATGCACCAGCGACGCTATTAGAATCATCCAGTGGTACGCCTCACGCCCGAATTAGCGCGGCTCAACGTGCCCGGCGTCGCCTGCCTGGTGGTTGGGATACTACTTTACGAGATGAATTCCGCACCTCATACCGGGAGATGTTAAATGCTGGGGTACCGGGGTGCCAATCGAAAAAAGCCATTAAAAAGGCGTATAAGTACTTCGATTCGTTAGGTGGCTTTGATATATAAACAGCAATGAGCACTGATACACTAAGTGGGATGGACGGCCATTTTAATCCACCGGCCCCCCACGATCAAATTCAACAAGCGGTTGAACGTATACCGGGATTACCGCTCGTTCTGCAACAATTCTGGCAACAGGCAGATGGTGGCGAACTGGCTACTGGTGTCAAGTTGTATAGCATTGATGAAATCGATGAGCGTAATGAAACATACGAAGTAGCCGAGTACGCTCCTCACCTGTTGCTAATTGGCGATGACAGTGGGGGCGATGGCTTCTTTTTAGCGAAGCAGCCTGATGCCACCAACGTGTATCAGATTGGGCTTGGTGCCATCGGTAGCACTGAAGAACGCCTCGTGGCGGACAACTTAGTATCGTGGCTAAGCCAGGACGCTGTTTCTACGGAAGCATCACCAGAGGAGGCCGCACTGGTTGATATTTATTTAGTTAATTCACCAAAGAGTGGCATAAAAGGATTATTGGCCATCAAGAACAAACTGAAACTTGACCTGAGTATTATCAATTTGAAGCAGTTAGCGGAACGTACCCCAGCGTTGTTGCTGAACAAAGTATATGGTAGTAAATACCGGAGAGCTGTAAACGAAATAAACGCCGAAGATGCCTGTCTGGAGTTCAGAGAGACGACAGCAGATTGAGTATAGCTCAGTTTATTATTTACGAAAAGGCTTACTCGCCACAGCAGGTAGTTATCAAATTCGTGCATAGACTTGAAACAGGCCAGGCCGTCAACTACAATGGCCTACCTATGCAGCACGTCGGCGGGGACGTACTGTCCTGCGGCAATAAAGCAATCATCTATTGGCTGAGCAATTAATTAGCAGTATCCTGTGAATTTTTAACGCAGGATTGAGCCAACGCGCCTGTCACTTTCATCCTTCAAAACATCTCTGATATTTTTTTAGGCAGCTTCCCTTCTCGCATAAGCTTCCCCTCTTTTAAGCTTTGCTCAAGGCCTTCCACAAGGGTCATTCCTCCTCATCTTTTACAATGAGGGCTTTCAACTCCCGGCGTACCCGTTTAGGTAGCACTTTGTAATGTTCGGACAGAATTTGTGTGGTGCTCATAGTCATCGGCGTTGCTCCCGGTCAAAATAACAAATTCGATAGGTAATTAGATCGATGTTCGCTCAGGCCTGTTCCAGGTACGTTCGGAGCTCGTGGGTACGTTGCGTTTGGTCGATGATAGCCGTTTCATGATGGTTAGTGACCGTATCCAGTGCCTGGTTAATCTGCTCGTGCAACCGATGGGCGTTGGCCTGCGCTGTTTCGATGCGTCGTTGTACCGAGAAGTCGGTGAACACGTTATCGAAGAAGATATCCACGAACCGCGTCAAGCCATCGTCGAACGTCCATTCACCAGCCAGTTGCTGATGCACATCGGCCAATTCTGCCCGGAACCGGTTCACGCTGTACCCCACCCGCTCAGACTGATCGCGGACGTCGTCCAGTTTGCCGTATTTCATCGCCGACAGCAACGACGAACTGGTGAACATATCCCAGTTGCCCAGGCGGCACGCTTCGTCCAGTAGTCGGACCAATGCATCTATCTCGTGGGCTGCCTGCCGCCCCGCCTGTTGAGCTTCGGTTAATTCGGTTAGCCGTTGTTGGGCCGTGGTCAGCGCATCGACCCGTTGCCGATATGCCGTATTTGCCTGGCTTTGAATTACCTGCTCTTTCTGCTGCATGAGTTGTTCGTAAGTCGGCTCAACATCCGCGTAGCTTGCCAACCGGGTTTGCAAAGCAGTCAACTGCGTCGTTAGCCCGTCGATTTGGGCGCTACTGGCATCGTAGTCGAGCCGGGCGCGCTGGGCTTCGGCCTGTTCTTTGGTCAATTGCTCGTCGTGGCGGTTAAGCAGGCTGTAATAGATCGATGCCCAGCTGAGTCGTTCCAGGCGGTCTACGTCGGCTTGCTCATTGCTCCACTGTTCATAACGTGCCGTCTGCTGGGTACGTTGCTGCCCGATCGTCTTGGTGAGCGTGGCGAGTTGTTGTTCCAGGGCGATGCGCTCGCCCCGGCGGCTAATGAGGGTGAGCAGGGTTTCCTGCTGCGTTGGTGTCCAGGTCATGGGAGTAGGTAAGTCGGTGAGCGCAAAGCAACAAAGCCGTTGCTTTTGTAACCAGTCGATCTGGATAAATGGCCTTAGCGACTGGTAAACAATCCCTGCGCCTTTACAGAAGGCGTATAGCCAATTCTGACGTACTTTTGCACCTTCATTTTTACGGCCGTAGCCATTTCCCGTAAAAACCTCAGTCTCCGATGTTTAGTGAACAAGAAGTAAATAGACGACAGAAACGCGAAGAACTCATGCGGTTGGGTATCGACCCTTACCCCGCCGAACTCTTCGACGTCACCCATACCATCGCTCAACTCCGCGACGCTTTTGCCGACAAGGCCGGAAAAGACACGCAGGGCGGCTATGAAGCCCACCTCGATCTGACCGGCGACCCGGCCTGGGGTCAGGTACGTTTGGCGGGCCGCCTGATGGGCTTCCGCATCATGGGCAGCGCGTCGTTTGCCGAAATGCAGGACAGCAGCGGCCGGATGCAGCTATACTTCCGCCGCGACGACCTGTGCCCTGGCGACGACAAGACACTGTATAATACGGTCTTCAAAAAACTGCTCGACATTGGCGATATCGTTGGGGTGGAAGGCAACATCTTCACCACGCAGACCGGCGAACTGTCGCTCTACGTACGGTCGTTTAAGGTGCTGACCAAGTCGCTGCGGCCGCTACCGGTGGTGAAAGAGGTGGTGAACGAACAGACCGGCGAAAAAGAAACCTACGACGCCTTCACCGATCCCGAACTGCGCTACCGGCAACGGTACGTCGATCTGATTGTGAATCCGCAGGTACGTGAGGTCTTCATCAAACGGAGCAAGCTGGTCAACTCGATCCGGCACTACCTGACGGGCAAAGGCTATCTGGAGGTGGAAACGCCCATTTTGCAGCCCATTCACGGGGGAGCCACGGCGCGGCCGTTCAAGACGCACCATAACACGCTCGACATGACGCTCTACCTGCGCATCGCCAACGAGCTGTACCTGAAGCGGCTGATCGTGGGCGGTTACGACGGTGTGTTCGAATTTGCCAAAGACTTCCGCAACGAAGGCATGGACCGGACGCACAACCCCGAGTTTACACAGGTCGAATTTTACGTAGCCTACAAAGATTACAACTGGATGATGGACACCATCGAAGAGATGGTGGAAAAAGTAGCCCTCGACGTGGCCGGTACGACCAAAGTAACCGTCGGTGAGAATGTGATCGACTTCAAACGCCCCTGGAAACGCCTCACCATGTTTGAAGCCATTCAGGAATATACCGGCGTTGACGTGTCGAACATGGGCGAGGATGAACTACGGCAGACGGCCGAAAGCCGGGGCATCAAAACGGATGCATCGATGGGTAAATCGAAGCTGATCGACGAGTTGTTTGGGGAGGCCTGCGAGCCAAACCTCATTCAGCCGACGTTCATCACCGATTACCCCGTGGAGATGTCGCCGCTGACCAAAAAGCACCGCAGCAAACCGGGTTTGGTGGAGCGTTTCGAAGCGATTTGCAACGGTAAAGAGATTGCCAATGCCTATTCGGAGCTGAATGATCCGCTCGACCAGCGGGCGCGTTTTGAGGAACAGCTCGAACTGGCCAAACGCGGCGATGATGAAGCGATGGCGATGGACGAAGACTTCCTGCGCGCGCTCGAATACGGCATGCCGCCAACGGCAGGCGTAGGCCTCGGTATCGACCGGCTCACGATGATTATGACCAATCAGCCGAGCATTCAGGAAGTGCTGTTCTTCCCGCAGATGCGTCCGGAGAAAAAAGAAGAAGGAGCCACCGAAGCCGATTTCGTAGCGGCGGGCGTACCGGAAGCGTGGGTGCCAGCGTTGCAGAAACTGGGTTACCTGACCATCGCGCAACTGCACGCTGCCAGCCCTAACAAACTTTTCAACGACCTCGGCGGCGTTCGGAAAAAACTAAAAATGACCGACGTACCCATGCCCAGCATCGCCGACGTGCACGGCTGGACGGGACATAAATGAGTTTACCGTTTCGAGTTTGGTGTTTGACGTTGATTGACGCAACAACGTAATCGGGCGTCAGCCAACGTCAAACACTAAACTCGAAACGGTAAACGTACCTATTCTGCTTTTCGCACTTTAGTCGCGTTGAGGCCTTTTTTGCCTTCAACAACCTCGTATTCGACCCGGTCTTTTTCTTTGATGGTGACCCCATTCAGGCCGGTGATATGGACGAAAATGTCTTTGCCTGTTTCGTCGTCTACAATAAAACCAAATCCTTTACTTTCATTAAAGAATTTCACTACACCTGTTTGCATAGCACTGGTATGAATTGATAGTCAGTTAATAAGAATAAGGAGCGTCATGACGAATGACCTTGCGCAAATAAAAAAATAAGTTTAAACTGTGACGATGTAGCCGCCCAAAAAAGGGCGGGTCGGCTAAGTTTTTTGAGTTACTGGTAGAAATAGACGAACAAACTGCAACCGCAAACGTTATGTTTGCCAGCAATATCAACAAACGTATGGATCAGGTACTTAACAGGCTTCGGTTCTTTGTCGAGCAACAGGCATTTGGTGTCTGTGCCCACTTAGGCGAGCGGATGAACATTCCGGCCAATAGTATTCGGCTATACTTTATTTACACATCGTGCCTCACGCTGGGCTCGCCCGTTATTCTCTATCTAATCGCCGCCTTCTGGCTTGAGCTCCGCACGCACCTCCGCCGCCGGGCTAACCCAACCATCTGGGATTTGTAATGCACAATGCACTTTGTAATGTATAATGCACAATGTACGATGTACAATGGGCTGGCGCAGCAATACGAACGCGTTAGCCCATTGTGCATCGTACATTGTGCATTATACATTAACTACTCTTTCTCTTGAAAAGAGGCACCGTACTACACGGTTCACCAAACAACAGGCTCTGCACAACAGGCGCTAGTCGGCGGGTCAGCTCGACGTAGGCAGCCGTTGGTACCGGTACCTTGCTACATCCTTTCACGACGACTTTCTTGTCCTGGTAATCGGTAGGGTCGATGCGGGTGATAGCATCGAAATAGAGCTTTTCGTCCAGATCCTGTAACGAGCCATAAACGACCGTGTGGGCATAGGGCTGAAGCTGCAACGTCAGCAACATATACGCCCAGGTCGGGATGATCGCGTCTTCGGTGCAGGTAATGGCGACGTTCTTACCGGCGTATTGGCTCCAGTCGTGCTCTTTAAGAAAGGCCCGGAAGTCCTTTTCTTTCAGGATCATCCCCATGAACAGGTTGTCTTTCAGGTCGTAAACAAGCCGTTCGCCGGGATGATAGTACTCTTCCAGATCGAGGGTAATAAGGCCGCTGCTGGCCACTCGGTTAACAATGGGTGCCATTTCCATATGTCTGCAACGCTACAGCACGGATTTGAGTTTAGCACCATTGCTGTCTGCTAGGCCGAACGGCTGATGGTGCTTATCAGGCCTCGGATTTCGGCTTCCGTATTGAAGCTGTGGAGGCAAAGCCGTAACCGCTCCTGACCCGGCGGCACGGTTGGGCTCACGATAGGACGTACGTCGTAGCCAGCTGCCTGTGCCCGCCCAGCCACGGCCCGAACGGCTTCGTTGCCCGGCACGATAAGCCCCTGGATCGGTGACGTGCTCTCGAGCCAGGTCAAATCAGGCGCCAGTTGCTGCGTTGTTTCCCGGAAAAAGGCAATCAGCGTGTGTAGCCGATGGATGGGGGCCGTATCCTGCGCCAGCACTTCGTGAGCGCAACGAATAGCCAGCAAGGCATGCGGCGGTAAGGCTGTCGTATAAATAAACGGACGTGCCGTGTTGATGAGGTAGTCGCGCAGGAGCGTTGGCCCTACTACCACCGCACCATGTACGCCCAGCGCTTTGCCAAAGGTATGTATGCGCGCAAAGACCCGGTCCTGCAAACCATGAGCAACAACCAGCCCCGGCGCCGTTCCGTTGGCTTCATTTAGCCCATAAATGCCCGAGGCATGGGCTTCGTCGACCAGTAACGCCGCGCCATAGTGGTCACACAGGTCGGCCAGCGCCAGTAGGGGAGCCTCGTCGCCATCCATCGAATACACCGATTCGACCACGACAAAGAGCCGGCCGTTTGCCTGTTGCAGCTTCTGTTCCAGATCGGCCAGGTCATTGTGAGCAAACCGCTGACGGGTAGCATAACTCAAACGAGCTCCATCGATCAGGCTGGCGTGAATTAGTTCGTCGGTCAGTAGGGTATCGCCGCGCTGCGGCAGGCAGGCCAGCAGCGCTACGTTGGCGTTGTAACCCGAATTGAACACCAGCGCCGACTCAGCCTGGTAAATCTGCGCCAAATCCTGCTCGACGGCTTCGGCGAGTTCGGTGTTTCCGGCCAATAGTCGTGAGCCGGTAGCGCCATTACGGGTTATCGGTACGGCCTGTTGGTGAATGTACTGCGACAAAGCCATCGATCGGGCCAGACCAAGGTAGTCGTTCGACGTAAAGTCGATGGCGTTGGCTAGTGTCAGCCGCCGTAACAAGCCACTAGCCTGCCGATTATGCAGCTCCTGTGCCAGCCGCGCTGTTAGCCACTCAGTGGTTGATGTTCCCACGTTCATAACCACAAAACTAATCGATAAGGGCAGGGCAGCATTCGTGCCTATTAATTACTCCAAACCCACTTATCCACACGTAAAATGTGGATAAGTGGCCATAATGTGCATATATACAGGCTTTTATCGCTTATTTACTTAGCCTATAGTCAAAACAATTTGGCTAACAATTTATAGTGGTCTTGTTGAGAGCTTACCGGTTTATTCATTTATCATACTAAATCTATAGGCTGACATTAAAATTTCACTCTTTTATACGAAATCGCCTAACAACCGCATAGGCCCCGGGGTTATAAAGACGTCAAACGACAAAGACTATAGACAAAACAACTTAACGTTATGAAAAAGGGAATGATTTTGGTTGCTATGCTGCTTGCCGGTGTAGTTGCCAACGCACAGACGACACCAACGACAACGCCTACGAGCCCCACGATGCCCTCTACGCCCAACACGCCGGTAGGCACTACGGGTACAGGACAGACAGGTACGTATAGCAACGGTCAGCCTACTCAATCGACAGGCACCTATAACAACCCAACCAACACGGGAACTTCTACAGGTACGTATCAAACGCAACCGGGTACCACAACTGGTAACGGCGTAGGTACGTATCCCCAGAACCAGAGTACGAACACAGGCAACTACAACACGCAGCAGTCGACCAGCCAGAATCCGGTAGGCGGCAGCAGCACCGGTACGTCGCAGAGCGGTACAACCCGTTCATCGGGTTCGTATTCGACGCAGTCGGGCCGGACGATGCAAAGTGGCAATACCAATAATACTGGTACCCGGTCGACAGATCGCACCACGATGGATCAGATGGATACGAACAGCAGCAATAACGGCTCGATGAACCGCACAAACTCACGGACGCGCAACTCGCGGACGAACAGTAGCACCACAACGACCCGTCCGAATTCGACTACGTATTAGTCCGTTCAGCTTGTGAAAAAGGCCCGGGGACTGATTCTTGTCTCCGGGCCTTTCTCTTTTTTAGTCGGTTTTGTACTTGTGTTACAGCGGTATCACGTTCTCATCCAAACACAGTCTGGAAAGTCATCTGCTGAAAGACGACACGTTTTAGGCTGACGGATGAATGGGGAAACGTACCCGAATCAGTGTACCGGCCCCTAGCCGGGTCTCGACGTCGAGGCTGGCGTTGAGCAATTCGCAAAGCCGCTTTACGATATACAGTCCGATCCCTTCGCCCTCCGATCGAATACCCTCCGTAACCACTTCATCGACCGAGGGGGCAGGGGTTGGCTGTGTTTTCCCCGGTATGTTTTCGTTATAGAGCGCCACCGATTCGACGGTAGGTCGCAGCTGGTCTGACAGCCACATGGTAGCCCCTGACGACAGGCCGGGCCCGGTATCCTGCACACTCAGCATCCAGCGGAACTGGTTTTCGTTTGACCATGACACCGATACCTGCCCTTCCTGCGTGTTTTTAAGCGCATTGGTCAGCAGATTCTGGGCGATGCGGTACACCTTCGTGGCATCACCCATAACGGGCAGATAAGCAGGGCCATCTCCCTTCAGAAATAAGTTGCGTTCCTGCGCCAGCGGCTGTGCCGACTCGATCAGCCCGCGCATGGTTTCGGCTACGTCGAACGGTTTGACGTTGATGTTTTCCCGACCCGCTTCCAGCCGGGCCAGATCCATCAGTTCGGTCAGCATCGACGCCAGCCTTGGAAAGTTACGGTTCAGAATCTGCAACATCTCTGAGCGCTCCTGTTCCGTATTGTCGGGCATGTCGAGCAACGACGCCGCCCCCTGAATCACGCTGAAGCTACTACGCAGATCATGCGAGGCAATGCGCAGCATCGCGCTACGTTTTCGACCCAGTTCATTCACATTATCGAGAGCCCGTTGCAGGTTCAACGCCCGTTCAGTAGCCTCCGCTTTCTGAAATTCATCATACTGAGCAATGCTGCCGCCAATTGCCTCGTGAATAAGGGCGCCGATGCGCTGATGAGCGATCAGCAACACCTCGTGATCGACGGTAGGCTGGTGATTCCAGAACGTACCCAGTTCTGTCAATAAGCTCTGGTGGAGGTGAGCCAGTTCGCTAAGCAATTCATGTAAGGCATAGCCTTTGTGCCAACGATGCAGGCCGTGCTCGCGGGCAATCTGATAGGGTAACACGCCATCCTGTTCGTTGCGCAGGCGCTTGTCAAGTACCGTCAGCATAGCCGGAATCTGGTCCGTAAACTCTTCGCGGGTAAGGCCCGCCACTACTTTTAGATTGGGGTCGCTAGCACTGGTGGTGTGCCAGTTGGTCAGGATGGCTTCGCGGCGGCTGAACAGAAACGTAGCCAACTGACCTAATTGAGTGTCTGTTGAAATCGGTTTTTGTGTCATCGTGTAGCGAATGTTGGTAGCGACAAAATAAGGTAACAGGCCAAATGCAGTTACCCTACTTTTTTAGGTTAGCAGCAAGCGAAAATACTTAATGGCCTCTATCATTAAAAATATTTCATGTGAGATGTGGGCATTTACCGCGTTGTTACTACACATAAGAGCCCGTAGAGTAGCCGGACAGTCTTACCTGATTTCATCGTTATATTTGCCATAATCAGGTATCTGTTTGTTTCGTTAAGTTGATCGTGCACATACCTGCTTAACAAACCGCGCTTTGTACCGTGACCAAATCATCCCGCAATCAAACGTTATTAGTTGTTGAAGATAACCCTGACCATCAGGTACTTCTTCGCTATGTAATACAGCGTAGTCTCGCCAATACCACACCTGTATTTACCGATTCGGCAGATCAGGCCATGGCTTACCTCACTCAATGTGTTCAAAATGATTTGGCCACGCCCCGGCTCGTGCTGCTTGATTTGTACTTGCCACAGGCCGAGAATGGCTGGCAATTTTTACGGGAAGTAAAACAGATTCCGGCATCCAGGCGGCCGCCCGTGGTGGTCCTGAGTGTTTCGCACGAAGAAGATGATATCGCGCAGGCGTATCAACTGGGAGCTACATCCTTTATTTCAAAGCCCATTGGCGATGCGGAGTGGTTGGGTTACTTCGAGATCATTCGTCGGTACTGGTGGGAAACCGTTACGCTACCCAATCAATAAGCAACCGGTTTGGCAGCCACGCGTTGTGCATTTGCATCACCCAATCGGCTGCCTACTCTTATGAAAAAGCTTTTTCTCGTTGCCTCCCTTCTGCTAAGCGCCTGCCAGACGGGCTATCACGTGGCTGGGCAGCAGAGCAACCGGCTAGCTGTCGACGCTGCCGTTCGGGCCGATAGCAGCACGACAAACTGGTTAGCCTCTTACAAACAGGGGCTTGACCGCAGCATGAATGAGCCGCTGCTCACCCTGACCGAACGATTGGATAAACGCGCCCCCGAGTCGGCGTTAGACGATCTGCTCGCCGATGCGTTACTGGTACAGGCTGCCCAGCGTTACGGCAAAGCCATCGATGTGTCGCACCTGAACTACGGTGGTATCCGGAGTGGGTTGCCTGGTGGTACGGTTACTACCGGCAATGTTTTCGAGGTGATGCCGTTCGACAACCAATTGGTGGTGTTAACGCTCAGTGGTACCGATCTGATGCGTTTTCTGAATCATTTTGCGACGCACGACGATGCGCTGGTGATTGGTGGGGCCCGGGTAAACATTCAGAACAAAGCCATCCGCACGGCCACGCTGACCAACGGCCGCCCGATCGTCCCCGAGCAGACGTATACCGTGGCCATGAGCGATTATATCGCCAACGGCGGCGGCGATGCCGATTTCCTGAAAGCCGTTACCCGGCGCGACAACGTCAATTACCTGATCCGCGATGCCCTGATCGATTACTTCCGGCAGCAGGGTAAAGCGGGCAAACCATTAACTCCCCAAATCGATGGACGCATCACGCTCGAATAGACGCCAGTTTTTGAAACACATTGGCGCAGCAGCCGTAGTCGGTACGGCGATGCCTTCAACATTACTGGCGGCGCCTAAACCCACGCTGCTGACCATTCTGCACACCAACGATCAGCACAGTCGGCTCGACCCGTTCCCAATGGATGGCAGCCGCAATGCCGGGCGGGGTGGTATTGCCCGCCGGATGACGCTGATTCAGCAGATTCGGGCCGAACAGTCCGCCGGGCAATCTCGCAACGTACTGCTGTTCGATGCCGGTGATATTTTTCAGGGAACGCCTTATTTCAACCTGTATAAAGGAGAGCCGGAGATCTTGGCGATGAACCGCCTCGGCTACGACGCGGGCACCATCGGTAATCATGATTTCGACGCGGGCATCGACAACATGCGCGATCAGTTTACCAAAGCCACGTTCCCAATCCTGATTGCCAATTACGACTTCCGGAATACGACGATGGCGGGACGTACCCAGCCGTATAAAATCTTCAAAAAAGAGGGCGTGCGTGTAGGCGTATTCGGGTTGGGTATCCAACCCAAGGGCCTGATTCCGGAAAATTTGTACAAAGAAACGGTCTACCTCGACCCTATCGAGACCAGCACCGACATCGCCCGCAAGCTCCGCACCGACGAACACTGCGACTACGTGATCTGTCTGTCGCATCTGGGCTACAAATACAACGACTCGACGGTGTCAGATCAGGTGCTGGCCGCTAAAAGCCGGGACATCGACCTGATTATCGGCGGGCACACCCACACCTTCCTGGATGCGCCCGTAACAATCTCCAACGCCAACGGCCAACCCATTCTGGTGAATCAGGTGGGCTTCGGCGGCATCAATTTGGGCCGGATCGATCTGACCTTTGAGCGAGGCAAAGCCACGGCGGCCAATGGGAAAGCCGTATCGGTTTAATGCACAGACGAAGCTGACGACTAAACGCTCAGGATTTTTACCATCCTGAGCAGGTCTTCATTGATCGGTTTGGGCAAACGAATGGTATCGCGGAACGGCGTATAGACCAGTTCATTATTGATAACCCCCGCCATGACGTTCTTCTCGCCGTTGAGCAGGCCTTCCAGCGCACCCAGCCCCAACCGGCTCGCCAGAATGCGGTCGTAGGCTGTTGGGATACCGCCGCGCTGAATGTGGCCCAGCGTGGTTACGCGCATGTCGAGTTCTCCCTCGATCAGCTTGCTGATTTTCTCGGCCACTTCGGCGGCACTGCCTTCCTCTTCACCTTCGGCCACCACCACAATCGACGACGATTTGCTGCGGTTAAAGCCTGCCTGAAGCGTCTTAACGACTTCAGAGATGGGCGTCAGTACTTCGGGCACCATCACCAGTTCGGCGCCGCCCGCAATCCCCGATTGGATAGCGATGTAGCCTGAGTCGCGGCCCATCACCTCGATCAGGAAGATCCGGTCGTGAGAGTCGGCGGTGTCACGAATTTTATCGATTGCTTCCAGAGCCGTGTTTACAGCCGTATCGAAGCCAATGGTATAATCAGTACCGTAGAGGTCGTTATCAATGGTGCCGGGCGCGCCAACCGTCGGAATGCCGAATTCGTCGAAGAAGAGCGTAGCACCGGTGAATGTGCCGTTGCCGCCGATAGCGACGAGACCTTCAATGCCAAACTTCTGCAATTGTTCGTGGGCGCGCTGCCGCCCTTCGGGGGTCATGAACTCTTTGCTGCGGGCCGATTTCAGGATGGTACCACCCCGCTGCACGATGTTGCTCACCGAGTGAGAGGTCATCTGAAAAATGTCGCCATTGATCATCCCGTTATACCCCCGCCGGATACCGAACACTTCAATATCGTGGTAAACGGCTCCGCGCACAACTGCCCGAATGCAGGCGTTCATGCCCGGCGCGTCTCCCCCAGAGGTAAACACAGCAATACGTTTCATTAGGTCTCAAGGTTTCGTCATTACAACAACTATCCGCTGATCAGGTGGATGATCAGGGTTTTCAAAAACCACGCAAAATTACCCTCATTTTCAGATTTGCCGCCACTGCCCTTTTAATTAACGAGCATTTCCGCTGTTTTTCTGCAAAACAGGCAATTTGTGGGTTCAAGGTACTGATCATGAAAAAGCCGCACCAGTCAGATGCGGCTTTGCTCAAAAAAAGACTGTGCTTATGGCCTGTCGGGCTGGTAAACTTTCACCGTGCCATCACCTTCGCTACTGACTATCAACAGGCTACGCTTGGTGGGGCTTTGGCTGGCCGGAACAAACAGTACGCCTTCGGGTGCGTCGCCGGTAGGCAGCACCTGCAAAAACTGCGGATTTGTTGGATCGGCGAGGCTGTAAATGGCGATGGCATCGGCTCGTTCCAGCCCCACGAACGCCACAGGTTGCCCATTGATCATACCCACCGTTACGCCCTCGGCCTCAACACCTTTATCGTCGGAGCGGGTATCATCGTATAGATTAGCGGCTACAATGCGCTCTTCGAGGCTTTTACCGGAGAAATAAACGCGTTGGCCGGTAGCTGTATTGAAAATGCTGAAACCACGCCCTCCAATGGCATACAGGGCGTCGTAGTCGCCGTCATTATCGGTGTCGCCGAGGCTTTTCGTGACGATCAGCCGCCCCAGATTAGTGAGCTGTTTCAGCACACTGCCCGTCGGAAAGGCCGTTGGGTCGAGGGTCAGCGTGCTGATGCGGGCTTCTTCGCTATAACCGGCATAATCACGGGTATCGCCTTCGTCGGCCGTGATCACGTAGTTGGTGCCATTCACCGCAAAAGGCGCTATGGCGTCGGGCAGATAGAACGACCGGATGAGCCAGTTGGAAAAGGCTATTTTGTTGTCGCGGTCGCTGGGGTCAATAGCATTGCTGGGTACGTTGATGTCTTTAGTGCCCAATGGCCAGATCTTCAGGATGCTACCACCGATCAGATCGACCTCAGCAATGGCGTTGTTTTCCTGAAGCGTTACCCAGGCCCGGCGTGAATCGGGTGAGATGGCTACATATTCGGGTTCAACATCCTGTGCTAAACTGGCTTTGGGCCCAAACAGCCGAAAACCACCCGCCAGTAATGTCGCCCGTTGCGACTCGAATCCTTCGAACGTCAGTGTTCGGACGCTGTATCCTGACTGCGTATCGATGATTGAAATAGAGCCCACCGGATCAACCGTATAAGCTGCGTTGGGCTCGCCTTCGTCGGCCGTGACGATGTAGCGGCCATCGGGGCTAAACGTAACCATATCGGGCATGGCGCCTACGGGAATGGTCCGCAGAATCGCCAGGCTGCGCGTATCGACGATTACGACACTGCCGTTGGCCTGCTTGTCAGTTGCTTCCAGCGCAATCGCCAGTCGACCCCGGCTAACGGCAACGCTGTTCGCAACGCCTCCTAGTGCCGATACATTGATGGGCGTGAGTTTGTTGATGGTATAGGCGGCGGAGAGTTCGAGCACTTCCACCTTTGGCGTAGCGGCCGTTTCGTTGTTGACCGTGAAAATGCGGCGGGTCAGGGTGTCGTAGGCCGATATTTCGGAAGCTGCTGTGCCTCCCAGATCGACCGATGCGATTTCGCGGAACGTACCTGCGTTTTCGATGGGGTCCAGATCGGTGCGGTGATCGCAGGCCACCAGGATGCCCACGGCCAATGTGAAGCCAATTATGTAGCGGAGTTGAGTCATTGAAGCGGATGCTAGTAGATGAATCCGCAAAGATTAAAACTCAGTTAACAGCCACCGATCGCTTCATTATTTCATAATATGGCTTTCGATAAACTGCCTGATTGTCAGATTTCTACAAGAAGAAGTAACAGAAAGATAACAGTAGCGCGGGCTTTGTTATGATTTCATAAATGATCTAGCTTTCATTCACGAATAAACCGCAGGGCCTTTACCCGGTCGCCGTCGGTAAAGTGGAGCAGGTATTGCCCGCTCATCAGGTTGGCAACGGGTAAGTCGAGCCAGAAAAGACCCTGCCGGTGCTGCATTACCTGCGAGATGCCTAGCCGGTGCCCCCACAGATCAACGATATCGACGGTCACCTGCGAAGCGCCCGGCCGGACGTAGCGGATATACAGCGTCTGACTAGTCGGGTTGGGGTACGCTACCATTACGCTATCGGCCTGAGCGAAGGACAGCAGCGAATCGGGCAGAGCCGTTACGCCTGCCCACGACGACCATCGTACGGGTTTCTCGTCTGACCATCCGCTGCATTGCTGCTGTGACACCTTCAACCGATACGTACCTGGCTCATCGACCAGCAACCACTGACTGCTTGCATTAAGCAGTGGCTGACCACCTTTGTACCAGGCATACCGAAACTGATCGCCCGTCGGGCCCTGTAACCGGGCTGTAGCGCCAGCGGGTATCAAAACCGTATTATCGGCGGGCAGGAGACGTACCTGATCGAGCGTGGTCGGGCGGGCCGTTATTTCCTGCGAAAAGGTACGGCACCCTTGCTGCGTGAGTTGCGCCCGGTATTGCCCCGCCTGACTGACGGTCAGTGTCTGACTGGTAGCATCGGCGATCAGTTGCCCATTCCGTAGCCAGTTGACGGTTATGCCTTTTCCGGCTTCGACGGCGGCCACCAATTGAGCAGGTGCCTGTTCGGGACAGAGGTAGACCGTTTGGGCAGGCGTGAGTTGTACTGTTGGCGCCACAACCGACACCCGCACGGCTGCACTCTGGCCAACACAACCGTGCCGGTCGGTGTAACGCACTTTGTACTGCCCGGCAGATGACACCGCGCAGACAGGCGAGGTTGCCCCACCGATGGATTGGTTGTCGCGCAACCATTCGTAACGAAGCCCGGGCAGATCATCGGCTTGCAGGTTCAGGGTAGCTCCGGTGCAGATAAGCGTGTCGGTCGCCGTGAGCAGTGGGCGCTCTGGTAAGGTACACGGGCTGTGCTTTCGCCCGCTTACAAGCAGCGAAAAGGGCTGCACACCACTTTGCAACGCGTTTTTGTGGCTGACCCGAATCGTGTAGGTCTGGCCGGCGATGGGGTTGGGGATATAGATCTGCTCGACATTATCGCGGCTATTGTCGCCTCGGGTAGCCACATCGGCCGGGCGATCCGGGTTTAGCACGAACGGCAACATCGTTTGCGCGCCCAGCGTCACGCGGATGTCGAGGTCATTGATGAGCTTGGGCGTCCGGCGGTTTAAGGCCTGCGGTGTCAGGGTTGTAACGCTGCCCTCGGGGTCAGTCCAACAAAGCGTGATCGTGAGCGGCTCACCACCGTACGCTACAGCCGTCGTGGTCCAGCTTTGCCCTTGTACAAGCCGCTGTTCGGTGATCAGGTGCGCCTGATTGGTATTCTGGATAACGGCCGCCGCAGCTTCGGTATTCAACAGGCCCCACCCTTGCCGGTAATCGGGGCCATTGGCGGGAGCGAGGCGGTCGGCAGTATGGATGGCCAGCCCCCGCAACGTGGCCGCCAGCAGGAATCGGCCACTGGTCTGGCGGGCGTAGAGTTCCTGCAACAACAGCAGCGACCCCGTCACGTTGGCTGCCGCCATCGACGTACCTGTGCTCAAGCCGTAGGCCGAGGTATTTGTCGAAACCGTCGAGTACACGTCCGTGCCAATGCCCACCAGATCAGGTTTGATCCGGCCATCATCAGTAGGGCCCCAGCCGCTGTAGGGCGACGAGGCCAATTGAACCGGCCGGTTATCGTCGTCGAGCGTTACGTCGGCGGCACCGATCGTCAGTATGTTTTTGGCAGTTGCTTCGCCGGGAATCACATCGTAGCCATCGTTCCGGCTACGGGGCAGGTTACTCTGCTGATTGGTATTGCTGAGGTAATACGACGTGTTGGCTGGTGGACCCGTTTCTGACCGTTTGTTATCGGCCGACCGAACCATCAGGTACGTCGGGTTCTGATAGGCGATGTGGTCGATACGCTGGGCCGTAGCGTTGTAGTAGCCGAAAAGGTAATCTTCTGTACTGCTGACGGCCGCGTTTCCCCACCATTCCCATTTATGGTTTGGGTCGGTACCGGGCCGGTTCAGGTTCAGTACCCAGCCCGACAGCGGGCCGTAGGCATGTACCGACAGTAACAGATTCGGCGCGGCGGTAGCCAGTTCGATCAAGTCGTTGGTATAATCCCAAACCTGAAGTTTGGCCCCGTAGGCCATGCCCCGCGCTTTAGGGTCGATACCCGCCGCCACCAACGTACCGGCAAGGTGGGTCGCGTGGTCGTTCAGCTGACCGGCGGTATTGCGCATCTGCACCCGGCCGGCCAGTTCACGATGGGTCGTCAGTACGCCGCCGCCGTCCCAAAGGCCTAATTTGTCCGACACAAAGCTGCTTTGACCACTGAGCGATAACCCCGTGGAGTTCCGGCCATACAGGGGCTGGGTACGTGTGCCGGTGGCCGCTTCGATATTGTGGAGCTTAACCGGGCGGGGCAGTACCGACTGTGCCTGCGCTGCGGCCGTAAAGCCACTGAACAACAGCAGGCGCCGGACAAAAGCCATTGACCATTGAGCCGTTATTGCCCAACACCCAATGGTCCCCGTCCGACGCCCGGTTACTTGCATTCAACTCTGTTTTATTGTTTCAGCACTGCTTTGACCGCCATCGGCTGCGTGGGATCATGCAGTATCTGAACAAAAAACATACCAGCTGGCAAACCGCTAAGGTCCATAATCGCCTGGTATTTGGCTCCTTGTGGTACCATAACCTGCTGCTGTTGCAATGTTCCCCGCACATCGAGTAACCGCACGGTTGGCGCCTTGGTCGCGGCCGCGGCATCAACTTCGACGGTCAGTCGATTGGCGGTTGGGTTGGGGAATACACGCAAACTCGCGCTCAGGGCTGGCTCAACGGCCAGAATGGTTACGAAGGTTTCGGCGGATGTGGCTTCCCCGCAACCACCTACATTGGCCCGTACCGAATAGCGACCCGTTTGCGTGGCCACATAGGTTTGGCTCGTTGCGCCGGTAATGGGCACCCCGGCCAGTAGCCACTGATTACCGGTCAGCGCATTGGACGACAGCACATTCCCACTTTGCGCAATAAGGGGTTGCTGGGCAGGGCGAATGGTCACGGCGATGGCCGACGATGAAATGGGCGAGCAACTGCTGATGAGTTGCAACGAATAGCTACCCGCTTCGGAAGCAGTGTACGTCAGGCTGGTGGCACCGGCAATGGGTTGTCCGTCGCGTAACCATTGATAGCCAAACGTTTCGCCCGCTATGGCCGTCGTGGCTGTTCCCTGCAACGTCACGGCTCCACCCTGACAAACCGATGTGCTGCCGATTGCCGCCGCACTGACCGTTGGCGTTGCCCGTACGGATGGTGTCACGGCTACGCGCTGTGCCGAAGGGCAATCGAGCGGGCGCAGTTGCATGTCGTAGAAATAATACCAGGCCGTTCGCAGCGTATCCATCACGCCCGTAGCCTGCTGAAAGAGCGAACCTTTCGAACTGGCAATCACGTCGCCCGACTGGCTACGCAACTGGTAGGGGAATGCAAAGCCCGCCGTAGCCGAATTGCTTCGGAAAATGGTAACGCCCTCTTCATACTCGATCGCAATTTTGTAGTCGCCGGGTTCGGGAATCGACAGATTGAGCGGATAAACCGCGCCCTGATCGTTGGGGTCGTTGGCCTGCTGTCCACCCGTTATCGTAGCCGACGCCGGTAGTGTACGCGTAGCCAGCACATCGAGCGTGACGCTGGAGATGACGGTTTCGTCGAAGCGCCGCACCGAGAACGTCAGCCGACCGGCGGCCCCGGTGTAGATGCGCGCCCGGTCGATCCGCAACGGCACTTTGGTCGAGATAAGCGGTTGTGGCCCGAAATTGCCCGCGTAGCTGCCACCCTGGAAATCCACTTTGCTCACCGGCCCTAGCCGCCCGCCGAAGTCGTTCAGGCTGGCATAAACGGTGGGGCGGCTGGCGATGCTGGTTCGGTTGCCTGCGGCCAGCAACGTACCCCCGATGGCCGCGTCGTACCAGAAGGCCGTACCCTGCCCCGTGTTCTGCAACTGTAAGGCCGGATCACCCGCGCAGGTTACCGCCGAGAAATTGCCAACCAGTGAACTTGCTCCTACGGTACGGTTTTCGGTAAAGCGATTGTTCGTCGTATCCTGGTCACTCGCCAACTGGATGCGCGTGGTAAACCGATACGTCTGGCCCGGCAATAACGTCACCGACGTGGGCAGCGTGAACGCCAGTTGCGTGTCGCGGTAGGCCCGCAATTGGGCAATAGTCGCGTTGAAAGTAGCTACGGGCTGGTTGTCGCGCGTTACAGTCACCGTCACGGGCAAGTTGGTCTGATCGTTGCCGCCCAGATTCCGCACTCGTACCGATACCGTTTCTGTACCTGCGCAAAGCGGACTGGCCGAGGGCAGCGCCGTAACGGCCACATCGTTCTGTGACCGGATAATGCGCACCAGATAATCCTGCGTTTCACCCGCGCCATAGCTGCCGCAGGGTTGCACGGCATTGGCATCGGTTGTTTCAACCACCACAATCCGAAGTCGAACGATCGTACCCGCCGTTACGCTGGCCGGCGCCGTAATACTCCCGACGAACGTACCCGGCCCGTTCAGGACCGTCGACGTACCTAGTAGTTCACCCGCGTCGGTAAACGAGCCGTTGGCATTCCAGTCGGCAAACGTTTTTACCACTACCGACCGCGCCGCGCCACAGGTGCCGGTCGTTACCGTCAGTGGTACCGGCTGGCTGGGCTGTATCTCGGCCACCGTGGTAGCGCTCGTAAGATCGGTATAGGTGGTGCAGCCTGTTGCCCCCGCCTGATCGACGTTGGCAAACTGAACGCGAGCAATCTTGCTATCGCCCGACGATGAAGCCGCCGACGCACAGTAAGCAACACCTCCTGCGCCACTCACCACCAGGCCGTAGTCCTGAGTGCTGTTGCGCAGCGTGCCTTTGTGGCCAATCGTCAGCACATAGGTACGTCCCGGCACCGGTTTGGCGATATACACCTGCTCCACGTTGTCGCGAATGTTGTCGCCACGGGTGGCCGCAGTAGCCGGATTTTCGGGGTCGAGTATCCAGGGCGAAGTGGTTGTGGTGCCATCCGTCAGGCGGAGGTCCAGATCATTTACCAGTTTGGGCGTACGGTCGTTGATCCGGGCAGCACCTGTCTGGGCAGTGCCTTCGGGGTCGGTCCAGGCAATGGTTGCTACCAGGGGCCCGCGGCCCGATGCCACCACCGACAGCGAGTAGGTTGCTCCCTGCGCCAGCGTCCGTTCATCGAGTACGTTGGTGCGTTCGGCATTCCGGATCACCTGCGCCGCTTTCTCCACGTTCAATAGCCCCCAGCCAAACCGATAATCGGGGCCGGGTGCATCGCCTGCTTCGTCGGCCGTGTGTAGCACCAGCGCTTTCAACGTGCTGGCCCGCATTACTTTGCTGGCATTCAGCGACGCAAAATATTCCTGCAACAGCAACAGCGAACCCGATACGTTGGGCGACGACATCGATGTGCCGCTCTCAGTGCCATACACAAACGAAGTCGACGACAGCGTCGACGTTACATTGACGCCCATACCAACGATATCGGGTTTGATCCGGCCGTCGTCGGTAGGACCCCAACTGCTGAATGAAGCGATACTAACGTCACTCGGGCTATTGTATCCGTTGCTCAGCCGCGATACGGCCCCGACGGTCAGGATGTTCTTGGCATTGCCGTACGTCGGGATGTTGTCGTAGCCAACCTGTGTCTCGCGGGGCGTCGTGCTGCGTCGACTGCTGTGCTGCACCAGAAAGTAGGCCTCACCCGCCGGAGGGCCACCTTCGGCGTGGTTGTTACCGGCCGATTTGGTAATCAAGTAATAAGGGGCCGCCGCCGCCACAACGTCCCAGGCGCGGGAGGTGTTGTCGTACTGCCCGAACTTGAAATCCTGCGTGGCGCTCAGAGTCGTATCGCCCCACCATTCCCATTTGTTGGTTGTCGTGCGCGACGAGTTGAATCGCCAGCCCGCAATGCTGCCATAAGAGTGATTCGACAAGAGCAAATTCTGCCCCGCACCGGTCATTTCCGACACATCGCTACTGGCGTCCCAGGCTTTAAGGTTTGCGCCGCTCGCCATGCCCCGCACCAGCGGATTCAGTCCGGCCGCCACCAGCGTTCCGCCCACGTGGGTGGCGTGGTTAACGTCGTCGGCTTCCCGGTCGATGCTGCTGGTAATATCCTGCTGCACCACCCGGCCCTGAAATTCGGGGTGCGCGGTATAGGTGGCCGCAATTTCCCACATACCGAGCCGGTCTTTAACAGAGGCAGAGCCGCCCCGCAAATTCACCCCGAGGCTCCCGCCGCTGTAGAGGCTGGTCGTGCGGGTTGTTTCGGCCGCGCGCACATTGGTAAACGAAATATCGTAGAGCAGGTTGCCCGTGGTTTCGTCGATACCGCGCAGGATCTGCACGTGCCCATTGCCGGCTGGCTCTATAGCCAGGCGACCGCGTTGGGCGGCCACCGTAAGGGCTTTCTGGTAATTACTGGTTTGTTCCTGTGATAGCGTTTGTTGAAGAGCCTGAAGGCGACTCCGTTGGGCCGCGCTGTATTGGGGCAGCGGTTGCGCCAGCACCGAACTGCTCAGGAAAGCCAGCAGCCCGGCAAGCCGGTAAAAATGAGTCATACAAGAAGTTGATAGTTAACGAATCACCTATATAAACAAAGCTACTTTGCATACGTCAAACTGCCGCGAACCGTTGTCTGCTTACCGCAACTTTATTATTGAGCTTCGCAACATATCTGCATGCTTATGTTGATTGAATCTAAATAAACTATAAATTTGATGTACTTTATCGACTATCATGCAATACGACACCGACATCGACGCTTGCTCGACCACACTGATTGCCCTGCCGATGGCCTCCGGCAACGTACCTGGCTGCGTATTTAAGACATGCTGCAAGAAGTATAAGAAGGGGAAACGCTGCAAAAGCTGCCCCAAAAAGTAGCGCAACGGCCCGATGCAACTAACTGCCGATGGCTGGTCGTTAGCCTCATATGCATCTGTATCTGCACATTCCGTTTTGCCGGCAGGCCTGCCACTATTGCGACTTCCATTTTAGCACCAATCAGCAGCAGCGACGGGTCGTGGTAGACGCGATGGCGCGCGAAATCGACCTGCGGCATACGTACCTGCCCGCCCAAACGCCCTTACAGACGATCTATTTCGGTGGGGGTACGCCCTCGCTACTGACCGAAGGCGAGCTGACGTACCTGCTCGATGCCATTCATCGCCATTTCACCGTCGAGCCCGATGCCGAGATTACCCTCGAAGCCAATCCCGACGATCTGGCGGATGCGACCAATCTGGCCATGCTCCGTCGCTATGTCAATCGGTTAAGTATTGGTATTCAAACCTTTGACGAGGCTACCCTGCGCTGGATGAACCGCGCCCATAATGCCGCCGAAGCTGAAGCCTGTGTGCCCCGCGCCCGCGACGCCGGTTTCGACAATCTCAGCATCGACCTGATCTACGGCATTTCGGAGACGATCTGGCCCCGCGACCTCGAAAAAGCGCTGGCGCTGAACGTACCCCACCTGTCGGCCTATAACCTCACGATCGAGCCCGACACCGCTTTTGGTCGTTGGTTGGCCAAAGGTCGGCTGACACCCGTTGACGAGGCGTTGTCGGCCACTCAGTTTACCGAACTAGTCACCGCCCTTAAAACGGCTGGGTACGTACACTACGAAATTTCCAATTTTGCCCGGCAGGCTGGTTCCACGGCCCATTACGCCCGCCACAACACGGCCTACTGGCAGCGTCGCCCTTACCTAGGTATTGGCCCCTCGGCGCACTCCTACGACCTGCAAAGCCGCCAATACAACGTGGCCAACAATGCGCTATACGCGAAAGCGCTGCATGAAGGCGCCGTGCTGACCGACGCACCCAGCGAGCGCGAAGTGCTGACTGCCGCCGATCAGGTCAACGATTATCTGCTGACGGGCCTGCGCACGCAGTGGGGGTGCCAACTCGCCGAACTCGACGCGATGCTGGGCACGTCATTTGTCGCCGAACAGGCCACCGCACTGGCTCGTTTGAAACAGACGGGCTGGCTCGTTCAAACAGAAAACAGCCTTACGCTCACCGAATCGGGCAAACTCTTCGCCGACCGCGTGGCGAGTGAGTTATTCGTAGGTTAAGTTTGTATAAATCCGTTTACGGTTTCTGGCTGGGGTTCTTTGCCGTCTGGCTACTGCGTGTGAACCAACAGCCGAAGACCGTACACTGAAAACAGTGAACAGCACCATACCATGCCGCCCGAAAAGCGCGTTAATCGCCTACGAACGCCTCCTCCCGACCCTCGGTTAACTCCGCCGCCTATGCCTTCTGGCAACCCGCCCAGTAATCAGCCGGGCAACCGCCCTTATTCCGGCTCGTCGACATCGGGTCGGCCGCCGCGCGAATCGCCCCGGACGAAGCCATCGCGTTCGTCAGGTACGTCGTCGGGGCTGTATAAAAGCGCCATCGGTAAGGCGGTGCGGCAGCGTTGGCAGCAAACGAAGACCTACGTTCGGCAGCACCCCATGCTGGTGGTCGTTTACTGGTTTGTGGTGAAAACCATGCTGGTGTTGTTTCTCGGTTCGGTGGCCTGGGTCGTGGTACTGAAGTACGTACCTGTCTGGTTTACGCCGTTAACCATCAGTCGCAAATGGGACGCCATAGGCACCGATCAGTCGAGCGAGATTCACAAAACGTGGCGATCTTTCGACGAGATCAATAAAGAAGCGGCTCTGGCTGTCGTGGCCTCTGAAGATCAGCAGTTTCCGTACCACTGGGGGTTCGACTTCGACGAAATTCAGGACGCCATCCGCGAAAACCAGTACCGTAAACGGCCTCGTGGTGCCAGTACTATCTCGCAGCAAGTAGCCAAGAACGTATTTCTCTGGACGGGCCGCAGCTACATCCGCAAAGGGCTGGAAGTGTACTTTACGGTGCTGATCGAATTGATCTGGGGCAAAAAGCGCATATTGGAAGTATACCTGAACGTCGCCGAAACCGGCCCGATGACCTTCGGGGTCGAAGCCGCCTCCGAACGGTTCTATGGCCATTCGGCCAGCAGCCTGAGCCGCACCGAAGCTGCCCGGATTGCAGCCGTGCTACCCAACCCCAACAAGTTTTCGATCAAGAATCCATCGGCCTACATTCAGCGCCGTACCCGCCAGATCTCCCGGCAAATGCGCGCACTAGGCGGCCAGAAATACATCCGAAACCTGTAAGAGTGTTATAGCGCAGAGATACGCAGAGGCGCACCGAGATTCACAGAGCTTTTATCATTCATTTTCCCTGTGAACCTCAGTGCGCCTCTGTGTATCTCTGCGCTATAGCTCTTTTTTATTTCACTCGGATCTGTAAATTGGCTTCGTCGCGTTCGCCGTTGGTAAAGCCATTTCCGGGGCTGGCATTCGAGACGGGCTCGTTTACTGCTTGTATCTGCGCCTGCACCACGCCACTAGCGTTTACCTGAACCGGCAACACCAGCACCGCCGACGTACCTGCGGCTAGCTGGTTGACGTACCCACGAACCGTTTGCCCGTCTACCAGAAAACCAGTGCTATTAGTCAGCGACCAGCCAGTGGGCAGTAGCATCTGCACTACCACGTTAGTAGCCGCCACGGCCCCCCGGTTGTTCACGACAACGCTCAGATTCTGCGGCTGCCCAGCCGGGGCCGACAACATGCTGCTACGTACATCGAGCGACAGTTCAACCTTACCCGCTTGTGGCGCAGGTTGATTGGATTGCGTAGTGGGCAGCGGCACCTGATCGGGGTTGGCCGATGCCAACAGTCCACCAGCCGCGTCAGCAGTGCGCAAATCAACTGTGGTTTGATCATCCTGCCCGTCGCCCGTGCCCGAGTTGGGCTGACTGTCGGGGTCAGGTGTACTGGTGGTAGCCACTTGGGCCGTTGTGAAGAACGTACCTGGCTGCGTAATCCGTAGCTGGTAGCTTACTGTCTGGCTACCACTTGGTGCCACTGACCCTACACTAGCCGTTACAAGACCATTTGTGGTGCTGACGTTACCAACCTCTGCCGCGACAAATTCTACCCCAGTGGGTAGTCGGCTGCTAATGGTTACGCCATTAGCAGCTTGCGGGCCTTCGTTGGTCACGACTAGTGAATAGCTGACGACTTCACCCAGACGGGGCGTCCGGCTACTGACCAGCGACGACAACCACAGATCGGCGTTGCCAGAGCCCACTGTTACGGTAGCCTGCCCCGCCGATGTACCTGTACCGCAGGCATTCTGCACGTTGACGACCGAATACGTTGTGGTGTTGGTGGCCGTTACCGATACCGGGTGCGGGTTCAGGTACGTATTCTGCACCGTCTGTCCATTAGAAAGCGTAAACGACCACGGGGCCGGGCCACTGAGCTGTATGGGCAATGTTGCCGTTTGCCCCGAACCAATTAGCGCATTACCTGTGATGGTAGCTGCCGTTGGCTCACCAATACGTACGTCGACAGACTCGGATTCACCGGTTCCGCAGTAACTGCTGAAGGAGACGCTGTAGTATCCAGACTCTTCGGGGTAAAAATAAGTAGCATTTGCACCGCTAATGGCTACTCCATTACGTTTCCATTGGATATTGGTGCTGGCCTCTGACGCATATAACTTGACCGAATTAGCCGTGCAAACAGCCAAGTTCCCGTATACCGAGATAAGTGTCTTTGGCAAAGTGTATGGGTCAATTTTCACGGGTTGCGATAGCCCGCTGCAACTGCCGCTTGTTATACTGACTGAATAAAGCCCTGATTGGTATGCATCCAACATGGTACCTGTTTGAGTTGCAAGCAGCACACCGTTTTTAAACCACCGAAACTGCGTACCTGGCAGATCAGCGTAGGCGCTGGCATCCAGCCAGATGTTTGAGCAGGAAACGTCTTTCGACTGGTTAATAACAACCGGTATAATGTTAGTAGAAAAGGTAAGCGAGATGGGTTCAGACACGGCCATGCAAGAGCCTTTGGCTCCGCGTATGGTGTAACTCCCTGACGTTTGCGCCGTATAACTAGACCCTGTCGCTCCTGGTATGTCTACACCGTCCTTCTGCCATTGCCAGCTCGGATAGGCCGTGTAAGCGCCAAAAAAATAAAGTGTTCGTACCGAGCCAGGACAGGCATTTTTAGCGCTGTAAAAATCAATTACAGGCGGCACCACCGTACCCTGTCTTACCGTAATTGCATTGCTACGTGTGGTACAGCTTCCCTGCCGGAGTTCATAGGTGTAGCTGCCCGGTTCATTTACACTGATCGAATGGGCATTTTGAACGTTGGTTAGTGGTTTGTTATCTCGGTACCAATCGATGGTATATCCACCAGACACGCCAATTGGGAAATTGTTGATGTCTGAAATTAAAATACGAACTAATCCGGTAGCGGGTCCGGTACACAAGACAGAATCCTTCTGAGGATCACGGCTGAGCGAAGCCCACAACGACCGCCCTACCGTTAGTTTGAAAGGGGTCATATACGGAGTACAACCCGGTAAGGCAATGGCTAAGGTATAGGATCCGGAAGACTTTGTTGCATACGAATAGGAGTTAGCGTTGGTTACGGATGTTCCGTTGCGTATCCATTGCGATGAGGCCTGTTCGCCGTAGTAACTGCTATACATAGCTACTGGCTCGTCATCACATTGTGGTCGGTTTCCAAATTTGGTTGTGATGTAGATGTAGGGCGATGATGAACTATAAACCGAATAGGCAGAACTAGTGGCTATACACCCTGCCTGTCGTACCTGCACAGTATAATTACCCGAAGAGCCTGCTAGGAAAGTTCCAGATGTCGCGCCGGTTAGTAATGTTCCGTTGTAGCTCCACAGGTAGCCATCAGCGATTGGATTACCAGAGACCGTCAGACGTATCTGATCGCCAGGGCATATAGATGCCGATGAATTATACTGCACAAAATCAGCCAGTCGCACCGGCTGTATACTCGCCGATGATAGATTACCAATTGTAAGGGTTTGGCTAGATGCCGATGAAGTCAAACTTAGTTCGGCAGCGACTACCCGTACAAGGTACTTAGTACCGTAGGGTAATCCATTAGCACCCGTTGGCAATGTCATAGAAACAGGACTACTCGTGCCCGTGCCAATTCGTTTTTGATTCGTGAAGCTGCCGTTTGCGTCGGAGATCCAGACTTCGTAATTAATCGTTCCTGTGAAATCTGGCCCGCTCGTTGTGAACGATACTGACAGTGGGCTTCCCGCACAAAGCGTTGTGTTGGATACACTAGTGAGGGCTATCGACGAGGGTGTGTAGGGTATGGCAAAGGCATTGGTTTCGTAGATACCTCGCCCTCTAGTGGCCGCTAAAAGTCGGCCATCAGAGAGCCGATACGTAAACCGATTTACCCCAGCCAATGGCATACCGCTATTGCTCACCCCCCAGCTAGGGTTAGGGTCAAAAAAGCTGTTGGTCGTCCAAACACCAATGGCCGTGCCCAGCAACACCTGTTGGCGATTCTGAGGATTAAATATACCCGCATACACAGGTACATCGGGCAGGCCCGAGCCAGCAGGATCTTTGCTTGTCCAAGTCGAGCCACCATCATTGCTGAACCATACAGAAACTACCCCATAGTTCGACAGTGTCAACAGAATATCGTTGTCGCTACTGCCCACATCAATACTCGACACCGTTGTGTAGAGCGGTAGGGAGCTAGTGTTAAGCATCGTTACTGTTGGCGTCGACTGGTTAAGATTCGTTATTCTGAACAGCTTAATCGTTTCTGAAGCGTAAGCGCTCACAAAAAGACTAGCGTTATTGGTTCCTAACTTGATATAAGAAGCCACATAGTTGACGCCCGGCAACGGAATGTATGTGGTTGTGGTGGCACTCGACCCTATCCCGGTTACGCGTCGAACACTATAGGCGTTGTTCGCATATTCATACAGGTACAGCGTATTGGTCTGGCTGTCGTAATCGGCCGGATTAGGATCTGCCCCATAATATCCACTAAACAGCGAAGTAACTGAGGTACCATCATACAGGAAGTATGTGCCATAACTATTAAACAGTTGAACGGTGGGCTGATCTTTGTCGATGAACGTCATGCCTGAACTACCTCCTGCAACCAGTATGCCTTCCGTCAGTCCCGGTCCGTTCATCTTGATGTAGCCGTTCTTGTCGGTCGAGCTAAATACATAGTCACCGCCTGCAATTTCCTTCATAGCAACCGACCGTATTTCGCTGACACGGTAGTTTGCATTTCGCCTTGTAACGCTCGGGGCCACCACTGCTGCGTCACCTAAACTACCCGACCAGCGAACGCCGTTTTGTGTGGCGAACGCAACGCCCTTACTATTTGGTTGGAAGGCGAAGGCCTGTTGATATTCATAATTTATGTCAAGTGCCGTGCTCCAAGTAGCGCCCCCATCTGCCGACCTAAACAGGTTATAGCCTCCAGCAAGCAGTAGGTTGGGGTTCGCGGGATCGACTATCAGGCTCAGAGCGGTGTGCCCATTGCCTAGCGTAAAATGGTATCCCCAACTTTGCGTAGGAATGGTAACATTCG
Source organism: Fibrella musci (assembly GCF_041321105.1). Lineage (NCBI taxonomy): Bacteria > Pseudomonadati > Bacteroidota > Cytophagia > Cytophagales > Spirosomataceae > Fibrella > Fibrella musci. The sequence goes on along the minus strand of NZ_JBGGWD010000010.1, from coordinate 72,788 downwards.
TCCAAGTTGATCCGCCGTTGGTGCTCCGGCAAAACCATTTGATGTCGTTGCTGTACGTAGTGTTGTTGTAATCTTTGGTCACTGCGTAGATAACTTGGCTACTTCCACTTGTCGAGGAAGCTAGGGCCAGCTCGGTATGTTCCCCACCGGCAGGTACGTTTGTGGGTGTAATCTCGGTCCACGCCATTCCCGTACCATCCGTCGATTTGAAAAGGCGGGTTGGTGCAAACGAGGCATACAAGATACCGTCCGTTGCCAGCTCTAGGTCCAGCACGCTATCGTACCAATAACTACCTGTATTTGTACCGTAACCAATACCTTGATTTGGTGCCAGCACATACGACCAGCTACTACCGCCATCGGTTGAACGGATAACCCCCGACTGAGTAGCGGCGAATACGACTCCCACCGAGTTTACCACAATGCGATGGATGTATCTAAAGGCCTGCCCCAGCGAGGGAGCGGCTGTAGTTGTAGGCACAGTGCTATTGATTCGCACCCAGGTTACACCTCCGTTGGTTGTTTTCCAGATACCGCCACCAACAGTCTGCTCAAACGAAACTAAATTACCCGTTCCGGCATACATCACCTGCGGATTCGATGGGTCCGCAGCCAGGGCCGTAACCACTGTGTTTTCCCAGGTATCACTCACGGGTGTCCAGCTAGCGTTGACGTCGGTAATGTCGTTGGTGTACCAGAGGCCACCCGCTGGGCTAGCCGCCCATACTTTCTTTTTGGCCGGATCGTTCGGGTCGAAAAGCAAAGCCCTTGTCCGTCCACCCGCATTGCTGGGGCCGCGCTCCTGCCAGGTGATGCCGGGTATGGCGGCTTGTGTAGGCAACGTACCTAACTTCTGGGCTTTAATCAATCGCTCCCGTTCTGCGGCTAGCCGTTCATAAGGTACCCGACCCAGGGCCGGGTCCATCAGGCGGCGTTCTTCATCTTCGCGCATTCGACCCAGCGTGTCGCGCACATCGGATGTGTAGGAGAAGGGTGGGGTTTGGGCGAAGAGGGGCGTCGCCGCTAAGCCAAGGCAAAGCCATAATAAGCCCAGCCAGGGCTTCCGAACAAAGCGCATAAATGTAGAAGTGTAGTCGATAGGTGGACTGATAGATATACTTACTAATACAAGTTTATCTTGCTTTAGTAATAAAACAAAAACAACCTGCTTGAATCGGCAACATCGGGAAAAGGAAAGGGCTTAGCCCTTCTCTTTCAGCAGGCCCCGACAAACCGTTGCAAGGCTTCTTCGTACCTTCGCAGCATGAAGTCACGCCATTCTGATAATCGCGCTGGAAAACGTTCGGGTCCGGTTAGTAGCCACGCCAATTACGTTACGCCCAAAAAAGCCCTTGGTCAGCATTTTCTGACCGATATGAGCGTTTCGCAGCGGATTGCCGATCTGCTCAGTGGCCACGCCGGCATCGACGGGGTGCCGTATCTGCATGTGCTCGAAATCGGCCCCGGCACGGGAGTGCTGACTCAGTTTCTGCTCAAAGACACCCGGTTTCAGCTCGACGTGGTGGAGATCGACACCGAATCGGTAACGTACCTGAAACGCAACGTACCTGAGTTGAAGGGGCACATCATTGAAGGCGACTTCCTGCAAATGGACCCTACGCAGTTATACGGCGATTCGGCGGCGCCCTTCGCGGTCATCGGTAATTTTCCATACAACATTTCGAGCCAGATTTTCTTCAAAGTGCTCGAGATGCGCGAGCGGGTGCCCGAGGTGGTAGGTATGTTGCAGCGCGAAGTAGCCCAACGGCTTGCCTCAGGGCCTGGAAGCCGCGATTACGGTATTCTGAGCGTCTTTTTACAAGCCTGGTACGACGTCAAATACGAATTCACGGTGGGGCCGGAGGTGTTTAATCCGCCCCCGAAAGTGCATTCGGGCGTGATCAGCTGCCGCCGTAACAGCCGGACCGATCTGGGCTGCGATGAGCGCAAATTTACTAATGTAGTTAAGCATGGGTTCAATCAGCGCCGCAAAACACTTCGCAACGCGCTCAAACCCCTCGGCATCACCGAAGCCGCCGCCGCCAGTTCCTTCATGGATAAACGCGCCGAACAGCTAAGCGTAGCCGATTTCGTCGAACTGACGCTCTTGATGGAACGCGGATGAAGAAGGGGCCACGGATCAGCACAGATTTAGGTCACAAGTCAATACCGCAGCAAACGCAATGAAGCTGCTTCTCTGAAAAATCCGTTTACCCCTTTCCAGTCGCTTTATCCGCGTTCCCCTTCTTTTCCATGACCTTCGAACTTACCAAAGAATACCTCGACCGGATTCAGACGGCAATCGACGCAGGCGACGAAACGACCCTTCGCGCAGACATGGACGAGCTCTATCCGGCCGATATTTCGGGGATTCTGTATGAACTGGATACGAATTCGGCCCGCTACCTGCTGAGTTTACTCGACAAAAATGTGGGCGCCGAAATTCTGGTGAACCTCGATGAGTCGATTCGGGATGGGTTCATCGCCTCGTTTACATCGGAAGAACTCGCGCCGTTTGTCGAGGAAATGGACTCCGATGATGCCGTCGACTTGCTCAACGAACAGCCGGTTCAATTACGCGAAGAGGTAATCGGCCTGCTCAACGACCGCGAACAGGCCCGGTTTATCATCGACCTGCTTCATTACGACGAAGATGTGGCGGGGGGGCTCATGCAGAAAGAGTTGGTCAAGATTCAGGTCGATACCAACGTCAATCAGTGCATCGAAGAGATCCGGCAGCAGGCCGAGAATGTAGAGAAGGTCTACGCCGTTTATGTGGTTGATGAAGCGGGCAAGCTGTTGGGGTTTGTATCACTGAAGAAGATCGTGCTGGCCCGGAAATACGCCAAAATCGCCGATATCTACGAGCAGGACGTAGTGGCCGTAGAAACCTACCGGCCTGTAACCGAGGTAGCCGAGATCATGCAGAAGTATGACCTTGATGCCGTACCCGTTGTGAACGTACAGGGTCGCCTTCTGGGCCGGATTACCATCGATGACATCGTTGACGTGATTACTGAACAGGCCGAAGACGACATTCAGGCGATTTCGGGTCTGTCGGGCGAAGTCGAGGAAGACGATACGCTCTGGGTACGTGCCAAAGCGCAGCTGCCGTGGCTGTTGGCCGGAGCCGTGGGTAGCTTGATGGCCGCTACGGTAATCAACGGTTTTCAGAGCGAACTGGGCAAAATTGCGGCCCTGGCGGCGTTCATTCCGATCATCGGGTCGACGGGCGGCAACGTGGGCATTCAAACGGCTTCGCTCATTGTGCAAAGCCTCTCCGATTCGTCGGGGCTGACTTACTCGCTGGGGCAGCGGTTGCTCCGAACGCTCGTGCTGGCGCTGGTCAACGGGGCCGTGGTGGGGTTACTGGCCGGATCGTATACGCTGTTGATCGGCGAACCCCGGCTGTTTTCCGTCGTGGGCCTTTCGCTGCTGAGTGTGGTGCTGCTGGCTTCGTTCATGGGTACCATTACGCCCCTGCTTCTCAACCGCATTGGCATTAACCCGGCCGTGGCATCGGGGCCGTTTATCACCACCGCCAACGACCTTATCGGCATCGGCGTCTATTTCCTGATCGCCGAGTACCTGCTGGCGGAGTTATAACGTACCTGCGCGTGCTTATCTACCAAACTCATACCACGCTACCACCCGAACCGCTGCTGGGTACGTTGCTTGACCTGCTCACGGGGGTATTTGCCAATCAGTCGCGAACGGAATGGCTCGATGATCTCACACAAAAGGCAACGTACCCAGCCTTTCAGCTATTATTGGCCCTCGACGGGGAGCGGGTAGTGGGGTGCAAAATTGGCTATGAGCGGCAACCGGGTACGTTCTATAGCTGGTTGGGAGGCGTCGATCCGGGATGGCGCGGGCAGAGCATTGCCGCCGAACTGATGCGTCAACAGCACGAGACCTGCCGCCTCGCCGGGTACGTTACCGTGCGCACGCACACGTACAATCAGTGGCGTTCCATGCTGATTCTGAACATCCGCCACGGTTTCGATGTGGTTGGCACTCAACCCGGCAAACATGGTCTGATGATTATCTTGGAAAAACCGTTGCGCTGACCAAACAGCCAGCCGGTCTATAGCGCCTGCCGCAAACCTTTCAGTTCACGAATCGACACTTTAAAGGCGAGGGTGAGCGCGCCATAGATACCACCCCCGATGGCGATTTCGGCCAGCGCATTGCCAATCCCTTCATGCCCGAAGAAGGCTTTGTAGGCTGCCACACCACCGACCATCAGGATACAGAACAGAACGGGGCGGGCGATGTTGCGCAGGAACGTACCCATAAATGACCCAACGAGGTAGTGCACGATGGCGAAGTTGACCAGCAGGTTAAAGGCCGTAGCGAGCAAAAACGCGGTTGCGGCGCCCTTCACCCCATATTCGCGCCCCAGCCAGTACACCAGCGGAATCTTGATCAGCAGGGTAGCGAGGTTTAGGTAAAAGAGCAGGTTGGGTTTTCCTTTGGTAAACGCCAGTGTGAAGAGGGGATGGCTCAGACACATCAACGTCCCCACGAACACGAAGATGTGAATGAGATCGACGGTAGCTCCCCAACCGGGGCCGTAGAGAAGCGGTACCACCGTGTCAGCGGTGATGAACAGGCCAGCCAGTAGCGGCATGTTGCAATAGCTCAGAATGTCGAGGATTTTCAGATACGATCGCTTCAGTTCGGCGTTGTTATCCTGCATTTTGGCCAGCACCGGGTACGCCACCTGCAGGATAATCGGGTTGAGTTTGGTGATCGGGTACACGGCCAGCTGGTAAGCGAGCGTGTAGAAACCCAGCATTTCGTTGCCCAGGATAAAACCGATGAACAGGTTGTCGTAGTTCGACTGCACAAAGCCCAGAATGCCGTCGCCAAGCGTGTAGAGGCCGAATCGCAGGTGTTCACGCACCTCACGAAGTACCATCTGGAAGCGAGGAATAAACAACGGATACCCCAACAACACCTGTAGCGTGGTGCGCAAGGCCTGCCCCACCAACTGCCCAATTACCAGCGACAGTTCGTGCATGCCCCGGAACGCCAGCACCAGCGTGGTTCCCGTGCCAACAACCGTACCGACAATTTCGATGATCGCAATGGTTCGGAACCGCAGTTCCTTCTCCATCAGGAATAAGTAAAGCTGCCCAATGTATACGATCAGAAAATAGAACGACGAGACGTGCAATACCCGCTCCAGACGGGGCTCGTGATTGTAGCTGGCAATAGTCGGCGCGGTAAACTGAATTACGGTAAAAATCAGCAAACCCAGACTGATATTGAGCCAGTACAGCGTTGAGAGTACCGTACGATCACTCTCTTGTTTGTAGATGATCGATCCCGAAAAGCCGAGGTTTGTAAATAGCTGAAAGAAGGTGAGAATCAGGTTGCTAAGGGCCACTAACCCGAATTCTGTAGGCGAGAGCAACCGGGCCAGTACTGTCACCTGACCAAACTGAAAGACCGTTGAGATTACCGTCGCGATGGTAATCCACTTACCTCCATTCAGGGCTGCACTTTTTGTACTCATTTAAGAAGATGGGATTGGCCACCATAGGCCCTGCGACCACTGTTAACCGCTAATGACGTTACAACTTGCTTATTGGCCGATGACAAAGATAGGTGTCTCACTTACCGGTATAACTACATCACCATTTAGACTCATCATTCGCTGTTTTGTCATATGGTCGCGGCCAATTTGAGGTAAAAAAACTTCGACGGTCTGGCCTTTGGGTACGTTCAGCCGGTAGGTGGTTGTGCGCCCCCGTTCGTCTGGTACCAGCAACACGTATGCCAACTGGCGCGCTCCATTAGGCAACGTCCGTTCGTACTGGTCAACGATGGGGTCGCGGCTAATCGTCTTCTGGTAGGTAAAGTCACCGATTAATTTGGTGGCCTGATACAGATAATCGGCGGCGGGCTTGCGGGTTTTGTCGCCGTTAATGAGTCCCATCGAACTGAACTGGATGGGGTTGGCGGGGTTTTCGTCGTACATCTGGTAAAAAAAGACCCGGTCGATCCCCACGCGGATATACAGCAGCGCTGTTCGTAAAATCCAGTCGGCCTGTGTCTGTAGTACCGACTTCGGCCCGATGGGTATGGCGCGAAACGGACTACCCGGATTGGTGTCGTAGCCTGCCTCGGTAATCCAGACAGGCATGTCACCACAAAGTTCATGCGAGAGCTGCACAAAGGCCCGCGCCTGTTCGCCCACGCCGGCCCGCTCGGGGGCGGCTCCACGTGAAGCGTTTGCCGTTTGGCCCGCTGTTGTCGTCTGCGATGACTGAGTATCGTTGGCGTATAAATGCTGATTCATGACGTCCCAGCAGAGATTGACGCGCCCGTCGGGATGGTAACCCCGAAACTCGCGGCACCAGTCGACCATCGCCCGCACGTAGTCGGTGGTGTGTGCCGCCAGCCCGCCAATAACTACCGTGATAGTCGGATCGGCGTTTTTCACGCCTGCGCCGGGGCCAAGTGTATTCTTGTGTCCGTCGTAAAACGCCGACAGGTTTGCGGCATATTCGCGGGCGGTCTGGTAGCCTTGCCGTCCTTTCCAGGTTTTATCGCGCTCGTTTTCGCATTCGATATACCGAATCAGCCCCAGCCCGATTTTCTTCTGATTGGGAGGGGCCCAGTGCGGGTGCTCAGCGGTGATCTTTACCAGCGCGGGGTCGATTCGCTTGTTGGACCCGTAGCGGGCCGCGTATTGAAACGCCACCCGTGCCTGTTCGAGGTAGGAGCGGGGCTGGCTCAGGTCGGCTCCGTAGCGGACGGGGTTGTTGCCGTAATCGCGCTGATCGGGCGGATAAAGGTTTTCCATCCACTTCGGAATGGTCTTGAGGCAAGCCAGCACGTCGATGTGTTCGGCCTTGAGGCGTTCATACATGGCGTCGTAGTTCCAGCCGCCACTCAGCGTCATGTTATACGAATATTCGCCCGGCTTGGCTTCCAGCTTTTCCCAATCCATGTAGTGCCGAACCGCCGCGAAGCTACGCATGGCGGGCATCCGGCTTTCGTCGACCTCCCACGAGCGGTCGGCTTCTTCCATGTTCCACTCAAACATGTTGACGCCCACCGCCTGTCGAAACGGTGTGTGCCGAACCGGCGGTGCCGTGCTTATGGGTTTTCCAGGTACGTATTGGCCGTATAATTCGAGTTCCGACGGGTAGGCTCCCCAGGTGTTGATGACCAGAAACCGCGCCCCCGCAACGGGCTGCTTCAACCGGAATTCGTCTGGATTCTTCGGGTCCGGACCGACCCACTCATTATATCTGTCGCCAACGAAGCGCGCAATAGGCACTCGTTTCCAGTCGGCGGTAATGATCGAAAGGGTAAACGGCTTGTCGAGGTTTTGGTCGTTGTAATCGTATAGCCGGATGCGGTCGATGGTCATCTGCTCACCAGCCTGCAACGGGTAGTAGGCGTCGTAATTGGGAATGAGTTTGTTCCAGCCCGTCTGTACGCTCTCTTCCAGCTTGCCGTCGAAAAGTCCCTCCAATCCGTTACTGACGTTCACGACCTGATACCAGCGGCGGGCGTCGATGGGGATTCGCCCGTTGGCGTTGAACGCAGCCGGCTGGGTCAGCCCTGCTACCTGAGCCGGATGAACACTCGCGTCGTTGGGCCGATTCAGTACCAACAAGCCAATGCCGAGAACGGCCACTCCCAAAAGGTACATCTGTTTCATCACGTCCTTTGATAGCTGTATCGAATAAGCGCTGAACTCGCTTTACGACATGCTACCTAATTACGTTCTGACCATAGGTTACGGGCTTCGTCACCCCGATTCAGAAGGATAAAACAGGCTCTCAGGTACGTTGCTGGTGCTATTTCGTAGCCAGTGCGTGGCCTATCTGCTGGGTACGTTGGGCAACGATGGCCGCCGGTACGTGCATCGACTTCTTGAGTACGTACTGGGCCAGTACCGGGAAGTGATCCGAGAACGAGATGCCCGACAACGTCTGGCAAGCCTTGATGTGCCAGTCGGAACTGACAAACTGCTGATCGATCCGAACGCAGTAGGGGTGGCGGTTGAGCGTGAACCCAAGCCCCTCGCCCGCTTCCTCAAACGCATTTTTGAAGTTCCGGCTCAGCTTCCCGTAGGAATAGCCGATGGGCGTTTCGTTAAAATCGCCGCAGATGATTACCGGATACCGGCTGCCCGCCACATAGGTCTCGACTTCCCGAAACTGAGCGTTGCGGTTTTCGAACCCTTCTTTCAGGCGGTGAAAGGTATCGGCCAATTCGTGGCAGAAGACGCCCAACTGCCCGTTTTTCAGCGCATCCATCGCCTGATTGGTACGTACGCCCATCGACCACAAATGCACGTTGACGACCCGGATGGTATCGGCCCCGTAGGCGATGTCGGCGCATATAAACCCATTGATGTCAGGCCCCTGCGTGCGGTTCCAGATGCGGCCATACTGGTTGACGATCGGGTATTTGGAAAACAGCGCCAGCCCCACCTCCCGCACATCGCCGAAGCAGGTTAGCTTCCTGAGCGTCGCGGCGTATTGCTGTTCGATTTGCTCATTGGGTGAATACTCCTGAAAACAGGCAATGTCAGCTTTGAGCGAAGCCAGATCGAACCCCGCGGCCCCGCCCGACGGGAAGGTTTCGCTGTTGAAACTGAGTACATTGAGCGTCTGGGCTTGGTTCAGCGAAAGCTCGCCGGGGCTGATGCCTACCAGCCGTTTCGTCACCATAAACGAAAACAGTACCCAGACTACACCCGCCGTAGCGACCAGTTGCTGCCGTTTGACGAACAGATACACGCAGGCCGCAAAACCCGCCAGAATAGCCAGGGGCAGGCTCATCATCATGAACCCCGTGAGCCAGTGGCCAATGACGGGGTAATATGAAAAGGCAATCGTGAGGTAGAGGTAGCTCAGGGCTGTATAGGCAATCGGGAATTTCCGGTAAGCATCGAAAACGCGGCGGGTCAGTCGAATGAGCCCATCAAGCAGCGGCTGCAAGGCAGGCCGCACACGGGAAAGAAATTGCTGAAAGACGGTCATCATGATGTGGTGGCCCAGGGCCAGTTGGAAAGCGTTTATTTTACTATAAACCGACTATCGCCGATTTTGAATCCCTCGGCATACAATTCGACGGCATACGTACCCGGCGCGTAGGGAGCATCCCGACGGAAATACATGTTCACTTGCTGGTCGTTATTCTCGTACGGAACCGTCTGCCGGAAGCTGTAGCCGATCTCACGGCCGTCGAGCCAGGTGGTGCCGCCGAAGCCGCTTTCGCTGACCACAGCGCCGTTAGCGTCCAAGATGCGCAGGTAGATATCTTTGTTATTGCGCTGCGCCACCGGGTTGGAAGGCAGCATAAACGCGATGTGGAGCCGGTCGATGCGCGATGCCTTGTAGGTGCCGCCCTGCCGCTCCCGGCCATTGGCCGCCAGCGCGTTGATTTCGATGTTCAGAGCTTTCAGCGCCGAGGCCAGGCTGACTTTGTTGCGCAGGTCTTCGTTCTGCTCCGAATAGTCGACCACCGTCTGAGCCAGAATGGCTTTTTCCGTTTTCAGGCCCGCGTTTTCGGTCAGAATTGTCTGCCGTTCCTGTTCCAGCACCTGCGCCCGGTTGCGCAGCGAACCGTTTTCGATTTTCAGTTTCCGGATGTCGACCTCGTTATTGGCCAGAAAGGTTTGATAATCCCGGATTTTTAGGTCGTATTGCTGCATCGAAAACGACAGATCCGACTTGAGTTTCTTCTTGTCGTTTTCCAGTTGTCGTTTGATGCGCTCCAGTTCGACAACGCTGCCGCCTAACTGCCGAACCTCGACAATTTTGGTGTCCAGCACGGTTGAGAGCGAGTCAAGCTTCAGTTGGGTGGTAGCAAACTGCTCTACTTTGGTCGTAAGCAGCTTCTGGACTTCCAGCGTTTCGTTGCGCGACCCCATAAACAAGTAGGCCAGCAGGGCAACCACGCCCACCAGTGCCCCGATGGTCATCTTCACGACGCCTTGTTTACCCGTTGTTTCGTCTGTTTCCATACCGTTGTTGCTTTACTGGCCGTAAAGCAACAACGCCGTGCTTAACCTCGACTTAAGCCCACCTTAATTTTAGCTTAAGTGCCCCAGACTGGGCAAAATAAGTGAAAAAGTGGTGCCTTCGGGGGTAGAACGCACCGAGATGTCGCCCCGGTGAAGCTGCGTAATCTGCGCAACAACGGCCAGCCCGACGCCATGCCCCTTACTCGATTGGGCCGTGGCGTTGCTGCGGAAAAACGGCTGAAAAATATGCGGCAGATCGGCAGACGGTATCTGAGGCCCCTCGTTGAAAACCGTCAGGGTGATGCGCTCGTCCCTTGCCAGGAACTCGACCCTGGCTACATGGGTAGGCGAAAATTTGCAGGCGTTATCCATCAGGTTCATCAGCAGCACGCGTAGCGCGGCCCGGTTGCCCTGCACGATTAAGGCATCTTCGTCGTCGGGGAAATCGGTGAAGGTGAGCTGCACCTGATAGGCATCGTGCCAGGCCTGCAACTGCGTTTTGCACTCCCAAAGCAGCTCGTCCATGCGCACCGGCTCAAACGGCATGGTACTGGCCTGAATCGACGTATTCGCCAGTTCGAGCAGGGTATTGGTGAGCTGGGTCAGGGTACGGGTGTCTTCCTGAAGCGATTGCAGGGTCCGTTCGTACGCATCGGCGTCGCGTTTTTGGATCAACGCCACGTCGATTTGCGAGTTGATCTTGGTGAGTGGGTTTTTCAGCTCGTGCGACACGTTGGCGATAAACATCTTCTGCGTGTACAACGCCTGTTCGATGCGGTCAAGCAACTGATTGAAGGTAGCCACCAGCAATCCGATTTCGTCGGAGCGGTTAGGGTGTTCGACCCGCCGCTGCACGTTGGCCGGGAAAATGGTATTTACCTGCTGAATAATGCGGGACATGGGGGCCAGTGCCCGGTCGGCAAAGAGCCAGCCCGATATACCCAGCAGCAGCACGGCGGCCAGAATCATGATCAGCAAAATCTTTTTCAGATCGGCCAGCGCGTCTTTGCCGACCTGATCGATGCCGCTGACAATGACCCAGTTGCCGCCGCCGGTTCGGTTCAGGTGAATCGCGACGACCTGGTATTCGTTGCGCCGCAGATACAGCGTTTGCGCTGCCGAGTCGAGTTGGGGGATAAACTGCTCGTGAAACTGCGTATTGGCCGGATTCGTCGAAAACAGCACTTCCTTCGTGGCGGTGTTGTAAACCGAAATATTCTCGTTGAGCAGCGCTTCTTTCCCCGCCGCATCGATCAGACGAAGCACGGTACTGTCGGTCTGTTGGAGGTCGAAGAGGAGGGTGGTGGTGGTAATAGCGCGGTCCTGAAGGCGTTTGTAGAACCGTTTTTCGAGGTACAGTTTGCTGAAAAAGTAAACGCCAAGCGAAAACAGCAGCAGGATCAGCGTGACCAGAACGACGAATTGGTAGGTGAGCCGGGTACGTATGTTGATCATTACGACGGCAGCTTTACGACGTACCCCATGCCGATCTGCGTGTGCAGAATCTTGGGCTCAAACTCTTTGTCGATCTTTTTGCGCAGAAAGTTGATGTAAACCTCGATGATGTTGGTGCCCGTATCGAAGGTAACATCCCAGAATTTTTCGGCCAGTTCGACTTTGGAAATAACCCGCCCCTGATGCCGCAGGAAGTATTCGAGCAGCTGAAACTCCTTGGCCGTCAGTGAGATGTCTTTGCCTGCCCGAACGACTTGCTTGGTGTCGGGGTTCAGTTCCAAGTCGGCAATCTTCAGCAGGTTGGTGCTGGGTACGTTGCCGGTGCTGCGCCGGGTGAGTGCTCGTACCCGCGCCATCAGCTCGCGAAACTCAAAGGGTTTGACCAGGTAATCGTCGGCGCCCGCGTCGAGGCCCGTGATCTTGTCATCGGTAGTGCCCAGCGCCGTCAGCATCAGAATCGGAGTGGCCACATTGGCGCTCCGCAACTTCCGGCAGAGCTCAAGGCCGTTCAGGCCGGGCAGGATAATGTCGGAGATAATGAGCGCGTAGGCCGACCGGGTTGCCAACTGGTAACCCATCGCGCCGTCGTAGGCCACATCAACCTCCCACTGGTGTTCTTCCAGCCCCTGCCTGATGCTCTGAACCGTTTTGACCTCGTCTTCAACCAACAGAATTTTCATCGTACAGCCATTCCTCCGCCCGAATTTATGGAAATAACCCCAGAGACGGGCTTTTTCGGCGGCTTACACTTGTGTACGGCCCAATTAGCTGGGTAACCACAGCGGCCTGATAGGCTGCTTAGTGAGTTTATCAAACCAAATGAGTGAAAACGAATTATCTAGCTGTAAGGGGAATGTATCGTTCGGGTTTACCCTGCCTGCTAACCGTTAGGTTCGTTATTCAGCGGCCCAACGACAACAGCCATGTATTATGAACCTTGAAAAGATTGCCAGCATTATAACGCCGCTCATGCTTGTCGCGCTGATGGGGCTGATTGCGATTGGCTACGGGTTTGTGAACCCCAGCCAGGAAAACAACGTGCTACAGTTCATCTTCGGGATTCCGATTCTGCTGGGGGCACTTGGGTTGCATTACCTTGTTCGGCGGGCCTCAGATGGGAATGTGCGCCGCATGTGGATCGCGGAAGCTATCATTGTGGGCTTCATGTATCTCTTTTTCCTGCGGAGTTAAGCGCTACTTCCTGATCTTATTCTCAAACAGAAACACGCCGTTTTTATTGGAAACGACGAGGTCGGTTTTGCCGTCGCCATTCATATCCTGCGCCACGATGTTGAGCCCTGAGCCCGAATCAGTGTCGATCACGTGCTCTTTGAAGTAGGGCGCCTTGCCGGGCGTAAACTCGAACCAGAGCAGAATGGGCGCGTCGCCGTCGCCGGGGTCGCGGCCGTTGTGCGCCAGAAAGCGCTTGCCCGTGATGTAATCGTTGCGACCGTCGCCGTTCAGATCGGCCATGATCGACGAGTGCGTCTGGGAAGTGGTGTTGCTCATCAGGTGCATGCGGAAATTGAGCTTGCCGGTTTCGTCGGTGATCTGCTCGTGCCACCAGACACCCAGCGCGTGGGCCGAGGCGCTTACCACATCGTTTTTGCCGTCGCCGTTAACATCCAGAATCTGCATGTGCGAACAAGGCTCACCCAAATTGGCCGGATGAAACACCCAATTGCCGCCTTTTTTGTCGGTAGTCCCTTCAAACCAGCCTTCCCGAACCACCACATCATTTAGGCCGTCTTTGTTAATGTCGCCGTAGCCGATACCGTGCGAGAAAATTTCGGTGCCAGGTACGTTCTCCCGGCTCAGCGCAAAACGCTGCCAGTCAGTTTCGCCGGGTTTGGTAGGGGCTTTGAGCCATACAATCTGCTTTTTGTCCCGATCGCCACACAGAATATCGAGCCGCCCGTCGCCGTCGATGTCGATAAAGCCCGGCGACTCGTTGGCAATGCCCATCGAATCGACCAGAATCCGCTTTTTCCAGGCGCCCGGCCGGTTTTTGTTGTTTTCGAGCCAGAATGCGGGCCTGCCGGGAAAATCGATGATAACAACGTCGTCCCAGCCGTCCAGATTCACGTCCATGCCTATGTTCAGAAACGAGTCGCTGTAGCCTTGCCGTGGGTCGTAGGTACGTGACGGGATCAGTTCACGGCGGGTCCAGTTGGGGGCCTCAAACCAATAAGTACCGGCTATGATGTCCAGCTTGCCATCCTTATTCAGGTCGGCCACGGCTACGCCTTCCGACATAAACTCACGGCTAAGCGTCGTTTTCTTAAAGTCGTTGGACGGCACCGCCGTCTGGCTGGTAGCTCGGGCCGTAGCGGCGCCATTGGCCATCTGCTGCTTTAGCTGAACCGTTGGGTTTGACTGGCCGATAGCCTGAGTCAGGCAACCGGCGAGCAGTGATCCAATCAGCATGGCCCGACTGCTTAAACTGGTTTGTGTATTCATCGTTCCCAATCCGTTTAGGTACGTATTTCGCCTCCTGACAACCTTGTTAACTTTCTTTTTGTCATCCCGACCTGTTCGCCGGTCGGGATGACAAGAAAACGGATGACAAAAAAGGAATCTTATTGCCCGAGTACCTGACTCAACAGCAGTTGCACTTCGTGATTTTCATGCGAATGCTCTAGTTTGCCAACGCGGTCGTTGAGGTCTTTGAGCAATTTTTTCGATTCATCGGTCCCGAGGGCGGCTACGCGCTGAATGGTGTAGGGCAGTTGTTTCGGCATCTTCGACTTCTGCGCCAGTTCCAGCGCCCGTTTGGCATCCACGGCGGCCAGGGGTTCTGAGGCGTACCAGAGCATCAGCGGCAGATTGTGGTCGTCTTTGTCTTCGGCATGCTGGACCAACGCATCGAGCACATCCCAGCGCTGCGCCGGTTCCAGCCGGAGCATGGCCGACGTCAGGTACAACCGCACCACCGGCGAAGGGTCTTGCTGCGCCATCGTCGCCAGCTTTTTCATCGTTTCGGGCGAAATGGCCTTGTCTTCGGCCAGCAGTTGGATGGCCCAACTCCTAACGTGCTCACTCTCGTTCGACAGCAGAGCGGTCAAGTCGTCGTCGGTGAGGCCTTTCGTCGCGTGGAGCGCCCAGAGTGCGCGGAGTTTACGGGTGGCGTCGGGGTTCGTGTTCAGGATGGTTTTCAGGGCCTTGTGGACTTTCTTGCTGCCGCCCCGTTCCTGCAACAGCAGCCGCGCCTGCCGTACGTACCAGTCGTTGGGGTGAAGCTGATACTGCACCAGTTCCAGATCCGACGCTTTCCGCAGATCGACCTGTACCCACTTGTCGTTGTCGTGACTGATCCGGAAAATCCGGCCCATCGTTTTGTCGTGCACGTCGGGGTTGGGGCTGTGGCACTGGTTTTTGTCGTACCAGTCGATAGCCCAAACCGAGCCACTGGGGTCGTATTTCATGTTGAGCCACTGCGACCATGAATCGTTCATGGCCATAAAATCGGGCTTGTGCGTGACTACGTACCCGGAGCCCTGCGGCGCCGGATGGTCGCGGTTGAGTTTGGCGCCGTTGATGTTGTTCATGAAAATGTCGTTGCGAAACTCCTGCGGCCAACTGTTGCCGAGGTAGATCATCGCCCCGGCATGAGCATGCCCGCCCCCCGCCGACGCCGACCGGAAATTGCCCGCATGGGGGCCGCGTTCGCCCACCCAGTGCACGTGGTCGGCGTGGGTTTTGATGTCGTCGTAGGTGTAGGGGTTGAAATGCTTGCCCGCCTGCCGCTGGTAGCGTCCGCCCTGAATCATGTTGTACATGTGCGGAATCACGCAGGCCGTAATGAACGCGTGGCCGTAGTCGTTGAAATCGAGGCCCCAGGGATTGCTGGTACCTTCGGCGAACAACTCGAACTTTTGAGTAGTCGGGTGGTAGCGCCATACGCCCGCGTTGAGCTTCGTTCGTTCCGAATCGGTCGCGCCGGGTTTGCCTACGTTGGAGTGCGTGAAGACGCCGTGCGTGCCGTAGAGCCAGCCATCAGGTCCCCAGCGCAGGCTGTTCAGGGTTTCGTGGGTGTCTTCCAGCCCCCAGCCGTCGAGCACTTTCTGGGGAGGGCCGGTCGGTTTGTCGGTGTTGAAGTCCGTTGGAATAAACCACAGGTACGGGGCTGCCCCAAGCCACACGCCACCCATGCCAATTTCCATCCCGCTGACCAGGTTTAGGCCCTCAGTAAAGACCTTCTTGCTGTCGAGGGTGCCGTCGCCGTTGGTGTCTTCAAAAATCAGGATTTTGTCACGGCCCTGTCCTTCGGGGGCGGGTACCGGGTACGTATGCGACTCGACCACCCAAAGCCGCCCGCGGGTGTCGATGGTGAAGCAGATGGGTTTGACCAAATCGGGTTCGGCAGCACCGAGCGTGATCTTGAAGCCGGGCGGCGGGGTCATGGCCTGCGCTGCTTTGAGCCCCGACAGCCCCGCGTTCAGGACCGGATCGAGCGGCGGCAAAATGATGATGTCCTTTTGATTCAGCTCATTGGGGAAGGTGGGCCGGGTCGCATAGAACTGAAAATCGTCGAAGTTGATGTGCGCCCACTTGTCGTGGGGGATGTATGGAATCTGCGAAATACCTGTCTCGTTATCAATGATTCGGATGAAAATCTCCTGATTCAGATACGGTTGCAGATCAACGACGACCGGCTGCAAGGTGGCGCGCCCCTGTCCGGTGCTGTGGAAAATTACCTTGTTGGTACTGGCCTGTACGATCTCGACGCGCGTATCCTGCAATGCCCCGCCCGACACCATGAACGCCGCGAATGGCTGCGTGACAGTAAACGGCACTGAAGTCAACGTACCCGTCAGTTTGGCATTGGTGGTGCCGCCGCTACTGAGGAAGTGCTTGCCGCTGAACCCGATATGCATCTCTTTCTCGTGCACGGGCGACGGGTCATCCTGGCTCACGATCGAGTTGGCGAAGGCATCGCCGGTGGCGGTCCAGTCGGCCAACGTACCTGTCTCAACATTCAGGTTCAGGGGCTTTCCGTTTTTCGTGGGCAACTGCCCGGCCGTTGTTGCCTGATTGATTGCGCCCTCAACGACCTCGAAGCTACCCACCATGCCCGCCGCCCGGTGGCCCGGCACCGAGCAGTAATAGGTATCGCTCTTGTCGGCTTTGAAAACGATGCTGGTGGTGGCGCCTTTCTCCTGAATGGTCTTGCTCTTGATACCCAGTTTTTCAAGCGAGATGTCGTGTGTCATCAGTTCACCGTTGGTGATCGTGATGCGCACGCGGTCCCCTTTATTGGCTTTCAACGTTGGGTTACGGGCACCGTCTTTGGCAAAGTAGCCCAGCATGGTTGCTTCCAGCGCGTAGTCCCGGTCGACCTTCTCGGTTGTCTGAGCCTGGCTAGCGGTAGTGGGTAGCAGGAATGGTACTGACAGCGACAACAGAAGCCATTTGCACCTTGTCATAAGCATATATCGGATTTAGGAGTCGGATGCGTTGAGACGGATTCAGAGCTCGGTCAGGGTAAGGTCCCGGAATTCAACCTGTGCGGCTCCGCCACTATGAACCTGCACCGCAATGACACCCTTTGCCGGGATGGTACGGTCCTGTTCGATGTAGTCGGCGGTTTTTACGCCGTTGATGTACAACTCGTGGTGATTGCCCCGGCAGCGGATGATGTAGCTGTTCCAGCCGGTTTCGTTCAGAAGTCGTTTCAGCACGCTCAGATCGCCACCCACGAGTTTACCCCGGCGGTGTTCGTCGTAGATATCGCCCCAGAAACCTGTGCCAATATCGGCCTGGTAGCCTACGATCTTGTCGCCTTCCAACACCGATCGGTACTGAATACCGCTATTGATCATGCCGGTTTTGGGGTCACCCGAGAGCCGGAATAGACAGCGAAACTCAAAATCGCCAAAGGCGCGGGTTGTTTGCAGGTACGTGTTGTCGGCGATTTTCGTGCGGCCATCGCCCCCAATCAATACGCTGTCTTTCACCGTCCAGAGCCGGGCGTGGGCCGGGTCGGTGGTTTTCCAGCCTTCGAGCGTTTTTCCGTTAAATAAAGATTCGGTTTTCGTGGTCGGCTGAGCCAGCATGGCCGAGCTGATACCTAGCTGCAAACAGAAGGCGATCCATAGCCATTGGCTTGAGCCAACAGGGAAAAGAGGCTTCTGGGCATGCGCAGCGTTCATCCGACAACCGGTTTAGGGAAGACCAACTCGACGTACCTATAAAGTGTCGAGGGCCTTCCCTAATACTCATTGACGATGAATGGCCTGTGCGCTATGAGCCAGTGTTTCTGTATGGATAGATGCGGAACAAACAGACCCGGAAGTGCTGAGGGTCAGCGCGTCGACAGCGCACGGGGTTGGCGTCCCATCAAATCTTCCCACCGATACAGTTGGAAGGTACGGTCGTCGCTCATGGCTACGAACAGACCGTGCCGGAACTGCTGGTTGAGTGGTACGGAAACCGTTTCGGAGCCGTCGCTTTCGTGGGTGCTCACCAGCACCGTCTTCACCAGATCGTGTTTGAAAGGGTCGGCGGCTGTGCCTTCGCGGCGGAATACGTGAAAGCGGTTGGCCTGCTGGTCGGATACCAGAATGTAGCCCGTGCTGTCGGTGGTGGCATAAATCGAAATGCCTTCGTGATCCTGTGTGAAGCCGGTGGTCGCAAACAGGGCGAGTTCGGCATTGCCTTTTTGCGGGTCGGCGTAATACTGGCGTACACCCTTGCCTTCGTCGGAAAAATAAACGTACCCAAGCGCATCATCGACGGCAATCGACTCGATTTCTTTCAGGCCACTATACTGCCCGAATTTCCGAACCAGGCTAGCCTGCACGTGGCCGGTACCGTCGTCGTCGAGCCGATACTGCCACAGGTACGTGCCATCCGTTGGGCCAGACTTACGCCCGACGATCGCGTAAATAACGCCCTTCGGATCGCGATATAGGGCAATACCCATCAGGTCGCGAAACTGATCCCCGGTTTCGCCCACAAACATATCCAGACCACCATTGTCGATGGGTGTCATGGCGGGCAGGGCGTAGACACGCAGTTTGTGCGTGAGTCGCTCGGTTGCCACAGCGATGTCTGTCGGCTTACCCTTCAGCAACAGCCCGTATTCGACATCCACGTTGTCGGGGCGCTTCAGGCCACGAACTACTTTGTCGGGCTGGAGTTTGCCGTCGAGGCCAAACACATATAGCCCCCCATCCTGCTCTTTATCGGTGCCAATAATCAGGCTCTGCGCCGGATTGGTGGGGTTAATCCATACGGCCGGGTCGTCGGAGTCGTGCGCTACGGGATCGGTCACGACCACCGGCTTCACGGCCGCGTCGGCCTGCCCAACGGCATGATGCGCTTCGGTTCGGCAGCGTTGCAGCGAGAGGGTAGCCAGTAGGCTAAGGGGCAGAAAAAACCAACGTTTCATGAATACCATTGACGTAAAAACCGCTGACGGTCAAGGGATGTCGACCATCAGCGGTAGCAGAAATAGCCTTATTTCGTTCCTTTGGCGCCAACGTAACTGGCTGGTGCGGGAGACTGATAGAGTGTACCGTTCAGGGTGATACCCGCCGAGTGGTTCCGGGTAAAGGTGGTAATACCTTTGCCAAGGGCAGGCGAGCCGGCCTGTAAGCTGAATTCCCAGGCGGGGTTATACGTCTGGTTCAGCGAGGGGTTGTCGAGGGCGAAGTTGACAAACTTTGGATCGTTGTCGTTCGCTTTTTTGCCGATAATGTCGTTGGTCCCGGCAATGATCTCGGTGCTTGGCTGAAACTGATCGACGCCCTGCTGGGTATAGCCATAATAGTAGTTGTTGCTCACTACGCTGCGCTTATCTTCCGGATTTTTAGGGTCGCGTTTGATGCCGAAGCGGTCGTTGACCAGCAGGTTATTGTACAGGTCGGCCCGAACGCCCACCTCTACCCAGATGGAGCCGCCTTTGATGCTCGGCCGCCGCCAGCCTGCATTGATGATGGTGTTGTTATACCCCACGACGTAGGCTTGCGGGCTGCGGTCGCCCGTGTTGGACAGTTTCAGGGCGTTGGTGTTGGGGCTGTAGATGGTGTTGAACGCTACGTCGGCCACCACACCCGATTTGATATTGATGGCGTCGCCACCCGACACACCCTGTGTATAAATGAGGTTGTTGGCCAGAATTACCTTGCCGCCTTCAAGGTAGAAACCATCTTCGTTCTGGTTGTTGAGGCGGCTGTTGATGATCACCACTTTACCGTTCGTATTCGAGTAGTTAACGGCAGGTACGTGGTTGCCGGCCGCTGCTTTGTAAAAACCAGCTTTTACCGACGGTGAGCTTTCGGTGGTTACGGCCCCGCCATATTCCAGAATGGCGTTTTGGATCAACAGTTCCTCCGATTTAGGGCCGCATATGATGCCGCCCCACAGGTTGCCAAACTCGTTTTTGGCGGTCTTCCAGGCATCAGGTACCGTAAATTTCACCGGGTTGGCTGCTGTGCCCACTACGTAGAGGTTGCCTTTCACGATGAACTCCGGCTTCACCGTCGAGTCGCTGAACAGGACTGTGGCACCCTCCTGAATAGTGAGCGATTTGCCCTCCGAAATTTGCAGGTGGTTGGTGATTTTATACGTGCCACCGGCCGTCCAGACGCCCGATACGTCGCCCCCTACGTTTTCCTGCACAACGGGTGCAGGCGTAGGCGTGCTGTTGTCTTGTTTGGTCGTGCAGCTTAGCGCCGTTGCCGCCAGTAAGGCTGAGATGATAAATCCGTACTTCATGGTTATTGATTGATAAGTGGTTATCGTTTGTAGCGGAGGCCAAGCAGGTATGATTGCCCGTAGACATCGCGCCGGACCAGGGTTTGCCCGGCCGCTGGGTTCTGTTCGGGTACGCCGGTATTCTGGGCGTTACCATTTTTGATGTACACCTCCAGGGGCGTATTCAGCAGGTTGTTAGCTTTGGCAAACAGGATGAATCCTCCGGCTAGTCGCTTCTCGATCGACGCGTCCATTTGGATGAAGGCTTTCTGCCAGAGATCATTGTCGACAAACTGCGATACGGTGGTAATGCGCTCACCCGTGTAGCTAGCCGCCAGTTGTACGTCCCAGCCACGTTGCGTGTCTTTATACAGGACTGACAGGTTGGCAACATGCGCCGACTGCCCGTAGAGTGGCCGGGTCTGGCTCACCGAGATGGTCTGTAGATCGCCCTGTGCATTGCGGATACGCTTCGATTTGGGCGTTGTGATGCCCGAATTCGTATACGTATAATTGGCTTTCAGGCCCCATTGCCGGACGTACCTGATGGCGTCGAGTTCCAGCCCGTAGTTGGTGGCTGTGCCGAAGTTACCGGGGGTGTAGTATAGGTCCTGCCCGCGAATGGCGTCTTTTTGCAGGGTGTATTCGATCGGGTTCTGAATACGCTTGTAAAACAGACCAACCATAAACTGCTCCAGCGGGCGCGGGAAGTGCTCGTAGCGCAGGTCGATATTGTCGGCGATGGCCCGTTGCAAATTGGGGTTGCCACGTTCCTGATACTCCTCGTTGACGATGCGATAAGGCACAATCTCGAAGAAGCCCGGCCGGTTCAACGACCGGAAGTAGGAAGCCCGCCAGTTGGTGCGGCCATCGGTAGGCCGATAGCGCAGGTGCAGGCTGGGTAGCAGATCGGTGTAGCGCTGGCTACCTGTTGGGAAGTCTTCACCAATCGGGAATTTCATGGCGTATCCCTGGCTGGTGTGCTCGACACGTACCCCGCCCACAGCTTCCAGCGGGCGGTCGAGGGTGCGAAACTGAACGTACCCGGCCGATGTCTGCTCGGTGGCGTCGTAGTTCAGCGCCGATGCCACCGAACCCAGCGGGTTCTGCACCGTCCAGCGGATCTGATTATAGTCGGTGAAGTCGGTGCCAAACAGGGCCAGCGCATTGGTCGGGCGCAACTGGTAGTTGTTGTAGAAATTGGTCCGTTGTTTGTCGCGGTACAGACCACCCACCATCCACTCGATAGGCAACCCCGCTATGGCCCGTCGGTAGGTCAGATTCAGGTACGCGGCCAGATCCTGATCGGTGTTGTGCTCCCAGCGCCGGTAGCCATCGCTTACCGTCGTGCGGGTTTCGACAAAGGCCTTCCGAATACCCAACAACGGGATATTCGTCTGGTCAGGTACGTTGTTGGTGGCCCGTGAGTAAACACCCGACCAGGTCAGGCTCAGGGCGTCGGCCAGGGTGTGTGTTCCCTGAAGCGTACTCGTGGTGATCTGCTGTTGGGTAAGGCGGGAACGGGTGGCGAAGGACAGCGACGCATTGCCCAATTCGGCGCTGTAGCCACCGATACCCAACTGCGTTTGTTTGGTGTCGCGGATCTGCGCGTTGGTCAGGCTGATGAACGCATTGTACCACTGAAATTTATGCCGATCCGATAGCCGGAAATCAACCTTGCTGTGCAAGCCATAGCGCGTCTGGCGTTCCGAGTAAAGACGTTCGGCCTGCTGGCTCAGCACTACGCCGCGTAACGTGTCGACCACGTCGCCGTTAAAAAACAGGCTGCTGCTGCCCCGGTATGTCTGCTGGAAACTGCCCGCCAGCATAATGCCCAGCCGCCGATTCAGGAAGCGGTCGCCAACGGCGAAGCCACCCAGTACATTGGGCATCGGCTGGCGATTGGTGTAGGTGCTGGGTGCCGCGTTAAAGTCGGACGCGGTGGCGCTGTACTGGTTACCGAGGCGCTCATAGGGCGACTGTGCGCTGATGGCGCGGGTATCGAAACTTGTGAAAGGCCGGTCGACGAAGAGACTGGTATAACCCGTTGCCAGATTGGCCTGCACCGTTCGCTGGTTGGGAGCATCGCGCATCACCATGTTGATCGCCCCGCCGATGGCGTCGCCTTCCTGGCTGGGGAGCAGTGCCTTGTACACCTCCAGCCGGTCGAGCAATTCGGCCGGGAAAATGTCGAGCGGTACGTAGCGGTATCGGTTGTCGGGACTGGGGATCTTAACGCCGTTCACCAATGTGTAGTTGTAGCGTTTGTCCATTCCCCGCAGAATGGCATATTGCCCGTCGCCGTTGGAATTGCGTTCGATGGAAATGCCCGACACGCGCTGAATGACGTTGGCTACGGTGAGATCGGGTGAGAGTTCGATGCTGCGCCCCGACACGATGTTGGTAACCTGGAGGGCGTTGCGTTCGAGGTCGCGGGCGCTCCGGTCGGTACTGCCATCGCGTTTGGCCGTAACAGTCACCTCCGTCAGGTTCTGCTCGGCCGACTCTAGGGCAATATCGAGCGTGACGGCCGCTTCGGCGCCGACGGTCAGGTCTCTGACAATCGTTTTGTAAGTGAGGTAGCTGATCCGGAGGCGGTAGGTGCCCGCAGGTACGTTACGCAGGGCGTAGGTGCCATCAAGACCCGATACCCCGCGATACTTCGTGTTTTCCAGAACCAGGTTGGCGCCGATGACCTGTTCGCCCGTGACCGCATCGCGTATTTTCCCCTGAATACTACCCGACCAACCGGCGAGTGGAAGCAGTAAAAAAACGAGCCATACGAAAGAAGATAATCTCATGACGGTTGCCAGCAGTGCCGCCAGCGATTGACGGCACAAAGGTGTATGGCCCGTCGTCAGCCAGGCAACTAACAACCGTAAGCAAGAAAGCAACAACGACACTCGCGCCGTTAACAGCAGAGCAACACTACTGTTTTTCGTAATTTAAATTACTGACAGTCAAGGGTTTTATCCATAAATACGCTGCCATTATCTTATTGTTATCGTACTGTTGCCTCAGGATGAAGCCGCCGGTGTACCGGTGGGCTGGGCCGCATACCGGAGCAGGTACGTGGTGAGCGATTCGCCTTCGGGAAGACCTAACTTTTTGCGGAGCCGGTACCGGGCTACGCGCAGGCTGTCGGGTGAGATGCCCAGCATAGCAGCCATCTCGCCCGAGGGTAGATTCATCTTGAGCAGGGCAATGAGGCGCAGGTCGGTTGGCGTTAGCTCGGGAAACTGGCGGGTCAGTTCGGTAAAGAAATGAGGGTGTACCTGATCGAACGTCGCGCGGAAGTCGTCCCAGTTTTTGTCGGTGCTAAAACTCTGGCCAATCTTCTGAACCAATTGCTTCAGTTGCTTTCGTTGATCGCGCTTGTCGTCGTTGAGAAGGGTCGTCAGGTCATTTTTGAGTTCTTCGAGCACCTGATTTTTCTGAATCAGGTGGAGGGTATGCGAAGACAGTTCTTTGCCCTGAAGGGCGAGCTGGTAGCGGAGGTTCTCTTCGGCAAGCTGTTGGTTGGTCATTTCGGCCTCCATCAGTGCGCGCTGGGTGTCGAAGATCTGCCGGTTCTGTTCGTTAAGGGCGCGTTCATTTCGAATCTTAAGCCGTTGCCGACTAATAATGACCGCCGCCAGGCCACCCAGCAGGAGCAAGACCAGCCCGGCGGTTAGCGACAAAATCGTGTTCATGCGCTTTTCGGTGCTGAGTCGGGCAATCTCGTTGTCTTTCTGCTCAACGTCGAACAGGGTTTGTAAAAGGGCTATTTGCTGGTTGTTGCCTACCGCATACAGTTCGTCGGTGAGGTCGTGGCTCCGCTCAAAATAAGCATAGGCGCTGTCGTGGCGGTTTAGTAGCTGATAGGTTTTGCCCAGATCGCGGTAAACGCCGTTGAGCTGGTAAGTCTCCTGCGTCCGTTGGGCGGTAGCCATCACCTGTCGGTAGTAGGTCAGTGCCGAATCATACTGGCCTGTTTTGCGGTAGAGGTCGCCCAGGTTATTAATGATTTCGAGCTGATCAACCGTGCGGCCACTCTTCTGGCTCAGCAACAGGGCGTGCTGGTAATAGTACCGCGCGGAGTCGTACCGGGCCTGATCCTCAAAAATGCTCCCGATGTTCTCATAAATTTTGCCCAGCCCGGCTTCGTCCTGTGTGGTCTGGTACTGCGCGAGGGCGCGTTTTTGGTAGGCGAATGCCTGCGCGAAGTTCTGCTCTTTCTCGAGCAGGTGGCCGATGTGGCCGTACGTCCGGGCAATGCCAGACCGGTTGCCCGTGCGGCGGTAAATGGCCAATGCCTCGTCAAACTGCTTTCGGGCGAGGGCGCTCTGCCGGTTATAGTAATAGACGGTTCCTAATTCGTTCAGGTTATTGGCCAGGTCATCACCCGCGCCTACGGCCCGGTAGCCTTTCTGCGCCTGAAGCAGGTAGTCAATCGCCTGGGTATAGTTACCTTGATGGTAGAAAAGAAGGCCAATTTGCTGCCGAAGCGTGTTTTCGGTAGGCAGATCCTGCTGCTCGACAGCCCGGTTCAGGGCTGATTTCAACTGCCTGAACGTCGAGTCGGGTTGGAGCGAACGCCTGGATTGCCCCCAAACGGCGCTGCCACCAGCCCCGGTGATAGCCAACCAGCAAATGAACCGAAACAGGTGGTGAAACGACCGGGAAGACATACCCATATAGGTGACTGACTAATGAAGATAGCGGGTCCGTGGCAATGTTGTGTGTGAAGTTTTGATGAAGCGTTTGCTATCGGCCATTGGAGGCGGTTATTTGCTTATCGGAAAAAGGCACAAACGTGTCGAACAATGCAATCGCATGAATCTGTCGAACAACAAAATCCTGATTACGGGTGGTGCGTCTGGCATCGGCCTGGGCCTGACCGAACGATTCATTCAGGAAAACAACACGGTCATTATCTGTGGCCGCCGCGAAACGATGCTGAACGACGTCTCGGCCCGGTTCCCCTCGGTCATCACGCGGGTTTGTGATCTGGCGCAGGCCGCCGACCGGGAGGCGCTCTACGACTGGGTGCGTGCCGAACATGCCGACCTGAACGTGCTGGTCAACAACGCGGGGATCCAGCAGTGGATGTCGGTTACTGACGAGGCGTTTTATGAGCGGGCGAAGGAAGAAATCGCGGTGAACATCGAAGCCCCGCTGCACCTGACGTCGCTGTTTGCCAACCTGCCGACACTGAAGACCGTGATGAATGTAACGTCGGGGCTAGCCTTTGTGCCGCTGTCGAAGGTGCCGGTTTATTCGGCCACCAAGGCTTTTTTTCACTCGTTTACCCTATCGTTGCGGTACCTGCTGGCACCCAAAGGCATCGACGTCATCGAGCTGATTCCGCCCGCGCTGAATACCGATCTGGGTGGTAAAGGGCTGCACGATCAGGCGCCGCCCGTGAGCGGGTTTATCGACGCCGTATTCGAGCAGTTGAAACAGGGCAAAACCGAACTGACCTACGGCTTCAGCGAGGCGATGGCCAACGCTACCCCCGACGGCCTGCGCGCTGCCTTCGACCGGATGAATCCGCCTGCCTGATTGGCTGTTGACAGCATATACGAATCAAAAGCCGCAGGACAACGACTTCCTGCGGCTCCAATCTTTTTTACCCCTGCGCTTCTTCCGAAACGGAGTTCCACTCCCGCCAGATGTCCAGCCGTTTCTGGTACGTCGGCTCCACGATTTTGAGGGGCATCGACCCGAAGAAAATCCGAAGGGGCGGCTTTTCGGCATCGACAACTTTCATCAGGGCCGCCGCGGTGGCCTCGGGGTTACCCTGAGGGGTGTTCTTCATCATCTGCGCCCGCTTCTCCCGAATGGGGTCATAGGCGGCAATGGGCTGGCTGCGTTTGGCCGAATCGCCCCGCCAGTCGGTGTCGAAACCGCCCGGCTCGATCAGCGTTACGTTGATACCGAAGTCGGCTACTTCCTGTGAGAGCGACTCGCAGATGGCTTCGATCCCCCATTTCGATGCGTGGTACATACCGAGTGAGGCAAACGCCGCCACCCCGCCCACGCTCGACACCTGAATGATGTGCCCGCTGCCTTGTTCGCGCATGATGGGCAGAGCCGCCTGAATAAGCCAGAGCGACCCAAACAGGTTGGTCTCAAGCTGCTGTCGGGCCTCGGCTTCGGTTACTTCTTCGATCGCGCCAAAATGACCATACCCCGCGTTGCTGACCAGGAGATCGAGTTGGCCAAAAGCCTGATGCGCCTGCTGTACCGCGTCGATGTTGGCCTGCCGGTCTGTAACGTCCAGTTGAATGGGCAGGATGGCGTCGCCATACGTCGCTACCAGTTCAGACAGGTCATCGGTGTTGCGGGCTGTAGCCGCTACCTTATCACCCCGTTTGAGAGCCGCTTCCGCCCAGATTTTCCCGAAGCCCCGCGAGGCACCGGTGATTAACCAATGTTTCATTTCTATGAGTGCTTTAATCAATTACCTACCTGACAAGCGCTGATTGGCCAGATTGTTTAGCCGTTAGCAACGAATAGCCCCGGCTTTCTGCACCATAAGGCCAACAACCAGCGCATGGCTGCACTTTGCAGCCCAGCCTAGCTTGCTAATCGAGTAACCAATATCGGCGAAAACGGTTGATACACTGACTGCCTTTCGCGTCACTGTCTCAGCCCGATGAAATACGTATCCGAACTGTATCCCCGCCCCGCGTTAGCAACCAGTGAAAGCCTGGCCTGGCGGGGCGTCAGGCTGGAGCATCACCTGTCGGCTGCGATGGAACTGCCCGCGCATGTTCACGAACAGCACTTGTTGCTGCTTTACCAGAGTGAGTCTCCGATGCTGGTGCAGCAACGGCAAGGCAGCCGGATTCATCGGGAATTGTTTCGGCCAGGTACGTTGGGGCTCTATCCGGGTGGGGAATACGGCGCGGTTTCCTGGAACAAACCCGCCGACACGATTCATCTTTTTATCGACAATGAGCATCTGGAAACCATGGCCCGGCAAAGCCTTGATCTGGCGTATATGAAGCTGCCGTTCCAGTTTCAGTTCGACGATGCGTTGCTGGGCCAGCTGGGGCGGCAGTTGTTACAGGCAGTGGGTACCCAACACGCGCTGGGCCTGCTGTATATCGAATCGCTGACCAACACGCTTTGCTATCACCTGATCGAACACTACGCCAGCTACGAGCGGCGACTTCCACATGTATCCCGGCTGGCGTCTTCGGTACTGGCCCGAATCGATACGTACCTGGAAACCCATGCCGACAAGGTGATAACGGTGGAAACCATGGCCAGCCTGGCTAACCTCAGCGTTTTCCATTTTGCCCGGCTCTTCAAGCACACAACGGGTGTATCGCCGTACCAGTACGTAATCGGCTGGAAAATCAGGCTAGCCTGTCAGCGGTTGCGGGCCGATCAGGCAGCCATAGCCGATATCAGCGAGGCGCTGGGCTTTGCCACGCCAGCTCACTTTTCGGCCGCGTTCAAGCGGGTTATGGGCGTAAGTCCGCGGGCCTTCCAGCGTGGTGGGGCGTAAGGCTAATCAGCAGGAATTCGTAAGAACTCAGCAGAAATTTGCACCCGCCGATGACCAGTCCCCGCGACCTTTGTGGCCGATTGATCGCCACACATAGTAAATCAATACTCAACAACGAATGCTAACTAATCATATGGCAACGACAATTTTAGTGGCCGGGGCAACCGGTAATCTGGGCGGACGAATCGTTCGGGAACTGCGCAAACGGGGCGCCGACGTGCGGGCGCTGGTCCGGCACAGCTCCGACGCCAAAAAAGTAGCTGAATTGACGCAGCAGGGCGTGCAGATCGCCGAAGCCGACTTGTCGGACGAGGCGCAGCTGACGAAGGCCTGCGAGGGCGTCGATTGTGTAGTATCGGCCCTACAGGGACTGCGCGATGTGATTCTGGATACACAATTGCAACTGGTTGATGCGGCGGTGGCGGCGGGTGTGCCGCGTTTCATCGCTTCCGATTTTTCAAGCGATTTTACCCAACAGCCCGACGGTGAAAACCGCAACTTCGACCTTCGGCGCGAATTCATGCGACAGGTCGACACGAAGGCCATTGCAACCACCTCTATTCTGAACGGGGCCTTTGCGGATCTGCTGCTCTACGGCATGCCGCTGCTTGATTTTAAGAAAAAGCAGGTCGGCTTTTGGGAAAACCCTGACTGGCGCATTGATTTTACGACGATGGATAGCACCGCCGCCTATACCGCTGCGGCCGCCCTCGACGAATCGACGTCCCGTATCCTACGCATTGCCGATTTTCAAATCAGCCCCAACGAGCTGGCGGCGGTCGCAGAGGCGGCGCTGGGCGAGCCATTCGCGCTGGTGCGGTTAGGATCGCTCGACGAACTGGCGGCTTACAACAAACGGGAACGAGCAGCCCACCCTGAAGGTGAGCAGGAGGTATTCCCGCGCTGGCAGCAAAGCCAGTATATGCAGAGCATGTTCAGCGTACAGCACGAGTCGCTCGACAACGATCGCTACACGGGTATCCAGTGGGTTAGCCTGCAGAACCTGTTGGCACAGCGTCGGCAATAAGCTGGCGGCACACTACTAGGGTTGATACGGCCCGCCCGGAACGCCCCATCCCCAGCGAGGCATAGGCTCGTTTGGCTGGATGGGGTTTTCGGTGGCCGTTGAGTTGAGCACGGCTATCCGGCTGCCCCACTCCAGGTAACCAACCAGTGCCGACCGAAACTCGGGGTCGCTGGGTAGGCCCAGTTCATCGGCGCTCTCGAGCAGGAGTTGCATCCAGCGCTTACGCATGCCCTCGGTGAGGTGTTTGCCAATATGATGAGCGACCATGTTGGCATGGCTACCTTGGTCGTCGTGCGTATAGCGTGGTGGTCCGCCGAATACTTCACCGATAAAATGAGCGACGTGCTGCGCGTGTTCGGGCGACATGTGTCGAAAAACCGGCTCCAGCAGCGCATCCTGGTGTACTTTGCTGTAGAAAAGCGTAGTCAGCTGTTCCAGCTTTTCGGTGCCGCCCGCCCAGTCATATAACGTTGGAATTGGTTGCATAGCCATTGGTCTGCGCCGATTTGTTGTTCTACGACAAGGTACACGTGTATCGGTTCGGTGCAACCGTTTATCCGTTATTTGGTGGGTACGTTCCGTCGGCAGCCTAGTTTAGGCTATTCCAAACAAACTCGTTGCTTCATGGTCGAACTGGAAACGTGCCATCAATTGGCCCGCTCACTGCCCGAAATCACCGAACAGCCCCATTTCGACAAACCGTCGTTTCGCATAGGCGGAAAAGTAATGGCGACGCTGAACCGCAAAGAAAACCGGATTTGTGTCAAGCTGTCGGAAACGGATCAGGATATGTTCTGTGCCTTCGACCGAACCGTCATTTACCCGGTGCCTAACAAGTGGGGCAAACAGGGATGGACGCTGATCAACCTGCAACACGTGGCCGAAGAAACCTTACTTGATGCGTTGCGCGCGGCCTATCGGCACGTGGCCCCCAAAAAGCTGGCCGCGCTGCTACCCGCGCCAGACGACAGCCTGTAGGGCGCTATTTCCGGGTACGTAGCCGCCGCAACACCGCTGTGAGCTCGGTGGGTTTGTTCATGTATGGGGCCAGATCAAACACAGCAACGCGCCGGAATTCTACAGGGTGGCTCTCGCTTTGCAGCGAAATGTAGCCTTCGCGGAGGGGTTGTCCGTCTTTCTTCAGCGCGGGGTCATGTCCCTGTACGTTGCCGCCGCCAAGTTGTGGTTTGCTGAAGGTGAGTACGGTATCGCCTTCCACAATGTGGTGTACCAGCGAATCGCCCAACACAAGCGCTTCGGCGTGCACCCACTGATCGCCGTGATAGGTTTTAGACCGTGAATCGACACAGTGGGGCGTAAAGAGCTTGCCCTGATAAACCACGTTGGTGCCGGGCGTGCAGAGGTTGGCCGTGTGCCGCTCGCGCTGCCCATCGCCGCCCAACAATTGCATTTCCAGCGACATCGGGAAGTCCTGCTTAAGGCCCATCGTTTCGGGGGCCTGCCCGTGCAGCATAGCCCCGCTGTTGCGCGTGGCCCAGCCTGGCCCGCCCGCTACCTGGTTACCTACGAACCGGTATTCGACCACCAGCAGATAAGCCGAAAACGGGCGTTTTTTATAGAAAATGTGGCCATACTGTTCGTCGAAGGCCTTATACTGGTCGTAGTTGACCGTCATTTTTCCGTCCTGAACCCGGAAGGTGTTGCCGTAATTATCGTTGAGTGGGTGGCCTGTAATCTTGACGGCCCAGTCGTTCAGGTCTTTGCCATTGAACAGTTCGATCCATTGATCAGCCTTGGGCCGGGCTTGTCCGAAGCAAAGGGTGGTGAAAAGGCAGCAGGCGAAAAGTAGCGAGAATTGGCGCATAAAAAGGTTGTATGTATGTCGATAAGCTATCTGGGCAGGCGGTCTACTGAACGACAGCTACACAACAGCGCTGGGTACGTTGCCTGGGTGCAACTACTAGCCCGCTACCGATCAGATACGAATGAATAGCTTCCGGCGGTACATCCAGAGCAGCAGGAGCCAGTAAACCAGCAAGGTCGTGAGCCCAACCAGCAGGGGTTCATACGCTATGCCAAGCACCTGAAAAGGCCTGTGCCCCAGATGAGTATAGAACGAGTTGATGATGAAGCCTTCGATCAGGTGTACCAGGCAATAGATGGCAATTGAATTCATACCAATGACCACGAGCGGAAAGGCCCAGCGCTGTTTTTTCCAGACATCGACGACGCTATAAAAGAAGGCCAGCAACAGGAAGCACCAGCCCCCGCTGAACAGCACCCAGGCCGGTGTCCAGATGCGTTTGACAACGGGGCAGATACCCAGCAGTTCGAACAACGTACCTGAAGCCAGCCCAATGAGCCCCGCCAATACGAGTCGGCGGAGTAAATCGGTTGGGGAGAGGCCCAGCCGCAGCCACTGACCGGCTATCAGCCCCAGTACCATAGTACCCAGCGTCGGAATGAAACTTAGGATGGCGTAGCCACCGCCGTTGAACAGAAATGGCTTTGCGCGTGGGAACAGATTCAGAAACCAGGTATCGAATGCCCAGGCTACGTTGCTGTTTTTGTTGAAATGAGCCATCAATCCGGTGTACTGATGGGGCCAGTCGGCCGGGACGCCCACAGCGGGGTACGAAAAGGCGGGTCCGGGCGTGGGGTAGCCAATAAACAGCAGCCAGTAGCCGACCAGGATCAGACCCAGCGCGAGCCATTGGCCCCGTGGCCGAACGTACCCAAGCAGAAATAGAACGGGATAACCCAGTCCAATTTGCGTCAGGGTATCTTCGAAGGTGAAGTAGGTCTGCTCGGCGTGGGTGGAACGCAGGAAGATACCCAGCAGAATGAGGATGAGCGACCGCCGGAGGGCATGGCCAAACTGAACGCCTGCCGATTGCCCCTTTAATTGCCGGCTGGCGATAG
Organism: Fibrella musci; assembly: GCF_041321105.1. Taxonomy (NCBI): domain Bacteria; kingdom Pseudomonadati; phylum Bacteroidota; class Cytophagia; order Cytophagales; family Spirosomataceae; genus Fibrella; species Fibrella musci. The sequence continues at coordinate 41,222 of NZ_JBGGWD010000010.1, read as the reverse complement.
AATAGGGGAGTGCTACACCCACCAGAAACGAGAAGGAAGGCTGGATAAGGTCGTGCAGCGAGCAGCCCGCCCAATCGACGTGGCTCTGATGCCAGGCCAGCAACGACCAGAAAGAGCTGTCGGGGAAAGCGTCGTGCAGCCGGTCGAAATGCAGCACTTCGCCCATCATCAGGAGCATCACAAAACCCCGATAGGCATCGACGGATAACAAACGACCCGCCGGGAATTCGGTCTGGATGGGGGGCATAGGAGAGCGAGCAAAAGCAGCGGGTAAGTTAGTGCGATTTTGCGAGGCGCGCTACCGTCGGCCAGCCCACAAAACAAACAGGGCGGCTTATTGGCTTAGCAACAGATTCGTCTGCTGCTAAGCCAATAAGCCGCCCTGCGTTGGCAAGGGCCATTTGTTTCCGGAAAGAACTAGCGCAGATCGACCACTTCTACACCCGGGTATTTGCTCTTGTCGAACACAAAGTAGCTGTCGGGCAGGTTAGGGTTTGGTACAAACTTGCTGATGGTGTAGCTCGTTTTCTTACCGTTTTTGTCCGTAAGCAGCCAACTCCGTACCGACTTGTCGGCGCGGTCGACGCTGATCTGCACGGAGGTGATCTGCGTATTCTTTTTCTCGGGCTTCAGTTCGACCACATCCATGGTGCGGCCACCCACTTTCTGCTCGCGCAGGTACGTATAGTTGAAGCCTTTCTTGTACATCGAGTAAATCTTGGTCGGGTTGAAATCGCCCGATGCGCTGGCGTCGTAGTCCTGCACGTTGACTTCGTTGGCTTCTTTCACGTAGGTCGACATCACCTTGCCGTCGGTGAATACTTCCTGCCCCGCCGTTTTGAGCCGGAACATGCGCCCTTTCACCGAAATGTCTCCTTTATAGGCTTCGCTACCCGCCGCATAGCTAAACGTGGCCTGGTAGCTGTTCAGGGCTTTGTACCGGGCACTCATAGCGTCTAGAACGGCTTCGGCTCGTTTGTCTTTTTGAGCCATGAGGGATGAAAGTGACAGAAGCAGTAAAAGACCGGCACTCAGTAGTTTCTTCATTCTGATTTGGGTATTGTTGGATGGGGCCGTTAGCTGAATGGGAAACAGCGTACACGAAACTGCTGGCTATTCAGAACCTAACGTATAACGGTTGTCGTTTAACAGATGCTAAATTGGTTAACGGCTTTGAGCTTAGATGAGTTTACCCCTCAAAAAGTTTAAGCGCCTGAGCCTAATTGATAGGTCCAACAAACGTGTTGTTACAGGTTTCTAGGGCTTATAGACGTATATTTGATCATTGTACCACCTCATAAACTACTTAACGGGGTGGTGTCTAGTAAACTAGCTGCGAAAACAGACCTCTTTCAGGAACCGGCTTCACACTTCAATGACACAGTCGACAATTTTTTTGGTAGACGATGATGACGACGATATCTATCTGGCTCAACTGACATTCACCAAGCATTTCCCCGCGTGGGCGTTGACCAGTTTTTGCGATGGACAGGCACTTATTGACCATCTCAACGAACACCCCAACGATGCCTTACCCAACTTGATTATTCTGGATTTGAACATGCCTCGCCTGACGGGCTTCGAGACGTTAACTGCCTTAAAGGCGCACCCGGAGTGGAAACGCGTTCCGGTCGCTATCCTGACAACGTCGAGTACGGCCGACGATCGCGAACGAAGCTATGCGTTAGGCGCCTGCGCGTTTATGACCAAACCTGCCACTGTGGAACAGCTGGCTACCATTATTGTAGAGGGCAAGACGCTCTGTAGCCCCGACTGAGCCACTTCTGCCCAGTCGGGGGGATGCGTCGGGTTAGCCGAGCGCTTTGAGAACTTCCTCCAGATGAGCTGCGTCGTGCACAAGCACATCACGGGCCTTGCTCCCTTCGAACGGCCCCACAATACCCGCTTTTTCCAATTGGTCGATCAGGCGACCGGCGCGGTTATAGCCCAGTTTAAGCCGCCGTTGAATCAGCGACGTACTCCCCTGCTGATGCGTCACGATCAGGCGAGCGGCTTCGTCAAACATCGGGTCGCGGTTGGTCAGGTCTACATCCTTGTCTTCTGCCTGCGTATTGGCGTCATCGCCATAGAATTCGGGAAGCACATAGGCGTCGTCGTAGCCGCGTTGCGCCCCCACAAATTCACAGATTTCTTCGATTTCGTTGGTATCGACGAAGGGGCATTGCAGCCGGATAATGTCGGAGTTTGACGAGAGCAGCATATCGCCCATACCCACCAACTGCTCGGCGCCACCCGCATCCAGAATGGTACGTGAGTCGATTTTAGACGTTACCTTAAACGACAGCCGCGCCGGGAAGTTGGCTTTGATCAAACCCGTGATCACGTTAACCGAAGGGCGCTGCGTGGCTACTACAAGGTGAATACCGATGGCCCGTGCCAACTGCGCCAGGCGGGCAATCGGCTGCTCGACTTCCTTACCGGCGGTCATCATCAGATCGGCCAGTTCGTCGATGATCAGAACGATATAGGGTAGGTAGCGGTGGCCCCGTTCGGGGTTCAGCTTGCGGTTGGTGAATTTGGCGTTGTATTCCTTGATGTTCCGAACGCCCGCATCTTTCAGCAGGTCGTAGCGGTTGTCCATCTCGATACAGAGCGAATTCAGCGTATTTACCACCTTCTTTGTATCGGTGATGATCGCTTCCTCGGCGTCGGGTAGCTTGGCCAGGAAGTGCCGCTCAATTTTGTTGAACAGGGTCAACTCTACCTTTTTGGGATCGACCAGTACAAACTTCAGCTGCGCGGGGTGTTTCTTGTAAAGCAGGCTGGTCAGTAGCACGTTCAAGCCCACCGATTTGCCTTGTCCAGTAGCGCCGGCCATGAGCAGGTGAGGCATTTTAGCCAGATCGACCGCCAGAATTTCGTTGGAAATGGTCTTGCCCAGCACCACCGGCAAATCCATGTTGGCTTTCTGAAATTTCTCGCTGACGATCATCGACCGCATCGACACCATCTCGCGGTTCTTGTTGGGTACCTCAATCCCGATCGTGCCTTTGCCCGGCATGGGGGCGATGATCCGGATACCCAGCGCGGCCAGATTCAGGGCAATGTCGTCTTCCAGGCTTTTGATCTTCGAGATACGCACCCCGTCGGCGGGTACAATTTCGTACAGTGTGACCGTGGGCCCGATGGTCGCGTGAATGCGCTGGATGCCGATGTTGAACTTACCCAACGTGTCGACGATACGGTCTTTGTTGGCTTCCAGTTCATCGGCCGACACCTGCGCTTTCTGGTTTTCGGGGTAATTGGTAAGCAGATCGACCGTAGGGTATTGGTATTGTGGCAGATCGAGCGTGGGGTCGTACAGGCCATGCTGGGCGACCAGATCGCCGGCGTCGTACATATCGGGCTCGAAACCCGGTGTTTGTACCGGCGGCACCAGAGCAGGTTGTTCGGTATCGGCCAGCGGCGTGCCATCTTCCACGGTCAGCACCAGCCCAGCCAGGTCGACGGGTGTTTTCGGGCGGCTGCTCTGGGTGTCGAGAGGCGTGGATACGTCCAGTTCCGTGTCGTAGGTATTCACCGTGAGTGGCAACGACGGCGTATACGGGCCGGGTGGCACATCCACGAGGGCCGTAGGGCTGGGCGCCACGTAGTCGGGTTCGGGTACGTCGGCCTGAGCAAAATCGTCGTCGGGCAGCAACTCGCTGGGTACGTTGCCTGCCTCCTCATACGTATCGGTGGCATCGCCATACCCACGCGGCTCAGAAGGTCCATCAGCAGGCTGGGTACGTTGCCACAGAGAAAGTTGGGTAACGTTGAAGAAGAAAACGATGAAGGCGAATCCTAAAAAGCCAATGAGAACGATACTGCCGAAGCCCAGCAGGCCATACAGTAACCGGTTGATTTCGTAGCCGATGCCCCCGCACCAGACACTGCCCGCGCTAACCGCATCGGTGGCCATCACTACATAGCCCAGCAGCAGACTCGTCCAGACGGCCAGAAAAAGCAAAAACTGCGTCGTGCGGGCCAGCGGCAGCGGCTCGCGACCCGAGGTGAGTTTTAGCCCCGCCAGAAAGACAATGACCGGCAGGCACATCGCACCCAGGCCAAACCAGCGGAACATGAATACATAGGCGATGTGGGCACCCAACAACCCAACCCAGTTTTGTACGTCTTTTCCCGCTTCTTTTACCGATTCGTCGGTGCCGATCAGGCTCTGATCGGCGGGACCGCTGAACAGATACGATACAAAAGCGACCAACAACCCAACGGCCAGCAGCATCAGCAGCACGCCTACGGTAAGGTTCGTCCGTTCATCAGCCCGGACCCGCTCGAAGGGTAACGACCAGTTTCGGCTGGGGGCCGCCTCTTTCTCGCGCCGGCCTTTTTCGGGGCGCTCCTGCCGACGCGTATTCTGGCGGGGCGGGGTGGGTCGGCGGTCTGTAGTGGTGGGTTGAGCCATAAAATGAGGAAGCGTTGGGTATATCTGTAAAGGTAACGACCGGCCCGACGCCGGACTGTGCCAGTTCACTAAATTAATGCGATAGGGGTGATCGGATCTTATTATCTGGAAAGCATACTTATCTACTGGACTTTTGCGATTAACTTATATTATTTATAACTTTTTAATAAGTTGGGGTAATCGTAGCAGAGCGCTATGTTAATTTGCGGATAATGCAAAATAAAGTCAAACTAAAAACGACCATATGAAGAACATCCTACTGTTAACAGTAACATTGTGGGCCTTTGTTGCTTCTTCCGTGTTCGCGCAAGAACGGCGCATTACGGGTAGGGTAACCTCTGCCGATGATAACACGCCCGTACCCGGTGCGTCGATTCAGGTAAAAGGAACAACGCGGGGCGCTCAGTCAGATGCTGACGGTAACTACTCACTGGTGTTACCGCCCAATGCCAATGTCATTGTGTTCAGCTTCGTAGGCTTAACCAGCCAGGAAGTCAACGTGGGTAACCAGTCGGTTATCAACGTAACGCTGTCCAACGATAATCGCTCGCTCAACGAAGTGGTCATTGTGGGGTATGGTACGCAGCAACGCCGCGACGTGACCGGCTCGGCGGTATCGGTGAAAGCCGCTGAAATTGCCAACCTGCCTGTGCAAAGCTTCGAGCAGGCCATTCAGGGGCGTTTGGCAGGGGTGCAAGCGACGCAAGCGAGCGGTAAGCTCGGTTCGGGTTTGCAGATCCGGGTACGTGGTGCGGCCTCTATTTCGGCAGGCAACGAACCGCTCTACGTGATCGACGGTATCCCCGTAACGTCGCAGGACATCGGGACGACGACGACGGAGCCCTATAGCCCGTTGGCGGACATTGACCCGAACGATATCGAAAGTATCGACGTGTTGAAAGATGCCTCGGCCTCGGCCATCTACGGCTCACGGGCGTCAAACGGTGTTGTGCTGGTGACGACCAAAAAAGGCCGCGCCGGCCGGACCAACGTGAACATTGGCTACTACACAGGCTTCAGCAACCCGACCCGGCTGCGGAAGTTTCTGAACAGCGCTCAGTACATTGAGCTGTTTTCGGAAGCAATTACGAACTCGGGCATCGCCATTGATGATCAGATTGATGGCTTCCCCGGCTATGGCATTGACATCAATTCGGGATACGACGAAAAATGGTCGGAAGCGGCTTTTCGCCAGGGCACGATCAATCAGCTCAACTTTAACGTAAACGGAGGTACTGACAAAACGCAGTTTTACCTTAGTGGCTCAACCAACCGGCAGTTTGGTATTATCAAAGCCAACGATTTCAGCCGCAATAACCTGCTGCTGAACCTTAACCACACGGTTAGCGACCGACTGAGCTTTGGGGCTAAATTCTCGATTGCCCGGACTATCAACAACAAGACGCCGGATGACAACGACTTTGCCAACCCGGTGCAGTTGAATGCTATTCCGCCGTTGCAACCCATTTATGATCCGCAATCGGGCCTGCTCAACAACCAGACGCTCTACTACAATGCGCTGATCGAGACGACCGATGCCTTTAACCGGTCGATCTCGTACCGCTCATTCGGTAACATCAACGGTACGTTGCGAATTGCCAAGGGGCTGAGTTTCCGGAGCGAGTTTGGTTATGACCTGCTCAACCAGCAGGAAGAGATTTACCGCACGCGCCGCACCGAGAGCGGATCGCCCACGGGTTATGGCTACCAGAACAACATCCGTAGCATCAACTGGACGACCAACAACACGCTGAATTACCAGGCTAACTTTGGGCCGCACGCCATCGACGCCCTGGCCGGTTTCGTCTACCAGGAGCAGAACATTCAGGATGCCAGCGCCCAGGGCCGTGGCTTTCCGAACGATCAGTTCAAGAAGATTGCCAGTGCCGCCCGTATCGTGGGTGGTAGCTCAACCGAAACGGGTTTCAGCATCGAGTCATACATTGCCCGGATCAACTACCGCCTCCGCGAAAAGTACCTGTTGAGCCTGTCGGGCCGGTATGATGGATCGAGCCGGTTTGGCGCCAACAATCGCTACGGTTTCTTCCCGGCGGCTTCAGTGGGCTGGCTGATCAATGAAGAAGATTTCCTGAAAAACAACCAGACGCTGAGCCTGCTGAAACTGCGCGCCAGCTATGGGCTGACGGGTAACTCGGAAGTATCGAACTTTGCCTCGCGCGGGTTGTATTCGGCCATTTTCTACGCTGATCAGGCGGGTATCCGGCCCACGCAGTTGGCTAACCCCAACCTCGGCTGGGAAACCTCGGCTCAGTTGGACATCGGTATCGAATTTGGCTTCTTGTCGAACCGCATCAACGGACAGATCGACCTGTACAACAAAGACACGCGCGATCTGCTGCTGAACCGGCCGCTGCCGGGCATCAACGGCTTTACGTCGGTATTTGAAAACGTGGGTAGCCTGCGTAACCGCGGGGTCGAATTCTCACTGACGACGCAGAATACGGTGAAGGCACTTCGCTGGACCACCAACCTCAACTTCTCGATGAACCGCAACCAGGTGACGAAGCTCAACGGGCAACCGATTGAACCGGGCGCACGTTTGCTGGGCCGGGTAGCCGTTGGTGAACCGCTGGGCTATTTCTACGGAAAAAAATTCCTGGGTGCTGATCCCGCTAACGGCGATGCACTGTACCAAGGTCCGGATGGCCCAACGAATGACTATAGCATAGCCATCAATACGAAGCTGGGCGACCCCAACCCGGATTTCATCGCGGGTGTAACCAATACACTAACCTATAAAGGAATCGACCTGAGCTTCCTGTTTCAGGGTGTGTTCGGGAATGATCTGTATAACATCGCTGGCTTCTTCCAATCGGTTAACGCTGACTATTACGACAACCAGACGGTCGACCAGTTGAACCGCTGGCGCAACCCGGGCGACATCACGATGGTGCCGCAGGCTCGATTGTATGCGGGCAATGGTGCCGGTCCGTCGTCGCGCTGGATTCAGGACGGTACGTATGTTCGTCTGAAAACGGCTACGCTGGGCTACACACTGCCCAAATCGCTGCTGCGTAAAGTGTACATGCAGTCGGCGCGGGTATATGTGTCGGGCCTGAACCTGCTGACGTTCACGAAGTACACGGGCTACGACCCTGAAGTGAATACGCAGTACACGTCGACCTCGAATCAGTCGGCTAACGTAACGATAGGTCATGACTTCTATACGCCGCCTCAACAGCGGACGATCACGTTCGGCGTTAACATTGGTTTTTAGCCCCGTTACTCATCACGAAGACTTATTTTATGAAAAAGAAACTCATGTTAGCCAGTCTGGCGGTGGTGCTGTCGCTGTCGGCCTGTACGGATAAACTGGAATTGCAACCCCAGCAAAGTATCGACGCTGCCACCGCCTTAAGCGACGCGCAAGCGGTTGAATCGGCTATTATCGGCTCGTACGGCATTCTGGGAGGCGGGGCGCTTTATGGTACTAACTTCAACCTGTTATCTGAACTACAGGGATCTGAGGGATATGTCTCCTGGCGGGGTACGTTTGCCAGTTACCGAGAGGTGGCAAACAAGACGTATACCAATGCCAATGCCGAAGCACAACGTACCTGGATTGCAGCTTATGGTGCCATCAACAACGTCAACGGGGTGCTGAACGCTTTGAACGTTGTAACTGATGCGGATCAGAAGAGCACGTTTGAAGGAGAGGCTCGCTTCATCCGGGGTATCCTGTTCTTTGAATTGGTTCGTTACTACGCCTTGCCCTGGGGAGCTACTTCGGGCAATACGCAGTTGGGTATTCCGCTGGTACTGACGCCAAGCAGCGATGTCAATCAGGCCAGTACGCAGACGCCCCGGTCAACCGTAGCCCAAACGTATACGCAGGTCATCGACGACTTGACTAAAGCGGCTTCCCTGCTTCCTGACGATAATGGCACACGGGCCGATCGCTACACGGCGCTGGCCTTCTTAGCGCGGGTATATCTGCAACAGGGGAATTATGCGGCTGCGCTGGCTGCGGCCAATAGCGTGATTACGTCGGGCAACTATCGGCTCAATCCCAGCGTGACGTCGATTTTTCGGAATCGGAATACACAGGAAAGTATCTTCGAAATTCAACAGAATGATCAGAATAACGCAGGTACGTCGAACGACGGTTTGACGACGTTTTATGCCAGTATCCCGACGCCATCCGGTGCGCGCATTGGCCGCAGTGACGTGCGGATTATCTCGACGTTTGTGAACAGCTACGCTGCTACAGACGCCCGCCGCACAGAACTTCTCTATGTGGGTGCTTTGGGAGGCGCGAGTCAATATTATACCGGCAAATTCACCGATTTTGGCGCGAATATTCCCGTTATCCGTCTGGCTGAGATGTACCTGATCCGGGCGGAGGCAAATCTGCAATTGGGTTCGACTACAGGTGCTTCACCACTGGCCGATGTCAACCTGATCCGGGTGCGTGCCGGTCTGGCACCGCTGACAGGTACGTTGACATTAGCTCAAATCGTGCAGGAGCGTCGGTGGGAGCTTGCCTTCGAGGGTCTGCGTATCCACGACATCAAGCGCCTGCGTCTGTCGACAGGTACGTTCGCGTGGAATGCCCCCAAACTGGTATTCCCCATACCCAAGCGCGAAATCGACGTGAACCCGGCGATTGTTCAGAATGAAGGTTATTAAGCAGTTATTCAGACGCTGGTAGTACCTTTTTGTCGTGATGACAAAGCCACAAGAAAGCCCCGCTGGAATGAGTCCAGCGGGGCTTTGTGTGTAAGTGGGGGGTCGAGTTACCGTACCGTCACGTTGAAATTCAGGTTCACATCATCAGAGCCGGGGGTAGCCGTACCATTCTTAACGGGGGTGCCGTTGATGGGGGGCTGATGCCGCAGCCGCACGTTGAGTTGACCGGTTCCGGCGGCTCCGGTTTGTACAGTACCGGTCAGGCCAATCGGGAAGTTGCGCGTGTCTTTATCACCGTATGTATATGTGAGCAGCGAGGCTGGCGTAGGGGTAAACACAAACAGGTGCTCATCCTGCTTCTCCCGAATTTCGTCGGTAATGCTTTGAGCCGGTGTTTTACTCTCATCAACCAGATCGACCGTCATCGTATAGCTCTGGTTGGCCGTTAGGGTGATGTTATCGAATTTGGTCGGAGCCGCGCCGCCATCGCCATCTTTATCCTGATAGATGAACGTCTGCGTGTTGCTGCCCTGCGTGAAGCGCAGGCTAACCGTGGTGATGAGTTCATTCTCATCGGCTGGTAGCGGGTCGGTGCCCTTTTTGCAACTGCCTACCAGCAAGCCGCCCACGACCAGCAGCCCTAGAAGGCCGGCTAGTCGGTTTCCATACGTTGATGCCATATTCTGATCGGTTGTTTTTGCAAAATTACATAATCGCAACATTGTTGCAAAAGAGTTTGCAACCTTATTGCAAAAAATCGAGTTATACGAAAACGCGCGCTGCTTTGCAGCTATGTTGCAATAAGTAGCGCCGGTTATTTAACTTTGCAGTAGCAAGCGGCAGCTTAATTGTATGAAGGCAGACGTAGCAGATAGAAAAGCAGACTATATCGGCATCACCGGCTCTATCCTGTGCATTATTCATTGCCTGGCTGCGCCCGCGCTGGTCGTTACGTCGAACCTACTGCGGAAAGATGGTGTGCTACAGGCGAGCTTTCTCAGCCTCGATTACGCCTTTATTGCCGTGAACATTGTTGCCGTTTATTTCGCCACACGCCAGCATACAACCCCCGCTATCCGGTTCGCTCTATGGGCATTCCTGTCGCTGTTCGGCGTTTGTCTGTTGCTGGAAGATGTCAGCCCGGTATTTGAATATGCTGCTTATGCTGCCTCAGCGGGCCTGGTTACTTCGCACTTGCTGAACCTGCGTCACCACCGCGCCGCGCACGCACACTGAGCGAAAACACAGCGATCAGCACCCACACGATGTTGACCAGGGCCGATGGATAGGCCCCGTGGTACCAGGTATTGACCACGAAGAACAATCCCCCAATCAGATTGGCCCATACGTAGCGCGGATCCTTCGCGTCGAGACGTCCCTGTATGTTCAGAAAATAGGCACCGACAATCAGAATTGAGGCGACCCAGCCAAGGGTCTCGATGATATAGTGTAGCATAGAGAAAGAGGATACCACCGAGGCATAGAGAGCACTGAGGAGCTAACCTGAAACGATGTGTTCTTATCGCTTGGTGGTAAAAATTATAACGCAGCGATCAACTGAAGCAGCCAGTCTGGTTTTAAAAACAGCAGCACAACCGGCGGGATCATCAGGGCAAGGGCAACCCATTGCAGCGCTACGAGCCGCACAGGTACGTCGGCACCAGGTACGTTGGCTACCGGCGGCCGGAAAAACAGCAGGAAGGGGATTTTGAGATAATAAAAGAGCGAGATGACGGCGTTGGCCAGCCCCAGCCCAAACAGCCACAGCAACCAGGGGTTACCCGTAGTCTGATAGGCGCCAAACAGCGCCGTAAACGACAGGAACTTGGCCGTGAAACCAACCGTTGGCGGAAGGCCCGTCAGCGCCAGCGCAACCACGACCAGGCAAATGGCCAGTAGGGGAGAGGCCTTATAGCGACCGGCAAAGTCGGCAATGCGAAACGAGCCCGATTGGGCTGCGTTCGCTGGCGCCAGCGCATCGATGAGAAAAAACGCGGCCAGTGTAATGAACAGGTACGTTGCGGCGTAGAAAATAGCCGCTTCAAAGCCCGCTTCGCTCATGGCAATAACACCAACGAGCAGAAAACCCGCCTGCGCAATAGTTGAATAGGCGAGTAGCCGTTTGGCGTCTGTCTGGCGCAGGGCCGACAAATTGCCGATCAGAATACCCGCCAGTGCCACCACGGCGAGGGGCGTCTGCACGTCGCCAATGGGTAGGGCCGTTAGCAGGCGCATCAGTACCAGTAGAGCTGCCGCTTTGGGGCCAATCGAGAAAAAGGCCGCTACCGGTATGGGGGCGGCTTCGTAGGCATCGGGTGTCCAGATGTGAAAAGGAACTGCCGAGAGCTTGAAGAGTACACCCGCGGTTGTTAGCAACAGGGCTACCAAGGCTACCGTGCCATTCTTGGCGAGTTCGATGCCAAACACCGTGCTGGTAATATCGAGGGTGCCGGTGAGGCCATACAGTAATGACATGCCGTAGAGCATCACGGCCGAACTGACCGCGCCGAAGAGCAGGTATTTAAGGCCCCCTTCCGATGCTTTTCGGTCGGCGGCAAGACCCGTGAGCAGGTAGGAACTGATCGAAACCAGTTCGATTGCTATGTAGATGGCCAGCAGATTGACCGCCATCGTCAGCAGAAACAACCCCAGTACCATGCCCAGCAGGATGGCATACCACTCGGTGGGCAAGCGCCGGGTGGTACGGTGACTACCGGTTTCCCACAACACGACGCCGATAGCGCTCAACGCAACCACGACTTTGAAGAAAACAGCCTGATTGTCGAGGAAGAGCAGGCTCTGAAATAGGGGGCCACGGCTCGCCTGCATCAGCGACAGACCACCTGCCACCAGTAAGATAACCAGCGTAATGGCTGATAACCAATACCGTGCGGTGGCTTCCTGGCTGCGCCGGAGCAGCACCAATTCAGCCAGCAACAACGCGCAAAATGTGAGAGCCAGCCACGCTTCGGGGCCAAAGCCTCCCAGGCTGTTAAGGATGTCCTGTAGTTGGTCGGTGAGACTCATTGGAGAATGAACAATGGACGATGAATTGCAGGCCAGGTACGTAACCGTAGCTACCTATCCTTCAACCCATTATACATTATAAATCATGCATCATACATTTAGATGATGCCTTCGCGCTCGGCCTGATCTTCGTAGCCTCGCATGCGGATGGGCTTCTGATTTTTGCGGAGTTTCATGTTCAGGAACTCGACCAGCAGCGAGAACGCAATTGCGAAATAGAGATAACCTTTAGGAACGGTGCCAACCGGCGCGTTGAAGAAGACCACTTCCGAGAGGTGAGCGCCTTCGGCAATCAGCATAAAGCCGATCATGATCAGGAAAGCCAGGCCCAGCATCTGAATACTCGGGTGATCGTTGACGAAGCGGCCAACGGGACCGGCGAAGAACATCATGATTAAAACCGAGAGAACAACGGCGGCGATCATGACGGCGATGTTCTGCGTAAGGCCAACGGCGGTCAGGATAGAGTCGATCGAGAAAACGATGTTGATGATGGCGATTTGAGCCACCACGCTGCCAACACTGGCTTTACCCGCCTTTGTGTCGCCAGCGTTTACTTCATCAGCCTGTGGGTCGCCCTCTAGTTTGTGATGAATCTCCGACGTGGCTTTGTAGAGCAGGAACAGACCCCCTGCAAACAGAATGATGCTCTGCCCGGTAGGAGCCGCTACAAACCAGCCCGCGTCGATATGGGTAAATGGTTTACTCAGCGAGATAAGCACCGAGATACCAAATAGTAACGCCACCCGGAACAGCATAGCCAGAAACAGCCCGATGTTACGCGCCTTGGGCTGATCGGCTGGAGCAAGCTTGTTGGCGGCAATGGAGATAAAGATGATGTTATCAATCCCCAGAACGATTTCCAGGAAGGTAAGCGTCAGTAAGCTGATAAGAGCTTCGGCAGAGAAGAGTTGATCCATGTGGTTGTTGGCAATGAATGGTCAAAGTTACCGGCCGGCTGCCGGAGCAGCAAACGCTTTACAGCAACGAACGCCCGCTTCCATGAAAGGCTTGTGGAAGGCCTAAACGCGTAGAGACGCAATCCCTTGCGTCTGTCCCGCGTCAGCAATAAATCGTGCCTTTATAGGTACGTTGTGTTGCTGACGCGGGACAGACGCAAGGGATTGCGTCTCTACAGGTACGTTCCGTGGGCTTATTCAGCAGCTACCGCAGCGGCTTCTGCTGGAACCACGTTCACCACCGAACGCTTGTCGCGGCCTTTGGTGAAGCTTACGGTGCCATCAACGAGGGCGAACAGCGTGTGATCGCGGCCCAGACCTACGTTTTTGCCAGGATGGTGTTTGGTGCCACGCTGACGGATGATGATGTTACCCGCGATGGCCGCCTGACCACCGAAAATTTTGACGCCCAGTCGCTTGCTGATGCTGTCACGGCCGTTCTTCGAACTACCGACGCCTTTCTTGTGTGCCATTGTTTGGAAAAGTCCAATGTTCAATGTCCGATGTTTAAAGCCAGTTTGTCTTTAAGCAAAACAGCGTTAAACGTTGAAGATTGAACCCTGAACGGATTTTTTACACGGTGATATCGTTAATCTGCACTTTGGTCAGGTACTGACGGTGGCCGTTTTTCTTCTTGTAGCCTTTCCGACGCTTCTTTTTGAAGACGATTACCTTCTCACCCTTGAGGTGTTCGAGGATAGTGGCCGAAACCGTGGCCCCTGCTACTGTGGGCGCACCAACGGTAATCGTACCCGCGTTGTCAACCAGGAGAACTTTCACCTGGTCGGAGGCAAGTGCAGCGTCCACCTCTCCACTCAAACGGTGAGTGTATATATAGCGGCCCTTCTCGATTTTAAATTGCTGCCCTGCGATCTCTACGATTGCGTACATGATTGTATATGACTTGAAAATGAGGGGGCAAAGGTAGAGATTTTTGGTTTAATGTTCAAGGTCTAACGTCTAAAGTTGCTGCGCCTGAGCACGTATTGGTTCTCTGGCGCAGCAACTTTAGACGTTAGACCTTGAACATTAAACTACATTTTCACGCCTGTCTGTACCAGATTGGTACTGCATTTGGCGATGAGCTTACCGGCTTCGTTGGTGATACGCCCTTCTACGTGAACGATATTGCGGCCAGCGCGGGTCACTACGGCTTCGGCGGTAAGGGTTTCGCCCAAACGCGCCGGGTTCAGAAAATCCATGTTCAGGTTGACAGACGTGTAGCCGAATTCGCGACCCAGGGCAAAAACGGTCAGACCACACAGATCGTCAAGAATAGCCGACGCCGCGCCACCATGCAACACCTGCATCGGATTGACCATATCGTCGCGGATCAGGTACGTGGCGACCATACGGCCTTCTTCGGCCGATTGCAGGGTGCCGGCAAGCCACCGCCCCACGCCCGATGGCGACTGCGTCATGGGTTGCCCAACGAGGCGCTGAAAAACCGAAAGTCTTGTGTTCTCATCCATGTCGGCAAAATAGTATTTAACTAAGCAGAACCGGGCAAACGGGCGCCTATTTGTGGATTAAATTGTGAGAATCAGGTAAGTGTTGCTACTTTTGGGCGATTTTGCAAACACAGGCCACTGCTTGATTCAATGAACTATACATTAACCCAGATTCCTGACCGTACGATGAAGCCCCGCGAAAAGGGCCTTACTATGGTTATGGACAAGGGCCTCAGCGTCCGCGAAGTAGAAGATATGCTGTCGGTTTCGACCGATCACATCGATATTGTTAAGCTCGGTTGGGCTACCTCGTTTGTTACGCCCCACCTGCAGCAGAAACTTGATACCTACCGGTCGGCAGGGATTCCTGTTTACTTCGGGGGTACGTTGTTTGAGGCGTTTGTTGTTCGTAATCAGTTCGACGACTACCGCCGTCTACTCGATAAATATGACCTGAAGCACGCCGAAGTATCGGATGGTTCGATCGACATGGACCCCGATGTGAAGTGCAATTACATTCGTACGCTGTCGGAGCAGGTAACGGTGTTGTCGGAGGTGGGCTCGAAAGACGAAGCCAAAATCATCCCGCCGTATAAGTGGATCAAACTCATGACGGCCGAGCTCGAAGCGGGCGCCTGGAAGGTAATCGGTGAGGCGCGCGAAGGTGGCACGGTCGGGTTGTTCCGGTCGAGCGGCGAGGTTCGGCAGGGGCTGGTTGAAGAGATTCTGACGCAGGTTCCGTTCGAAAAAATCATCTGGGAAGCCCCTCAGAAAGAGCAGCAGGTCTGGTTTGTTAAACTGCTGGGAGCCAATGTCAACGTCGGCAATATTGCGCCCAACGAGATTATCCCGCTGGAAACTATCCGGCTGGGGCTGCGGGGCGATACGTTCACGCATTTCCTGGATAAAGCATAATCCGGGCCGACGTCCCTGCGGCGTTTGCGAAGTAGTCAACCGAGTAAGTCGCCACAAAACCATCCGGCGGTGAGACGCAATTCGTTGTGTCGCAATATGAGTTATGGAAGTAATCAAATCCCTCATCGATTTCCTGCTTCACCTCGATAAGTTTCTCGATGCGTGGGCCAACGACTACGGCGTACTGCTGTATGCCATTCTGTTTCTGATCGTTTTTACTGAAACGGGACTGATTGTGATGCCGCTACTCCCCGGCGATTCACTGCTCTTTGCGGCTGGCGCACTGGCCGCCCGCGACACCAACGACCTGAGCGTTGGGGTCATTATCCCGCTTTTGATTGTGGCGGCGCTGCTGGGCGACAACGTCAACTACTTCGTCGGGAAGAAGCTGGGGGCGCAGATCAAAATGCGCGAACGGATTCTGTTCTTTAAGCGCGAATACATCACCGAAACCGAGAAATTTTACGAAAAACACGGTGGACGCACGGTTATTCTGGCGCGGTTCATTCCGATCGTCCGGACGATCGCGCCATTTGTGGCGGGTGCGGGCAGCATGAATTATGGTACGTATATCCGTTACTGTGTCGTGGGCGCGGTATTGTGGGTGGTGAGTATTTCGCTGCTGGGTTATTTCTTCGGCAATATTCCATTCGTGCAGAAAAACTTTGAAATCGTTGTCTTCGGCATCGTTGGTTTGTCGATAATGCCCATTATCGTGCAGTTCCTGAAAACGAAGCTGACACGCGGTGCTGCTTAATTTGCAGCGTAATCAGGTACATAAAACGTCTAGCTTCCAACGTTCTTATTTTCGTTGAAGGCTAGACGTTTTGTTTAACTAACGGACCCTGTACTCTTTAACAAAGATGTAGATTTGCAATCTACCGGATAAACAATCTGCCTGCGTAAAGACGATGCCCCCTCCTGAACGGGGCACCGGCGGCAGCGTACTAGATAGAATAGCGCTATGAAACCCGCGTACGACATAACTAACTGTGATCAGGAGCCTATTCAATGGCCCGGCTTTATCCAGTCGCACGGGTATCTGCTAGCGTTAGACCCCACCACATTCACGATTTGGCAGGCCAGCGAAAATAGCGAGGCGCTTACCCATCAGCCCGCCGCCGCAATCATTGGCAAACCAATTGCCGAAGTACCTTTCGGTGATCAGCCAGGTACGTTGATGCAGCACCTGCTGACGCTGGCCATGCAGCACAGCTCGCTGGAGTCGTTCAATCCGTATCAGGTGACCATCAACGGGCAGGTCTGGTACGTTTTGCTACACCTGCACGATGGCGCGCTGATCATGGAAATGGAGCCGGTCGATACCGAGAAAAAGGTTTCGTCGGTAACCATGCCCGTGCTGCTATCGCAAACCATGAGCGAAACGCAGCGCAGCCACTCGATCAACTCCCTGTTCAGTAAGATTGCCCCCAAAATCAAAGAAATTACGGGTTTTGAGCGGGTCATGATCTACCGCTTCAGCGAAGACTGGCATGGTGAAGTCATTGCCGAAGCCCGCGAACCTCATCTGGAACCGTTTCTGGGCCTGCATTATCCGGCCTCCGACATTCCGAGGCAGGCGCGGGAGATGTACAAAATCAATCTGGTACGCAGCGTGGTCGACGTGCAGGAGGATCAGGTGCCCCTCTACCCGGTCAACTACGCGCAACATAACCGCCCGCTCGACCTGACGCACGCCAGCCTCCGGGCTGTTTCGTTGCTGCACATCGAGTACCTCAAAAACATGGGCGTACGGTCGAGCATGAGCATCTCGCTCATCTACCGGGGCGAATTGTGGGGGCTCATCGCCTGCCATCATTATAGCGGTCCGCGGTTCATCGATTATCCCACCCGGCAGTCGGTAAAGCTGATCAGTCAGCTGCTGTCGACGGCGCTGGAAATCCGGAAAGACGACGATGACGCCGATTTTGCTCAGCAGCTACAGAACCACGAGCAAACCCTTTACCATCAGATGCTGGGCGACTGGGATGTGGTACAGGGGCTGACCAAGCACAGCACAACGGTGCTCGATATGAACACGGCCACGGGGGCAGCCTTAATGTTTGAAGGCAAGCTGTATACCCTCGGCGACACGCCGCCCGACGACGAGATCGTGAACCTGGTAACGTGGCTGAAAACAACGTCGACCGAAACGGTTTTTCAGACCAACCAGCTCCCCAACTTATACCCGCCTGCCGAGGCCTACCGTAAGCGGGCATCGGGCATGCTGGCGCTGATGCTCTCCCGCGAAATGGACGAGTACCTGCTGTGGTTCAAGCCCGAACAGATTCAGACGGTGCTGTGGGGAGGAAACCCCGAAAAACCTGTAACTGTCGACGAAAAAGGCGAAGGGCGGATCAGTCCGCGTAAAAGTTTCGATAAATGGGCCGAACTGGTGCGGAACAAGTCGGTGCCGTGGCGGCAGGTAGAGGTATCGGTGGCCCTCAGGCTGCGCGAAGACCTGCTCCAGCTTGTGTCGCAGAAAGCCAATCAGATTCGGGCTCTCAACGAGCAGTTGCGTCTGGCCTACGAAGAACTGGAAGCATTCAGCTACACAGTATCGCATGACCTGCGTACGCCGCTGTCGTCGATAAAAAGCTACCTCGAAATCTACGAGGAAGATTACGGCGACCAGATGGATGATGGGGCGAAGGGGCTTTTCAATAAAGTGGTGAAAGCCTCGGATCGGATGGGCATGCTCATTCGGAACGTGATGCATTATTCACGCACAAGTCGCAACGAGATCACGGTAGAGCGGCTTACGATGTCCTCGTTGCTGCATCAGATCCAGGATGAGCTACAAGTTGCACTCGCCAGCAGCGGCCACCACGTGACCATTACCATTGGCAAAACGCCTGAGTTATACGGTGATCACACGATGGTAACCCAAGTGTTTAGCAACCTGATGTCGAATGCAGTCAAGTATTCCCGGCACGTTGAGAAGCCGATAGTGCGTGTAGAAGGCCAGGAAAACGAACACGAAATCATTTATTCGGTTACTGATAATGGTATCGGTATCGACATGAGGCAGGCAGGCAAGGTATTTGAGCTTTTCAAACGACTTGACTCGGCTGCCGACTACGAAGGGTACGGCGTTGGGCTGGCTATTGTGAAGCGAATCATGGGCCGCCACCGGGGTAAAGTCTGGTTCAACAGTACACCGTATCAGGCTACCACGTTTTATGTGTCATTTCCCAAAATAGCTCAGTAACGATCATGCTCGATATACTGTACGTTGAAGATAATCAGGACGAAGTGGATGTATTCAAGCGGGTGATCAAACGCCTGAGTACACCCCCTACGTTTACGATTCTGACGAGCGGCACGGAGGCTATCGACTTTCTGCTTCAACAGGGTACGTATCAGGGGCAAAGTGTACCGATGCCACGTCTGGTGCTGGTCGACCTGAATTTGCCGGGTCACAGCGGCTTTGAGGTTATTCAGCAGGTACGTGCCACCAGCCGTACCCGCTACCTGCCGTTGGTGGTGTACAGTACGTCTGAGAACCCGAAAGATATGCGCCGGGCCTACGAGCTGGGCGCCAATGCGTATATGATTAAACCCGATAGCTACCACGAAGTGAGCGATATGATGCGACAGGCTATTGATTTCTGGCTCTCCCAAAGCCAACAGATGCCGTAACGGGATCAGCCATCAGCCAATTGGGCCGGCCAACCGCCACAAGGCCAATGAATGACACCGGATGATCGTTTCGTACCAATGGATATACTTACTCAACTGAAACTAGAAACACGAACCCGTCACGAGCAAACCGAACGGCTGCTGTATGCGCAGCAACTGATGGACGGTTTGCTTACCCGCGACGAGTATGTGCACTTGCTGACCATTCATTATCGATTCCATCAGGCTCTGGAAGCGGCGGTAACCAAACAGGCTGGTGCCCTGGCTGGTTATGATTATCAGGCTAGCCGAAAAACCCCCTGGCTGGTGGCCGATCTGCAACGTATGGGGGTACCGTTACCAAGTCCGGCGGCTGATTTGTTTGCTGGCTGGAACGCCACGCAACTGTTAGGGGCGCTCTATGTAGCAGAAGGCTCTATGTTGGGCGGGCAGGTGATTGCCAAAGCACTGCGCCGCACGCCTGCCCTCGCCGATGTTGATTCTCAGTTCTTTGGGGGCTACGGTGCGCAAACCGGCCCTCGCTGGAAAGCCTTCTGTACGTACCTGACCCAACGCGCAGAAGGTCACCAAATCGCCGTAGTAGCGGCAGCCGATCAGGCATTTAGCTATTTTCAGCAATTAGCCGCTTAATTAGACTTGTCTTAACAAACCGCCCAACCTTGTGAATAACGACGACGGAATGGCCTCAACTAGGCTGAAACCCCTGATTGAGCGGGCATTCGACGCATCGGTAAATGGCGTTATCGTGCTGGAAGCCATTCGCGACGAGCAGGGCCAAATTCGCGATTTTCGATTTGGCGTAGCCAACGAGGCAGGCCTGCGCGTGGTTGGGCATACCCGCGAAACTCTGTTGGGGCATACCGTGCGGGAAATCTACCCGGCGTCCAGCGGGCTGCTTGAGCAGTACTTGCGGGTTTGTAACACGGGCGAGAAACATACCATTGAAACCTATTATCCCGAGCAAAACAAGTGGCGGGCTATAACGGTGGTGCCCATAGAGGAGGGCGTCATGGTAACGTACCTGGACATCACGGCCCGTAAAAAAGCCGACGAGGCCGTATCGCAACAGGCGCAGTTGCTAAACGACATCATGGAAAGCGGCCCTATGGGGCTGGTTGTCCTCAAAGCCGAGCCTTCTGCCGCCCGCGTGCAGGATTTTAGTGTTGTGCGCATGAATTCGCTGTTTCGGGATGAGATTTGCCAGACCCAAACAGACCTGATCGGCAAGCCACTTGCTGCTGCCTTCCACAACGCCCGCGAGTCGGGGCTGTTATCTCGCTGTATTCTGGGCGTTAAGCTGGGTGAAGCCCAGGAGTTTGAAATGCCTTCGGGCGCAAACGGACATCGTAGTTGGTATCGGGTGGCTATGGCTCCCCAAAAAGATCAACTCATTCTGGCGTTAACCGATATAACAGCAACCCGCAAAGCACAACTGGCCTACCACTCGCAGGCCCAATTGCTGGAGTCGGTGCTCGATGGTTCGCAAAACGCGATTGTAGCCTTCGACGCCATGCGGAATGTCGATGGGCAGATCGTCAATTTTCGGTTTATTCTCCAAAACGAAGCCAATCGGCGGTGGATGAATCGCACCGATAAACAGGTGGTCGGCTATACGCTTCTCGACTTTTACTCAGCAAGCTATGCCAACGAGTTGCTGAGCCGGTGCCGACAGGTTATCGACACCGACGTGCCCTACCGCGGTGATATCACCTATGATTACGGCAATGGCCCCGGTTTTTATGACCTGTCGATTGTCAGGCGGGGCGACGGGGTGGTGCTGACCATGCAGGATAAGACAAGCGAAAAACTGGCAGAAGACAACCTGCTTGCCAATCAGCAGCAACTCGAAGCCGCCAACCTCGAACTGCGCCGGAGCAACGATAACCTTCAGTCGTTCACCTACATAGCCAGTCATGATTTGCAGGAGCCGCTCCGCAAAATTCAGTCGTTCGGCGATATTCTGAAGAATCAGCGGGCTACCGAACTCGGCCCGGATGTGGAACTGCTGGAGCGGATGCAGTCGGCCGCCCGGCGCATGTCGATGCTCATTCAGGATCTGCTGACCTATTCGCGCCTCTCGACCCGGAAAGAAATCACCAATTCGGTGTCGCTCAATGCCGTCGTGACCGACGTGTTGCTCAATCTGGAACTCGCAGTAGCCGAATCGGGCGCTATAGTCGACGTACCTGAGCTACCCATAGTGCGGGGCGATGCGTCGCAATTACGGCAGCTTTTTCAGAATCTGTTCAGCAACGCCATTAAGTTCAAAAAGGCGGGTGCCATTCCGCACATCCAGGTACGTACCCAGCGGGTTATCGCCGCCGATGCCCCCACGCTGCTCGACCCCACCCGTACGCAGGGTTATCACCGTATCGATATCATCGACAACGGCATTGGTTTCGAGCCGCGCTACCTCGACCGTATTTTTCAGGTGTTCCAGCGCCTTCATAGCAAAGCCAAATACGCCGGAACGGGTATCGGCCTGGCCATCTGCGAAAAAGTGGTAAACACCCACGGTGGCGCTATCACGGCCACCAGCCAGCCCGGCGAGGGAGCCACGTTTACCGTTTATTTGCCCATATAACGTATAGACACGTCCGTTTTACCGGGTCGATAAACACGAAAAGGGCTTCCATATTGGAAGCCCTTTTCGCTGATATAGTACCGCAACTACCGTTTTTTCTTCTTTCGACGATTGCTACTGCTGCGGTTCTGGCTGGCGTATTTCTTGTCCAACTGGGTCAGATCGGCGTTGAGGGCGGCGGCGGAAAGCGCTTCCTTCTCGCCAACCGGCGTGAGCACATCGAACGACTCCGGTACAACGCCCTGCTTATTCAGCGCCACGATCTCCAGCACTCGAGCAATGGGCAGCGGATGCCAGGTGCTCTCCGAACTGTAGCCAAACCACATGATCTTGCGGAAGATGTCGGTCTTCTGCAGGAAAGCACGGCCTTTCTGGGTTTCCAGCGGCTTCTCGACCGTCGGAATGTCGCGTAACGCATCCACGTAGGTGTCGAGTTCGTAGTTGAGGCAGCACTTCAACCGACCGCATTGCCCCGATAGTTTGGCCGGATTGAGCGATAGGTTCTGGTAGCGGGCAGCCGAGGTAGTGATGTTCTTGAAATCGGTTAGCCAGGTCGAGCAGCAAAGCTCACGGCCACACGAACCCAGCCCACCAATGCGCCCCGCTTCCTGCCGCAGACTAATCTGCCGCATCTCGACGCGCACCTTGAACTCCGATGCCAGCATCTTGATCAGCTCCCGAAAATCAACGCGCTCCTCCGACGAGTAGTAGAACGTCGCTTTCGTGTTGTCGGACTGAAACTCGACATCGGAGAGCTTCATCTGCAACTTCAGGTCGCGCACGATCTCACGGGCACGGTAGAGGCTCGGCAAATCGCGCAGAATGGCCTGTTCGTGCTTTTCAAGGTCGCGTTGGGTAGCTACCCGCTGAATCACCTTCGTGTCGTCGTTGACCTGAACATGCTTGCGCTTGAGTTGCAGCCGCACCAGATCGCCCTGCATTGATACCGCGCCCAAGTGGTAGCCCGAAGTCATCTCGCACACCACAAAGTCGCCCGTAGTGAGGTCAAGGTTATGGACATTGCGGAAGTACTCCTTACGACCGCCTTTAAATTTTACCTCAACAACGGTATAGCCGTCGCGGGTATTGGGTGCGTTTGATGGGAGCATGTCGCTCAACCAGTCAAACGAGTTTAGTTTATTGCAGCCGCCTGATGAACAGCCCCCGCTCGAACAGCCCGCCGTTTTGGTCGCTACAGCCACCTCACCAGCGTCGGTTGTCCGGGCGCGAGATCCGCATCCGCCAACAGCACAGGATTGACATCCCATTTTTGAATGTACAAAGTATAATGAACAATGTACAATGGCTTTACTGAACACGTACCTGACTCATGATAACAGTCATTATACAGTGTTCATTGTACATTGTACATTTTCAGTCTTGGTACCGGATCAGATCCAGTCCTATATCTTTTCGGAAATATTTTCCGTCGTATGTTACCGTTCGGGCCGCTTCCTGCGACTTCCGTACGGCGTTTTCGAGCGAGTTGGCAATGGCTGTGATTGCCAGCACGCGTCCTCCGTTGGTCACAACCTGCCCGTCGAGGTTGGTTGTGCCCGCATGAAAAGCGGTTACGTCATCGAGGCGGTCGAGGTCAGCAATGGCTTTGCCTTTCTCGTACGCATCGGGGTAGCCGCCCGAAACCAGCACCGTCGTAACGGCGGTCTGTGGCAACACCTGCATCGTCACTTTGTCGAGTTCGCCATCGGCCGTGGCCACCAGCAATTCGACCAGATCGGTCTGAATCCGCGGCAGTACCACTTCCGTTTCGGGATCACCCATCCGGGCGTTATACTCAATGACGTAGGGGTCACTTTTCACGTTCATCAACCCAATAAAAATGAAGCCTTTGTAGACGATACCTTCCTGCTGAAGGCCCGCCATCGTGGGCTTCACAACCCGCTCCTCGACTTTCCGGAGAAACGTGTCGTTGGCAAACACCACCGGCGAAACAGCCCCCATGCCACCCGTATTGGGGCCGGTGTCGCCTTCGCCGATGCGCTTGTAATCTTTGGCTTCGGGCAGCAGCTTGTAGTTGGTGCCGTCGCTCAGGACAAATACCGACAGTTCGATGCCCCGCAGAAACTGCTCGATCACGACCCGGTGGCCTGCTTCGCCAAACCGGCCGTCGAGCATCTCACGCAGCGTATCCTGGGCCTGCGCCACGGTGTCAGCAATAATAACGCCCTTGCCTGCCGCCAGGCCATCAGCTTTTAACACGACTGGCAGCGTATGTGTTTCCAGATAAGCCAGACCCTCGTCCAGGGTTTCGCCAGTAAACGTGCGCGAAGCGGCCGTCGGAATACCGTGCTTCGCCATAAAGGTCTTCGAAAAATCTTTGCTTCCCTCCAGCTGTGCTCCCATCGCATCGGGCCCCACAATACGCAACGTACCGCGCGGCGGACCGTCCAGATCGGGTTGCTGACGCAGGTAGTCGACTACGCCTTTCACCAGCGGTTCTTCCGGGCCAACCAGCAGCAAATCGATCTGATGGGTACGTATGGCCCCGGCAATGGCGGCAAAATCGGTAACAGCAATGGGTAAGTTGGTCGCCATCTGCGCGGTACCGGCATTGCCCGGCGCTACAAACAGATGATCGCACAACGGACTCTGGGTCAGTTTCCATGCAAAGGCATGTTCGCGCCCCCCCGAGCCAAGTATAAGTATATTCATTTTTAGGGTTTGATGTTTAACGTCTGATGTCTGGCGTTACGCTGCTCAGAACCAAGTCATGTATGGGTGTGGAACAACGTCAAACGACAAACAGCAAACATCAAACGACTTTAATTGGCTACTTCTGACAGGAATTTGATCCGCATGAGGCGGAGTTCCTGCTCGGTAAAATCGTCGCCCTGGAATTGCTGCATGGCAACGGCAATATTGTCTGTTTCGGCCCGCATGAAATACTCGAAAATCTCGTCCTGCCGGTCTTCGTCGATAATCTGATCGATGTAATAATCGAGGTTTAGCCGCGTACCCGAGTAGCAGATGTGCTCGATTTCTTCAACCAGATCAACGAGCGTCAGGTCTTTGGCTTCGGCGATTTCGTCGAGGTCGATTTTCCGGTCGATCTGCTGAATAATGTAGATTTTGATCTTCGACTTGTTGACGGTCGACTTTACAACGACGTCTTTGGCCGTTTCGATGTCGTTTTCTTCAACGTATTTGGTGATCAGGTCGATAAACGGCTTGCCGAATTTCTGCACCTTGCCCATACCCACCCCGTTGATCTGCGCCATTTCTTCGCGCGTGGTTGGGTACGTTGTCGCCATCTCCTCCATCGAAGGATCCTGGAAGATCACGTAAGGAGGCAGGTTTTTCTCCTTGGCAACTTTCTTCCGCAGCGCCTTCAGCAGCCCCAGCAGTTCTTCGTCGTAGGCATTGCCACCGTTGCCTGCTGTGGCTTCGTTGCTGTCTTCTTCTTTGGCGTCGGCTTCGGCCTGTTCGTAGTCGTGGTCGGTCGAGAGCATCACGGGGTAGGGATCCTCGATGTAATTCATGCCCTTCTGCGTGACGCGCAGCACCCCGTAGTTGTCGACGTCTTTCTCAAGAAAGCCCAGAATCGTGATCTGCTTGATGAGCGAGCACCAGACGTTGCAATCTTCGCTAAACGACTTACCCTTGCCATAGAGCTCGAGTTTGTCGTGCTCGTAGCTAGTAATGTATTGGTTATCAGTAGCCGTTAGCACGTCGGCGAGGTGACTCACATCGAAGCGCTGATCGGTCTGCAACACCGTTTGCAATGCCAGAATAATTTCGGCCTGCGCTTTAAACTTGGGCGTGGGTTTCAGGCAGTTGTCGCAGAAACCACAATCCTTCTCCATGTATTCGCCAAAGTAGCCCAGCAGTTGTCGACGGCGACACACACCAAGGTTGGCATAGGAAACCATCTCCTGCAAGAGATGCTTGGCGTTGTCGCGCTCGGTAACAGGCTTGTCTTTATTGAATTTCTCCAGCTTCACAATGTCGTCGTAGCTGTAGAACATAATGCAGTTGCCTTCGAGCCCGTCGCGGCCCGCCCGGCCTGTTTCCTGGTAATAGCCTTCGAGCGATTTGGGGGCATCGTAGTGAATCACAAACCGAACATCGGGCTTATCGATACCCATTCCAAAGGCGATGGTAGCGCACACAACGTCGACTTCCTCGTTCAGAAACGCATCCTGATTGGCAATACGGGTCTGTGGGTCGAGGCCGGCGTGGTAGGGGAGTGCCCGCACGTCGTTGACCCGCAGCAGTTCGGCAATGTCTTCGGCGGTTTTGCGGCTCAGGCAATACACAATGCCCGATTTACCTTTGTTGTGCTTGACGTATTTGATCAGCGCTTTCTTGGCATCGACTTTCGGCTTGATCTCGTAATACAGGTTTTTGCGGTTGAACGACGTCTTGAACACGTCGGCATCTTCCATATTCAGGTTCTTCTGAATATCCTGCTGCACCTTGGGCGTGGCCGTAGCCGTGAGCGCAATAACGGGCAGGCCCATGCGGCCCGAGTGGTGCCCGATGTTGTCGACGATGCCCCTGATTTTGCGGTATTCCGGCCGGAAATCGTGCCCCCATTCCGAAATACAGTGCGCTTCGTCGATGGCAACAAACGAGATGACTGCCTTCTTCAAGAAGTCGAGGTTCTCCTCTTTCGTCAGCGATTCAGGCGCAATGTAGAGGAGCTTGAGGGTGCCGTTGAGCGTATCTTTCTTTACCTTGGTCATCTCGGTTTTCGAGAGCGTCGAGTTCAGAAATTGCGCGTTGATACCAAAGGCGTTTAGTTGATCGACCTGATTCTTCATCAGGGCAATCAGCGGCGAGATCACGATGGCGGTACCTTCTGAAGCGATAGCGGGTAGCTGATAACAAAGGGATTTGCCTGCCCCGGTGGGCATGATGACAAAGGTGTTTTTGCCTGCCAGGATATTGTGAATAATCGTTTCCTGGTCGCCCCGAAATTGGCTGAATCCAAAAATTTCTTTCAGCCGCTCCTTCAATGTTGTCTGGATAGACTGGTCAATTTGCATCATGGTACGCTACTTAAGGAAGGTGGTTGGAGCTTGTGTGCGTTTCTATCTTTGCGAATCCCTACTAGGTTTGTTTGTCGATGAAGCAGTTTGTTGGCAAAGCAACAAATAGACAAACCCTGTAGAGGTACTACTTAGTTAACTTTAACAATACGCTGATAAAGTAAGACGTATCGGTGTTTACTTCTACGGGTAAAGCGAATTTACAACCCATTACCCGTATCAAAGCAGTTCTTGAGATTGAAACTAACAAAAAATTGGCAATCCATTGCCCGCGATGTTATGCTGGCCGAGGCTGAGGCCATTCGCGCCGCCACCGCCCACATCGGTGAGTCATTCGAGCAGTGTGTCGAGACGATTCGTCGGCTGACCGGGCGGGTGGTGATTACGGGCGTGGGCAAGAGCGCACTCATCGGGCAAAAGATCGTAGCAACGCTCAATTCGACCGGTACACCCGCCCTGTTTATGCACGCGGCCGATGCCATTCATGGCGATTTGGGCATGGTGCAGGCGACCGATATGGTGATGGCCATTTCGAAAAGCGGCAACACGGCCGAAATCAAAGTACTGGTGCCGCTCATTCACCGCACGGGTGCCAAACTGATCGCGCTGGTGGGAGAACCGGATTCGTACCTGGCCAAACAGGCCGATTTTGTGTTGCTGGCTCCCGCCGACCGCGAAGCCGACCCGCTCAATCTGGCCCCGACAACGAGCACGACGGTGGCGATGGCTCTTGGTGATGCGCTGGCTATTGCGCTGCTTACGGCCCGCGGCTTCACCCGGCAGGATTTTGCCCGGTATCATCCCGGTGGCGCGCTTGGGAAAAAGCTGTATCTGAAAGTGAGCGATTTGTTTCCGAACAATCAGTGCCCGTATGTGCTGCCACATACCAGTATTCACGATACGATGATGACCATGTCGGCGGGGCGGCTGGGCGCGGCGGCCGTGCTTGATGTGCCGGGTGCAACCGAAGCGCAGGCGGCCATCGCGTCAGGTACGTTGCTGGGCATTATCACGGACGGCGACGTGCGGCGTATGGTAAGTCAGCACGATAATTACCACCACCTCTGCGCGCGCGACATCATGACGGTGAATCCCGTCTGCGTTTCGCCCGACGACTATGCGGTGGCCGCTCTGGAGGTGATGCAGGCGCGCAACATCACACAGGTACTGGTGGCTACACCGCCCAATCAATTGATTGGGTTTGTGCACCTGCACGATTTGCTGCGGGAAGGGCTGGTTTAGCGGCGCAGGTGATCCGGTGTAAAGTCTCTGTTAACCATTGGGCCGCCGGGCCAATGCGCGTTGGAAATGACCGGGCGACTGCCGACTTTTACCAGAAATCAAATGCATCTCTTTTTTTATGAAAAAAATGCTATTTCTGGTGGGTACGTTGCTGACCACTGCCGGTGCGTTTGCTCAGACGACTGCTGCTGAACCAGCTGGTCTGGCGACGGCTTTTTGTAAAGCAATTGAGGCGGAAGATGCCGCTGCCCTAACTGCCATCACTACCGACGATTTCACGATCACCAGTTTCGATGGGCAAACGGCCGACCGAGATTTGCTGAGTCAGGCCTTGAGCGGCGCTTATTTGGTGACCGAAACTATGCCCGCCAACAACATACGCAGCCGTACCTATAACGGAAATACGGCGATCGTTACGGGCGACTCTAAGTTCAAAGGGGCTTTGCAGGGCACCAATTTCAACGCCAATGTGGTCTTTATCGCCACTTGCGTGAAAGTCGGCAACAATTGGAAAATCGCCAGCTTCCAGCTATCGGGTATGCCGGGTGGGAATTGAATGAATGATGTATAGTGTAGAATGAATAATGGGCTGGCGCAAGAGTAAGGCGCGCCAGCCCATTATTCATTCTACACTATACATCATTCATTAACTCTACTCCTTCCAGCGCCACTCGTTGGCAATCTGGAGGGGTGTACGAAGGCCCTGTGCGATGAGGTAATCGCGGGTGCGGGTATCGTCGAAGCGGCGGGTCGGGATGTCGCTGGCGTCGGCGAGGGCGTAGAGCAGCATAGCGCTGTACCGAACGGTGTTGGTGAGTTGTGCCTTGTCGACCAGATTGATGCGGTCGCAGTTGGCGTGGTAGCAGTCGAGCACCTCGCGAGCCAGGTTGCCATTCATACCGATCACGGGTACGCCCTCAATCATAAACGGCTGATGATCAGAGTGAAGGCCTGCCTGATTGGTCAGCGTATTGGCAAAATTAGCATCCGTTTTCTGGATCGCTTCGCCTACCGTTTTCAGCAGTGGAATGATCTCTTCCCGGCCAAACGCATTGAACCCAACCGGGTTGTTGGTCATGTCGAGGTTCAGCACATAACGTACCTGATCGAGTTTGCCCGCTTTTTTGTAGGCTTCGGCCATCGCCCGTGAGCCAAGCAACCCTTGTTCTTCGCCCATAAACAAGACAAACTCAATCGTGCGGGCGGGCTTCAGTTTCAGCGCTTTAAACGTTCGGGCAATGTCCATCACCGAAAACGAACCGATGCCGTTGTCGATCGCCCCCGTGGCCAGATCCCACGAGTCGAGGTGGCCGCCGATCACGATTTTCTCGTTCGGGTATTTCGAGCCGGGGAGCGTCGCCACCACGTTGCGCGCCTTGATCTTCCGGCTCGCGTTGGTCATGTCGATCTGGGCGTTGAGGTGGTCGTTTTGCTCTTCGGTCATCCATTTGCGCAGCGCCTGCCCGCTTTCGTAGGAAATACAGACCGCCGGCACCGGAATCAGCTTGCCCGTTACCGAGGCTGTGCCGGTGAGCAGCACGTTGCCCGGAACCAGATTCACCATGATTACCCCCTTGGCGCCATGCTGAATGGCGAGGGCCGTTTTTTCGGAACGGTGCAGGTTGCGGGCGCCTTTCGTCGGGTTCGACAGCCCGATGTTGACCAGTGCGATTTTTCCTTTGATCTGATCTTTCAGCGCCGCAAAATCGCCTTCCAGCCCATTGCCTACGTCGATGATTTCGCCCCGAACGTGCGCATCCACGGGTGAGTGCGCCAGCGAGACCACCCGCACGTCGCGGTAATTGTCTGATTTGTTAGGGACAATCGACAGCGTGCAGGTGTCGCGCATCCACGATTCCACCTCAAACGAATCGTAACGCACGTCTTTGAACCCATACGAGCGGAGCAGGTTGAAAGCGTACTCTTCGGCTTTGGCACCGTTGGGGCTACCCGTCAGGCGGTGGCCGATCCGGGTCGAGGCGTCGGCGAGGGTTTCGTAGGCCTGCCCATGTTGCATCACCTCCTGGTTGATGCGTTCGAATACCTTTTCCAGCGAGGGCCGAAGCGGGTTAAGCGGTAGAAAAGCGACCGACCCAAAGGTGGCAGCCAGGACAAAAGAAAGCGTAAACGATCGTCTCATTCAGAGAATACAGTCAGGTTGTTATGGGCGCTGTTGGCGAGTTACCAAGATACGAAAGAAGTTTGACGTTCGGCGGTAAATCGGATACCGAACGAAGCGCCCGTGCCCGATGTTGACCGAATAGGCTGGTAGGGCTGTACCTTTGTCACCCATGAAAACGTTCGACATTCCCGAGTATTACCGTAGCACCATTATTACGCCGCTGAAGGAGTATCGCCGCAAACGCGACAAACTTAAGCGCGATTTTACGCCGACGACGCTCGACTTCGGTCCGGTTCGGTTTCAGATTGCGCGGCATTTTGGTTTCTGCTACGGCGTCGAGAATGCAATCGAGATTGCCTACAAGGCGATCGCTGAGAACCCGGGGAAACGAATTTTTCTCCTGAGCGAGATGATCCACAACCCCGACGTCAACGCCGATTTGCTCAGTCGGGGTGTGCAATTCCTGCTCGATACGTCGGGTCGGCAACTGATTCCGTTTGCCGAACTGACGCCTGCCGACGTGGTGATCATCCCCGCTTTCGGCACAACTCTCGAAACTCAGCGCGAGCTCGCGCTGATTGGCCTCGACGTAGAAACGTACAACACGACCTGCCCTTTCGTAGAGAAGGTGTGGAACAAGGCCAGCCAGATCGGCAAGAAGGATTACACCATTGTGGTGCATGGCAAACCCACGCACGAAGAAACCCGGGCTACCTTTTCGCACAGCAAGGAATCGGCCCCGACGGTGGTGGTAAAAAACATGGCGCAGGCCCAACGCCTGGCGTTGTATATCACTGGCGAACGAAGCCCGGACCAGTTTTACGACGAATTTGCCGGGCAGTATTCCTCCGGATTTGACCCTACCCGCGATCTACGTCGGATCGGGGTTGTGAATCAGACCACCATGCTGGCGTCTGATACACAAGGTATTGCTGATTTTCTGAAGCTGGTGATGATCCGTCAGTATGGACTGGAGGAAGGGTCGGCCAGTGTAGAAGAGCACTTCGCCAATACCCGCGATACGCTTTGTTACGCCACCAACGACAACCAGGATGCGACCTACGCGCTGCTAACGTACCCAGCCGACCTGGCAATTGTGGCGGGCGGCTACAACTCGTCGAACACGTCGCACATCGTGGAGCTTTGCGAAGAGAAACTCCCCACCTACTTCATCGAATCGGCCGATAAAATCCTGTCTGATACGCTGATTCGCCATTTCAATCTGGCCACAAAGCAGGAAATCGTGACCGAGACGTACCTGCCGACCACGCGCCCCGTTACGGTGTTGCTTACCTGTGGCGCTTCCTGCCCCGACGCCGTTGTTGAAGGCATCCTGAACCGCCTGCTCTCCTTCTTTCCTGACGCTAAACCCGTGTCAGAAGTGATGGGCGCGTTTGCGTAAAGAGTTAAGCGGCATTTGCATGTAGAACTGCTTCTACTTGTAAATGAAAGTGTTTGAAACTTCTTGATGACTTGATCAACCTGTCGAATTCTCGCTTCTTCACGGCCTCTCGGACTACTGATTCAATGCGTTGGCGATCAGGTTTATTGTTGCCATAAACGCGCTTTTTTGTTTCGTCTTTCGATATTGATTCGAGGCTGTTGGCGGGGACTTGTTGTTGTAAATAGCTGACCCAGCAGTCAATAGCCTGAATAGGTACGTATAGAATAATTTTTGATTCAAATAATTTTTAGACTTTTCCCATACGGTTTTTTATTTCCTCTATACGCTCTGCATGTTTCTCCTGTTCATCCGTATGATCTGGTTTATCCAAGTCAATGCCGACAATGCAGAAATCGCAGGGCTCTCGGTTATCGAGAAAGGACTGATTACATAACGTACCTGCTTCCTGTAACACCTTTGACATACTTGGGTGCTTGGAAACAGGTATTTGTATCCTTGTTCTGATAAGTTGCCGGTTAGGTAAATGCCTACTTGCCATCCATTGTAAGTAGGCTGGTATCAACTCATATTCGGCAAAACCTTCGCTGATCAGCGTATACCGTAACGTTGGTTTCATGCTATAATGGGTGGTACGCCACCTAGGAGGCCATACAACCAGTTTTCGCTAAGATTTGTAGTTAGATCAATGGGATCTAACCCAAGCTCCTCGTTCCTCTTATTCGTCGGTTCTATAATATCAGTTTGAAGATTCCGTACATAGGTGGCCCCTTCTTCATCTTTATCGAAGACAAAAACGGACTCTGGTCGCGTCGAAAACTCATCCAACACATGTTCATTATGTGTAGTCAGAATGATCTGAATGTCTTTCTCAGCCGCTAGCCTGAATATAAAATCCATAACCTCGCGTATCCGGCGAGGGTGAATACCTTTTTCGGGTTCTTCTAGCAAAAGGATTTTAGGTGGATCAGGCTGGTTGATAATGCACAATAAAGCCAAGAAATATAAGGTTCCTTCTGATAACTCGTCCGCCCAGTATTTTACTTTCTGTTTACCGTTAGTTAAACCAAGCCTTTTATATGTCCCTGCTCCGTACTGTTTAATAAGGTCTTCGTTAGCTACTATGCTTTGAAAATTTATTTCTGAAAATTCAGGTACACAGACCTTTAAATCTCTTTTAATTTTTGAAAATATTTCGGGTTGGTCATCTCTTATATAGTCAAAAAAAGCAATAATGTTTGATGCATCTGATAGAATGTAGTTATCTCCTAACCCTACTATTGATGGCTGAATAATCTTATTGGGATCAGGTCTGTAAATTCTGATTTTTCCCAAATAGTCGTACATGCTATTAAAAACAAATTCATCCGGAAAGATATCCTGTGAGTCATTCAATGAATATACTATGTTTTTAATGTCTTTAGATTTGGAAGTATGTAGCTTAATTTCTACATTTTGCTTGAATGACTGCAGGAAGGGGTCATGCCTCTTGGCTGAATAATAAAAACTAATAAAATTGTAGTCTTCAAGAAAATCAGGATACATAGAGCTAAACAATAGCTCTATTTTTAAATCTGAAAAATTATATTTCTTAAATGGAATATTTATATCTGTTATAATTTTTTCGTTATAGTTTCTTACGAACTCCAGAGCCTTCAAGAAATTTGTCTTTCCGGAGTTGTTCGGTCCGATCAGTAAATTAACTTTTTGTAGATCGAGCGTTACGTCTTTCAAGCTTTTAAAGTTTTGTATGGAGACGCGCTTGAGCATGATTTAATCGTCGTTTATGCAATAGTACGTATTTTGACTAGCAGATCGAATAGGTACTCCCGATATAGTAAGCCTGTACACAGCAGTGCACTGACCAAACGTCAACGTGGTCAGTGCACTGCTGTGTATTGTTCTGGGATCAATTCACGCCAGCCCGGTACACGACTGAGGTAGCGGCACTTTCGTTGTGCAAGCGGTCGAAGGCTGTGATCGTGTAGGTGTACCGCTTTTTCGGGTCAGCCGAGCGGTCGATCAGGCGCGTACCTTGTTCTGCGGGGCGGATCGCCAAAATCCGCCGGGGATCGGTGGTACGGGGTAAACGCACGCCTTCCGTCCGGTACACCACATAATAACGTACCCGGTCGAGCTCGGTGGGTTGAGCCGGTTCTTCCCAAAACAGTTCGATTCCGTCGGTAAGTGGCGCGGCTTTGGCGTTTTGCGGCTGACCCGGCGGCACATCATCGAGCCAGGGCATGGTGGGTACCAGCGCTGGATGCTGGTAAAATCGCGTTTGCAGCGTATCACGGCAGGCGAGCAGGTTATTCTTCAGCGATTTGGCACTGAAAAAAACGCTGCCGAGTACATCGGCATATTGGCGGTTATGGCGCAACTGATCGCCCAACTGCTTGGGTTCAAGCCAACCCGCTTCCGACCCACGCCCCAGCCGGTATGGCCCCTGTCCTATATATAGGTGTCGGTTACCCTTGTTTTTGATCCACCAGTCGACGAGCACTTTGTAATTGGCCCGGTCAAATTTGGTTGAGAAATAAATCTGCGGAACGATATAGTCGGCCCAGTCTTCGCGTGCCCACTTGCGGATGTCGGCGTAGAGATCGTAAAAGGCCTGCCCGCCGTAGGTGAGCGAACCCTGTGGGTCGTTCTTCTGGTTTTTCCAGACGCCAAACGGGCTGATGCCGAACTTCACCCACGGCTTCGTGACCTGAATGGAGTCGCCAATCTGCCGGATGAGCTTGTCGATGTTCTGCCGCCGCCAATCGTCTTTCTTGAGGCCATCGGGGTTGAATTGCTGAAAAGTCGCGTCGTCGGCGAAGGTTTGGCCCGCTACGGCGTAAGGGTAGAAATAGTCGTCGAAGTGTATGCCGTCGACGTCGTAGTTCCGAACGATGTTGGCCACCGTACCGGCCACATAGGCACGTACCTCGGGCAGACCCAGGTTAAAAAGCTTGCGGCCACCGTACTCGACCATCCAGTTGGGACGCTGAAAGCTGATGTTAGTAGGCGCCACACTAGCCACTTTGCTGAACGTAGCCCGGTCGAGGTTGAGCCAGGCGTGAAACTCCAGATTACGGGCGCGCGCTTCCCGAATCATAAACTCCATGGGATCGTAGAACGGATCGGGCGCCAGGCCCTGCTGCCCCGTCAGCCACTCCGACCACGGTTCGCTGCTTTTGGCGTAGAAGGCATCGGCCGCCGCCCGAATCTGCACGACTACCGCGTTGAGACCCGTTTGTTGACTCATATCAAGTAGCTCGAGAAACTCGCGCTGCTGATCCGCCACGGGTAGCCCTTTCTTGCTCGGCCAGTCGATATTATCGACTGTAGCAATCCAGACGGCCCGGAACTCGCGCTTGAGCGGTGGCAACGTACCTGACGAATCGATGATCGGTGGTTCGAGCAGGAGCGTATCCGACACGATCGGCCGGGGCTGAATAGCAGCGACTGTCACCGAGACGGGCGGCGTTACGGGTTCGGGAATGGCAGTCGTAATCGTCTTCTTGGGTGGTTCGGGTTTGGTAGGCCGTTGGCAGCGCAGCAAGCTCAACAACAGCAGCATAACAAGACCCACAGAGCAAATAATACGCATACAGGCGGAATGGCAGCTAATTCGTTTGGTAAAGATACGACATCACCATAGTCTATTGGTGTAGCCGACTAAAAACAAGGATAGTTATTGATTTACAGTGTGTTATGTATGATTGGAGAAATGGTGTAATCATAATTTAGCCGTAACCTACTGGTAATATTGGGGTAACATGACCCCGGTAGCTTTGCGGCGTCATCCAGATAATGGATTAACGCCAATATGAAAAAGCTATTACTGATTAGTTCATTCTGCTGCCTGTCGCTGACGGTGTTCGGGCAAACAGGCATCCTGCGCGGCACGATCCGCGACGGCAAAACCCACGACGCCATCATCGGGGCCACGGTGCAGATTATGGGGCTACCCACACCGATGGGCATCAGCACCGACGTCAACGGCCAATTCGAGCTGGCAAAGGTACCAGCTGGCAGCCACACCATCCAGATCAGCTACGTATCGTACAAGACCAAGTCGGTTCCCAACGTGCGGATCGAGTCGGGCAACGCCACAGTGCTGGAAACGGATTTGTCGGAAGATAATCAGCAGTTGCAGGAAGTGGTCGTGAAAGCAGGCCGCACCACCAACACCGAAATCGCCGTAGTCGCCGAGATCAAGCAGATCAAAGCCATGGCAGTGGGCGTATCGGCGCAGCAGATTCAGAAAGCGCAGGACCGCGACGCTGCCGCCGCCATCCGCCGCGTACCGGGCGTAAGCATCGTCGACAACCGATTCGTGCTGATCCGGGGTATGAGCGCCCGCTACAACTCCGTGCTCGTCAATGATTTGATTACGCCGTCAACCGAAGTCGATACGCGCTCGTTTTCGTTCGATCTGGTACCGAGCAACATCATCGATCGGATGATCGTTTACAAAACTGGCCTGGCCGAATTGCCCGGCGATTTTGGCGGTGGTGCGATCAAGATTTATACGAAACGCCGCCCCGAACAAAATTTCATCGATGTTGGCCTGACGCTGGGCTACCGCGACAATACAACGGGCCAATCCGTGCAGTCGCACAGCCGGGGCGGGCTCAACGCACTGGGGCTCTGGAGCGCTGATCAGCAATTGCCGACGAGCTTCCCCACCAACTCAGGTACGTTCAACAACCTCAGTTCGCTGCAACGGGCGGCCTACGCCCGCCTGCTGCCCAACAACTGGGGCCTGCAACAGACAACGGTATCGCCCGATATCCGCTTTGCCCTGAATACGGGCCGTCGGTTCGACATTGGTAATGTGCGCCTGAGCAACCTGACCAGCATCAACTACGCGCAAACCAATCAGTTTGCCAACGTCGATCAGCGCCTTTATGACAACTCGGCCGTAGCCAACTCGACAGCCCAACAGTACAACGACGCTACCTATAGCCGGGGTACTCGCCTGGGTATATTGCACAACTGGTCGGCGCGTATCTCGCCGCTGTTCAACCTGGAATGGAAGACGCTGTTCAACCAACTGGGTAATACCGAAACGATCGTACGGCAGGGGCAGAACTACGCCAGCAACAATGACGTGCTAGCTTATTCGGAACGGTTTGAAAACCGGAGCATCCTGACGAGCCAACTCGCTGGAGAGCACACCATTAACGAACTCACCAAAGTGAGCTGGATTGGTGGATTCGGCTACACCGGCCGCTGGGAGCCCGATTGGCGCCGCGCCCGCTACCTGCGCGCTATTGGCACTACGGACCCGTTCACCATTACCACCCCAATTGACCCGACGCCAACCGAAACGGGCCGCTTTTACTCTCGCCTTCACGAGTATGTGTACTCGGGCGTGGCCAACTACGAGCATACGTTCGGCAACCCTACCGATCGCGAACCGAACCGTATCAAAGCAGGGGTGTATTACGAGCAGAAGAACCGCGATTTCAGCGCCCGCTTCTACGGCTATAATTCGGTAGGTGAAAATGCGCTAAATGCCCGTACCCAAGATATAGGCTCGGCCTTCACGTTCGATAATGTGAATGGCTCAAATGGCCTGACGCTCCGCGATGCTACTCGCGATGTCGACTCGTATCGCGGTCTGAACAGCTATTATTCGGCTTACGTAAGCGGCGATGTATATCTGGGTAGCCGTACCAACCTAACGCTGGGTTTCCGGGGCGAATACAATGATCAGAGCCTGCGCTCTACCATCGTGGGTGTAGATACCCGCCTGGTGTCGAACCGGATCTTTAGCCCGCTGCCGTCGCTCAACCTGACCTATAAGCTCACCGACCGGTCGAACATTCGCCTGGCCTATTCATCGACGATCAACCGGCCGGAGTTTCGGGAGATTGCCCCCTTTGAATACTACGATTTCAGCCTGCTGGCCAACGTGCGCGGTAACACGACGCTGACAACGGCGACGATTCAGAACGTAGACGCCAAGTGGGAGTTTTACCCCAGCTCAGGCGAGCTGATTTCGGTGACGGGCTTCTACAAGCATTTCCGTAATCCTATCGAATCGCTGCTGCTGCTGAACCCCAACGTGCTCTCATACACCTTCATGAATGCGCAGTCG
The DNA here is from genome assembly GCF_041321105.1 of Fibrella musci. NCBI lineage: Bacteria > Pseudomonadati > Bacteroidota > Cytophagia > Cytophagales > Spirosomataceae > Fibrella > Fibrella musci. Next base: position 3,699 of record NZ_JBGGWD010000010.1, on the reverse strand, counting down.
GCGCAGAACTACGGGGTGGAAGTTGAAATCCGGAAAGGATTTACTGAGTCGGCCAGCGCTTTCCTGAAAAACCTGACCCTGGTGGGTAACCTGTCGCTGATCCGCAGCCGCGTAAATGTGGGCGAGGTCGTGAAAGCCCCTGATTTGGGTGGCGCCATCCAGGAATATCGTGGTCTGACCGACGCCGAACGTCCTCTGGCCGGGCAGTCGCCGTACCTTATCAACGCTGGTGTTTACTACGCCGCCCCGAAGTCGGGCTGGCAGGGTAATATCCTGTACAACGTGTTTGGGCAACGGATCTTCGCCGTGGGCAACGTCGACGTACCCACGATCTACGAAATGCCCCGCCACGTGATCGACCTTAACGTCACCAAAAACATTACCAATCGCTTCGAACTTCGCCTGGGTATCCAGGATATTCTGAACCAGCCGGTGCGCCTGGCCGAAGATTTCAACCGCGATGGTGTAATCGGCAAGGACGTGACCTCGCAGATCGCCAATGCCGACCAAAACCGGCGTCAGCTGCGTCGGGGAAGCTATTACACCCTTTCTGCCATCTATACCTTCGGCCGCCGAGTGATCGTGCCGTAAGGGTCCGCTTTTACTATAACCAATTCATCTCTCATGCAAGTAGTAAGCAAACTGGCCTACGCCCTGCTCGTCCTGTTCGGACTTAGTGTTGCGTTCACCGCCTGCAAAAACGACCAAGAACCGGCTCCTGTGCTGGGTATTACCAGCATTAGCCCCACAACGGCCCCCGTCAACAGTACCATTACGATCACGGGCACTCAATTCGGGACTACACCAGCCAGCAACACTGTAACGTTTGGCGGCAACGCGGTTGCCGAAGTGCTCACTGCTACATCGACGCAATTGGTTGTTCGCGTACCTGCCAACGCTCAGGCCGGTACCGTATCTGTAACGACAGGTGGCCAAACGGTCGCCAGCACGCAGACGTTCGCGATCGGTACCCGTTCAGTAATTGAGAAAACAGGCAACATTTCGGCCAACGAAACCTGGACGGCTGACAACGTGTATCTGATTCGTGGCTTTACCTACGTGAAAGCTGGTGCAACGCTGACTATTCAGCCTGGTACGGTAATCAAAGGTGGCGATGCCACACTGGACCCTACCGGTCAACAGAAAGGCGGTACCCTAATTATCGAACAGGGGGCCAAGATTGACGCAAAAGGTACGGCTACTGCGCCGATCGTGTTTACCTCTAACAAGCCAGCTGGTCAGCGGAAGTACGGCGACTGGGGTGGTATCGTCCTGATTGGTAAAGCGCCACACAACCAGAAAGGAGCTACCGGCTTCGAAGGGGGTATTTCGGGCCAGATTGGTACGTTTGCTGATGTTGCCGATAACTCAGGTACGTTGCAGTATGTGCGGATCGAATTCCCCGGTATTGCGCTGAATCCCGGAAGTGAAATCAACGGCTTGACTTTCTACGGGGTGGGTTCAGGTACGACTATCGACCACATCCAGGTATCATACTCGGGTGATGATTCTTACGAATGGTTTGGTGGTACGGTCAACGCCAAGTACCTCGTTGCTCACCGTGGCTTCGACGACGATTGGGATACCGACTGGGGTTTCTCAGGTAAGGTACAGTATGCTGTGGCCCTGCGCGATCCAAACGTAGCTGACCAATCGGGTTCAAACGGCTTCGAGTCAGACAACTTTGCTGGTACCGGCCAACCGGCCACCGACCCCAATGTTGGCCTGCCCTTGACAGCCCCCACTTTCGCTAACGTTAGCAACTTTGCCTTCAGCGGTACGCCCTCCTCAGCACCCACGTCGGGTGGTAGCGGGGCCTATCAGTCGGGTATGCACCTGCGTCGTAACACCAGCATCAGCATTTTCAACACCGTGATTGCTGGTTATCCCGAAGGATTACGGCTCGATAACGGCACGGCAGGTGGTACAGGTACGTTGGCTAACATGAACGCAGGTACGTTACAGCTGCGGGGTATCGTGCTGGCCAACACAGGCACGGCGTCGACATCGGCTGTCCGGGGCGACAACATCGCTAACACGGGCATCACCAACGCACAGGCGCAGGCTTTCTTCGGCACTGCTGCTTACACGAACATCATCATTCCGTCGGATCAGGTGGCTACACTGCTGCTGAATGCCAGCACGTTCAACCTCACGACCCCCAACTTCCTGCCGCAAACGGGTTCGCCCCTGCTAACAGGCGCTATCTGGGATGGCAAAGGTGCTGATTCATTCTTCGACAAAGTTACCTTCCGTGGCGCCTTTGGTACAACCAACTGGACGCAGGGCTGGACCAACTGGGATCCCCAAAACACGAATTACAACTAATCGGCTCTGGCCCGATTCTTAACAATCTTTTTAGTTCAATTCATATTGGTGTCGCAGGAAAGGCCGGGAGCATTGCTTCCGGCCTTTTTCGATGAGTCTAGGCGCTCCTCTTGGCATCCGCTCGGCAGCGATCACTACAATAGACGACATGCTCCCAGTCGCGTTCCCACTTCTTGCGCCAGCTGAACGGCCGGTTGCAGACAGGACATACTTTGGTCGGGAGCTCCGACTTTTTGCGCATCTTCATAACGTACCTAACCATAACGGGGTCGTCGGGTTCACCACAGAGCCACAGAGAGCACAGAAGCTATAATAAACTCCGTGACCTTTGTGGCTCTGTGGTGAACCTGACGGCCCCGTTATGGTTAACTCTATATGACAGCAACCGATATCGACCGCGTTATCGAAATGGCCTGGGAAGACCGCACGCCCTTTGATGCTATTACGGCCCAATTTGGCCTTTCCGAGCAACAGACGATCGAGTTGATGCGGCGGGAGATGAAGCCCTCGTCGTTTCGAATGTGGCGCGCCCGAGTGCAGGGACGTAAAACCAAGCATGCCGCTACATCGGTACTGACCGATGCCGAAAATGCGCCGCGATTTAAGTCGAAAAGTCAGCGGGCCATCACGTTCAATAAATTGTCAAAGCGATAATTTGGGGAAAAAATTAGACGTATCTAATCCCAATAATATGTTGCTGATTTGCCGTTAACCAAACTTTTATTTCCTTTTAACACATAATCTCGGTATATTTTTAGAATAAACAGGCGATGCTGCTTAGCTTTGCGGGATTAAAAAGACGTACAGAACCGGCAAACCTTGTCAGTGATGAAATTAGACCATATCGACCGCAAAGTCCTGGACATATTGCAATCGAACGCAAAAATCACCAACGCTCAACTATCCAAAGAAATTGGCCTCTCGCCAGCGCCTACGCTTGAACGAGTAAAAAAACTGGAAACGTCGGGTATCATTCAGAGCTACCACGCGCAGCTCGACCGCCAAAAGGTAGGGCTGGGCGTAACCACCTTCGTGATGGTGAATCTGGTTGGCCACAAAAAGATGGTGACCGATTCGTTTGTGGCCCGTGTTGAAGAGATTCCCGAAATTATCGAGTGCCACCACATCACCGGCTCGGGCGACTTCCTGCTGAAAGTGATTTCGCACGACATCGCGTCGTACCAGAAGCTGATGCTCGAAACCATCAACGAGATCGAAGAAGTCGCCAGCACCCAGACGATGGTAATCCTGTCGACGTTCAAGGAAAGCAAAGTGATGCCTATTCCTTGATGAATGCACAATGAATAATGCACGATGCACAATGGGCCGGGCGGCGGACCGCTGACGCTAGATGTTTTTGCGTCAGCGGTC
>NZ_JBGGWD010000001.1:1066375-1357988 GCF_041321105.1 Fibrella musci | reverse complement strand
AAGATGGCTGTTTTGAACGCCGTTCGGAATAAGCTAATAGGGCGAGCTTATGCGGTAGTGAGTAAGAATCAGGAATATGACAAAACATATACCTATTCGCTTGCTTAGACCATAGAAATCTCTTAGTATGCTGGTGTTAGTCGTAGGGATTTTGACAAACGAGATACGCGAGTAAGTGTATAAAACGTTTTGACTGTATATAAACTTAGTCTCTTCAATGAAATCGATCTTCTTGGCCTTTACCTGTCTCTTAGTGGCTGCAAATAGCCTACTAGCTCAGAGCTTACCGTTTACTCCAAAACCACAGGTTGCAGTAGCTGTCTTTTCTGATGGCAAGCCAATCAATCAGCAAACTGGAATAAAAGCGGATGCTAAAGGAATTCGCTTTAAGGCGCTGTTGAATACAAGTTCGAACGACTTCTACAGCGATTTTAAGCCAGAAGTATTAATCAAGAATACAGAAGCTGTCTTCGTGCGGAATGGCCGCCAAGTCGCTCAACTAACTGTAACGGATAAAGAGTTGCCTACTGCTTTCTTTCAGAATGCCCAACCCGAAGATCATATAGTGTTTAAACTCACGTTGGTGGCGCAACGAAAAAATGGAGAATTCATACCACTACCTGAGCAACCCATCTACAATTTTACGATCCGAAAATAAAAGCTCAAAGCTTGGTTAAAGGGGATAATAAGTTCGTGGGTGTAGAATATTGTGGCGGGTCAGGATCGTCTTGATCTCAGTGAACGTACCTAATCTTCTAGCGCCTTTATGATCCTGAACTTCTTTAATATGAATATTAGTCAACTAACGGCATCAGCAATTTTGATCCGTCTGTTAGTGGTGGTGGCAACAGTATACTTTACAGTGTATATCCCAATTCGAGATCAACGCTTGAAACGGAAGAAGGCCTACCTTAAAAATAAGGGGTTATGGTAGGCTTGTATTATCACTTATCAACAGGTGTTGACTTATTTCTTTGTAAAGCTTGGTTACCTGAACGAATCGCTGAAGTCGTCAAAGCGTTAACCCAACGATCCTCTAAGGTTAGCTGCCTAATCGATTTCAACGCTTTTAGAACGATTTGCCGAGAAGAGTTCGATGCCACTAGATTGCTTACTAAGTCTATTGCAGAGGATACGAGCATTTATCCTATGTACCGATATAGCACGATCTTATGGAGCGATCCGCAGTAAATAGATCTTAAGTATTATATTAAAATTTATACAACAAATGAGTTGCGCTGTTTGCTGCGATTCAATACTGCCCAACATATACTAACTACGAACACACTTACGTAAAAATACAACCAGTAGTAGGGCGATTCAATAAGATAAAGGGGTTTATTAGTTAACCCATGAAAAAGGGCAGTAAAAGTTAAGTTTCGGGTTAATAAATAGATCATAAGAAAAAATAGACCCATTATAAAAACTCGACCCAGTTCGGTTAAACTAAGATTGTATTGAAGAAAATAGGCAGGGATATGAATCAAAGTGAATAGAACGAGCGCTCCCAGACAGTACAGGAGAGATTGGTAGCGTTTTGTTGCTTGTTGACCAAATCGGAAAGGTAAGTAACGGAATAGCCATTCTTCCAGTAGGGCTCCTGGCAACGAGTTGAGAACAAATACGAGCAAGTAGGATGTGATTTGGTTTGGAACAAAATTCGTTTGATGAGAAGTCGTCAAACCTGCTATGAGACAAACTGTTATTACCTCTACAATGACCATTGCTGCCAGAGCTGGTAAAATAGACTTGGCTTGAAATGGCTGGATTAACCACGTTTTCTGCGAGCCCAATAGAAGGTAAGTAACTACGAATTGAATGGCGTAAAAGGCTAGCCCAATCAAAATAGCAGCTTGTCGTTGATCCAATAGAATTTTAACAGACTGCCAGTAGAATAGCCCATTAAGGGTCATAACTAGTAAACTATTAACTAGAAGAATACGACCAAATTTATAAGTAGACATAGGTGTGGAGTACGGTAATAATCAAAGCGTTTGGTTTATAATCTCTCCCCTAATTACTTTGTTTATCCTGCATTTTTCCAAGTTTTTTAACGGATTCCTTCTCTCAACTAATTTTGTTTTTGTCCTTTTACATAATGATAGCTATACTACTTATGTTGAAAAGCTGGTAAGTCAGATTGTGCTTTAGTTCTGTTACAACACAAACAAAGGTTTCTTTTGTGGCAAGTCTAAGCCACATGATTAAGGGAGCGTAGAGCAATTATATCCACAGGGTCCGGTCGCTGACGAAAGCAACCGAGGAGTCTTTCTTGGTCGATTTGGTCGAGCAGGTAGGCAGGGCGTGTTTGTTGACTCATGTAAATTTGCCACTTCCGTTAGATGCTATTAGGTCAAAACTTTTGAACGTAACGTTTGATTATAGAACAAAATGGGTAATTACTATCGTGATGACGCTCCTCATTCCTGTAACTGGCATTATCTATTGGGGAGCCACTAATTCGAGAGGTAAGCTGTGCATTGTCTTGATAGGAGTGCTAACCTACACTGGATTGGCTTTCTGGTATAGTTGGCTTGAACGTTGGCCTAAAAGCTTTGCCGATTGGTTAGAAAACTGAGCAGTTTCAGCTTTATATAAACGCACTTTTGCAATAGCGCTTAATAGTTCACTTTGATATTTAGCGATCCGCTTTTTGCCGTAATTGGTCGATAGATTAGTTTGAAATCTCTCCTCATTTCAGTATGTATTTTCTTATCAACTTTACCTTTCTGAAGGCTCACAACATAGCTATCATAGCTTGGTGAGTAATTACCAGGCCATGTTGGAAAGCCTGTGCTATCTGGAGAACCATTAGGTATAAAGACTACAGCATTTCCATCAAGCTCTCCTGTAATTTCGACAACAGGGGAGCTATCAGAGACTGGTTGATAACGAGTCTGTTTGACTGTAAATTCATGTTGTTTACCGGTACGCCAAATGTAAAAGAAGTTTCCATTACATTGAGTTAAGTAAGTGGCTATGAGTAGGAGTAAAGTGGATCGGCCTAAAATCCGTTTGATGTCAAGTGTCATACAAGTAGTTGAGACGGTTAGCAGCGAATATAACTCATTCTACGAATCTACTATGTAACTGTACATTGTATGTAAGCTCAATCTCTTTAACTATACATCAATTTATTTTTGTCAATTAGTCGAACCGTCTATTTAGTAGCCGATACAAACCTGACATCGAATGCGCCTGATGCATGCTTACCCTTTAGTGTCACTCTATACAATGCTCCTTTCTGATTAAGTACATGAACAGAGTTTGCTTCTGAAGAGTCTATTTTTTTACTGAATACCTGTTCGGATGCCGACTTTATAGAAGCTTCCAGTTCTCCATCCGTTTCGTTGAATTGATAATACAGATAGGTGTCGTTATCAGGAACATGGAGTATAAATGATTGTTTGCCGTTCAGCTCGTTGAACTCGGCTTGGGCAACTTGAGAATTGGATGTTCCCTGCCAGTTCCTAGTATAAGAACATGAACTAAAAAATGAACTGATAGCGATGCATAACAAGAACCGGTTCATCGTGGAGGCCTTCAAAGTTAATTAGCTAGTGATTCTATTTAGTAGCTAGTAGATGAAGAACCGCCTCTTCGGGTTGCATCAGGCGGATATAAATTGCTTTTCAACTTTACTTATTCAAAGAACAGGCGAAGTAAGTACTATTTATAAAGGTTGCCTGTATATAAAAACTATATAGTCTACTTTAAAAGCACAATTTGTAGGTTACAAGTCAAGTTGAACGTTGGCCTGTCGCAACATAGAGGAACGTTCGCTTCATAACCTGTCTACTACTGCTGTTTAGGCGAGCTCATAGCGATTTCACTCTCGTCAGCATCCGGTCGCCGTTCTCGCTGATGAAAGTGCGCCAGGTTCCTTTCCTAGCCAATTTGGTGGAGCGGGGGTGTTTGCCAACTTATATAAAGAGGGCACTTACTTTATAGCCCGCCAGAGCAAAGCTTTCGAACAGGACGTCTACTTACACAATAGAAAATCACTTGCTCTTTATGACGTAGGGTATAGTTGATAACAAGAAGTTTTTCGGTTGTTTATTAAACTCAACCTCACCGATCAGAGTAGTATATCCGGATGCAGGTTCATCAATTTCCAGTACAAAACGCTTAAAAGACCTCCCTTTTTGCGCTATTGACTCAACACTTAAGACCGACGACTGAGTTGCCCATTGACTTTCTCGGAAGTCTTGAGTTGATGAGTGAGCTCGCCAAACACAAGCTGACGAAGCCGATTCGTCAGTTGTAATAATCAGCTTAATTTTCCCTTTCTTCTGGTCAAGATTGCTTTGCAGAGTGGGTAAAACTTCACCTTTTGCTGTGGCTTGAATAAAAGCGTAGGCCGTTGGAAAGAGCCGAGCATCGTTGTTGGCTCCAACATGGTCTGCATTTGTTAGAGACAGAACCGATTTAGAGCCCCGCAAACCAGGCCAATACAAATTCAATGCATCCACTGGTGTATAGTCATCGTTAGTGCCAATGATGAGTAGCTTGGGCAACATTAACTGGTCTCGATACGTGTAGGCATCCACAATCTGGAGCAGATTCTGCCCACGTTCCGTATTTATTTGCTCGATTACTTTTTTTGCAGCTAAAGCGGATTGATTGAGTTCACCATAAACAGCAAAATAATGCGGAATTTGGGCTAGTGAATTCAACGTGTTGAATCCCTGAATAACGAGTCCGGTTACACGCTTGTCTACTGCAGCCGTAAGCCAAGCAGTATGGCCTCGTTTTGAGTGACCAGCAAGAATGAAATGCTCAAGAATAGGAAAAGCTTGTTGCTTAGTTAGCGCTTGAAGTGCATCTATCGCTCGAACGGCTCCCTTAACCATCGGAAGTAGCAAAGGCCAAGTACCCTCTCCGGTTTGCAGATAGCGCTCAAAGGTGTAATTAAGGAGTTCGTCTTCCCACTTCCCACCAAATAGAGGCTGATTGGGTACGTCGCATAGTATAGCACAGGGCATACCCGTAGCTTGAGCAGCTTGTAAAAGCCCGGTATAAGCCTGATCGGGCTCAAACGACATTTGTAAGGATAAGAATCCCGTCGTTGATGAATGCGAAACCGGGAAGAACACGAATAAATTATGCTTCCAGCGAATGTTTCGCCATCTCTGTGATACAAGCGATAGCTGAAAGAAAGTACCCTTATTCGTATTTGACCGCTGAATTATTTCCCACTGATAGGCAGAATCTGATTCACTAACATACTGAGGTAAAATAGTATGAGGTTTTGCCGGAACTTCTCGCGTAACAAGGGTGCCGGGCGATTGTGAAAACGCAATAAATGTGCTTGCGATAAAGAGCAGAATGCTAGTCAATGATCTGCTCAGAAAAGTATTAACAGCCATACGAAGACCTGCCTGTCATAATGTTTCTAAGACTGTTTCGGACTTAAACTAGCTGAGAACAATTCCTTAACATAAGAACCCTTACGCGACTCAGTTTAAAAGAGTGCAATTCACAGGATACAAGGCAAATTGAACGTTAGTCTGCCGCAATACAAACCAAGACAGGTTTACTTTATAACAAGTCTATTGCCACCTGCGTAGGAAGGCTTATAACGATCCCACTCCCATTGGTATCGCTTTACATGACCCGGTCGCCATTTTCGCTGACGAAAGCACCCCAGGCCCCTTTTTTGGTCGATTTGGTCGAGCGGGTGGGCAGGGCGTTTTCGTGGAAATGGTGGCAGATGGCGATGGCGAGCGCATCGGTGGCGTCGAAAAACTGCGGCTCCAGGTCCACTTTTAGCAGGTGCGACACCATATGGGCGACCTGATCTTTGGAGGCGTTGCCGTTCCCCGTCACCGATTGCTTCACCCGGCGCGGCGCGTATTCCACGATCGGAATGTTGCGCGAGAGGGCAGCGGCCATCACCACGCCCTGCGCCCGACCTAACTTGAGCATAGCCTGCACGTTTTTGCCGAAAAACGGATCTTCGATCGACATCTCGTCGGGGTGGTGTTCCTCGATGAGGCGCAGCATCGTTTCGTGCAGTTTCTGAAGCTTGAGCTGGTGGGTCGTATATTTGGTGAGGTTCACCACGCCGTATTGCAACATCCGCATCACCCCGGCCCTAACCGAGATAACCCCGTAACCGGCGATCTGCGTGCCGGGGTCAACGCCAAGAATAATTTTCTCGGGTAAATCGGGTTGGGAAGCTTTTGTCTGCAAGGCCATGTGTGCAAGGTAACGCTAAGGAATCGGTTTCAATGCCCAGTTTCTCTAAAAAAATCACTTTCTGGGCCAAACTAGCGACGTTTTTCGGGCTGCTACTCTTCATCGCCTACACCATCCGGCAGCAACCCACCGACTGGAAAACGCTCGCCCAACAACTCCGCCACACCAACTGGACGTCGCCCAACGCGCTGATTCTGCTCGCGCTAACGCCGCTGAACTGGTCGGTCGAAGCCTTAAAATGGCAGTGGCTGGCCCGGCGGGTGCAACCCCTGCGTTTTCCGGAAGCGCTGGGCGGTGTGCTGGCGGGGCTGTCGCTGGGTATGGCCCTGCCCGGTCCGCTGGGCGACACCGCCGGGCGGGTCTTTTCCATCCGGGCGAGTCGGGGGGCGGCCGTCGGGGCGGCGCTGGTGTCGGGTGGCATGCAGTTCTATGTGGCGGTGGTGGTCGGGGCGGTGGCCTGGGCAACGTACCTGACGTATGCGCCCATTCGAAACACTACGGGTGGCCGGGTGTTGCTGGGCCTGCTGGGTACGTTGTCGGCGCTGGGTGTCGTGCTGAATTTCTATCGGCATCGGTTCGTCAGCTGGTCGGCGCGGTGGCCCCGGCTGGGTACGTATGCTGGCTATTGGGCCGTAATCGGGCAGTACAGCCACGCCGATATGGCCGGGGCGTTTGGGCTGGCCCTGCTGCGACATCTGATCTTTTCGGTGCAGTTGGTGGCCGCTTTCCGACTGTATGGCGTCGACCTGGCGGCGGTCCCGTTGGCGTCGGGCGTCGGCGTCATCTATCTGGTGAAAACCATCGCGCCGGCCTTCAACTGGCTCAGCGATCTGGGCATTCGGGAGGCCGCTGCGCTCTGGGTGTTTGCACCGTTCGGCCTACCGGCTCCGCTCTTGCTCACCGCTACGCTGACGCTCTGGCTGATCAATATTCTGCTCCCGGTACTGATCGGCTTAGCCTTCGTCGGGCGGACAGTGAGCCGGGCAGTCGGGGAAAGGTAATGTCTCGGCCATTAAGCACCTAACAGGCTGGTCTTAACCACCGTCGACGGTTTTTGCTAATGCCAGACTCGGGTATTTTGTGCCCGTGTTTTGTTAACTTTAATGTAGCTAGTAGGGTTAGCCAATTGATTGAACAGCAACTATGGGTATGACACAACCTCAGCAAACGGGCCTTAATGAGATGCAATTGACCTTATTACGTTTGTTCAACCGCCCGATGAGTGAACAGGAAATCACTGTGCTGCGTGATAAGCTAACGGCGTTCTACAGCGATATGCTTTTGGCAAATGTAGACCAAACCGTTCAGGAACGAGGCATTAAAGCTGCAGACTATGAGCAGTTGAGGCAAGGATGATGAGTGAGATATCGACACCAACGTGTTGCTCACTACCATTAACCGCGCCAATCAAGAGTTCTTCATATAAGAAGCATTTCGGGATAAGCGCTTCGATTGGGCGGTCAGTACCGAAATTTTGGCTGAGTATGAAGAGAAAGTAAGTGAATTCTATAGCTCGGCAACTGCCAGTTTGATCCTTAATCTGCTGTGTACCGCAACGAACGTTGTGTTTGCCGAACCGTATTATGTCTGGTGTATTACGAACGATCCGGATGATGACAAATTTTCAAATTTGGCTATTTCTGTAAATGCTCTGTGTCTGGTCACTTATGATCGAGGTTTTGATGTATTTCACACACTAGATTTTCCTAAGCTCACGGTTGTTAGGCCTGATGAGTTTGCGAAGATGCTACAGGCCTTATAGCCAACGTACCTAGAATGCAAAACGCCCCCGGTCATACGATCGGGGGCGTTTTGCATTCTAGGTACGTTGGCTACACTTCGGCCGGTTCTTCCTGGTGGGCCGGTACGGTTGCCTGATTGCCTTTGCGGAACCACTTGTCGCGCACGCGCTCGTTGATCCAGTAGAGGCACGGCACAATCACCAGCGTCAGTACGGTCGAGAAGGTCAGGCCGTAGATGATCGTCCAGGCCAGGATGTTCCAGAACACCGAAGAGGCCCCACCGATGATCAGGTTGGCGTCGAAGTCGCGGAAGAGGCTCACGAAGTTCATCGAGATACCAAACGCCAGCGGAACCAGACCGAGTACGGCTGCGGCGGCCGTCAGCAATACCGGCGTCAGACGGGTGCCACCGGCTTCAATAATGGCCTCCCGCGTCGGCATACCCCGGCCGCGTAGCTCTTCGATAAACTCGATGAGCAGAATCCCGTTCTTCACCACGATACCCGCCAAGGCGATGATCCCCACGCCCGACATGATTACCGAGAAGTCTTTGCCCGTAATCATGAAGCCGAGGAACACACCGATGAGCGACAGCAGAATGGTCGTGAAGATGATGAACGGCTTGATCACCGAGTTAAACTGCGTTGCCAGAATGAGATAGATCAACAGGATGGCAATGCCGAAGGCCGAGACCAGGAAGTTCATCGATTCCTGTTGGTCTTCCTGTTCACCACCCATGCGAATACTATAGCCGTTGGGTACGTCGAGGTCGTTGACCAACTGCTGAATCTGGGCCACAATCTGGTTGGCGTTATAACCCGCCACCACGTCGGAGCTGAGCGTAACCACGCGCTCCTGATTCTTGCGGTTGATCTGGCTGAACGTAGTCGAATACTGCACATCCACGACCGACGTCAGCGGTACCTGCCGGAGCGCTCCACCCGAGTTCATGTCGCGGTACACGATGTTCTGGCTCAGCAGTCGCTCGATCTGGCTCCGGTTGTCTTTCTTCAGCCGAAGCATGATCGGGTACTCGTCTTTCGGGTCGCGGAACTTCGAAATTTCCGTGCCGAACAGCGCCGTGCGGATGCTGAATGCCACCTGTTGCGAGCTAATCCCTTCACGCTCCGCTTTGTCGCGGTTGATGTTCAGGACAATCTCCGGCTTGTTGGTGACGAGATCCGACTTCAACTGCTCAATGCCTTCGATGCCCGCCTGCTGAATACGCTGACGTACCTGTTTTTCCAACTGTTGCAGCGTGGCAAAATCGTCGCCCGCAATCTCCACCGCGATGGGTTTACCCGTCGGTGGGCCGTTGCTTTCGCGCTGCACTGAAATTTCGGTACCCGGAATGCCTTGCATAGCCACCCTTACCTTCGACAGGATTGAGTCGGTGGGGAGACCGTCGCGGTGCTGCGAGCCTTTAAAAGCCACCGTCACCTTCGATTTCTGCGGCGTGGCGTTGCGGTCAGGGTTCTGCGGGTCACCAGCGTTCTTGCCTATGTTGGAGATAATCGAGTTCACGGCGCCCATCGCCTTGTTGTCGTTGAGCACTTTATACACCCGCTTCTCGATCACCTTCGTCAGCGAATCGGTCACTTTGGCGTCGGTACCCTGGGGCATCTCGTTATAGACGTAGATGTAGTCAGGCTCGCCGCTGGGGAAGAAGATCACCGTCGGTGGGAAAACCCCCATCAGCAGGAACGTCATCACCAGCAAGCCGAACGCTGCCGCTACGGCACCTACCGGACGCCAGCCAACGAGCAGGAATGAGATCAGCCGCCGGTAGCCATTTTTCAGCTTCGGCAACAGGTTTTCCTGGAACGGTACGATCAGGTACGGCGTCAGCACATAGTGGTTGAAGACGTAGAGCAGGATGAACAACACAAACAGGTTGCCCAGACCCCGGTCGATCACGTACCCGATCGCAGCCAGCACGGTCATCACGATCAGCGGCCGTTTGATGGCGTCGAAGCCCTGATTGTCTTCGTGGTGGTCGTCGTCGTGGCGGTTCATGAACGACACCGCAAACACGGGGTTGATCACGTAGGCCACAAACAGTGAGGCGAAGAGCGTCAGAATGAGCGTCAGAGGCAGAAACTTCATGAACTCACCCACGATACCCGGCCAGAACAGCAGCGGGAAGAACGGCGCGATGGTCGTCAACGTACCTGAGAGTACGGGAATGAACACCTCACCTGCTGCCGCTTTCACGGCCTGCTGAATCGTCCAGTCTTTGTGCTGGTTGAAGAGCCGGTGCGTGTTTTCGATCACCACGATGGCGTCATCGACCACCAGGCCCAGCCCGAGCAGGAAGGCGAAGAGTACGATTGTATTCAATGTAAAGGCCGTGCCCACGATTGGTCCCAGAATAGGCATCAGTACGAAGGCAACCAGCGCCGAGAGCGGCACCGACAGCCCCACGAAGATGGCGTCGCGCACCCCCATGAAGAACATGAGCACCAATACCACGAAGATGAAGCCTAGCACCACGGTGTTCACCAGGTCATTGACGTCTTCCTTCGTCCGTTCCGATTGGTCGGCGGTGATCTTGATGTCGAGACCTTGCGGGAACCGGTCGGCTTTATACTCTTCGATCGTCTGCTCGATTTTCTCCGACGCCGACAGCAGGTTGGCCCCGGCACGTTTGATTACGTTGAGGGTTACAACCGTTTTGTTGTCGAGACGGGCAAAATCCTGTTGTTCTTCGAAGCTGTCCTGCACATCGGCTACATCGCCAAGGCGCAGCGTAGCGCCCGTTGCCGTGCGGATTTGTAACTGACGGATCTGATCCACGTTGGTAAATTCACCCTTCACGCGCAACGTCCGGCGCACACCGTCCACATCGAGATCGCCACCCGATACGTTGATGTTTTCGCCCTGAACCGCACTCTGAATGTCGTAGAACGCCAGGCCCGACGATTGCATACGTGGCAGATCCACGTTGATCTGAATTTCCCGCTTGAGGGCCCCCACAATGTCGACCCGGCTGATTTCGGGCATGGCCTCGATGGCGTCCTGCATGTCCTCGGCATAGTCCTTCAGCTGGTTCAGCGAGAAGTTACCGGCCAGGTTGATGTTCATGATCGGGAACTCCGAGAAGTTCACGTCCTGGGCTGTAGGGCCGCTGTCGACCTTCTGCGGCAGGTCGCGTTTTGCCTTGTCGATGGCGTCACGTACCCGTTGGAGGGCTTCGGGTACCTGCACGTCGGGGTTAAACTCGACGGTGATGAGCGAGAAGTCCTGCAAGGCATTCGATTTCACCCGTTTCACGCCGGTGATCGACTTGATCTGCTTCTCAATCGGCTTGTTGATGGTGTTTTCGATATCGGCGGGTGCCGTTCCGAAATACACCGTCTGCACGATAATCGTCGGGATCTTAATGTCGGGAAACTGCTCTTTCGGCAGGTTGTTGTACACAAACAGCCCCCCCAGCGTGATGAGGATGGTGAAAATGTAGACTGCCGTTCGGTTCTCGACGCACCAGTTGGTAAAGCCGAGGGTTTTGTAGTCTGAAAAGCGCATGCGCTTAGTTGGGGTTAACGTTCAAAGTCCAACGTCCAAGGTTCAAAGTGACTCTGAACAATGACCGTTAAACGTTGGACTTTGAACTTAAAATGAAATGGCCTGTCCATCCGTCACTTCCTGGTAGCCCTGCGTGATGAGCTGGTCACCGGCGCTCAGGCCCTGCTTGATCTCAATCTGGCCACCGTAACTCTGGCCCGTCGTTACTTTGCGGGCCTTGGCCACGCGCTTACCGCCTTCGTTGACAGCTACATAGACAAGCTGCCCGTTCTCCGTATTCTGAATCAGGTTCTGGTTAATGACAACGGCATTCGCGGTCGAGGCATCGTTGATTTTAACCTGCGCCAGCATGTTCGGTTTCAGATCGTTACTCGACGGCAGCGGGGCCTCGATCGTGAAGGTGCGGCTCAGCGGGTCAACCGAGGTCGACACGAAGCTGATGCGGGCGTTCAACTGCCGGTTGATGTCGGGGAAGTTGATCTGCACGGCATCGCCTTTCCGAACGGTACCCGCATACGTATCGGCCACTTTCGCCACCACTTTCAGTTGCGAGAGGTTCACGATGCGTACGATGCCCATGCCCGGCGCGGCGGTCATACCCACCTTCGCGTTCACCTGATCGACCACACCCGAGATGGGTGCCGTTACATTCGACTGTCCGATCTGCGCTTTGATGGTGGCGATGCGGCGCTCCAGCGACTCTTTGTTGCTCTTGGCTTGCAAGTACTGCAACTCGGTGCCGATCTGCTGCTTCCAGAGGTTCGCCTGCTTTTCATAGACCGTGTTGGCCAGCGCCAGTTGCGTCTGCACCTCGTTCAGCGACTCGCGAACGATCTGATCGTCGAGCTTGGCAATCACCTGCCCGGCCCGTACCGGCGTGCCTTCCGTTACGTACATGGCCGTGATGGTGCCACCGGCTCCTTTAGGCGATACCTGCACGTTGTTCTTGGCGTCGATTGAGCCCTGCAACTCCACAAAGTGGCGGAAGGTCGTGGCCGTTACCGGCGATACCGATACCGCTTTTACCTTGGCTTCTTCCCGCTTAACAGGGTCCAGCTTGGCCAGTTCGGTTTCCAGCGTTTTGATCTTCGCGTTCAGGTCGCCCTGCTCCCCTTTGAGCTTGGCCAGCTCTTCTTTTTTGGTTTGAAGGTCACTTTTCTTCTCCCCACCGCAACTCGTCAGCAACGTACCTGAGGCCGTCGCCGCAAGCAACAATATGGTTAAATAGGTCTGTTTCATGGTTTGAGTTTGAGGTTTGACGTTTGGTGTTTGATGTTGCCATACCGGTTTAGCGGTGCAGCTGTAACGTCAAACTTGACACGTCAAACGTCAAACGGTTTTATTGTCCGATGTATAGCCGACCCAGTGCTTTGTCCTGATCCACCTTGGCGATGAGGAAATCGTAGAGGGAGGCGAAATAATTGGTTTGGGCTTCGCGCAGGGAGGTTTCGGCGTTCAACACCTCGATGTTGGAGCCGACGCCTTCTTTGTACTTGATCCGGGTGACACGCACAATTTCGGTGGCGAGGTCACGGTTGCGTTGCTGGGTTTGCAGCGTCTGAAATCCGTTGTTGAGCGTGATGCTCGACTGCCGGATTTGCAGGTCGATGGAGTTACGGAGCAACTCGCCACTGTTCTGCGCTTTCTGGAGTGTGATCCGCTTCTGCGCGATCTGGTACTTCTTCAGCCCACCATCGAACACCGGGATTTGCAGGCTTAGCCCCGCCGTCGAGAAGTTCGGATAAGGCGTCGTGAACATTTGCCCGATCTTGCTCCGGCCGTTGTTGTACCCGTAGTTAACAAACGCCGACAACGTAGGGTAGTATCCTTTCTGCGTGCCTTCGATGTCGAGTTGAGCGAGTCTGATCTGCGTTTCGAGTGTCGAAAACTCAATCCGGCTGCTGTACTGGAACGTCGGGTCGGGCGCAATCAACTGCCGTAGTTCATCAAGATTCCGTTCCTGAAGCTGCTCCGTCAGGGCAATGTCGTCATTCACGCTCAGGCCCATCTGAAACTTCAGCAGCGCGTAGCTCAGCTGAATCAGGTTCTGTACGTTCTGACGCTCGGCCCGCAGGTTGTTGGCCTGTACCTCGAGGCGCTGCACGTCGAGTTTTTCCACGAAACCCTGCTTGTTCAGCGCGTTGGTTTCACGCAGCAGCGTGTCGAGCCGCCCAATGTTCAGGTCGAGCAGTTTAGCCCGTTCCTGCGCTACCAGCACGCCGTAGTAGGCCTTCGACACCTGCTCCGCCACCGTAATTTTGGTAGACTGAATGGTCCGTTGGGCCAGTTCACGATAAGTAGCGGCGGCCCGCAGACCCACATTCAGGCTGGCGCTATAGAGCAACTGGTTCAGCGTAGCCGAGGCGTTGGCCGAATAAGGTACCCCAAACTCAACGGCAATGTCGGGGGCATCAGCCGGTGCTGTTGGGTTGAACGTTTTCGCTGGCAAAAACGCCCGCTGAATGATCAGGTTGTCGGTAAACGAACCGCTGATGCTGACCTGCGGCAGGGCCGACGACTTCACCTCACGGATGCGCGCTTCGGCACTGACCGCATCGAGCTGGCTGTTCCGCACGTTGACGTTTTGCTTAACGGCAAAGTCAATGGCTTCCTGCAAGCTAAATGGCTGTCCCGAACCCGATTGCCCGTTATTGCTCAGCCCGGTCGGTGCCGGTGCCAATCCCGAATTGATCGTCGCGGGTACGTTGGCTGGTTGCAGATTGACCGGCGAGTTCGACACACCCGGTTGCGTATTGGTAGGTAACGTACCTGGTTGCGACGGCACCACGGCTCCCGTGCCGGGTGTGCCGGGTTGCGCAATAACAGCTCCCGTTCCGGCGGGTTGCTGGGCATTAGGTTGTTGGCCGCTGGGTGCTCCTCCGGTAGGTTGCTGCCCCACCGACGGCTGCGTAGGCACCGTACCCGTGGGTATCTGCGCCATGGCGATGCCCAGCGTAGAGGCGCTCAACCAACCCGCCAGCAGCCAACCCGGTAGCAAGCGAATGGTATTATTTGTTTTCATAGATACTCAGGTTGTACTCGTTCACTTTTGTTTTTAAAGCCTCATAAATCGACAGCCCGCGCTCCGACAGAATGCCCCGGATGTAGTGGTCGAGGAGCTGATCCTGCGTGGTGTAAACATCCCGCTGATGGGGGAAGACGCGCTCATCGAAGCCAAGCTGTATTAATTCGATCCGCAGCCGGGCCATCGTCTCAATGTCGAAATCGGCCCGGTAAAGACCCTGTTCCACGCCGCGTTGCAGGTTATCGATCAGGTCTTTGGTGATGTGGTTTTCTTTGTGTTTCAGAAATACCTCCCAGGCTTTGGGGAAGTAGCGCTGTACGTCAAGCAGTAAACTCGGGTTAACTTTATCGGCGTGCTGACGCATCATGTTGGAAGCCAGCACAATCTCTTCGATGGGATTTAATTCCTTTTCCTTCAACCGACAGTAGTCGTTCTGCTCATGGGTCATGTGCCATTCAACGACCTGATAGACAATGTCTTCTTTGTCGGTAAAATGCTGATAGATCGTCTTCTTGGAGATGGCCAGCCGCCGGGCAATGTCGTCCATCGTGATGGTCCGAACGCCATATTTCCAGAAGAGCCGTTCTGCTTCAGCCAGTATCTTTTCTTTCATTGCATGGGTAATCAACTTACTTGTTGTTACGCATGGAACGGGGGAAACTATTGGATAGTTCGGAGTTTCCTCCGTTTTTTGGTGAATCTTTAAAAGATTAAGGAAGAACTAAGAATTATGAAATTTGGGGCGTGCACATGCTCGTGCGCAAGCCATCTCGTCGCTCATCGTTCGGAACGCTTTATTGCCAACGTCACTCATGATCCTCATCGTCAGCATCGGCATTTATCTGTTATCCAACATTGCTATCGGCGCGTGGGCCGCGCGGCGTGTCACCACCACGCAGGACTTTGTGCTGGCGGGTCGGGGGCTGTCGCTGGCGCTGGCTACGTCGGTCACGTTTGCCACCTGGTTTGGCTCAGAAAGCATTATGGGCGCCCCGGCCAAATTTGTCGAGGCGGCTCCGAAGGGAGGTGTGCTTAGCATCATCGAAGAACCGTTTGGATCGGCGCTGTGCCTGTTTCTGGTCGGTGCTTTTTTTGCCCGGCCTTTATACAACGAAGGTATTACCACCTTTTCCGACTATTTCCGGGTAAGGTATGGGCGGTCGGCGGAGTTGATGAGCGCCATCATCGTGATCCCGTCTTACTTCAGCTGGATTGCCGCGCAGTACATCGCCATCGGCATCGTACTCAACGTCGTGATCGGGATTCCGATGGCCTGGGGCATTGTAGTAAGTGCCTCAATCGTGATGATTTATACACTGCTGGGTGGCATGTGGTCGATCTCCATCACCGATTTCCTGCATAACCTGATCATCATACTGGCGCTGGTGGTGCTGGCCGTGGTGTTGTACCCGCAGGTGGGTGGTATTGGGGGCGTGGTGGCGCGGATGCCCGAAGGTTTCTTTCAGTTTCTGCCCAGCAGCACTCCCGCCGAGGCGGGACAGGCTCCCCGGGTCGGTCAGGGCTATGGCTGGGCAACGTACCTGGCCGCCTGGATGACCATCGGGCTGGGCAGCATTCCCCAACAGGACATTTTCCAGCGGGTGATGTCGGCCAAATCGGCAACGGTATCGGTGCGGGCCTCATATCTGGCCTCGGGACTCTACCTGACAGTGGCCGCGCTGCCCCTCTTCATCGCCGTCGCCGCCCGTCTGCTCCACCCCGATCTGGCCGGTGCTGATGAGCAAAGCCGACAGCTGATTATCCCGAACATGGTGATGCGCCACGGTAGCCTGCCGCTCCAAATTCTATTTTTTGGCGCGCTGACATCGGCCATCCTGAGCGTGTCGAGCGGTGCGATTCTGGCTCCCGCCACGGTTTTCGGCGAAAACATCGTGAAATTTTTCCGGCCCAACCTGACCGACGTTCGGCTGTTGCACACCATCCGCTGGGCCATCGTGGTTATTTCGGTCATTTGCGTGGGTATGACGCTGGGCCGCTCCACCAGCATTTTCGATCTGGTGGGCGAGTCGTCGGCGTTTAGTCTGGTGTCGCTGTTCATTCCGCTGGCGGCGGGTATTTACTGGAAACGGGCCAACCTGCCCGGCTGCCTCTGGTCGATTACGCTGGGTTTCGGCGTATGGATACTCTGTCTCTGGTTGGGTACGTCCTTCCCGCCCATGCTCTGGGGCCTGATCGCCAGTACGATAGGGATGGTAGGGGGGAGCCTGAGTGCGAAGTGAAAGAACGGAGGCGGTTGGGGACTTTTTAACGGCGGTGAATGTTGCTGACGCATGGGAGACGCAAGCCCTTGCGTCTCTACGGTTCTTCCTCTATGAAACTACTCTACTCGTATCTGCGCCAATATTGGGGCCTGCTGATTCTTGCGCTGGTGCTGGCGGCGGTCAACCAGGTATTCTCGCTGCTTGACCCGTACATTTTTCGCAAAATTATTGACCAGTACGTTGTCAAGCCTGGTGGTTCGCTGCGGGATGTCAACTTCTGGGGGTTCCTTCAGGTAGGAGCCGGCCTGCTGATTTTGCAGGCGCTGGGCGTGGCGATGGTCAGCCGGATTGCCAAGAATTTTCAGGACTATTACGTCAACGTGATCACGCAGCGGCTGGGTGCCCAACTCTACACCGACGGTCTGCGCCATTCGCTTGATCTACCCTATCAGGTGTTTGAAGACCAACGGTCGGGTGAAACGCTGGGTAAACTCCAGAAAGTCCGCACCGACGTCGAGAAGCTGATTCAGTCGTTTGTCAACGTGCTCTTTACGTCGATTGTGGGCATCATCTTCGTGATGTGGTATGCCGCCACGGTTTATTGGCCCATCGCCCCGGCTTACTTCCTGACCATCCCGCTACTGGGTTTCGTCAGCTCGCTGTTGAGCAAGAAAATCAAGAAAGTACAGCAGACGATTGTGGCCGAAACCACTGCTCTGGCCGGATCGACAACGGAAAGCCTGCGGAACATCGAACTGGTGAAAAGCCTCGGGCTGGCGCAGCAGGAAACCGAACGACTCAACAGCACAACAGGCAAGATTCTGAAGCTCGAACTGAAGAAGGTGCGCTACATCCGGTCGCTGTCGTTCATTCAGGGTACGTTCGTCAACCTGCTCCGCAACGCCATTATGCTACTCATGCTGTTTCTGGTGGTGCAGGGCGAGATCACGGTGGGTGAATTCTTCTCGCTGTTTATCTACTCGTTCGCCATTTTCGGGCCGTTGCAGGAACTGGGCAACATCATCAATATTTACCGCGAAACGGAAGCCTCGCTCGCCAACTACCAGCAGATCCTCGACACGCCCCGCGACGTGCGGCCCGCCCATCCGAAAAACATCGGTACGCTGCAAAAGCTGGCGTTTGCCGATGTGCATTTCAAACACCTGACGGCCAGCAACCCCGCCCTCGATGGCATCACTTTCGACGCCGAAGTGGGCGAAACCATCGCGTTTGTTGGGCCGAGTGGTAGTGGTAAAACCACGCTCGTGAAGCTGCTGGTGGGGCTGTATCCGCCGCTACGTGGCCAGATTCTGTACAACAACGTACCTGGCGCCGAGATCGACCTCGACCAACTGCGCGAACAGATCGGTTTCGTGACGCAGGATACCCAACTGTTTGCGGGCACCATCCGCGAAAACCTGCGCTTTGTAGCCCCCAACGCGACGGACGAACAGTGCCTTAACGCGCTACATCAGGCTGCGGCTGACTCCCTATTGGCCCGTGCGCCACAGGGGCTCGATACCGTGATTGGCGAAGGCGGCGTAAAAGTGTCGGGGGGCGAAAAACAACGCCTGAGCATTGCCCGCGCGTTGCTGCGGAATCCGTCGCTGCTGGTATTTGACGAGGCTACGTCGGCGCTCGATTCACTGACGGAAGAAGAAATCACCAACACCGTTCGAAAGCTGTCGGGACTGCATCAGCACATTACGATCCTGATCGCCCACCGGCTCAGCACCATCCTGCACGCCGACCGCATTTTCGTGCTCGAACGCGGCCACATTGCCGAGCAGGGACGCCACGAGGAGTTGCTGGCGCAGAAAGGCCTGTACTATGCCATGTGGCGGCAGCAGATTGGCGAGCGCAAAGGCGGCAACAGTGGCCCCGACACGCCCGCTCCCCAACCGAAAAATGGCGTGCTTACACAGGCATAGGCCGGTTGCTCGTCTTCAGGCGAAGTGCGTTGGCTGTCGTGGCCTGAGCTACTTCTTCGACCGACGTACCCAGCAACTCGGCCACGCGCCCGGCGATGTAACGCGTATAGGCGGGTTCGTTGCGCTTGCCCCGGAACGGGATGGGCGCGAGGTAAGGCGCGTCGGTTTCGAGCACCAGATGATCGAGGCCGATGTGCGGAATCACCTTGTCGAGCCCGCCATTCTTGAACGTAGCGACGCCGCCAATGCCAAGCAAAAAGCCCATCTCGATGGCACGCCGGGCTTCGTCGAGCGTACCAACAAAACAGTGAAAAATGCCCCGTAGGCCCGGCAGCGCCAGTCTATCAATCAGATCGGCGGCTTCCATCATGGCGTTGCGGTCGTGGCCCGAGCGGGTGTGCAGCGACACAAACAGGCCCCGCTCGGCCGCCCAGCGGAGTTGGGTTTCAAACGCCATAAACTGCTGCGGCACGAAGGTCATATCCCAATAGAAATCCAGCCCGATTTCACCCACGGCCAGAAACCGGGTCTGCGCTAGTTGCTGCTCCACAAAGGCCAGTTCCGTTTCGACGGTCTCACTCACATAGGTCGGGTGCAGGCCCATCATGGGCAGGCACCGGTCGGGATACTGGTGGGCGAGGGCCATCATGCCGGGTACGGTCTCGGCGGCGCAGTTGGGCATCCATATTTCCGAAATGCGCTCCGCGAAGGCGCGTTGTAGCATATCGTCACGGGTACCCTGCGGTTGCCCCTCCACCATCCGGTCGGCGTCAAACTTCTCGTCGTATATGTGTGCGTGTGTATCAATCAGCGAAATCATACCGCAAAGGTAGGGGAGGGGTGTTTGGGGTTTGATGGTTAAGGTTTAAAGTTTGATGCTGGAGGTAGGTGCGAGTTCTAGTTAGACGGCATGGCCCAGGAAGGCCAGCGCAAAAGAGCCAATAATAAAGAAGGCATTCAGGCACAAGACGCTAAACGATGTCAGCAAATATCTATCCCGGAAGAGGCCAGTCTGGCTAAGCCGTTTGGCAGCTACCACCAACAAGACTATTTCGAGCGCCAGAGCTGGTATCGTGACCAACTCCTGGATGGCTCCCAAAAGGGGATTGTTTAGTCTGATAAGGTAGCCATTGATGCATAAGAGGAAAAAGTAGCCGATCGTTAGCAGGCTCAGCAGACACAGGGCTTTGTTTGTCATGAGGTTAACTCCGTGATTGGTTGACGGATTTTACGCACCTTACTCGCCTCTGGACGTTACAAGCACAGGCTAGGCAGCTGTAATACTAACTTATTCCAAGACGACTTCGCTTATTCGGGGACGTTATTTGGAGCCGTAACCAAACCCATCAATACGCTCTCCCTTTCCAGCGCACGGGGATGGGGAGGAGGTAGTAGAGGAACGATAACGTACCCAGCCCGATCTGGCAGGGTTCGTACAGGAACACGTCGGGCCAGCGGTGGGGTTGGTGGGTACGTTGCAACGTCCAGAAGGCCACGCCTGTCTGAAACAGCCACTTCGCCAGATAGATAAACAGGGCGGTTTTCGGAGCGAACAGGGCAACGATCAGCAGGATGGGTACGAGTAGGTACTGAAACAGAACGCCGCTCAGCAGCGGGATCGGCAACGAAAAAGCGCCCTGCATCCAGCGTTTGCGCTGTTGCAGGTACGTACCCAGCGTGGGCGTCGGCAGGGTTTCGGCCAGCACGTCGGGGCGGAGGCGATGGGCGTGGCCGTAGCCGTTCGCCACCACCGCCTGAAAGAGCGTATAATCTTCCACCACTGAAAACGGGAGTCCGGCAAAGCCACCCACCGCCTCGTAGGCCTCCCGCCGTACAGCCATGTTGTTGCCCGATCCGGTGAGGGGCAGGCGCAGGTACGTTGCCAGTTGAATCAGGCCGAATGCCAGCAGCCAGTCGATGGCTTGAATCCGCGCCCAAAAGCTTGCTCCCTGCACCAGCGTGGTCCCCGTGACGATGCCTGTATTGGGGCCAAACTCAGCCAGCAGGCCCGTCAGCCAGGACGGCGGTACCCGCACGTCGGCATCGGTGATACACAGCACGTCGCCCCGCGCCTGTTGCGCCAGTTGTGCCAGCACGTTGGCCTTGCCATTGAGCCGGGGTGGGGCAACCGTCGGCTGGGACTGAATGTCGATCAGGTGAACATGTGGATTTTGGGCGACGAATCGCATGGCCACGAACGCCGTTTCGTCGGTCGATTGGTCATTGCCGATGAGCACTTCGTAGCTCTCGGTGGGATAGTCTAGGCGGGTCAGGGCCGTGAGGCAGTCGCCCAGCGTATCGGCCTCGTTGCGGGCCGCCACCAGTACCGATACAAACGGCGGCTCAAGTGAAGGCTGTGTCAATGGCTTCGGCAATGGCTCAGACATAAGCCGGTGGGCGGGTAATGGGTATATCGACCGGCAATGCCCTGAACTGGTAGCCCAACCGGGCAAATTCGTCCAGGTAGCGGGGCAGTACGTATTGCAGGTTCGGCCAGGCTTTGATGCTGTCGTGAAACACCACAATCGAGCCCGGTTCGGTATACTGAATGCTTTTTTGCAGCACCGTCTCTTTCGCCAGCGACCGATCGAAATCACCGGTAAGCACGTCCCACATCACCACCGTCAGCTCGGATCGGATACCCGCCGCCTGACTCTTCTTGATTTTGCCGTAAGGGGGCCGGAACAGGGGCGTCTGAATACCCAGCTGCCGCTGGCATTTGCGAATGTTGGCCCAGTACACCTCATCGTGCGTTTTCCAGCCGTTGAGGTGGTTAAACGTATGATTGCCAATCAGATGGCCCGCCTCGATGACTTTGTAGAACACATCGCGGTGCTTACCCACGTTGTCGCCAATGCAGAAAAACGTAGCCTGCGCGGCATACTGTTCCAGCTGATCGAGCACAAACTCCGTTACGCCCGGAATGGGACCGTCGTCGAACGTCAGGTAGAGCGTCGGTTCGTCGGGGTTCGCTTCGAGTCGCCACCAGAAATCGGGGTAGACCGTGCGGAACAGGAAGTTTGATTTATGCAGGAACAGGGACATGGGGAAGGGGTAATGTATAATGAATAATGCACGATGTACAATGTACGATGCGGTCCGCCGGGGGCGCCTAGCCGCTGCGGTACAATGCATAATGGCTGGAAGCTAACGGCGGCGACTGGTCATTGTGCATCGTGCATTATTCATTATACATTACTACCGTAACCTCCGGCCTTTCCAGATAACGCCGGGTTGCTGGGCGGCGATGCCGAAAAAGACGACGTAAAACGGGTAAATCAACTGCGTGGCGGGTATCCACCACAGGGCAAAGCGTTTTCGCAAAAACAGCAACACCGACCCCAGAAAAAACCACTCCGGGACGATCTTTAGCAAGATAATCGCCAGCGCTGTACCCGCCGGAACAAGCCCCAGCTCCCAACCGGCTGCCACCAACAGCGGCGTGAGATTACACAAAAAAACAAATACCGCCAGCAGGGTCGGGAAGAGCGAACTGTAGGTGCGCCACTTGCCCGCCCATCGTTTGCGCTGCCGGTAGAAGGCCGTGAGCGACCCATGCGCCGCCGTTTCGACGATGGCGTTCGGGTCTTTCAGAAACCGTACGCCACCGGGGTACTGCGCCGAAATCTTGTGCATCAGCAACTCATCGTCGCCCGAAGCCACCTGATCGATGCCCGCGAAACCACCTACATCCCGAAAAACGGCTTTCTGGTAGCAAAGGTTAGCGCCGTTGCACATGGTAGGTCGGGCGTGGGCCATCGTAGCGGCCCCGGCCCCGATGAGCGAGGCAAACTCCACCGTTTGTAGAGAGCCAAAAACGGAGCGATCGGTTGTAAACGTAACGGGCCCGCTCACCAGTCTGGCCCCGCTACGGGCCTGAAAACGGGCCATCGTTTCGAGCCACCGCGGCCCCACCCGACAGTCGCCGTCGGTCGTAACGATGAACGTACCGGTGGCTCGCTCTATGCTTTGGGCAATGGCCCGTTTTTTAGGCGAGGCCACGGTTGGGTCGTCGGCGAGTGCCAGCACCGTAAGCCGGTAAGGAGCTGTTTGGGAAAACGTTTGGGCCAGCGTGGCGGTGGTATCGGTGGAGGCATCGTCGGCGACGATCACCTCGAAGTGTGGGTACGTTTGCTGGCTCAGGTCGGCTAGCAGAGCGGGCAGGTTGTCGGCTTCGTTGCGTACCGGAATCACCACCGTCAGCGATGGGAGCGAGGTCGAATCAGTTGGTGCGACTGTTGGCGTCGGCAACCACTGCCACCCCCACCAGAGCCACAACGTACCTAGCGCATAAGCCCCGGCAAGCGCCCAAAGAAACCAGATCATGGGGTAAAGGTAAGCAGGTACGAAAAAGAAGAACGCAGAGCAGTTGCGTCAGCCGGTTCTTTTCCCGTTCAATAGGTCGGGGTCGCGGTCGTTGTCTCTCTAGTGTTGCAGTAGAGTACTAACAGGACAAAACCATGCAGGCACAGGCAGCTCCCCGATTGAATGCCCACGAACTGGACACCCTTCGGGAAAAAATCAAAGACATCCGGATTACAATGATGACCACGCAGGAGCCCGACGGTGATTTTCACACGCGCCCCATGTCGACCCACGAGATGGATCCCGACGGCACGCTGTGGTTTTTCGCCTACGACGACAGCAACAAGGTCCGGGAGATCGGGCAGAACAGCCGGGTAGCGCTTGGCTACGCCGACCCCGGTCCCGAAACGTACGTGTCGCTGTCGGGCCGGGCCGACGTCACGAAAGACAAAGCGAAGATCAACGAACTGTGGAGCGACGTGCTGAAAACGTGGTTTCCGAATGGCAAAGACGACCCCCGCATCTGCCTGATCAAGGTAAACGCCCACGCGGGTGAATACTGGGACCGTCCCGGCGGTAAGATGATGACCCTCTTCGAAATGGCCAAAGGCGCACTGACGGGGCAACCCGATTCGTCGGGACGGAATGAAAAACTAGGCGACGAGCCGAGGTAATCGACTCCCCTAGGCCAACGCGCGGCTCATGGCGTCGCCAATCTGTTCCAACGCGGCTATCTCTTCGGCGGGGAAGTCGTAGGGGACGGGTTTGGCGATGCCGAGGGTGCCGTACAGCGTGCCGTCGAGCAGCAGGGGCAGAGCAATGGAGCCTTCCACCTTGGTATCACGGGCAGCGGGCCGGGCCACACCCGACTCGTCGGTTTGCAGGTTGCAGAGTTGGACGGCCTCACGGCGTTCGGCGGCAATACCGGCCATGCCTTTCCCAATCGGAATCTGGCTGATTTTAGGTAACAAAAACTCGGGCATCCCGGCATAGGCTACCAGCGTGAGCAGGCCCGTTTCGGTATCGAGGCGATGGATCGTGCCGGTCGTGCAGTCGAATGCCTGGAGAACTTGGTTGAGTGTCGCTGTCCAGTCGGGGGTGGTGCCCGTGGTGTTCAGGGCGTCGAGTATGGGCTGAATGTTCGTGGTTGTCATCAGGTACGTTGGCTCAGCAGTTGGGCGAGCGTCTGGCTAGTTATGTAGCCGGTAAAGGTACGAATGGCCGTCTAACTACCGGTCCAATCGGGGTGGGCGACGCAACCGGGAGCTGCCGTTTTTCGTATAGGCGGCTAAACAGACAAAACCCCGTACGACCATGAAAACCCGCCTTCTTGCCGCGTCGCTACTGCTGACCATGGCCTTTGTTTCGTGCAAAAAAAGCGACGACGCCACCCCTGCCACCACAACGACAACCGCCGATGATGTGAAGCCAGTACTGACGACAGGTACGTGGACAGTAAGCCTGTATCGGCAACGGACTGAAGTGAAAACGTCAGATTATTCCGGTATTACGTTCACGTTTTCGGCAGATGGTACGCTGACGGCTACCGAAAAAGGGAAGACCATCCGGGGCACGTGGACCTCGACACCCGGCGGCGTGACCTATTACGGCGCGGCCCCATCGGTCGCCACGCTGACCATCAGCTTGGGCAAAGACAAACCCTACGACCGCATCAGCCAGAGCTGGAACGTCAACACCGCCACCGTGGCCAGCAACGTCAAACTGGATTATAAAGAGCCCGCCGACGACGAACACCTCGAATTTGTACGCTGACGGCCCGCAAAATGGGTTCTGGAGGCAGTTGTAAATGAGTTATCTTGCATCAGCAACATTCCGGCGCTTGCTGCTGTTGTTTCGCTGATGCTCTTCGATAATCACAATCGCCCAATCACGTACCTGCGGCTGGCCGTCACCGACCGTTGCAACCTACGCTGTTTCTATTGCATGCCCGAGTCGGGAATTAAGTACCTGCCTAAACACCAGGTGCTGACCTACGAGGAGATGGAGCGAATCGTGGCGGTGTTGGCCCGGATGGGCGTATCGAAGGTGCGGCTGACGGGCGGCGAACCGTTTGTACGGGCAGGACTGATGCCGTTTATGGAGCGCCTTGCCGCCACGCCCGGCCTCAGCGAACTGCACATGACCACCAACGGCGTGCTGACGGCCCCGCACGTGGCCGAGATGGCCCGGCTGGGTATGAAATCGGTAAACCTGAGCCTCGACAGCCTCGACCGGACGCGCTTCCACGAGATTACCCGCCGCGACGAATTGCCGGCCGTGCTGGGTACGTTGGATAAGCTACTGGACCACAATATCCAGGTAAAAATCAACGCCGTGGTGATGGATGGTAAAAACATCGACGACCTGTACCCACTGGCCGAACTGGCCCGTACGCAGCCGATCGACATTCGGTTTATCGAAGAAATGCCGTTCAATGGAGAGGGTAACCACTACGCCAAACTCACCTGGACCCATCAGCGCATCTTGCAAGAGCTGCGCTCATTTTACCCGGATCTACAGGCGTTACCCGCCGAGCCTCACGCCACGGCTGCCGTGTATCAGGCACCGGGCCACGTGGGTACGTTGGGTGTCATTGCCGCCTACACGCGTACGTTCTGCGGCTCCTGCAACCGCATCCGGCTGACGGCGCAGGGTACGCTCAAGACCTGCCTCTACGACAATGGCGTGCTCGACGTGCGGGCTCTGCTCCGTAATGGCGCTACCGACGCTGACCTGACGGCGGCTTTCCTGAAAGCCTTTGCGCACCGCCCCAAGAACGGCTTCGAAGCCGAAGCCAATCGCCCCGAAGTGAGTGAATCCATGGCCACGATTGGGGGGTAAGGAGAAATGAATGAACAATGTATGATGAACAATGTACAATGGCTGGCGCAGGCTCGCTCGTCGACACCGGTGTGCCTTCTGACCTCATTGTACATTGTTCATCATACATTATGCATTCATTCCTAACTCGCTTCACCTACCCCTGCGCGTTTGCCTTCTTTGAGCACATTGATGAACGCCTGGTTGAAAGCCGGGATGTCGTTGGGGTTACGGCTGGTGATGAGGTTGCCGTCCATCACCACTTCACGGTCGACCCAATTGGCACCGGCGTTGCGCAGGTCGGTCTGGATGCTGGGGAACGAGGTCAGTTCTTTGTCGCGCACCACGTCGGCTTCAATCAGCATGATAGGCGCGTGACAGATAGCTGCTACGGGCTTTCTTGTCTCGAAGAAGTGCTGCACAAATTTCACCGCTTTGGGTTCCTGCCGCAGGTGATCGGGGTTGATGACGCCACCGGGGAGCAGCAGCGCGTCGTATTGAGCCGGGTCGACACCGTCGAGGGGCAGGTCCGTCGGGAAGGTGTCGCCCCATTCGGTTTCATCCCAGCCTTTTACTTCGCCTTGTTTGGGCGAAATCAGGTGTGTCTGAAAGCCCGCAGCCTCCAGTGCTTTGCGGGGTTCGGTCATTTCGACCTGCTCGAACCCATCGGTGAGCAGGATAGCGATTTTCTTTTCAACGGTACCGTCGTCTTGTCGATTTTCCATGATGTTGAGTGGTTATACAGATGGAGCTGGTGTTGACTGGCTCCATCTGTATAACTAACGAACCCACCATAGGGTTGGCGTCGCTTCGGCCGAACCCGACGAATGACAAACGTATTGACGAGCGACTGGAATTCAACAGGCCGGGTTACGCAATCTCCCGTTCGATGATCTGGCCGGTGTTTTTTTCTTTCAGAATGAGCTTCTTCTTGCCGTAGTGGGTCATTTCCTCTTTGATCAGGTAATGGTCGGCGTCGTACTCGACTAGGTTGCTGGCCTGTTCTACGCCTTCCTGCCCGCGCCAGACGGGTAGCTGCACCGGCTCCCACTGCTTCGTCTCCGCCGATTTATAGGCCGCATCCAGAATGGCGTTGACTACGTACCCATCATAGAAGGTTTCGGCCGGGTCGCGGCCTTCCTCGCAGGCGCTGAACATGTCGGTAAACATGTGGTTGTAGCCCAGATCGTTTACCTCATCGCCAACCGGGAAGAGCCAACCCGCGTTGCTTTCGGCCTTCTCGGCCACATAATCGCCCGCTTTGCCGGTGGTGAACATCTCGAAGCCCGTACGCAGAAAATTGTTGATCCAGATGGTGCCTTCGGTGCCCATCACCTCGTCGCGCAGGTCCATGCCGCCCCGGAAGGTCCAGCTCACTTCAAACTGACCGATGGCCCCGTTTTCGTACTTCACCAGCGCAATGGCGTGGTCTTCGGCGTCGATGGGCTTCACCTGCGTGGCGGCCCAGCACATCACCTCCACGGGCCGGATGTCTTTGCCGATGAAATTGCGGGCGATCTCCACGCAGTGGCAGCCCAGATCGAGCATGCAGCCGCCGCCGGCCTGCTCTTTGTCCCAGAACCAGTTGGAGTGGGGGCCGGGGTGGGTCTCGCGGGATTTGGCCCACAGAATGCGCCCCAGCGAGCCGCTTTTCACCGTGTCGAGGGCTTTGAGGAACTTGGGCGAATAGCAAAGGTCTTCCAGGTAGCCGCCAAAAATGCCCGCATCTTCCACCAGTTGCATCATGTGGCGGGCTTCGTCGGCGGTGCGGCCCAGGGGTTTGGTGCAGACGACGTTCTTTTTGTGTTTGGCGCAGAGTGCCACGGCCGGGGCGTGGAGGTTGTTGGGCAGGGCAATGCAGACCATGGTCACGTCGGGGTGGGCGATGACGGCCTCCATGTCGATGGACCAGATGGTACAGCCGTAGTCGGTGGCAAATTTCCGGGCGGTTTCTTCGCGGCGGGCATAAATGGCCACTACCTTGTCGCGGCTGCGCTGTCCCTGTAACGATTCGGCATAGAAGCGGCCGATGAAGCCGCCGCCAAGCATAGCAATTTGTTGCATACTGTATGGAGTTTGACGTTTGATGTCTGATGTTTGGCGTTTAATGGCTACCGTAGGGAAGGCGTATGTCCGACAGGGGCGCGAATCAACGTCAAACGGTAGACATCAAACGTCAAACCTAACCAGTTCTAATGCCTGCTTTCTTCGACATCGAGACCATCTTCTTTACCCTGTGGGGGTACCCCATGAGCTACCTCGAGTTTTTCGGCGTGGTCATTGGCGGTGTGGCCGTCTGGCTATCGGCGCAGGCTCATGTGTGGAGCTGGCCGGTGGGGGCGGTGAGTGTGGCCCTGTTCTTCTTTCTGTTTTATCAGATTCAGTTGTACCCCGACATGGGCCTACAGGTGTTTTTCTTCGTGACGAACATCCAGGGATGGTGGCGTTGGACGCACCCCAAACCGGGCGAAGAAAACCGACAGGACGAATTGCGCGTGACCCGAATGCCACCCCGGCAGGCGCTGACCTGGGTGCTGCTGGGCCTGCTGGGTACGTTGGTGCTGGGTACGTTCGCCCAAAACCTGCACACGCTGCTGCCGGTGGTATTCAGCCAGCCGAGTGCCTTCCCTTATATCGACTCGTTCACGACGGTGATGAGCGTGGTGGCTACGTATATGATGGTGCAGAAACGGGTCGAATGCTGGTATGTCTGGCTGGTGGTCGACATCATTCTGACCTACGTGTATTTTGCCAAGGGTGTTAAACTGGTGGCCGCCGAATACGTGATTTTCTGCGGTATTGCCGTGCAGGGCGCTTGTTTGTGGACGAAAGAATACCGACTGCACCAATGACGACGGGTCTGGTTTTTGGCAAGTTCATGCCGGTACACAAGGGGCATCTGGCCCTGATCGACTTTGCCCGGCAGCAGTGCGACCACCTGATTGTGTCGATGAGCTACACGCCCGACGACCCCATTCCGCCTGAATGGCGGTTTGAGTGGCTGAAAAGCCTGCTGGGTACATACCCAACGATCGAACTGGCCTGCGAAGCCGATGATTTTCACGACCCGACGCTTCCGCTCTGGGAAGCCACCAAAGCGTGGGCGGCCTTTATCAAACGTCGCTTCCCGGCAGTGACGGTCTTTTTTGCCTCCGAAGCCTACGGCGAACCGTTGGCCTACCATAGCGGGCTGCGTTTTGTGGCCTTTGACCCCGCCCGGCAGCAGGTGCCTATTTCGGCTACCCAGATTCGGGCCGATCCGGCGGCTTTCCGGGAGCACATACCGGCCATCGTGCAGCCTTATTTCGGCCTGTGAAGCGTAAGAGCAAACTCAATTTTTAACAGGATGTTGATCTGTTTATTCTTGGGCGTTTCAGTAGGTAACCGGTTGGCTGACAGGAAAGATTGATTACCTTGTAAACACGAACGAAATCTCTTTTTTGCCGTAAACAAAAACGGGTAGATAAGGCGCTGGCTCGACTAAACCTCACCGTCGCTATTGCCCCTCTTGTCAGGTCATGGCCAGCTGGGTTTCTGGCTCGGCGACGCCAATTTTGAGCGCCATAAAATGAGGTTGGCTGTTGCCCTGATCATGTCGTTATAAAAGAGAATAGTTGGTTACACTAGTTTCTGAGATGCTTACGTTTCTTTTCCGAAAACCGATCTCCGTATGAAGCACATCTGCCTGCTGATTTGCTGTTTACTGGTTGTGGCGACGGCCTACGCACAAGGGCCTTATCTGCGGTCTAAAAACGTAGTTCAACTTGGACCCGACTATTTGGGCATTGATCCGGCCAACGGCTTGAAATACCGCTATGCCTTCGAGTATCGGCGCTATGTGGCCCGCGATCGGGTCAGTATTGGGGCTACGGTCGGTTTTATGGGGAGTCAGCGCCAGACGATACTGGTGCCCGATCTGGTGAGCGTGGGCGAGAACTCCCGCCGTCGGACAACCGTCGATCTGACAGCCACCTACAATTTTCTGCATGCCATCCATCATAGCTTTCGG
This sequence comes from Fibrella musci, assembly GCF_041321105.1. Classification (NCBI taxonomy): domain Bacteria; kingdom Pseudomonadati; phylum Bacteroidota; class Cytophagia; order Cytophagales; family Spirosomataceae; genus Fibrella; species Fibrella musci. The sequence goes on along the minus strand of NZ_JBGGWD010000001.1, from coordinate 1,328,208 downwards.
GTGGGCGTGGGCCCTTCCTTCTGGTATAGCCGCGACGACCTGTTCGACAAGGTGGATCCTTATCCCATTCCCGGTGGCACCGAGCCACTGGTTAAGCGGCGGCATTCGGAGGGCTGGAATGTCGGTGGGCACGGTCTGATCGAATATACCTACGCGCTCGCCCTCAATACGCAGGTGAGCCTGCACACGGGCGCTGCCTACGTGGGGCCATCTGGTTTGGCGCCGCTCTTTGGCCTCCGGGCCGGCTATCGGTTCTAGTAGGGGCATACCTGTGCAGCCAATGATGACCAACGACAATGACCCAATGGTTTGGGTTAGTGTTGGGATGGTACGTACCTTTGCGGCACAGGTATGCCCCTGATTGGAGCGTGGCAGCCGTTTTTTGATCGATTGTCGCTTGAGTACACCCGCCCACACGCTATCGGTAGCCTTATGTACGTATAATGGTACACGCTACCTGCCCGAACAGTTAGCCAGCATTCTCGCCCAGACGCGCCTGCCGGATGAACTGGTGCTGGTCGACGATTGCTCGACAGACGATACCGTTGCTTACCTGCAACACTGGGCGGCCTCGGCACCTTTTCCCGTACACATTTACCCAAACGAGCAAAACCTAGGCTCGACCAAAAGCTTCGAGCGGGCCGTGACACATTGCACGGGCGACATCGTTGTGCTGTCGGATCAGGATGATGCCTGGCGGGCTGATCGTCTCCAGAAAACAGCCGATTGGTTTGCGGCCCACCCCGACATGGACGCCGTGTTTTCGGACGCCGACCTGATCGACGACGATTCGCGGCCAACGGGGCATCGTATCTGGGAAGTGGTGCAGTTTACGTCCGAAGCCCAGCAGCAGTGGCAGGATGGCAAGGGCTACGAACTGCTGTTCAGTGGGTACGTGGTTACGGGTGCGACGATGGCCGTTCGTCGGGCGGCGTTGGCGTCGCTGTTGCCTTTCCCAACGCATGTACAATACCTGATTCACGATGCCTGGATGTCGTTGGTACTGGCCTTGAAAGGCCGCATCGGCTTCATCAGTGAGCCGCTGATTCAGTACCGGCAGCACAGCAGCCAACAGGTTGGGTTTAAGCCCGCCCGCGCCAAAGTGACGCTGGCCGATCGCCTGCGCCGCGACCGGGCCGAACGGATGGAACCCATTCTGAAACTGGCTGACCGGTACCAAAAATTATATGAGTTGCTTCGCGCCCGCACCGACATTGATTCGCAACGGCTGGCGCGGCTGGCGCAGATGGCCGACCACCTGAAGCAGCGGGTGCAACTGCCCGTTTTTCGGGTGTTTCGCTGGCCGGCGGTACTTGCCGAGGCCGCACGGGGGCGCTACCAGTTATTTCCGGGGCATTGGTGGAAAACTGTCCTGGGCGATTTGCTTGAACCCTAGTTGACTCACCGTTGGATACCGCTCAGCCACTTTCTGTTATTGTTGTCGTTCCGGCTTACAAGGCTACCCTCTCGCCCTACGAGCGGATTTCGTTGCAGCAATCCGTAACGATGCTGGGCCATTACCCGCTGACCGTCATCAAACCTGAAGGGCTTGATCTGTCGGGCTGGCTTGTCGACTTCCCTACTTTACAGTTCGATTCGTTTGCTGATCGCTATTTCACCAGCGTTGCAGGGTACAACGAACTGCTTTGTTCTGAACTGTTTTACGAGCGTTTTCTGGCCTACGACTACATGCTCATCTGCCAGCTCGACGCGTTTATCCTGCGCGATACCCTGGCCGATTGGTGTCGCCGTGGGTATGATTACGTGGGTGCGCCGCAGTTTGCCGATGTTCGGCCGGTGCGCGATGAGCCCGAAACCATTCGTACCCGCGTATCGAAGGTGTTTCAGCGGCCGTTGCTCAACGGTGGGCTGTCGTTGCGCCGGGTACGTACCTGTCTGCGGCTGTTGCAGGTCTACCACCGGTTTCACAAACGATGGCCGGGTAACGAAGACGGCTTTTTTTCGCTGCACTACCCGCGCCTGATCCCGTACCGTCACCTGATTCGGTCGCCCAAAGCAGGTGAGGCGCTGCATTTTGCCATCGAACTGGAGCCGAAGCGCAGCCTGGTCATCAACGGCGGCGAACTGCCGCTGGGCTGCCACGCCTGGGACAAATACGATCTGGATTTCTGGCGGCCGATCCTGCGGCAATTTGGTCATGAGGTGTAGCGGCCTTAGCTTTAGCCCCGAACAACACCCATTGCATGAATCCCATAGAGTTAGCGGACGCTTTACAACGCCAATTCGAGCTTACCAACTACGGCCAGCAACCGGCCGAGCTATACGATCCTATTCGGTATATCATGAATCTTGGCGGCAAGCGACTGCGCCCGCTGATGACTCTCATGACCACCGCCCTGTTTACCGACAACTGGCAGCAGGCCCTCAAGCCCGCCGTTGCCGTGGAGGTCTTCCATAATTTTACGCTGCTGCACGACGACATTATGGACAAGGCCCCCCTGCGCCGGGGGCAGCCTACGGTTCACGAAAAATGGAACGCCAATATTGCCATTCTGTCGGGCGATGTGATGCTCGTGCGGGCCTTCGAGCAACTGCTCGATGTAAACCCGGCTCAGCTGCGCACCGTACTGAAGCGTTTCAGCCAGACGGCCGCCGAAGTCTGCGAAGGACAGCAGATGGACATGAATTTTGAAACCCGCGACACGCTGACCAACGCCGTCTCAGAGGTGGAATACATCGAAATGATCCGGCTGAAAACGTCGGTGCTGCTGGGCTTTGCCATGGAACTTGGCGGGCTCATCGCCGGCGCCGATGCTGATAGTACGCAACATTTATATGAAGCGGGCGTAAACATTGGTATTGGTTTTCAGCTTAAAGATGATCTACTCGATGTGTATGGCGACCCGGTCAAATTTGGTAAACAGGTAGGGGGCGACATCATCGCCAACAAAAAAACCTTCATGCTGATCGAAGCCCTCGAACGGGCCGAAGGCGAAACACGTACCCAACTGCTCGACTGGCTGGCCCGCGACTCGTTTGACAAAGCCGAAAAAGTGGCCGCCGTTACGCAGATCTACGACCAACTGGGCATTCGGCAACTGGCTGAACAGCGGGTGGCCGAGTACGTCAACAAAGGGTTTACCAACCTGGAACAGGTCGAAGCCGACCCCGCCCGAAAAGCCATTCTCCTTGATTTTGCCCACCAGTTAGTCGAACGCGAATCCTGATATGTCTATCACCCTCCTCCTCATTCTCGTAACAGTCGGCATCAGTCTGGCGGCCTGGAACAACCCCGGCCTCATGGATCGCTGGATCATGAACCCATATGCAGTGGCGCATCAGGGCCAGTATTACCGGCTCATCACGTCGGGATTTCTGCATGCCGACCTGAGCCACCTGCTGTTCAACATGCTCAGCTTTTACTTTTTTGGAGGAAACGTCGAAGCGATATTCAACCAACTTTTTCCGGGTATCGGGGGCATCGTGCTGGTGGTATTTTACCTGATCGCTATCGTGATCTCCGATATCCCGACGCTGATCAAGCACAAAGACAACAGCCGCTACAATTCGCTGGGGGCTTCGGGCGGGGTGTCGGCTATTATTTTCGCCACTATCCTGGTCTTCCCGCTGACGGGTATTTACTTCTTCTTCATTCCCGTGCCGATCCCCGGTTTCATTTTCGCGATTCTGTATCTGGGGTATTCGTACTATGCGGCGCGGCAGGGTAGTTCGGGAATCAACCACGACGCGCACTTATATGGCGCGCTGTTTGGTATCCTGTTCATGGCCGTGGTTTTTCCGCAGGCTATTCCCAGCTTTTTTGAACAGGTAGGTAGTTGGCGGCCGTTTTAAACCAACGGATGAGTGAATAAGCTGGTCGCATTCTTACGGCAGCCCTATCCCAGTCACGAGTCGACGGGGCAGATACTGGGGCGAAGTCTGCTGATTGGGGCCTTTGTCGGGTTGTTTCTGCTGCTGTTTCAGCCGTTCGGTATCAACGAATGGCAACTGCCTTACAAGTCCCTCAAAGTGTTGGGCTTCGGGCTGGTTACGTTCGGCGTATTGCTGATCGACTCCGTGTTGCTGCCGCGCCTGTTTCCCCGGCAGTTTAGCGAGACCAACTGGACGGTTGGCCGCGAGATCACCTACATTCTGACGCACATTCTGCTCATCACGGTAGCTAACCGGTTCTATCTGGGCTGGCTGACCGGTCATTCGCTGGCGGGCGGCTGGGGTTGGGTGCTGGGCATGACCTTCCTGATCGGCATATTCCCAGCGGTAGGCGTTGTGCTCACTAACTACATCATTCAACTCCGGCGTTATTCCCGCGACGCCACGGCCCTGTCGGAAGAACTGGAGACACAGCCCGCCCATCCGCAGCCTGCCACGCCAGTAACGTTGCTAACCCTGCTGGCCGACAACGGGAAAGATGCCCTCACCCTGCCACCCGACGACCTGCTGGCCATCGAGTCGAGCGATAACTACTGCACGGTTTATTATCAGAAGCAGGCGCAACTCGCTAAAGAACTCATGCGAAGCAGCCTCAGCCGGCTGGAAGCTCAACTCGACGAACAGCTCCCCGCCGATCAACGGCCGTTTGCGCGCTGCCACCGTTCCTACGTGGTCAACCTCGACTGTGTGGCGCGGGTGTCGGGCAATGCGCAGGGCTACAAACTGCATCTGGCGCAGGGGGCGCTGGTAGTACCGGTAGCCCGCAAATACAACGACACCCTGATTCGGCGGCTTCATGCTGGCTGAACGGCTTTACCAAACGCCCCAAACGTTGCCAAACGCCCCATCGGGCTGGTGCCGAGTCGCTTGAGCCACTACGTTTGTTCAACGCAAACGCACAAGCTGCTCATGAAAACGCTGATTACTTCACTCACGGTTACCCATGTTCTGGCCGGTATTATTGCCCTGCTCGTAGGGATCATACCGATGGTCGTTCAGAAAGGAAACCGACTTCACAACCGCGCCGGGCTGGTGTATGTCTGGTGCATGATCGTGGTGGCCGTAACGGCAATACTCCTTTGTACGCTGCAACCCTTCAGGATGATGCGCCTGTTTTTGTCGGGCATTGCCATACTCAGCTTTTATTTCTGCATGTCGGGCTGGCGGGCCACCAAACAAAAGAAAGGGCAGACCACGCTGTTTGACCGGGGGCTGGTATATACAGCGCTGGGGTGCGGGCTGGCGATGGCGCTCTTCGGGACGTACCTGCTTGTGTTGAACGGCTTTCAGTTTCTGCCCATTGTCTTCACCTTTTTCGGCCTGTTGCTGACCCGCTTCGGCGTGCAGGACGTACAACAGATGCGGCAACCAACCGAGAAAATGCACTGGTTCTTTCAGCACTTTACGCGCATGGGCGCCTCATATATTGCCACATTTACGGCCGCGGCGGTCACCAACCAACGCCTGCTGACGCCCGCCGATGCGCCCGAATGGGTGGCTACCGCCGTCTGGATAGCGCCGTCGATACTGGGGGGGATGATGATCGGGCGGACAGTGGCCTATTACAAACGGAAGTTTGCGCCCACCGTCGGCGCGGATAAAGGCCTTCGGGTAGCCCAACAACCCGATTAATTACTAATTTGGGTGCATGAAAATTGCATTCATTACCGACATTCACATTGGCGCCGAAGGCGAGATGCCGGCGGGCGTCGATGTGCGGGCCAATTTCCTGAAAACACTCGATGCCATCCGGGCTACCAAACCCAACTGCCTGGTGCTGGGCGGCGACCTGTGTTTCGATGTCGGGGTGCGTGAGATATACCGCTGGATTTACGAGCAATTGCAGGATTTGCCCTGCATGTGGTTTGCGATTCCGGGCAACCACGACGACTCGGTGATGCTGGCCGAAGAGCTGCATCTGACGCGCCATCTCAACGGCAATGAGCTTTACAGTGCTACCCCGCTGGAAGGCTATCCGGCCCTGTTTCTCGACTCGTCGCGAGGTGTTTTTTCGGAAGCACAATGGACCTGGCTGGCCGACGAACTGGCCGCCATCCATCATAATGCGCTGATTTTCTGTCACCACCCGGTGCTGCCTGCCGATACCAAGTTCATGGATGTCAAATACCCGTTCAAACAACAGGATTTGTGGCTGGAAATCACAGAGGAACTGCCCTGCCGGATGCAGGTGATCAGCGGGCATTATCACTGCGAGGCGGTTGCCCAACGGGCCAATACCACGGTGTTCATTACGCCCTCTACCTACATTCAGCTCGACCCGGACACCCCCGAGCTGAAACTGGACAAAACACCGCCCTACTACCGCGAAATCACGGTAACGCCGCACGGTTTAACTACTCGGATTATCAGCGTTTAGGAGAAGGTAGTATCGAGGCGATAAAGGGATAGCGCAAAACATGACCAACGAGTAAATAGGGGTCGGTTTTCGGATAAACTATTGGGCGTCAGTCGTAGAACGAGTAGCTTAGATCAGCCTAAGCAATCCTGCACCTGTGACTATTCGTTTATGAATCCACCGTTTACCGGACGTACCCCGTTTGCCGCTATCCTACTGACGCTACTCTGCCTGGCGGGCTATGGGGCCTATGCCCAGGCTGAAATCGAAACGGCAAAGCAGTATGTACGTCAGCACGGGCAAGCTCAGGCAATCAGCCCGGCCGATGTCGATGAGCTGATTGTGTCGAGCGCTTACCTGTCGCCGACCACGGGCTGGTATCATGTTTATTTCAATCAGGGCTACCAGTCGATTGAGGTCTACAACCGGCTGATGAATGTCGTGCTGGCGGGCGGTCAGGTAACGTACCTGACGCACAATTTTGTCCCCAACTCGGCCAGCCTCCCGAATGTGGGTTCACGCAAAAACACGCTTACGCCCCTCGAAGTGCTGAAAAAAGCGACCACGCATGTGGGTATGCCTGTGCTCGATGCCGGTCAGGTTCGGGAAATCAGTACCGTCAGGCTGGGGGATGGTACGCTTACGAAAACGGTTTACGCGGCCGCGGCCGTCTCCAGTGATCCCATCAACGTAAAGCTGTACTGGTTGCCTATGGAAGTCGACCGAAAAGGCGAGAGCGTGGTCGATAGGCTGCAACTCACCTGGAACGTTACCTTTCTGACCCCTGACGGCAAAAACCGCTGGTCTATTCACCTCGATGCCAACACGGGCGAGGTGGTGCGGCAGGTCGACGAGGTGATTCATTGTGATTTCGGTGCGCCCGCCCATACACACGGGCCGCCGGTGGGTCATAGCAAAGCGCCTATTCGTTCGTTTGGATTGCCCGCAAAATCGTTTGCTGCCAATAGCTACACGGTGTTCGATTACCCGCTGGAAAGCCCCAGTTTTGGCACCCGCACCGTCTCGACGAACCCGTATACCCGTTTCGTTCCCGGCGGTACGGGACCGGGCGCTACCAATGGCTGGCATACCGACGGCACCACCAGCTACACCATCACCCGGGGCAACAATGTCTGGGCGCAGGAAGACGCGAATGCCAACGACGGGGTAGGGGTCAGCCCAGCATCGGCTACGCTGGAATTCGACTTTCCCTACACACAGGGCTTAAACACCGCCGCTGCCAACCAGAGTGCCGCTATCACTAACCTGTTTTACTGGAGCAACGTGATTCACGACGTGTTGTGGCGCTACGGATTCGACGAACCCAGCGGCAATTTTCAGCAGACCAACCAGGGGCGGGGTGGGGCCGGTAACGACTATGTGCTGGCTGATGCACAGGATGGGGCGGGCACCAATAACGCCAACTTTTCGACCCCGCCCGACGGCGGCAATGGCCGTATGCAGATGTACCTCTGGACCGGAAACAGCTACCAGCCCGACGGTGATTTCGACAACGGCATTATTTCGCATGAGTATGGCCACGGCTGGTCGGTTCGGCTGACGGGTGGCCCGGCCAATGTGTCGTGCCTGCAAAACATAGAGCAGCCCGGCGAAGGCTGGAGCGACTACCTGGCCCTGATGTTGACCACCAACTGGTCGTCGCTGAGTGCCAATGTCGCCAGTGCTAACCTGCCCCGTAGCATCGGCACCTACGTGGTGGGGCAACCAACGACCGGGTCGGGCATTCGGCTGTACCGGTACTCCTACGATAAGGCGAACATCAACAACCCGGTCACCTACGCGAAAGTGGGCGACGTAAGTTTCTCGCGGCCCCACGGGATCGGCTCGATCTGGGCGACGATGCTATGGGATATGACCTGGGAAATCATCTTGCAGGATGGGCAGATCGAGGCCAATGTCTACAGTACCCCGGCCAGCGTAACGGCGATGCGGGGCAACGTGGCCGCGTTGAAACTGGTAAACGAAGGGCTGCGCCTGCAACCGTGTAGCCCCAGCTTTGTGCAGGCGCGGGACGCCATCTTACAGGCCGATCAACTGCTGTTCAACGGGCGGTACCGCTGTGCCATCGGTCGGGCGTTTGCGCGGCGTGGGCTAGGAGCCAATGCCTCAACGGGCAGCTCATCGAACGACCGGATCGTGATCGAAGATTTTACGCCTATCGATGGGGCCAACCTAAGCTCGCCTACCACCGCTACGATCTGTACGGGAACGGTTTTCGCCTACACGGCCACCTCGGGTACGTCGGGCCTGACCTACGCCTGGTCGCGACCGGCAGTGTCGGGTATCAGCAACGCCAGCGCTACGGCTAATGGGGCTGTAGTCAATGAGATGCTCGTCAACACAACCAACGCCCCCATCACGGTAATCTATAGCTTTTCGATGAGCCCCAACGCATGCGGGACGGTGTCGGTCGTGCCGGTTACGGTGTTGGTAAGCCCGATCGTAACGCCAACCGTGGGAGCCTATTCCATCTGTCAGAATGCCACGGTACCTGCCGGACAGGGACTTGTGGTGCCTGTCAGCCTGCTGGGTACGTTGAGTGGAACCCTGACAACCAGCTCGCCTACTTATGCCCACGCCACGGGCGACAACGTAACGACCTACGCCGCCGGGTCGACCGTGTATTATCGCTCCTACACGTTTACGGCCCCGGCCAGCGGCACCCAAACGTTTGAGATCACGGCCGCGTCGCTGAGCGATGGGGGCAACAATGACACGTACCTGTCGCTGTATCAGACGGCCTTCAACCCGGCGAATCCCGGTGCCAACTTTCTGCGCGGCGACGACGACAGCGGCGCCGATCGGCTGTCTAAGCTGACCCATTTGCTGGTGCAGGGAACCACCTATATCGTTGTGGTCTCGGCTTATAACAATGGCATAACGGGCAGTTACACCTTGCAGGCGAGCGCCCCCGTATTTGCTGGCGGCACACCTAACTGGTTCACGAGTGCCAGTGGCGGTTCGGCCATCTTTACCGGCCCTGTTTTCAACCCGGTGGGCGTAGCTGGCTCCGGGGTGCCCAATACGGCCACGCCGGGTACCACCACGTTTTACGTCTCGACGGCCGAATCGGTAGCCTGTCGCCGGGCCACCACGTTTACCATCCAGACGACGGCACCACCTACCGTTGCCAGCGTAACCATCACACAGGGAAGTTCGGTGGTGCTGAGCGCCAGCGGGTGTACGGGCGCGACAGCTGTGCTCCGATGGTACCAAACGGTTGGTGATGGCGAGGTGAGCATGCCCGTTTCACCAACCGCAACAACACAGTATTACGCCCGCTGCCAACGGACAACGGGTAGCCTCAGTTGCCTCAGCGACAAGAGCCTTACCAGTACGGTTACCGTGATGCCGGGTACGTTCGTCGAGTCGGTGGCGTCGGGCCCCTGGAACGCCCCCTCGACCTGGAACTGCAACTGCATTCCGAATGGTACGCTGCCCATCAGGGTTCTGCATACCGTGACTGTACCCGATGCTTATACGGGGCAGGCCAAAGGCATTCGGTTTGGTGGTAACGGAAGGTTATCGGTGCAGGGCTCGGGCCAGATTGCGACCCTGAATTAAAGCTCGGCCAATAGAAACAAACAAGGGGGAAATGACCTTGCCATTTCCCCCCGTTTATACTGAAAAAGCCTCGATTACCGCGACGAATAATTGGGCGCTTCTTTCGAAATCTGAATGTCGTGTGGGTGGCTTTCTTTAGAGCCGGCCGTAGTGATCTTCACAAATTTGGCCTCCTGCAAGGCTTCGATGGAGGCCGCTCCGCAGTACCCCATGCCAGCTTTCAGGCCACCCACCATTTGATAGACGATCTCCGACACTTTGCCTTTTACCGGCACCCGGCCCACAATGCCTTCGGGAACGAGTTTCTTGATATCATCTTCGGCATCCTGAAAATAACGGTCTTTCGATCCATCTTCCATCGCCTCAACAGAACCCATACCCCGGTAGCTTTTGAACCGGCGACCTTCAAACAGAACGACTTCACCGGGCGCTTCTTCGGTGCCAGCCAGTAACGATCCGATCATGACTGTACTGGCACCACCGGCAATGGCTTTGGTGATATCGCCCGAGAAACGGATGCCTCCGTCGGCCACCACCGGAACGCCTGTGCCACGCAGGGCTTTGGCGGCTTCGTACACGGCCGTCAGCTGCGGCATCCCGATCCCGGCAATGATCCGCGTGGTGCAGATACTGCCCGGCCCAACACCTACTTTCACGGCGTCGGCACCGGCATCGGCCAGGGCTTTGGCCCCTTCGCCCGTCGCCACGTTCCCCGCGATCACTTGGAGTTTCGGGTACGTTGCCTTGATGTTCTGAACGGCATCGAGCACACCGCGCGAGTGGCCGTGGGCCGTATCGACGCTGATCACATCGACGCCTGCCTTCACCAGTGCCTCAATGCGTTGCAGCAGATCGGGCGTTACGCCAACGGCGGCACCCACGCGCAGCCGGCCCAGTTCGTCTTTGCAGGCGTTGGGGTGGCTTTTGCGCTTCAGAATATCTTTATACGTGATGAGGCCCACCAGCTTGTACTGGTCATCGACGATGGGCAGTTTCTCAATTTTGTATTCCTGCAAAATGCTCTCGGCATCTTCCAGCGAAAGCCCGGCTTTGGCCGTGATCAGGTTTTCGCGGGTCATAATGGCCGTAACGGGCTGCGACAGGTCGCGCTGGAAACGCAGGTCGCGGTTGGTCAGGATACCGATGAGCGTACCGTTGTCGTCAATGACGGGAATACCACCGATCTTGGATTCGCGCATAATCCGGTGCGCATCGGCGAGGGTAGAGCCTTCGGTAAGCGTGATGGGATCGATGATCATCCCGCTTTCAGAGCGTTTTACCTTGCGGACCTGTTCGGCCTGCCGCTCGATGCTCATGTTTTTGTGGATAATACCGATACCGCCTTCTTGTGCCATCGCAATGGCCAGATCCGACTCGGTGACGGTGTCCATCGCGGCAGAAACGAGCGGCACATTCAAGCGAATGGCGCGGGTAAGCTGGGCGTTGGTGTTGGTGTCTCTCGGCAGAACCTCCGAGTAGGCGGGGAGCAGCAGTACGTCGTCGTAGGTAAGCGCTTCGTACAAAAACTTGCTGGCGTCTAAGCTCATGGCAAATAAACAGGGAGTGTTATTTGCCGGACAAATCTACGAAGAATCTTTGGAAGTTAGGTAATGGAATTGTTAAGACTGCGTTTGGCGCATCAGCTTCAGGTATAAACCTTCCACCCGCTCCCGCGCCCAGGGCGTCTTGCGCAGAAATGTCAGGCTCGATTTCAGGCTGGGGTTACTGCGAAAACAGTTGATCGGAATGCGCTCGGCCAGTTCGTTCCAGCCATAGTGCTGCACAAGTTGCTCAAGGATCTGGGCGAGCGTGATCCCGTGGAGCGGATTGTTGGGTTGTTCCTGAGGCATTGAGTATGATGGTTTAGTTGAATTGACCAAAAAGGGCTGCTTGACTAGCGAAACCTGCGTTTTTACGGGTGAATGGCTGCCGCCTGATTGCTCCCGGCTCACCAAAGCCTTACAAACCTACGGAAGGAACACCGAATCGGAACGTACCCAGCCGAACCGGCAGCAAACTGAGTAAAGTCAACCACGTTCCTGATACTGTTCCACGTCCAGGTACGTTGCCCGCGCTTACGTTCGGTGGCTCAACGCAAGCCCCGCCACCGGTCGATATGTCTGTTTTTGTACCGCCACCTACTGTCGCCGATGAGGTTTCGTCGCCAACGCACCCGCTGATCGATGCGTTAACGCAGGCGCTAGGTGCTGCTGCCTGCTTTGAAACGGGGCAAATAAGGAGCGACTGAGGTGGAAGAGCGGGCCATGCAGAAGCTCCAGCTGGTGGGTATGGCCGACTATGCCCGCAAACCAACCAGTAGATTGTCGGGCGGGCAGCAGCAACGGGTAGCGATTGCCCGTGCGATGGCCAACGACCCCACCATCATAATGGGCAACGAGCCAACGGGCAATTTGGACAAGGCCAACACGAATAATGTCTTCAGTATTTTTCGGGATTTGGCCGCGCAGAGACAAACCATCATCGCCGTTACGCACGATCCTGATTTTGCAGCAGGCACCGATCGCATTATTGAAATGTCCGATGGGCAGATTGTCAAAGCCTAAGAGCCTTTGGTTACCGTATCTATAAGATTGGCAAAATATTTTTTACAAATAGTTATAAATACAGACATCCGTAGGGCGATCATTCCCGTTAGTATAGCTAACCGTACATCGTAATCGTGTGGTTACAAATGACTTACCTACCATTTTATACAAAAAGGTAAGTAAAAAGTGATGATGATGTGACCATGTGTTATGAATGAAGTCTAAGCATAACCACTACGTATAATACGCTAAAACTACCATGAAACTTACGCGTTCTTATCCCGCTGAAACCATTACGCATTCGTTTGATTGGGTAAATACGCTTACCTGGAGCGTTGTCGCCCTGATCGCCACTGTTTTAAGCTGCTCACTCGTCCTGTTGGTAGCCCGCGTTATCTTCGGCTAATCGTTGCCAATAAGCCTCTGGGCAACGGCTACTTACCGATACAAAACCGGCTGAAGATCGAATCGAGCAGATCATCGGTGGTGACTTCGCCGGTTAACTCACCCAGTTCGCGCAGCGCCACGCGCAGATCCATCGCCAGCCAATCGGCCGACGTACCTGCGTCGAGTGCGCTCAGGGCGCGGGTAATGGCCTCGTCAGTAGCGATCAGGTGTTGCAGGTGACGTGCGTTGGTCACGACGGCGCTGCCCGTCTGCATGGCTGAATTGCCGCGTGCCTGTGTCGACAGCGCCGTTTTCAGCGCGTCGATCTGCGCTTCTTTGGCCGAAATCCACAAAATTCGGCCGACTGCTTTCAGGGTCTGCTGCGTATGAGCGGGCGTCGCGTCGGCTTTGTTGCCAACCAGCACATAGGGTTTACCTGACCCGTCCAGTTCAGCCAGCGTTTCCTGCAACGCAGCGGGTGTGGTCGTGGTGCCATCGAACAGGTAGACGACGAGCGCAGCTTTCTCAATTTGCTGCCGGGTACGTTCCACGCCAATCGCCTCGATCGTATCGGTGGTGTCGCGCAGGCCCGCTGTGTCGATGAGCCGGAACCGGATGCCATCGATGAAGAGTTCATCTTCGATTACGTCGCGCGTGGTGCCAGGGATGTCGGAGACAATCGCTTTTTCTTCGTTCAGCAGCGCGTTCAACAGCGTCGATTTACCCGCGTTGGGCTTACCCACGATCACCGTCGGAACACCATTCTTGATGACATTACCCGCCGAAAACGACTCAATTAGGGGTTGAATGACGGCGCGGATAGCCTGCATCAGCTGCCGTAGCTGATCGCGTTTGGCAAATTCGACGTCTTCTTCGCCAAAATCCAGTTCCAATTCGACCAACGCCACAAAGTCGATCAGTTGCTGGCGCAGGTCTTTCAACTGCCGGGAAAAACCGCCCCGCAGCTGACTCAGCGCCGCGCGGTGGCTCGCCGCTGAGTCGGCCGCAATGACATCGGCTACGGCTTCGGCCTGCACCAGATCGAATTGTCCGTTGAGGAAGGCCCGCTGTGTAAACTCGCCGGGCTTGGCTAGCCGGGCGCCCGCCTTGGTCAGCTCGGTCAGGATTTGCCGGATAATGTATTCGGAGCCGTGGCACGAGATCTCAACGATGTCTTCTTTGGTAAACGAACGCGGGCTGCGAAACACCGTAACGAGTACTTCGTCGATCAGCAGGCCGGTGGTCGTACGGAGCGTGCCAAAATGAGCTGTATGACTTGGCTGCTGCGTGAGGTCTTTGCCACGGAAAAGCCGGGCGGTCAGGTCAATGGCGCCTTCGCCCGATACGCGCACAACGGCAATAGCGCCAATACCGGGGGCCGTAGCCAGCGCCGCAATAGGTTCGAGTTGGTGGATCAAAATGAGTTGGAGGTTTGAGGTTTAACGTTTGTCGTTGTCGCCACTTGGCCGGTGTGCAGCCAACGAATGACTGGCGTCAAACGACAGACGTTAAACCTCAAACTGTTTTTGGTATCAGTTTGGGAAAGATGGGGAGTCGGTTAACGATACCCATCAGCGACTCTTCGACCGGCACGTTGGGAATGCCCAGCGCGTCGGCATGATCGGTGCCGAGGAAAAAACGCATTTGAGCGGCGGCGAGGTTCCGTGCCGATGGTTTACCGCTGAGGGTCGTGATGGCATCGAGCAGCGCCTTGGTCAAGCCCCGCCCCGCTTCCGAGGGGCCAAACTGTCGCCGGGCGATGAGCTTGTCGAGGTGAAAGGCTTCGCGCAGATTGCGGGGAAGTAGTTCGTCGGAAACCCCGTTGATAAAGCCAATTACGTTAATGTGATGCAGGTAATCCTCCTCGTCGGCTTCGGTCATGGAAACGCCCATTTTGCGCAGCCCACGCAGGACGATGTAGCTGAAGGCGCCCATCGTACCGACCATATCTTCCTGACAGACCGGTACGCCCCAGGCCTCGTCCCAGCGCGGCACGCCGTTCGTGTTTGCCTGATAGGCATACCAACGGGCAGCGGCATGAATCAGCCTGATTTTCAGTGTATACGTAATGGCTTTCGGGGTGCCAGTACCCGCTCGGCTACTCAGCCAGTTTTTGGGATCATTGACCGCAAATACCCACTCGCCTGTTTCCTGAAGGCGGCGCGGCGTGTCGGTTTTGATGCGTTCGGTGAGCCAGAGCAGTTGAATGCCGTTGGCCCCCAGGTACGTATACGGCAGCGACAACGTACCCAGCGCGAGGCCAATCGCCCCGGCATGTTGCTGGAAGAAGGCCATGCCCCGCTGCATCCGCGCCCGATCGGCCCAGGTCGGCAGGTGGGCATGGTCAACAAAAAATTGCCGTACGGCCTCGGGTTGGCCGGTCGTGTCAAAGGAGGTGGTGTCACCCAGCCAACGCATCAACTGACCCACGGCCGCGTGATGTCCCTGCGCGGCTACAGCGGCAAGTACGGCGTCGGCGGGGGGATCGCCCTGCAACCGGGCATTGGCCAGCTGGGCATCCGTAAAAACGCGGGTAGGTTTAATGGCGATCATACCGGTACAACAACGCGAACGGCGGATGGGTTGCCGGTGTGGTTGGATGGTTTTGGCTGACGCCCAGGAGACGCATGGGAATGCGTCTCTACAGGTTGATTTGGAGGCCATCATACCCGAGCCGTACGCCCGCGGGGAGGCTCTGGTTGACTTCGCGGTGCAGACCCATCTGATGACTGATGTGCGTCAGGTACGTTCGTTCGGGCTGAATACGCTCGACCAGCGCCAGGGCTTCAGATAAAGTAAAATGCGACAGATGCGGCTCGTGCCGGAGGGCATCGAGCACCAGTACGCGGGTGCCGCGTACTTTTGCCAACTCGTCGTCGCTGATGTAGTTCAGGTCGGTCAGGTACGTGAAGTCGCCGATGCGAAAGCCAAAAACCGGCAGTTTGTGGTGCATCACCTCAATGGGCGTGATCGGCACACCCTGCACCTCGAACGGCTCGTTGCGGATCATGTTGGTAATGATGCGGGGAACGCCGGGATACCTGAATTCGGCAAAGATGTAGGCGAATTCGCGCTCCAGTTGTTGCAATACACTTTCACGAGCGTATATGGGCATATCCTGCCCCGACCGGAAGTTGTAGGCCCGTACCTCGTCGAGGCCGGCGGTGTGGTCTTTGTGTTCGTGCGTAAAGAGAACGGCGTCGAGGGTCAGCAGGCCCAGGCGCAGTACCTGCTGGCGAAAATCGGGCCCGGTGTCGATCACAAAGCTTTTCCCTGCCACGGCGATATGTACCGATGTGCGGAGTCGTTTGTCGCGAAAATCGACCGAACGACACACGGGACACTGACAGCCGATCAGCGGAACGCCCGATGACGTGCCTGTGCCGAGGAGGGTGATAACCATAGAACGTTTACAGTCTTCAGTTTTCAGTTTTCAGTTGCGCTGCCGTCCTGCTGTACGTCATCAGAAACGGAGCAACTGAAAACTGAAAACTGTAAACGTCTTTATTTGTCAGTTAAGTGGTTGACAACCTCAACGAGGCGGTCGAAATTGAGCGGTTTCACCAGCACATCGTTGAAACCAGCCGATTTGAATTCTTCTTCGGTGTAGTTGCGGGCATTGCCGGTGATGGCCACCACCGGAATGTTGGCCTTGGTTTTGTCGCTAAGGGCACGTACCTGCCGAACGCACTCCATGCCATCCATGACAGGCATGTTGATGTCGAGCAGCAGAATGGAGAAGTCCTCTTTGTCAAGAATTTGCATGACTTGCTCCCCATTCTTTACCGCCGTAATGTCGTAGTTCTGAAACTCCAGAATTTTGCGGGCCAGGTTTTGAATAACGGAACTGTCTTCGGCGATCAGGACGCGCTTCGAGGATGCCATACGGGTAAAAAGGTCTGTTTTAGGTCGGTGAAATTAACGCAAAAAGGCCAACCACCGCCACCCCTGTTTAAAATCAGAGGGATAAATTTTCGCTACACGGGTAGCTATTGAGCTGTGTTTTGGCTAACTTTATCTGGCTTGCCTATGGTGTTTATCGGTTTTATCTGCGGGCAACAATCAACGGGTGAGACCGGCCTCTTTCTGTAATCAACGACTATGAAACTAACTGGGCCTCAGGGGGATTTTGAACTGAACATACTCGATTATGAGTATAGTGATTCGGCTGATTTTCTGGATCGTAATTGGCTAATCGTCAGTTTGGTAACGAAAGAGGGCGAGCAACAGTCGACCCGGACGCTAACTTTTCTGTCGACCTGGGAGTTGGAAATGCTCCACGACTGGATGCAATCGGTGATCGACAACGCCGAACTGGCTCCCAAACTGACCTTCATCGAACCTACATTGAGTTTTTGCAATCTGTCGGATGCGAAGGAGCATTACGTGTTCCGCATCCGCATGAGCGACAGCGCCACGCCCGCCTGGCACGACGATGATACCCGGCCCTATTGGCTTCCCGTAACGCCTAATAAAGACGAACTGCGGCAGGCTATTGGCGACCTGGCCCGTCAGCTCAACAAGTTTCCCGTACGGGCCTGATTAGCCCGTTTACCAGACATACGTACCGACGCTTCCGCCCGGCAGGGTCGCGACCACCGCGCGCCGACCTTGCCGGATGGTGAACGTCTGCGTAGAATCGCGTTCGTTCTGCACGATCAGCACTTTTTTTCCGGCTGGTGTCTTGAAGGCTACGTTTGGTAGGGAGCCCGATTCGGTGGACCCGATCCGTATCGACCCCGGCCTGACGAACTTCGACGCGTGGGCGATAATGTAGTATGCTACGTTGCGCGTCACCCGATTGCCGTCGATGGTCAGTGCGCCCAGGCATTCGGTGCAGCCCCCGTCGGTATGCGGGTTCTGGGCCGGATCAGCGGCCAGATTCCACTCCAGCACCGTACGGCACCAGTTGCGGGGCGCCCCGATGATCAGGTTCTTGACGTGCCAGTTCAGATCGCCCTGAAACGTGCCTTTAACGCCCGTCCATTGCTCGGTGAAGTACAGATTTTTCGTCGGAAACTGGTCATGAACCTTACCCAGCGCGCTGATGGGTCCGTTGTAGAGGTGAAACGCACTCCCATCGGCATACTGCGCCGCCTCCCGGTCGGCGAGAATATCAGTGACGTATTCGGGGTGGTCGGCATTATGATCGTACAGAATGATTTTGGTCGAAAGCCCTGCTTTCCGGAAGGCTGGTCCCAGGCTTTTCTTCAGAAAATCGGCCTGCTCGGCGCTGGTCATCAGCAGGCTCGGATTGTTGCCGGGATGTAGCGGTTCGTTCTGAATCGTGACGGCGTGGATGGGAATGCCTTCTGCCTGCATGGCCTGAACGTACCGGACGAAGTACCGGGCATACACGTCGTAGTAATCCGGTTTCAGGCTGCCTCCCTTCGAACTGCCGTTCGTTTTCATCCAGACAGGCGGCGTCCAGGGCGTAGCCAGAATGGTCAGGTTGGGGTTGATGGCCAGAATTTGTTTCAGCAGCGGCAGCAAGTCGGCCCGGTCGGGTTCCAGGCTGAATCGAGCCAGACTCGGGTCGGTTTCACCCGCAGGTACGTCGTCGTAAGTGAACACGCGGTCGCTTAGGTCCGACGCCCCGATGCTGATACGCAGGTAGCTGATCCCGATGCCCGTGGGGCTGATCAACTCCCGCAACAGGGCAGCCCGGTCAGCGGGTTTCAGTCGGTTAATTAGTATAGCGCTGCCGCCCGTGAGCGTATACCCAAACCCGTCCATCGTCTGAAACGTCTGCGTTGGATCGATGTCGATAACCGTTCCGCGGCTGGCTACTGAGCTGAAAACTAACCCGCTTTTTTGCTGTTGGAAACGGATATTCTGGCCCGGTGCCGTCAGCCAGCAAGCCACATCTGTTGGGGCTGCTAATGCAATAGATTGGTTGGCGGTGGGTTGAGCCGTCAACGGCGTCTGGTAGTCGGTTATCAACTTGCTCAGCAGTCCGAAGGCCGCCAGCCAGCGCCAGTGTGTGTGGCCGAAATGAACAGATACAGGCATAGGAAAAGAAGGTAGTAGGTACGTTGGTCAGCCACCCGACCTCACCAACGTACCTGGATTACGGCCGTGGCGTCGCTAGAAACTCGTTGAAGGCAGCCTCGAGGGCTTTCAGCTCCTGCGCCAACTGGCTGGTGTCCTGAACTTTCAGCTTACCCTCGGCTTCGCGGGCAATGCGCGCCAACCGGGCCACGCCCACCGTGCCGGCACTGCCTTTCAGCGTGTGCAGGTGGCTTTTGACGGTAGGAATGTCGCCCGCCTCAAACGCCGAGAGTGATTCAGTAACCAGTTCGGTGGCCTCGGTCACGAAATCATCAAACACACTCTCAACCAGTTCGGCCCCGCCAATGTCGCGCAGTTGTTCCAGAATGTCGTGGTCGATAACGGGTTCAGACTGGTAGGGGGCAAGGAGCGGGGAAGGGGCGGGGGGCTCGGGACTAGGGGCTGGAGACAGCGCTGGTTGCTGCTGCGTGGCAGACGTACCGGATTGCCGCACCGGCGGACCGGTCTCTGCGGGGGGGGCGGGTTTGTTTTTGATCAGGTCATTGACTTTGGCAATCAGACCCTGCGCCCGGATTGGCTTGGGAATGTAGTCGTCGAGGCCCTGACTGAGGAAGCGTTCGCGGTCTTCGCGCATCGAGTAGGCCGTCATGGCCACAATGGGCGGCAACTGGTTGTCGAATTGTTGGCGGAGGAACCGCGTCGTTTCGACCCCATCCATGTCGGGCATCTGAATGTCCATAAAGATGATATCGAAAGGAAGGCCGGAAGCAACCGTCTCCGGTTTCCTGTCTCCGGCTTCCAAGCTCCCTTTATACGCTTCGATCGCTTCCGGCCCGCTCGAAGCCGTCGTGACGATGCAACCGGCTTTACGCAGGATTTCGCTGGCGACTTTCCGGTTTACGGCGTTGTCGTCGACCAGTAAGATGACGGGGTGGTAATCGGTGAAGAAATCCGTCACTTTCATATCGGCGGCGGCTTCCTGCGGGCTTTGGGTGGGGCTGATGGCCGTTTCTTTTAACTCGACCGTGAACCAGAACGTGCTGCCCATGCCCACTGTCGACTCCACGCCCACTTCGCCTTTCATCAGGTGCGCCAGTTCTTTCGAGATCGAGAGCCCTAGGCCTGTACCGCCAAAGGTTTTCCGCGACGACGTATCGACCTGGCTGAACGAGTTGAACAGTAACCCGATGTTTTCCGGCGAAATACCGATGCCCGAATCGCGCACTTCCACCCGAATCCGATTGAATTTGCCTCGCTTGCTCACCAGCGACGCCGCCACCTCGACAGTGCCCTGTTCGGTGAATTTCAGGGCGTTGGAGGTCAGGTTCGACAGAATTTGCAACAGCCGGGTCTGATCGGCGATGACGTATTGGGGCAACTCGGGCGTCAGCGTGTAGAAGAGCTTGTTCTGCTTGGCGTTGGCCTGCTGCCCGAAGAGGGCAATCAGCTTCTCGAAAATTTCGGACAGCGTGACCGGGGCTTCGTGCAACACCATTTTCCCCGCCTCAATTTTCGACAGGTCGAGAATGTCGTTCAGGATGTTGAGCAGCGTCTCCGACGACCGGCGGATGGTGCGCACGTAATCGCGCTGCTCGTCGTTGAGGACGGTGTCGTTGAGCAGATCCACCATGCCGATCACGCCATTCATGGGGGTACGTATCTCGTGGCTCATGTTGGCCAGGAACCGCTCTTTCACCTTCAGCGAACGTTCGGCTTCTTCTTTGGCCTTCACCAGTTCGGCCGATTGCCGCTTCAGTTCGGTGATGTCGCGGGCCAGCGCCGCCACTACCGAGTAGCGCCCGTCTTCGTCTTTGAGCAGCAGCATGTTGAACATAAACTGCCGTTCGGTGCCGTCTTTGCGGCGAAGGGTCGCTTCGAAATTCCGTACCGACCGGGTACGTACCAGCTTGAACAACGCCCGCCTGATGACGCCGGGGTCGACAAAGTAGTTAAGTGCGTTTTCGCCCAGCACTTCGTCGGGCGTATATCCGCTGCGTTTGAACACCGAGGGGCTGACCATCGTGACGTGCCCATGCCGGTCGACCCGCACATAGATGTCCTGTAGGTTTTCAAAAATGCCCCTGAATTTCTCTTCGCTGCGCTCGAGATTGAGCTGGGCGACCTTTCGGTTAGTGATGTCGCGCGCGATGCCCGATACTTCCTCGATCACGCCGCCCGTGAGCAGGATGGGGTTCAGGTGCAGTTCGAGCCAGCTTTCCTTCCCCGCCATCTCAAAGCGCATCTCGAAGTTCTGCCGCTGCCCCCGGAATGCCTGTTTATAGCGTTCGTCGAGTAGCCGCCGGTTGTCGTCGCCCACGCCGCGCCAGCCCTGTTTTTCGGCGCTGAGAAACAGGCGGGGTTTTTCGTTGGTCAGCTGCTCGATCAGTTGGGCGTAGTTCTGGTTGAAGGTCGTCAGCTGCATCGCCTTATTGACCGACCAGATCAGGTACGTGCTGCTGTCGAAAATGGCGTTGAGCCGGGCCGTTTGCTTGTTCAGCGCGGCTTCGGCCTGTTTGCGGGCAATGGCCAGCGCCACCTGCCCCGAAATGAATTCGAGCAGTTCGAGATCGCGCGGGCCGTAACGGTTGGGATCGTTGTACGACTTCACCCCGATGATGCCCGTGATTTCGTCGCCAATCCGCAGTGGGGCCGTCAGCATCAGCTTGGGCTGCTGTTGACCGTAGAGGTCAATCTGGTGTTCCTGGGCGAGCCGGTAAATGTCGGTATCGTGCAGGAAAAGCGGTTTGTTGGCCCGGATGGTGTACTCGGTCAGGCCGCTGCCGAGGCGCTTTTTGGTGAACCGCATATTGCCCTGAAACGACTCATCGACATAGTAGGGGAAGATGAGGTAGCGTTTGCTTTGGTCGTACAGGGCGATGAAAAAGTTGCTGGCGTCGATGATGTTGCCCAGTTCGTGGTGAACACGCTGATAAAAGTCATCGAGGTTGGGCGTGTTGAGCGTCCAGCTGGCAATGCTATAGTACAACCGCTGCGCTTTCTCGGCCCTGATTTTCTGCGTGATGTCGCGCAGGATGCACCGGAAGGCAGTGGGTTTGCCCTGATCGTAGCGGCAGTTGACGCTCCCCGACAGAAATAGCGTGCGGCCTTCCTTGGTCTTGAATACGGTCTCGAACGACGGGTTCGGCTCCCCCTCCTGCACGCGCTGTAGCCGGTCGAGGGTGCTCTTCACGAAGTCGGGGTGTAGCACGTCGAGCAGGGAGAGCGAGGCAATCTGATCGGCGCTGTAGCCCAGGACTTCACGCCAGGCCCGGTTCACAAAAATGAATTTGCCGTCGAGGGTAATCAGCTGAATCAGGTCGCTGGTGTTGTCGACCAGGTCCTGCAACTGCGCGTTGGTATTACTCAGCGCCGACGCGACCCGCCGTTTGTTGGTCAGGTCTTCGCCAACGAGCGTGAAAGCATCGGTGCGGCCGCCCGTACCGTTGGGAATGAAGGAGTTGAGGTGAACGTTGCGGGTCGATCCTGAGCGGGTCAGAATCTGAATTTCGCGCTGTTCGGGGAAACTACCCCGCAGTAAGGCCTCCTGAAAGAGCTTTTTCAGCGTGGTTTGGTCGGCGGCGGGCACCAGCACCTCGAAGAAATTCCGGCCAATAATTTCGTCCATCGACCAGGCCGTCACCCGCAATGTGTACGGGTTTACGTACGACACCGAGCCATCGTGTTCGACGGTCAACCCAATCAGATTCAACTGATCAACGGTTTTTCGTACATCAAAAGGTTGGGTGGTGGTCGTCATCAGAAACAGAGGGGCTCGTTTATAGTCATTGGTGGTTACTCATCGCTACTCCTGGCAATGAGTAACTAAATTACTTCAAGACGAACGGATTAGCCAGCAAAAGGGCGAATGCATTGAAAAAAGGCGGGAAGAAATAGAACGGACCCAAGCCGGGAAAGCTCCAATGTCCAATCGTCCGCTGCCACTAGTAGTAACGAACGTAGGTACGTTGCTTGTTGCCGTCGGGAGGGATAACGCCTCAACGTGCACGATTAGTGGAGCGAAAAAAAGAGTAGGCAGAAGCGATTTAATCGATTGACTCTGATTGAACTGTCGACTGGTTATCGTCGTAAAAAAAGCGAATGAGCCTGCCCATAGAGTGTATTTGCCCTTTCTTCTTTTTTTAAAACTTACAATTTAGTAAGAATAGTATAGGGCAACGTAGGAAAGAACAACTTTTATGTAAATAGCTAGCAGTAAAGTCAGCGTTAAAACGCATTCTTTTAGATTAAATATCGATTAATTGCTGTACTAGGAAGTAAGTACTTGCTGAATACGCTATTTGATCAATTGTAGAAATAAGATACTGTCGGTCAATAGGTTGTGGATGGATAGTCTCATCGAAAGCAGGTTGTCAGGTCGCTCTAACTACGAAACAATAAAATAACGGGCTGGGTATATGTACTACGCTGAGCCAACAAGCCAATTGTCTCCACATCTGGCAGGCAAAACACCCTTTGTTTGTTCGTGTAATTAGGCAACATCGCCGTCATTTTTAGATCAAATTAGTCATAAGTTGCTGGTTATAAATGAAAACAGTAGCCGCGGTATGCGTCTTTTTGATAAGCCATTTTACGCAGTTATCCGCGTTTTTCCGGCTGTCTACGACGGCTTTAGCCCATCCACATCATCACGTTAGTCTACATGGTCATTAGTAGTATCTGGATTATTGCGCTGCTTGCCATTGCCGGCATTATTGTCCGCCCGTTCAACGTACCTGAGTTTGTCTGGGCCGTGGCGGGTGCCGTGTTGCTCCTCCTACTGGGCCTGATTACGCCGACCGACGCCCTGACCGGTATTGGGAAAGGCACCGATGTGTATCTGTTTCTGACGGGCATGATGCTGCTGGCCGAAACGGCCCGCGATCAGCAGCTATTCGACTGGCTGGCGGCGCTGGCTACCAACCGGGCCGACGGGTCGGCTGGTCGACTGTTTACGCTGGTCTATCTGGTTGGCGTCGTGGTCACGACGTTTCTGTCGAACGATGCTACGGCGGTCGTGCTGACGCCAGCGGTGGCTGCGGCCGTGAGGGCTGCCAACGTAGAACGGCCATTGCCTTACCTGTTCATCTGCGCGTTCATAGCCAACGCCGCTTCATTTGTGCTGCCCATTTCCAACCCGGCCAATCTGGTCATCTACGGCACCCATATGCCTTCACTGGGGCATTGGCTGGCGCAGTATGGAGCTCCATCGCTGGTGTCGATTGCCGTCACGTATGCCGTACTGCGCTACACGCAGCGGGCGAGTTTGCAGGGGGGCGTGGCGCGGGCCATTCCGGTGCCTGGGCTGCCTGCGGGGGGAAAGCTGGCACTGGCTGGCATTGCCCTGACGGCCCTGGTGCTGCTGGGTGCATCGGCCCTGGATGCCGAACTCGGCCTGCCAACAGCCGTAGCCGGTGTGCTGACCTCGCTGGTCGTATTGGCCAAAGCCAGAACAAATCCGTGGCGGGTCGTGAGGCAGGTGTCGTGGTCGGTGTTACCGCTGGTAGCCGGTCTGTTCGTGCTGGTGGAAGGGCTTAATAAAACGGGTCTTGTTGGCTATCTGGCGGCGTTGTTACAGCAGGAGGCCGCCCGCTCGATAACCCAAACAGCCTGGCTGAGCGGGGGCGGGCTGGCCCTGGCCTGCAACCTGATGAACAACCTCCCGGCGGGCCTGATCGTGGGATCTGTTATTCAGGCTGGTGCCGTGCCTGACATGATCAAAAGCTTTCTGCTGATTGGTATTGACCTGGGGCCAAATCTGTCGGTAACGGGGTCGCTGGCAACGATTCTGTGGCTAGTGGCACTACGGCGCGAGGGCCTGCGCGTCAGTGCCTGGGCGTTTCTCAAACTAGGAATACCGGTGATGCTGCTGGCCCTGTTGGCTAGCCTGGCTACCGTATGGGCTTATTATCAACTGCCTTGAGAACGTACCCAGCCGTTGCCTGGCTACCGTATGGGCTTAAGAAAACTTAATGCTTTGTTCAGGTTGGCCTCAGTTGGCACCGATAGGTTTGCCAGCGAAACTAACTCGTCAACGCATATGCAAACGAACCAGATTGCCCTGTATACCGCCCTGCTGATGGGCACCTGTATGACAACGATAACGCACGCCCAGATTCCGGCCGAACCATTGGCTTCGCCAATTCAACTGGCGGGTGGTGGGCCAAGACCGCCCCGGCCCGGTGGAGGACACCCGATTCAACCCCAGGCGATTACGTCGCTGACGACGCTCTCGGGAACGGTGGGCCAACTGACTGCCAACGAAGACGGTATCCTGAATGGCTTTACCCTGAACGCCAATGCTACCACGCAGCCGGTGCGATTTGGTACACACCTGGGTCAGCAGGTCGAGGCGGCGATCAAAGCCGGTAGCCGGGTCGCGGTGATGGGCTATAGCAAGGTTAGTCCGCAGGGTGAAACGTTGTTTCAGTTGGTGAAACTGGATGCGGGGAAAACACAGCTTGTGGACTCGCCTCCGGCCATCCCTCAAAACCCGATGACTCCCACCAGACAAACCATCAATGGTAAAGTAGCTGACTTTCAACTGGACCGTGAAGGCCGGGCCAACGGACTGGTACTGGCCGACGGAACGGTAGTGAAAATGCCGCCTCACGTGGCCGGGCAGTTAACGACGTTGGCGCCTAAAGGGAGTACCGTGACCGTTGACGGCTACGCACAGCCGCTTGGCGATGGACAGGTACAACTGCAGAAGCATGCTATCGTACGCGCCTCCGTGCTGACGGTGGGCGGGCAGTCGTACCTGATTCAGTAACGATTACGCCGGGGCCAGTCGAGGCTGGCCCCGGTCTGTTTTACTAAGTGCTTACAGCGATACGTGCACATCGCTGACCGATTTGCGCCCCATCCGGGGGCATCGTGCCCGATAGATTACCAGTACTCAACGCTATAAAATGATCGATACACTACCTGCTTCCCGCACCCGGCAACCGGGGAGGGGCACCCTGCGTGCGCTCGACGCCGCCAACTTTTTTCTGGCTGACGTCCGCGACGGCCTCGGGCCTTACCTGGCCATCTACCTGCTCACAACCCTGCACTGGGACGCTCAAAACATTGGCATTGCCATGTCGGTCATGGGCATCGCTACGGTGGCGGCCCAAACCCCCGCCGGGGCGCTGGTCGACCGGACGCGCTACAAACGGCTGTTTTCGGTAGTGGCTTCCCTACTGATTGCATCGGCAGCGTTGCTAACCATCTCGTTTCCTGTCTACGGTGTCATTATCGGCGGGCAGGTGGCTATGGGCGTAGCGGCAGCCTGGTTTACGCCTGCCGTAGCGGCTATCACGCTGGGCATCGTCGGGCCGAAGGCGCTGGACGGACGAGTCGGGCGAAACGAGACGTTCAACCACGCGGGCAACGTGTTTGCCGCCTTATTGGCCGGGCTGATTGGCTACTATGTGAGCAGCGCCGGTATTTTCGTCTTGCTATCGGTCATGTCGCTCATCAGTAGTTTCTCCATCTGGCAGATTCAGGAAAAAGACATCGATCATGAGCTGGCACGGGGTTGCCCCGACGAAACTGGCGACTATAACGACGCAGAGGATAAGCCTTCGGGTTGGCGGGCGGTCTTTGGCAACCGCTCCATTCTGTTTTTTGCGCTGGCCTGCGTGCTGTTTCACTTCGCCAATGCGGCCATGCTCCCGCTGTTGGGGCAGCGACTGGCGCAGGGGATAGATGCCGGTACGTCGTCGGCTTACATGTCGGCCTGCATTATCGTGGCGCAGGTCGTGATGATTCCCGTCAGTCATTGGGCCGGTAAGCTGGCGCCATCGGGTCGTAAACGGCTGCTGCTGATTGCCTTTGCCGTGCTGCCCGTTCGGGGACTGCTGTATACCCTGACCAACGACCCCACGCTGCTGGTTGCCATTCAGGTGCTCGACGGGGTTGGAGCGGGCATCTTCGGCGTATTATCGATTCTGGTGGTATCGGACCTGACGCGAGGCAGTGGGCTATTCAACACTACCCAGGGGGCTATTGCCACGGCCGTGGGGCTGGGCGCGTCGTTGAGTAACGCCTTTGCGGGAGGCATCCTGCAACGAAGTAATTACAATACGGCCTTTCTGGTACTGGCCGGTATTGCCGTAGCGGCCGTGGCCGTACTCTGGTTTTTTGTGCCGGAAACGGTTGACAAAACAGCCTGATACAAGCTACCTCAACAACTGAACAAACACATTATTATGAACCGATTTTACTACGTAGCAGCGAGGCATGCGCTGTTGGGAGGGCTAGTTATGCTGTTGGCAACCAGTTGTATGACCAGTCGGCGAGCGTCGGAAGCCCTGCAACGGGTGGCGCAGGATCAGTGCGCGATCGATTCGAGTCACACGTCTGGGTACGTGTTCCGGCCAGCTGCGCTCCTGGCGGGCTCTGCCGACGAGACCCTGTTGCGTGGCCGCTACGGACCGCGGGCGCTGCAAATGGCGCAGGCGGTGGGGTTGATCCCGTTGCTGGTGCAACTAACCCGGCTGGAAGCCGCCGAAACCAGCGCGCTACCGGCCGGACAATCGGAGGCCGCGCCGTCAACTACGTACCTGGCCCTGCGGCAGCGGATTACGGATCAGTTGCAACTCGCCACCGCCGACATTGCCACAGCGGCGGCGCTGATCGACTGCGACACCAAGCGGGCTACCCTAACGGCCACGTTGCTGACACGCCGGGAGAATATCCGGGAGAAACGCATGACGATCAGCGCCATTACCATCGGGGCCGTCGCCATTATTGGGGCTAGCCTGCTGAACCTGCATGAGCGGCACGTGGCTGCCGACTGGCTGCACGTGGCCGGGGGCGTGGGTGAAGGTGCATTAGGCGTGTTGGCCCTGCGCCAGAAACCTCCCCGCATTGCTTTTCCGCACGTTCGTAATCCGCTGCGCGACATCTGGGAGCGTCCTGCTCAATCGACCCAGTTTGCGCCCTTGGTGTGGTTCTACCTAAACCAGCCCAGAACCCGTGTTGCCGGCACAGGCTCTCCCCGGTCTGTCGTCATTGAATTACGCGAACGGTGGGATATACTAACCTCGCTCGATGCCGCCGGAAAACGCGCCCGCAAACCCCACCACGAGGTTGCTTATTTCGGTGAGGGTGATGACTACGACGCCGAAGCCCTGACGTTGCGTGCCACCATGCTGGGGCAACTGGAAACCGAAATCAGGCTGATGAACAATGATTTAACCATTCTGCTCAATGAAATCGTGAGCCCCAAAAAAGGCGTTGCTCCGCGCCGTTAACGCGTTAGATGAATTAATTCTTTCTTAAGCGTTTCTTCATATGGGGTGGGCAATTTTGGTTTGTTAAACAGACAAAACCAATGAAACGAATCATCCTCACCGCATCCGTGCTGGTAACGATGCTGATCACGGGCTGTAGCCCAACGGCTACGGTCAACCCCGATCAGCCATCGGTAGCCAACGCCCGGGCCGGTGCCTCGAGTCAAACCCTTGCCCTGATTGCGCCACTGCCCACCTCGACCTTGCCCGGCGGTGTAAAAACGTACCTCGACCAGAACTACGCGGGGTATTCGCTCATTAAAGTGGATCGCAGGCGGGAGCCCGGCACCACTACGCTGGCTGGAACAACCGTAAAACTCCTGCAAAACGGTACCGTGGTCAGCCTGGATTTCGACGCCAGCAACGCCTTGGTCGCTAAGCCCGCCGGACCACAGGGTGGCCCAAAGCCGCCACCAGCTCCCACGGGAACACATTCGGTCAGCTACCTGGCGCGGACTGAATTGCCTGCGGCCGTGGCCAGCGTCGTTACCAGCAGTACGTATGCTGCCTATACGTATGGCTGGTCGGAACTGCACGTTCATGACGGCGTGACGCAGTATGATGTAAAACTGTTCAGCAACAACCAGCCCATAACGCTGCACTTGAGCGCCAGTGGGGCCATTGTTACTCCGGCACCTCCCGCTGGGCCGGGTGCTCCTGGTTCTGGTACCGTTACAGCACCAGTATCGGGTACGGCAACGCCACCCAAGCCGGCCGGTCCGGTGTCGGGTACGGCCACTGCGCCAAAACCGCCTGTCCCAACTGGCCCCGGTTCATCGACAGCTACGCCATCAGCGCCAGCTAACCGCTCGTTTATATTGGATGCCAGCAAGTTGCCGTCGGCAGTAGGCACGTACCTGCAAACCAATTTTAGCGGTTATACTTTCCTGGGCGCCGAACTGGCAACGCCACCGACTGGCTCGACCGACGAGTATACAATCGACATTGCCGTGGGTAAGCAACTCTATAAAGTCCGCGTTACGGCAACGGGCGAACTAATAATGGCCGAAGCCCGCAGCTAGTCGGTTAGCTACCGGATGGTGTTGATTTGGTGAGGGGATGTTCGTCAGGCGGGCATCCCCTCACGGCGTTGCAGCCGTATCTCCGCCCGGAACCGACCTTCAGCGCCGGAAACGTGTAATGTGCCTTCCATTAGCCGTATCACCTGGTGGCTGATCCACAAACCAAGCCCATAACCGTCATGCTGAGGGTTGGCCTGGTAAAATTCGCGACTCAGTTGATTGGGGTCGGGGATCGGAGCAGTGGTCTGGTTAGTTAGCGTCCAGCTAAGCTGGTTGGCCTGCCGGTTCAGGCTTAGGTCGAGCTGGGTGCCGGGCGTCGCATACTTTACGGCGTTGTCGAGCAGATTCAGCAAGACGTTGGTCAGCTTATCCAGGTCGGCCCAGACGGTCAGATGGTCAGCGGTTTCGTCGAACGAAATTGCCAGAAACAGGTGGCGTTCATTGAGGGTTCGCTGGTAGCGTTCGGCCAGGTGGAGCGTCAGATCGTCGAGGGCGATGGTCTCGGGGCGAAGACATAACGTACCTGCCCGTAGCTGACTCATCGCCAGCAGGTCGTCGACCAGTCGGCTAAGGCGGCGTAACTCGGTTAACTGGCTGTGCAGAAAACCCCGTTCGCGATCAGTAATGGTCTCGCGCTGAGCGACTTCAATCTCCGTGCGGAGAATGCTCAGCGGGGTGCGGAGTTCGTGCGAAGCGGCGGCAAAAAAAGTGTGTTGCGTGTCGACGGCCTGCCCGATCCGGGTCAGCATCTGGTTGATGGTTTCGGCCAGCTCCTGCAATTCATCGCCGGAGTTCGGAATGGGGATGGGCGTGGTGTGCTCGGCCCGGCTGACCGACTGTGCCGAGGTGATAATAGCGCGCAGCGGCCGCAGAAGCCAGCCACTCAGCCACCAGGCACTCAGCCCCGACACCAGTATACTGGCCAGCAACGTAAGCAGGAGCAACAAGCCCATGCTGCGCAGTTCGCGGTGTAGCGGTCGGCTGCTATGCCCTACCAGGGTGAGGAGCGTGCCGTAGCCGTCGTCGGCATGGCGCACCGAACGGGCTAGCCGGAACGTGTCGGCTTCAACAACGGCGGCACTTGTCAGTAGTGATGAATCGGTGGGAAAGCGGGGCGATTGATAGAGCCGTTTACGGGAGTTGCCACTAATCAGCCAAAGGGCCATCACCTCGCCCCGGTCAGGTAGAGGAATGACCAGTGGGTATACCGAGGTGCGGTCTGAGAGCCGCCCCGCCCGTTCGACAAGGGTACGGTTGTCCTGCTCGACCAGCACCGCCCTAACGCGGCTGAACAAGTACCCGGCGGCCCCGGTAAAACCCAGAAAAAACGTAGTCCCGAAAACCAGCCCCATTTTGAATCGGATGCTGCGGGCCGGGCGGATGGCGGTCATCATGGTGATGGGCTGGGCCGGGTCAGGCGGACGTCAACGTACCCCGGAGTCGGTAACCAACGCCCACCACCGTTTCAAGCAGGGGCGTCGCGAAGCCTTTGTCGATTTTTTTGCGAAGCTGGTGCATGTGCACTTCAACCACGTTACTACCCCGGTCAAAATCGGAATCCCAGACTTTTTCGGTCAGCTGGGCCTTGGACAGCACCCGCCCCGGCTGGCGCATAAACTGCTCCAGCAACTGAAACTCGCGGGGTGTCAGCGCGATGGATTTCCCGGCGCGGCTTACTTCGCGGGTCGTCAGGTCCATGGTCAGATCGGCCACGTGCCAGATGGGCAGGCGGCTACCGGCCTGTCCCCGCTGCACCGTTCGGATACGAGCCAGCAGTTCGTCGAGTTCGAAGGGCTTACGCAGGTAATCGACGGCACCCAGATCGAGCCCCCGCACCACGTGTTGCGACTGATTGAGCGCGCTCAGAATCATGACCGGCGTGTCAATGCCGAAGTCGCGCAGGTTGCGTAGCAAATCGAAGCCGGTGGTGCCGGGCAACATCAGGTCGAGCAGAATCAGGTCATGCGAACCCAGCGCCGCCTGTTCCAGCCCGGCCGACCCGGATAGGGCCACGTCGACCGAATAACCCGCCTGATTCAGCCCTTTTTGCAGGTGCAGGGCCAGTTTCTCTTCGTCGTCGATCAGGAGTATTCGCATTTATAACGCAAACGTTTGTCCGTTGATAGTCAGTGTTGTCGGGTGAAGCAACGTCCGCCCGGTTTTGTTTACAAACCCCGGTTCGGTGCGCTCGTAACCCGTCAGTTCCAGCCGACTCACGCCCTCCAGCAACTCCCGAATCGACTCACCCTGATGGGGTTTGAGTTCGACCACAAACCGGGTGGTTAGTAGCGCCACCAACCGACCGGCCTCGTCGCGCAGTTGACCCGTCAGCGGCTCTTCGGCCTGGATCAGTCGGCCCCGGGTAGGGAGGGGTGGTGGGACGTCGGCAAGCTGAAAGCCCGTTTTCCTGGCCTGTTGCTGAAGGCTCACCAACTGGTAGCCAGCATCTGCAAAACCCTGTACACCACCGGTGGGGGGCGGTGGCCCAGGCGGGTGGGGCGATCTGATCACCGTGGCGCTGACAGCTTGCCCTACGGGGGCGAGCTTCAGCACCTGCGCTGCCGCGTGAGGCGGAAAACGTACCCACAGTACACCGGCATTAGTACGCAGTTGCAAGCCATCGTAGTCGCCGATTCGGTTGGCCATATAGCCCAGCACCCGCCCCGATAGCGTCTGGGAAGGCTGCGCACTCAGGGCGACTGTCCAGAAAAGTCCAATAAAGGTGTAGCGATAGCGTCGGCGCCAGTTCATGAGTGGGAAAGGTAGGGGCCTGCTATGAAGAAGGGCTTAAACGAATATTAAGAAAACTTCAGGTACGTTGTCAGGAGGCTAATTCGACTGAGGGGTCCCACAGGCGGGTTTTAAAGTCGACGACTGTATCATCATCGACGGCAACGCCCTCGGCTTCGAGCAGTTCCTGCATGCGGGTGGGTGAACCGAAGAAGTTTTTACCCGATAAAACGCCCAGCCGGTTTACAACCCGGTGCGCAGGTACGTCGTCGCGGCTGTGAGCGGCGGTCATGGCCCAGCCCACCATGCGCGCGCCAGCCCGCAGGCTGAGGTACTGGGCAATGGAGCCATAGGTGGTTACGCGGCCAACGGGCACTTGTTTGACCACCTCATACACATCCTCGAAATAGTCGCGCTGCGGATCGGCCACCGACCCGTCCGCCGTGGTTAGTTTTCGTTTTTCAGGCATATACGAAAGTACAACCAAAATGCACCGATTGCGTTGCGTATGCGTTTCAGGTACGTGTCGCAATCGCCTTAACAATCATGTCTACGCAACGTCTGGTGCTGATGCTTCTGGTAGGTGTCAGTTTGTTTATCTGCAACGCCAACCGGGTGTTCCCCAAATCTGGTAAGCCAGTGGCGGTCATTGAGTTATTTACGTCGCAGGGGTGCTCGAGCTGCCCCGCCGCCGACCGGCTGCTCAGTGAGACCATTCGGCAGGCGAAAGCCGACGGACAGGCGGTGTATGCGCTCTCCTTTCACGTCGATTATTGGGACCGGCTGGGGTGGCGCGACCCATTCAGTGGGCATCAATACACCGAACGGCAGCGACGCTATGCGCAGTTGTTCAAGCTCCAGACGGTCTACACCCCCCAGGCTGTACTAAACGGCAAGCAGGAGTTTGTGGGGTCTAACCGGGCGCGGCTCAACTCACTGCTGACCAGTGCCTTGCAGGAGAGTGCCCCCGTAGACGTGCAACTCGTCGCGCAGCGGAAAGGCAATACCATCACGGTCGATTATCGCCTGACGGGCAATCTGACAGGTACGTTGCTCAACGTGGCGCTGGTAAGTGGGTCGGTCAGCACGGACGTAGGCCGGGGCGAAAACGCGGGGCGCAAACTGGTGAATAACAATGTGGTGCGGTCGTTTGCTACGCTGCCCGGACAGGCACGCGGCCAGACGACGCTCGTGGCGCCCGCCAATTTTGACCCGGCCGATGGGGCTGTCATTGCTTACGTGCAACAGGAAAAAACACTGATGACGCTGGGAGCCAGCCATGTTGCACTCGTCGGGCGGTAAGCGGGGTTGAATAGTAGCCAAAACGATCGGCGTATGTCCGGGAACCTATCAGGTCCTGAACATACGCCGATCGTTTCGTTTAAACTGGAAGTGCCTTAGTTGGCCGCTTTAAAGTGCAGTCGGGCTGTATACACTTGAGCCGGATCTTCCGATTGGCCGTTTGTCAGTTTAACGCGCTGGAGCTGCTGAGACAACTCCTTGTTTAGGGCTTTATCATCGCTAAAAACAGTCAGATCCGTTGGGCGACCATCTTGATTTAGCTTGAATTGAATCAGAACGATGCCATTGCCTTTCGCCGTTTGGAGAGCTTCCGGGTAGGTAAGGGAATTGGCCAGTTGTTGTTCAACGGTAGCCTGCGTCTTTGCCTTGCTCTCTTTTTTGTTCCGAGGGTTAGCAAAAGTCCCGCTGGTGAAACCCAGCATAATCAGGGCGAAAACAAACGTTTTCATAGTGATGGGAGCCTTAAAAGGTGAGAAAACCAAACCCAGCCGGCGCGCTACGCTCAATAGGTCAGTATCTGAATAAGGATCTGGTTTCTTGATGCTTTGCTGACTGTCATACAATATTACCAAAAAATTACGCCAATGTTAAGCGAATGTTAACAAATGACATAATTGCTCGCTTTCTGTATGACAGATTTAGAGTTAAATGTCAGGTAATCAGTAGCTTGTTCTAATTAATATTGAGATAATATAAAGCATGCTGTACATTATCGGGCAGGCATCTTTTTGGCCTGCGCCTCCAGGAGCAATTGCAGGCTGGCTGTTTCGGGGGTAACGTGCGCAAACGTGCCCTTCCCTAGGTCGGCCAGTTGGTTGAGGCGCTGCCCCGTGATGCGGTTTTTGCCGAAGGTGAACACGCTCAGGTAGATGTCCTGCTGCGCATAGTCGCTGATGAGCTGGGTGGTTTCATCGCTAACGGGAAATTCGCCATCGGTGGCCAGCACAATGCGGTTGTTGCCTGCCCGGAGGTAGTTTTTGTTGGCGACTTTGTAGGCCAGGCGCAGTCCCTTGTTTCCGTCGGTATCGCCATCGGATGCTAACTCGTCGATGACGCGGGCGATGTCGGTTGCCCGTTGGCCCGAGGTTGGTTCGAGCACCACCCGCGCTTTGCCCGAATACACCACGACCGAGATCTGGTCTTCGGGCCGAAGTAGTTTCAGCAGCGATTTGATCGACCGTTTGAGCAGGGGCATCTTCTCCGGTGCTTCCATCGACCCCGACACATCCAGCAGAAACACCATATTGTTGGCCGCAAACCCCGCCAGCGAGGGGGCCACTTCTGCCGGGCGACCGCGGTCGACGTAGACCGTGTCGACCCGGGTACGTTCCACATAAACCGTATCACGGCCCGCTATTACTCGTTGGGGTTTGGTTGGCCGGGCCGCGGGTTTATCGGGCTGGACTACAGGCTGGGTACGTTGGGGCAACGGGGGTGAACCACCGGACGCGGCTACCCGCTGGAACACAAACAGGTCGGGTTGGGTAACGGCTTTGAGCAAGGGCTCTTTGGCTAGTTCGGTGAATTGATTATAGTCATCGACCAACTGATTGAAGCCATAGTAGAATGATTGATAGGGGTGTTCGCCCGTTTGCACCGACAGCGGTCGCGCTTTCCTGACTAGCCCGGCCAACCGAATCGACGCCTCGGCGATGTCTTCGTAGCGCGAGTAGGGGCATAGTCCGTTGTTGCGCCCCAGCCGGGGCAAACTGTTCAGGTTTTGGTACTCGTTGGCGATCAGGCGGCGGGCTGTGGTGTCAATCGCGTCAGTTGGGGGGAGTTGCGCGGCCCTTAGGCGGTAGAAATCCCTGACCCCAAACAGCGCCACTTTGTCGTGATCGAGCAGGGCAAGCAGGGCCTTCCCCGACCGGTTCCAGGGGCTGGCCGGCGCCGTAACCCGATACCGCTCAAACACCCGCCTGACATCGACATACAGGGTTTCTTTCTTCTGGTCGAACTGCTCGAACAGGTAGGCGTAGCGGTCCAGAATGGCATCGGCGCGCTGCCACTGATCCCGCTGGTACTGTTTCGTGTTCGTGTAGACGGTTAACTCGATACTCAGCTGATCCAGCTCGGTCAGCATCGCCAGCAACACCTCGGCCTGCGTCGTCAGCGCCGTGCGGTAGGGCTCCGGAATCGCCAGACTGTTTCGAAGCAGTAGGCGGTAATCGGCGGTGGGTACGTGGTAGTTGTCGTGCGAATAGATCAGGTCGGCTCGTGAGCTACGCCGGGCCGGATCGCGGTGCAGCGCCATCGACGACTGGTAATCGCGCACGACAAACTGAAGCTGATGCAGTTGCCGTAGCGATTCGTTGATGACGTCTACGTAGGCGTTTAGTACCCCAAACGTACCTGTGCTGATGGGCGCGGTAGTCGGCTGAGCTGCAAAGGGCGGGGCCGGTTTCTCAGTGAAGGGCGTCGTCTGGGTACGTGTCGACGGCGGGGTGGGCTGGGTCGTTACCCGAAACGTGGGGCAATAAGTGGGGTAATTGAGCAGAGGCTGCGCCGACTGGCTGTACCCGACAAACGCCTGTTGGCTGGCGATGAGGTCGCCGTTGAGGTGGTTGATCAGATCCAGGTAGAACTGGTTGCCGTGCCTTGCCGACTGCCGTGCCGCAAAGGTGTAGTCATTGACAGCCTGCCGCTTGACGGCCTGAATCGAGAGCAGGGCCTCCCGAAAACGACCGACCATATCGGAGGCCGGATAAGCCAGTGCGGATTTGGCCTTGCCGAAGCTGGCCAGTGCCTCCTCGTCGGCCAGCAGGCTTTGTTGCACCCGCTCCATGGGCCAGGCGGTGGGTTGGTCGTCGGCTAGTGTATAGGTGAGCGAGTCGAGCAGGCGTTGCTGTTGGTGCAGAATCTGCTCCATCTCGCGCTGAGTAGCCAGATATGGGTTGGCGGGCTGATAGGGTACGTACCGGGTGTGGAGTTGCGCCAACTGCCGGGCCAGTGCATAGCGGTCGCGCTGGCACTGATCGGCGAGCGTTTGCGACTGAGCCACCAGGGCAGTTGACCGGCGCAGGCTGTCGCGCTCATAATCGTTAAGGCGCACGTAGGTTTCTAATGCCTTGCCGGTCTGGTCGAGCTGGTTTAGCCGTTGCCACAGCTGTTCGGCCGCAGCGACGAGTTGTTTCTTCTCGGCGACCGTCAATCCCGTTCCGGCTAGTGCTTTCTGGTAATAATACGTTTCTAACGGTCCCGACGACGGAAGCC
This sequence comes from Fibrella musci, assembly GCF_041321105.1. Classification (NCBI taxonomy): domain Bacteria; kingdom Pseudomonadati; phylum Bacteroidota; class Cytophagia; order Cytophagales; family Spirosomataceae; genus Fibrella; species Fibrella musci. The sequence continues at coordinate 1,291,865 of NZ_JBGGWD010000001.1, read as the reverse complement.
GAAGCCCCCGACCGGGGTAGCGTTGGTAACGGGTTACGTCATCCTGATAAACCTTGAGCCCTTTCAGTCGAGCCAGCACGATCTCGGCCGACTGGTTCAGAAAAGCCACAAAACCGTTCAACGTCTGGGTGGGCGTTTCGGGCGGCGGGGGCGTGGCCCAACCACTGTTCAGGTGGAGAAGGAACGTAGTAAACAGAAGCAGGTGTCGCATAGGCCAACCAACCGGTAGAAGCAAGGGCCCAGAAGCCCCGTAGCTATCGGGAAAGTTAGCACGCAGGAGCGCCCATTGGCGTTCAGGCCACGGCTTCGTTGAGCAACTGTTGAGTAATCGGCAAAATAGTCTCCTGTTCTTCGAGCAACTGATGGCTCTCGACCCGGAAAGCCGCCGGGTTGGGCAGGTTGTACTGCCGGGCCAGATCGACTTTCAGCCGCTCGAAGGTGGTGCCCAGGTTGCGGCGCATCCGGTCGCGCAGCAGCCAGTGCACGTGCCGCCCGCCAGGTACGTTGGTGTCATACAGCGTGAGCCGGTACTGATACACGGACAGATCGGCGGTGTGCGTGTAGTGCACAAACAGATAGCCTTCGTCGCGGTGAAGCGGAAGCAGGCCCACGGGTTCCAGTGTCAGCGTAGCGGCCAGATCGGCCCAGCGTTGACGGCCTTCGGTGAGGGTTTGGTGGAAACGGGGCAGGGCAAACGACACAATGTCGTCGACTTCCTGCATCAGCGGGTTGTCCGGTAGCTCAGATTCGTAGTTGATCCGGGGTGGCGGCCCACTGATTCCGGCCACACGCTTGGGAAAGGCGGCAGTCAGTGTACCTTTGCCCCGCCGAAAACGAAGGGTATCGTCGTAGTGACGTTGCAGATCGGGGAGGTCAGGGCAGAGCCGATTTTGGGCAAAGCGCTGCTCAACCCCCTGTAGATACGCCAAAACGACATATTGTTTGTACTCGGCATCGAGTCGGTCTTGTGTCAGCCAGTCAGACGGAAGCGAAATCATAGGCAGTTTCGGTCAGTTTAAGCAAAGCATGGCGTTGTGTCAATGTACGCTGAAAACGGATTTTGGCAAAAGAAATGCTTTTGTCATATCGAATTTGCCAAATAACTGATGCGTTTTTCGACGTAAAGGCTAAAAATTATAATCGACTGAAATTTTGTCAGTGTTCAGCTTTGGCACAGTGCTTGTCCGGCAGGCCGATGTCTGATTCTTCGTAATCAATCATTTAACAACCTTAATCATCGCTCTTTGCAATGACTACAGCAATGGAAGACGTAAAAGTGAAGCCCCTCGCCGACCGCGTGGTGGTAGAACCCGCACCCGCTGAAGAGAAAACAGCTTTCGGGATCATCATTCCCGACACCGCCAAAGAAAAACCCCAGCGTGGCACCGTAGTGGCCATCGGCACGGGAAAAAAGGATGAGCCCCTGACGGTTCAGGTGGGCGACACCGTACTCTATGGCAAATATGCCGGCACCGAGATCACCATCGAAGGCAAAGAGTACCTCATCATGCGCGAATCCGACATCTTCGCCATTGTCTAAAAATTAGTTTAATGTCTGAAGTTCAACGTTTAATGTTTGGGTTGCGAATCCCTTTCCTGTAAGCGGAGCAACTTTAAACGTTAGACCTTAAACTTTAAACTTCTAAAAAAATGTCTAAGAAAATTTTCTTCGATACCGAAGCCCGCGATAAGATCAAGAAGGGCGTTGATACACTGGCTGATGCCGTGAAAGTAACCCTCGGTCCCAAAGGCCGTAACGTTATCCTCGACAAAAAATTTGGCTCACCCGCCATCACCAAAGATGGTGTGACGGTAGCTAAAGAAATCGAGCTGAAAGACGCCATGGAAAACATGGGCGCTCAGCTGGTGAAAGAAGTTGCCTCAAAAACGGCTGACTCAGCCGGTGATGGTACCACGACGGCGACCGTACTGGCGCAGGCGATCTACTCGATCGGTGTGAAGAACGTAGCCGCCGGTGCTAACCCGATGGACCTGAAGCGGGGTATCGACAAAGCCGTTCTGGCCGTAACCGCCAACCTGTCAGAGCAGTCGCAGACAGTAGGTGACGATTTCAGCAAAATCGCGCAGGTAGCCACGATCTCGGCTAACCACGACGACGAAATCGGTACGATGATCGCCGAGGCGATGAAGAAAGTAGGTAAAGAAGGTGTCATCACGGTAGAAGAAGCGCGTGGTACTGAAACGGAAGTGAAAACCGTAGAAGGTATGCAGTTTGACCGCGGTTACCTGTCGCCCTACTTCGTAACGAACACCGAGAAAATGGAAGTTGAACTGGATCGTCCGTTCATCCTGATCTCGGAGAAGAAAGTATCGTCGATGAAAGAACTGCTGCCGGTGCTGGAGCAGGTGGCTCAGACGGGCCGTCCGCTGCTGATCATCGCAGAAGACGTTGACGGTGAAGCCCTGGCTACGCTGGTGGTTAACAAAATCCGTGGTGCGTTGAAAGTGGCTGCCGTGAAGGCACCGGGCTTCGGCGACCGTCGGAAAGCCATGCTGGAAGATATCGCCATCCTGACGGGTGGTACGGTAATCGCCGAAGAGCGTGGTTACAAACTGGAAAACGCAACGGCCGACTACCTCGGTCAGGCTGAGAAGATCATCATCGACAAAGACAACACCACGATCGTAAACGGGGTGGGTCAGAAAGAAGATATCTCGGGCCGCGTTAATCAGATCAAAGCGCAGATCGAAAACACGACGTCTGACTACGACCGCGAGAAGCTGCAAGAGCGCCTGGCGAAACTGTCGGGTGGTGTGGCGATCCTCTACATCGGTGCTGCTACCGAAGTAGAGATGAAAGAGAAGAAAGACCGCGTTGACGATGCCCTGCACGCTACCCGCGCTGCCGTTGAAGAAGGCATCGTAACGGGTGGTGGTATCGCCCTGATCCGCGCCATCTCGGCCCTCGACGGTGTAAACACCATCAACGAAGACGAGAAAACCGGTGTGAACATTATCCGCGTAGCCCTGGAGGCACCCCTCCGCACGATCGTAGCCAACGCTGGCGGCGAAGGTTCGGTTGTGGTGAACAAGGTTCGTGAAGGGGAAGGTGGCTTCGGCTACAACGCCAAGAACGACACTTACGAAGATCTGTTCGCGGCGGGTGTTATCGACCCGAAAAAAGTAACCCGTCTGGCCCTGGAGAACGCAGCGTCGATTGCTGGTCTTCTGCTGACGACGGAATGCCTCATCGCCGACGAGCCCGAAGAGGCACCGGCGGGTGGTCATGCACACCCCGGCGGTGGCATGGGCGGCATGATGTAAGCTACGTACCCAGGTACGTTCGCTACCCTTATAAAAACGCCCCCGATCGGATGATCGGGGGCGTTTTTACATTTAAAAGTTACCTTGAACCATTACAAGGTGTTTTGGCGTATTAAGTACGATAAATCGATTGGGAGATGATAACCATACGAGTAGACGATACACGGTTGGAAGCGCGTCTGACCGAACGGGCGCGGGTAACTGGCAAATCGGCCGAACAGATTGCGCAAGAATTACTGGCTGAAGCGCTGGAGTCAACCCAGGAAATGACGCTGAGTTTTCAAAAACTCGACCCCCGTCAGCACAGCCAGCGGCTTCAGTTTGATGTTGATTCAGCTACCGACGATGCACCGGCTTTCCAACACGTTACCGACACAGTCGACTATGCCAATTCGTTGCGGCAGAACGCCTGGAAACGCTGATGCTGCTCGTCGATACCAACATCTTGATTGATTATTTACGGCAGAAACAGCCAGTGGTCACGTTTGTCAATCAGTATGGTAAGGACAAACTGGCGCTATCGCCGATTGTGGTGATGGAGGTATTCCAGGGTGTGCTAAATAAAGCCGATTTTCACCGTACCCGTAAGGCGCTGACCGGGTTCACCTTACTAGACCTCGACGCGTCGGTTGCTCAGCTGGCGATGCAGTTGCAGCAACACTATGTGCTATCGCACCAGCTCAGCATCCCCGATGCGCTGATTGCAGCTACGGCGCTGGCGTATGATATGGAATTGAGAACGTATAATTTGAAGGATTTTCGGTTCATACCGGGCCTCAAGGTGTCGGATCAGCTGCTATGAAATCACGTACCCAGTACACATTTGCTGATAACGCAAAACGCCTCAGTTGCAGGATCGGTTGCCTGATTAGCGTTGCCTCGGTATATGAGCATGTGCGCATCCAGTAGATGCGCTACTGGCCAAATCTTTGTAAGTTTACAGCTTGACGCTAAAGTCGCTCAGCATGACCACGTTCCCGAATACCGACCAGAATCCGCTCGCCAGCCTGGACGAGTGGGAAGACGACCTGCTCCTTCGCTATCCCGAACCCGAGGCCAAAGCGAAAGACGAGTATCGTAACTACGACGATCCGGCCCGCGATACCGTTCGGGAGTTCTACCGGCTCAACCATACGTACCAGACCTACGACTTCGTCCGGCAGAAGGAACGCGAGTTTCTGGCGTTCGACAAGAAAGAGTTACCCGTATGGGGAGCGATGGAGTTTCTGAATACACTCGTCGACGACTCTGACCCCGATACCGACCTCGATCAACTGCAACACCTGCTGCAAACCGCCGAGGCCATCCGCGCCGATGGGCATCCCGACTGGTTTGTGCTGACGGGCCTGCTGCACGACATGGGCAAGGTACTGTGTCTGTTTGGCGAACCGCAGTGGGCCGTGGTGGGTGACACCTTCCCCGTAGGTTGCGCGCATTCCGACAAAATCGTTTACCCCGAATATTTCGAGCAGAATCCCGACTCGCACAACGAGCGTTACAACACCAAATACGGTGTCTACGAGCCCAACTGCGGCCTGCGGAACGTGCATATGTCGTGGGGTCACGATGAGTATCTGTACCAGATGATGAAGGATTATATGCCCGAACCAGCCTTGTACATGATGCGGTATCACTCGTTCTACGCCCAGCACCGCGAGAACGCCTACGATCACCTGCTCGACGATCACGACCGGGCCATGTTCAAATGGGTCAATGCCTTCAATCCATACGATCTGTATTCGAAAAGCCCCAAGCCGCCCGTCGTGAGCGAGCTGAAGCCCTACTACGAAGACCTGATTGCCAAATACCTGCCCGCTACGCTGAAGCTGTAAAGAGCAGGTAACTCGCACCGAAGCGCCCTCTTTTGCTTAAAGGAGGGCGCTTCTGCGTTGTTACGCGCAATTTTGCGGCTCAATTTCTGTCTTTTAAGTAACGTACCTGCCCCAACTATGAGCCAACCCATTCTCCGCGACCTGACCAACTACCTCGACGCCTTTGCACCCCCTGCCTACCAGGAATCTTACGACAATGCCGGCCTCATCGTGGGTGACCCGAACGTACCTGTCACGGGCGTACTGGTATCGCTCGACGCCACCGAAGCAGTGGTTGATGAAGCGATTGCCAAAGGGTGCAACGTCATTGTGGCGCACCATCCGATTGTATTCAAAGGGCTGAAAAAGCTGAACGGGAAAAACTACGTGGAGCGAACGGTGATCAAAGCACTGAAAAACGATGTTGCGCTCTTCGCCGCCCACACTAACCTCGATAATGTAGTCGGCGGCGTTAACTACCACATTGCCCGGCGGCTCGGTCTGCAAAACGTGCAGATACTGGCTCCCAAAGCCCAAACGCTCAGCAAACTCGTCGTTTACACCCCCGAAGCCGACCTGAACGGTGTTCTGACGGCCTTGTATGAAGCCGGGGCCGGTCGCATAGCTACATACGACCACTGCTCGTTTCGGGTAGGAGGGACAGGTACGTTCAGGCCGCTCGACGGGGCCAACCCGGTAGTGGGCGCGGTGGGGCACGACGAAACCGTGCAGGAACTACGGCTCGAAGTGCTGCTACCCACGTACCTGGAAGGGGCCGCCGTGCGGGCTATGAAACAGGCCCATTCCTACGAAGTGCCCGCCTACGATCTGTATGCCCTCGCCAACACGAACCAGACCGTCGGGTCGGGTGCGGTGGGCGACCTGCCCGAACCGATGGACGAACGTACCTGGCTCCGGTACCTGAAAACCAGTATGGCCGCCACCGTGGTGCGCCACACCCCCCTGCGCGACCGGCCTATCCGGCGCGTAGCCGTATGCGGTGGAGCGGGCAGTTTTCTGTTGGGCGATGCCCTGCGCGCCGGTGCCGACGCCTTCGTGACGGCCGATTACAAGTACCACGAATTCTTCGACGCCGAGGGCCGTTTGGTGATCTGCGACATCGGGCATTACGAAAGCGAAGTCTTTACCAAAGACCTGATTCAACAGCATTTGGCCCGAAAATTCACTACCTTTGCGGTAATTTTGTCAGAAACCAATACGAACCCCGTTTCGTACTATTTTGACTGAATAATGGACAAGGCCAGCTGACGCTGCGTTTGGCACCCTACCGCGCTGCCGAACTTTCAGCGCACCGTGTGCATTATTCATTATACATTAAAAAACATACTCCCCCGAATGGAACTAACGGTAGCGCAAAAGTTAGATGCACTTCTTAAACTGCAAACCATTGATTCTCAGTTAGACGATATCCGCAAGATGCGCGGCGACCTGCCTGAAGAAGTTCGCGATCTTGAAGACGAAATCATCGGGTTCGAGACACGGATCGGCAAGTTCAACAGTGAGATCAGCGCGCTACAAGAAGAAGTAGACCGGTATAAGAGCACGAAGAAAGACGCCGATAAGCTCATCGCCCGCTATAAAGAGCAGCAGATGAACGTGCGGAACAACCGCGAATTCGACGCTATCTCGAAAGAAATCGAACTGCAATCGCTCGAAATCGAACTGGCCGACAAGAAGATTGGTGAATCACAATTCCGCATTCAGTCGAAGCAGGAAGAGATCAACGCCACGCAGGAAACGCTCAACACCCGGAAAGAAGACCTGCGCGTGAAAAAGCAGGAACTCGACCAACTGGTCGCCGAAAGCGAAGCCGACGAGAAGCAACTCGCCGTAGAGCGCGAAGCCCAGTCGAAAAACGTAGAAGAGCGCCTGCTGTTGTCGTACAACAAAATCCGGAACAACGCACTCAACGGCCTCGCCGTGGTAACCGTAAAACGCGGTGCGTGTGGTGGCTGTTTCAACGTAGTGCCGCCTCAACGCCAGGCCGACATCAAAGACAAGAAGAAAATCATTGTCTGCGAACACTGTGGCCGTATCCTTGCCGATGTCGACGCCGTTGTGGAAGTCGCCACCACGGGCCGGGGACGGTAGAAGAGATCGTTCAATGTTCAAGGGCCAAGGTCCAATGTATCGCCTCCGCATCCGGAGAGAACATTGGACCTTGGCCCTTGAACATTGAACCTAGTTTATTTCATCTTCGTCCGCTTGACCAGGTAAGCGCTCAGGATTTGTTCGAAGCCTTCGGCGATGTCGGCTTCGATGAAGTCGATGCGGTACTGGGCACAGCGGAGTTTCAGCGCCTGTAAATAATCGCTGACGGCCTGCTTGTAGGCTTCACGTACCTGATTGGGTTGGAGCTTTACGCGGGCGTTCGTTTCCAGATCGATGAATTCGTGCGGCTGATCGGCAAAGGCAAACGCCTGTTCGGTGCTGCGGTCCGTCACGTGGAAAATCAGCACCTCGTGCAGGTTATGGCGCAGGTGTTGCAAGGCCGAAAACAGGGCATCCTGCCGTTCGGGGTCGGCACCGGCCGTATCGAACATATCGCTAAACAGCACCACCAGCGATCGCTTGTTGATCTTCTCAGCAATTTCGTGAATCACCTCCGCCGTGCTTGTGCGCCGGTTGGGCGCGTTTGACTTTAGCAGTTGATTCAGGTGTTCAAAAATCTTGTGCACGTGACCCGGCGTCGATTTGGTGGGCGTTTGCAGTTCAATCTCGTTGGCAAACGTGCAGAGGCTCACGGCGTCGCGTTGCCGTTGCAGCAAATACGCCAGACTCGCTGCGCCCATCGCGCTGAAGGTTACTTTCCCAAAATCTTTCTCGGGGTAATACATCGACGACGACACGTCGAGCAGCAGGTGGCAACGGAGGTTGGTTTCTTCTTCGTATCGTTTGACAAACAGTTTGTCGGTTTTGCCGAACACCTTCCAGTCGATATGCCGGGTGCTTTCGCCGGCGTTGTAGAGCCGATGCTCGGCAAACTCGACGGAGAAGCCATGAAAAGGCGACTTGTGGAGGCCCGTGATAAACCCTTCGACCAACTGACGGGCCAGAAATTCAACGTTCCCGAACGAACGTACCTGCGCTAAGTTGAGTGATGCTGCCAAGGGTCAAATGCCGAAGCGCCTGCTCCGGTTGTTTTAGACAATACTACGCTTTCTGAACGTCCGAAGTAGAGGCTTCGGTACGATTGCACAAAAAAACCTGATTCGTGGGTCTGGTGCCTTGCAAAAGGGAATTGCAAAAAGGGGGCCAGCCCGTGAATCAGGTTTTATAGAAAACGGACTGTACTCGTCCGCACAGCCAAATCGGCATCGATACAACCTACGTCGCTCAGCTTGTGGTTATACCGTTTGGTTTACTGAACCGGCAGCAGATCCGGTACCAGTGGCGAACGCCCATCGAGCGTCAGCGAATTATCGAGCATGGACACCATCCGGTTAGGGTTCACGACTCGAAGCGTAACATTGGCGACACCTTTACCGAGCAGGCCAATGGCTTTGGCGGCGGCATACGTCATATCGACGATGCGGCCTTTATGAAATGGACCCCGGTCGTTGATACGGATAATCACCGACCGTTGGTTATTGGTGTTGGTTATTTCGACCAACGTATTGAAAGGGAGTGTGCGGTGAGCACCCGTGAAGATGTGCTGCTTTACCCGTTCACCACTGCTTGTGCGGCATCCACTAAACTTGTTAGCGTAGTAAGACGCCTTACCTGACTGCTGTACGGGGCCTTCCTGAGGGGCCTTTGCCGGTTTCAAACTGCCCGCGAACAGCAGTAGGGACATTAGTAAACTCATACAGTTTTTGGTTAGTGAAACAATTAAAAGAAGACTCGTTCAAAACGCTTCATAACGCCCTCTTTCACCAAAAAATGCAATTCCCTGATAACAAAGGTATGGATAAATGGCTGATTGTCCAAACGTTACCACAGAGTTGTGTAATCTGTTCTACACTAAGCCTATCTGCCAAATATGACTTTTTGGGAAAATTATTTTGTGGCTTTCCTTTTTAGTTACGACGACTCCGGTCGTATTTTGATGAGCAAATTGCTTAACCACCGACTGCATGGACGAACGAGAAAACGACAAAATTTACTCAAAACGAGTGCGTGCGGGCAAACGCACCTACTTTTTTGACGTAAAAGCGACTCGAGCTAACGACTACTACATTATCCTGACGGAAAGCCGTCGGTTTCCGCAGGGAGACGGATTTACGTACGATAAGCAGAAAATGTTTCTCTATAAAGAGGACTTTGCCAAGTTTGTCCAATCCTTGCAGGAAACCATCGATTATGTGAAAAATGAGTTGATGTCCGATACTGATTTTACCCAATTTGACCGAAAAGAGGCCGTCCCGGATGACTTCAATTCGGAGCTAAAATGGGAATAGTACAATTTTGCTTCTGATGCACGAAAAGCCTTGGCTGCCTGCTGAGGCTTTTTTATTGTAATTTTGCCGTTGACTGAGGCGCAACCCTTTGCGTCTTGGCCAACGTCAGCAACTAGTATACGGATAGAATCATCCGGTGCTGAGACGCAAAGGGTTGCGTCTCTACAAATCATATGGGACTACAATGTGGTATTGTAGGCTTGCCCAACGTAGGTAAGTCGACACTGTTCAATGCGATTTCGAGCGGCAAGGCCGAAGCCGCCAATTATCCTTTCTGCACGATTGAGCCCAATGTGGGCGTAGTAACTGTGCCCGATACACGGCTCGACTCGCTTGAAGCGCTGGTAAAGCCGCAACGGGTGGTGCCAACCATCATTGAGTTTGTCGACATCGCCGGTCTGGTGAAAGGGGCGAGCCAGGGTGCAGGGCTAGGCAATAAATTCCTGGCCAACATTCGGGAAGTCGACGCTATTATTCACGTGGTGCGCTGCTTCGAAGACGACAACATCGTGCACGTCGAAGGTCGGGTCGATCCTGTGTTCGACAAGGAAATTATCGACGCCGAACTGCAACTGAAAGACCTGGATTCGGTCGATAAGAAGATTCAGAAAGTAGAGCGGAATGCCAAGTCGGGCGATGCGAAAGCTAAAGCCGTACTGGAAACGCTGAAGGTGTACAAAGCGGCACTCGAGCAGGGTAAAAGCGCGCGGGCGGTGCAGGTATCACCCGAAGAAAAAGAAGAAGCGATCGGCGATATTGACCTGCTGACGGCCAAGCCCGTGCTGTACGTCGCCAACGTCGATGAAGCGTCGCTGCCGTCGGGCAATAGTTACTCGGAGCAACTGCGCGAAGCCGCCAAAGCCGAAGGTGCCGAGATGGTCATTATTTCGGCGAGCATCGAAGCCCAGATTGCCGAGATGACAGACCCCGAAGAACGCGAACTGTTCCTGAGCGAATATGGCCTCACCGAGTCGGGCCTGAGCAAGCTCATCAAAGCATCGTATGCGCTGCTGGGCCTGATCACCTACTTCACGGCGGGGGTAAAAGAAGTGCGCGCCTGGACAATCCGGCAGGGTTGGAAAGCACCCGCGGCGGCCGGCGTGATTCACTCCGATTTTGAGAAGAAATTCATTCGGGCGCAGGTAATGAAGCTGCCCGATTTCGAGCAATACAAAACCGAAGCCGCCGTCCGCGAAGCCGGTAAATTATCAGTCGAAGGCAAGGAGTATGTCGTGCAGGACGGCGACATTATGGAATTCCTGCACGGAGCATAAAACGAGTTCAAGGTCCAACGGTCAAGGTTCAATGTTGTTAGCTTTGAACCTTGACCGTTGGACCTTGAACCTATTTCACAATGGCACGACCGAAGGCTTTTGCGGAACAGGATGCCCTGCACGCGGCGATGGAAACGTTCTGGCGGAAAGGATACCACCAGACGTCGATGCAGGATCTGGTCGATTCGATGGGAATCAACCGGGCCAGCCTCTACGACACCTTTGCCGACAAGCATACCCTCTACAAGCTGACGCTTGAGCGGTACCATGACCTGAACCGGGCCGACATTGCTGAGGCCGTGGCGGGCATGGAGTCGGCACGGGCCAAAATTCAGACCATTTTCGACCGGACGGTGCAAGAAACGCTCGACGACCACGAACGGCGCGGCTGTTTCATGACCAATGCCACGCTCGAGATGCGCCCCCACTACGCCGACGTGGCCCCGATCATCGAACGCCATTTTAATTACCTGGGTACGTTGTTTCGATCGCTGCTTTACGAAGCCATTGAGCAGCAGCAATGCCGCGCCGATCTGCTCGTCGATGAAACCGTTGCGTTTCTGGTGAGTCAGCTGACGGGCCTGCGGGTGCTGGGCAAAACCAACGACCCCACGCTACAGGCCATTGTGGCCGTAACAATGAGCGCGCTGTAACGTAGAGACGCAATCCCTTGCGTCTAGGCCAGTGCAAAGACGCAAGGGATTGCGTCTCTACAAAACACCTTCCAGTTTAAACACCCAGGCATGCTGGCAGGGAATAGTGGCTGGTGACAGGATCGGGGCCGTGAGCGCCAGACTATTGCCACTGCTTTTGGCAGGTACGTTCCCGGCGTAGCCCAACAGGCTGACCCGCTTTGGTTTATGTACGCCCGGGATGGTCAGCGGGGCGTCGGGCCAACGGGTGCAGATCGCATACAGATCGTTGCCTTTTTTCGTGTAGAAGAGCGTGGTCTTGCTGTCGACTTTCGGGCTTTTCTCCCACTTGCGTGTGCCATAGATCGCTTCGCCATTGACCGCCAGCCAATCGCCAATGTCTTTAAGGCGCTGTTGCATAATCACCGGAATGCGGCCATCGGCGGTGGGGCCAATGTTGAGCAGCAGGTTGCCACCCCGCGCCACCTTATCGACCAGAATGTCGATCAGCTGTTTGCTGGTTGAATAGTCTTCGAGGTTCTCGGCCCGATTGTAGCCGAATGACGACCCGATGCCCCGGCATTCTTCCCAGGGGCGGCTGAAGGACATTCCCTCTGAGTTCGCATCATGAACAAGGTCATATTCGGTCGTGAAGATGCCTCCGTGTTTGCCGCGCGTTTCCTTGCCCCAGCGGTCATTTACCACCACGTCCTGTTTGACGGGCGACTCATTATACAGCCACGCCAGAAACTCGGTGCTTCGCCAGGTTTCCGATGGGTGGTCCCATTCGCCATCGGTCCAGACAATATCCGGCTGATAGCGGGTAACGAGGTCTTTCATCTGCGGCAGCATGTGCCGATCAACGTACCCGGCAACATCGGCTTTGTATAGCGGATTAAACCATTCGTATAGCGAATAGTAATAACCCATCCGAATGCCTTTAGCCTTCACGGCCTTGATCAGATCGCCCGCCAGATCGCGGTGTGGGCCTACGTCGACCGCATTCCAGTTCCAGGCCTGAGCGCTTGGCCACAGCGTGAACCCCTCGTGGTGTTTGCTGGTGAGCACCACGTATTTGGCGCCCGACTGCCGGAAGACATCCGCCCAGTCGTCGGGTTTGAAGAAGTCGCAGGTGAAGCCATCCACAAAATCCTGGTACTTGTGATTGGGGCCGTAGGTACGTTCCTCGAAGTTTTTGAATACCCGATACGTCTTGTTCTTCGGATTGCCGTCGGTCGATTTGCGCCAGTACCATTCGGCGTAGCGATCATATACGCCAACGCTGTCGCGGGCGGTAGGGCCAAAGGCGGGCACCGAAAACAGGCCCCAATGGATGAAAATACCAAACTTGGCATCTTCGAACCAAGCCGGTACGGGCCGACTGTCGATGCTGGTCCAGTTGGCTTCATAGCGCGACTGAGCCAGCGTCGTGTAGGCAATACACAGGAATAGGAGTAGGGTGAGTAGCTGCCGGTGCATAAGGGTAGGCATTAGTTGATTTGCTTACCAAAGCGGCTGCCTGCTCAAACTTACCAGCGTTACCAGCGCACGTAAACGACCGAAGCCACTACATGATGCAGTGGCTTCGGTCAATTCAGTACAAAAAGGGATCGTTAGCGGGGCCGAATCGGCAGTTTACGATCACCGGGCTGATACTCGCGGCCAATGCCGAAGTTGTAGCCGAGGCCCACCGTAATCATCTGGTTACGCACGTCGGAGGCGTTAGTCACGATGTTGGTCACCCCCTGCGTATAACGGGCATCAACCGTGAAGCGCTGCCGGTCGCCCGTGCGCCAGTTGAGCTGGAAACCGGCCGTCAGGCCCAGATCGGCCGTGCGGTAACGGCTGGTTACGTCGTTGGTGTAGGTTACACCATTGCCGCTGGCTTTGTCTCGGGCATTCAACCGCAGGGCTGGCACCGCACCGACAAACACGTTAGGTCGGAAGTTGCCTGACCGGTTCAGGAAGTACCGGGCCGTCAGCGGAAGTTCGAGGTAGTTGACGCGGTATACGATGGTTTCGGGGTCACGCGAGCCCGGAGCGCTGTTCTTCAACTCGTTGCCGCGTTGCGAATAGAGCAGGTCGACGCCGAAGCCGAATCGGCTGATGTCGCTGTAGATAAAGCCGACCCCTGCCGAGAGGCCGGGCGTCAGCCGATTGGCTTCTACATTGGGAAACGGATTCCGAACAATTACGTCACTACCTACGAAATTGGTCAGGTTCAGACCAACGCGGGGACCAAAACTCCATCGCTGCCGCGATTGTGCCTGCGCCAATTGGCTATGAAAAAGCGTGCCGGCAACCGAAGCCAGCAGCAGAATACGTGTAGTACGGTTCATTGTGTTGAATGGATTGGGTTACTCTTGATTCTAGCGGGGCCGAATCGGCAGTTTACGATCGCCCGGCTGATATTCACGACCGATGCCGAAGTTATAGCCCAGACCCAGCGTGATCATCTGGTTACGGATGTCGGTTGAATTCGTAACAACGTTGGTAATCCCCTGCGTGTAGCGAGCGTCGATGGTAAAGTGCTGCCGATCGCCTGTGCTGAAGTTCAGTTGGATACCGCCCGTCAGGCCCAGATCGGCAGTGCGGTATGAGTCGGTGACGTCGATTTTACTCTCACTACCGTTGATGTTCAGCTTGTTAACTGCATTGAGCCGCAGCGCCGGAACAGCACCTAAGTAGATGTTGGGGCGAAACTTACCACCGGCCGTCAGAAAGTACCGGGCCGTCAGGGGCAGTTCCAGGTAATTGACGCGATTCACATTGGAGATGCCGCTCGTTTCGACTTTGTTACCTCGTTGCGAATAAAGCAGATCGACACCGAAGCCGAACCGGCTGATGTCGCTATACAGGAAGCCAACACCCGCTGACAGGCCCGGCAACAATTTGTTGGCGTCGGGGTTGTTCTGGGTGGCGTTTTTGACGTCGCTACCCACGAAGTTAGTCAGGTTAACGCCAACGCGGGGGCCAAAGCTCCACCGTTGTCGCGATTGGCCGTAGCTAACTTGCTGAGTAAGAACGAGTGCAAAGAAAAGTAGTGTGAACGTTGATTTTTGCAAATGTACGTTTTGCATAAAAAAGTGATTGGTTGGTTGCGCTTACGGATCTATTTAGATACAATACGCTGTAGAACAGTGATTTGTAGCTGTGTAGCCAACTGATGACCATAAGTGCAGTATAACATTTTTAAGTTGGCATCTTGGTGGCATAACGGCATCCTGTGCGTTTTGTTTCAGAATACTGCATTGTTTTTACGAACGGCCTGCATTCCGTAGCTTTGATTGTAGCGAGATCATTAGCCAGAACGCCAACTTCCATGAAACGTCCATCCCTTTATTTCACCGATGAACACGAGTTGTTTCGGCAGAGTGTCCGGCAGTTTATCAGCACAGAGGTGGTGCCGCATACCGACGAATGGGAGACGAACCGGCGCATTCCGGCGGGGGTATTTCGGCGAATGGGTGAGCTCGGTTTCCTGGGGTTGCCGTTTGCTGAGCAGTATGGTGGCTCAAACGCCGATTTTTGGTTTTCGGTGGTCTTTCTGGAAGAATTGGCCCGTTGTGGTATGGGTGGATTTACCACGGCGGTGAGCGTTCATGAATACATGGCGATCAACCACATTGCCAAAGCGGGTAGCGAGTCGCTCAAACAGACGTACCTGGTGCCTGCCATTGCCGGTGAAAAGATCGCCGCGCTGGCCATTACTGAGCCCGATGCCGGCTCCGACGTGGCGGCGATTCGGACAACGGCGCGCCGCGAAGGTGACGTCTACGTCGTGAATGGCGCCAAGACCTTTATCAGCAATGGTACGTATGGCGATTTTGTCACCCTGGCCGTGAAAACCGCGCCCGGTGGCGGTACCAACGGCGTAAGCCTGCTCGTGGTGGATCTGGACAGCCCCGGCGTGTCGCGAACGAAACTGAACAAGATGGGCTGGCATAGCTCCGACACCGCCGAAATTCGATTTGACGAGGTACGTGTGCCAGTGGAAAACCTCATTGGAACCGAACACGCGGGCTTTTACTACCTGATGGAGAGCCTGCAACTGGAGCGGTTGGTAGCTGCGGTCATGGCCGTTTCGGGTGCCGAACTTGCCCTCGACTGGACGCTGACGTACCTACAGGAGCGGGAGGCGTTCGGGAAGCCGATCGGCAAGTTTCAGGCGATCCGGCACAAGATTGCCGATGTGGCCACGGAGATCGAGATGGCGAAGCAGTTTGTGTATCACACCTGCTGGCTGTTTACGCAGGGCGAGGTCGTGGTCAAGGAATGCTCGATGGCCAAACTATACACGTCTGAGATGCAGAAGCGGGTGATCGACACCTGCCTGCAATTTTTTGGTGGGTATGGCTACATCGAAGAGTACCCCATCTGCCGCGCCTACCGCGATGCCCGTGTGGGTACCATTGCCGGTGGCACGTCGGAGATCATGCGCGAGATCATCGCCAAGATTGTCGTCGACGCTGTGGCGTATAAGCCCGCTTACTCGTAAAATACAGACAGTCAGACTATTGACGGAAAGCCCGCTCAGTATCGACGGCGTGTCGGCGTTGGATGTCTGCTTCGCTGATCGGCAGGGGCAGAATATCGGTATCCTCGGCGTTCAGGTCAGGTACGTGGTGGGCCACTGCCATGGGCTTTACGGACGTAGTCTCAACCGGCTGGGTACGTTCGACGGCAGGTAGGGCACGAGCAACTGGCTGTTTGCGGGTACGTACCTGAACCACCTTGGTTGCAGGCTGGGGTAGAGCCGGGGCAGTTTCGGCAGCGTGATCGGTTGGGGCGAGGCCCAGCGCTTTCGCGTCGATCAGTACGGTGCCGGGCTCAATGGCATCGGCCGCCTGTACGTTGCCCCGGCCCGGAATAACGTAGAAGAAGTAATAGAGCGCTACACAAACGACGAGTAGAATCGACGCCGCCGCGCTGGTTACCCAGAGGGGCATCAGGCGGCGTGGCGTGGCGGTTTCTGCGGCAATGCCTTCTACCCGTTCCTGCAACGCAATGTGCAGGTCGCGCGTGTGGGTATGCAGGTTAGCTCCTACCTGTTGGAGGGCGTCGAGGCCATCGAGGGCATCGGCGTAGAACGGATTTTCGAGCAACAATCGCTCGACCCGGTGGAGGGCTGCGCCCGTCAATTGGCCCGCCCGGTAGGCCCGGAGGTCATCGATGGTCAGCTGATCGGCAGGTTCGTAGGCGTGTGCGTGACGGTTCATCTCTGTAAGATCAATTTCAGGTTACGGCGGCCGTTTTGCAGGTAACTTTTTACCTGCTTGAAGTCGTAGCCTGTGAGGTCGGCTACGTCGGCGTAGCTCTTCTGCTTCAGATAAAATAGGTCGATGCAAATGCGCTGCGGTTCGGGCAGTCGTTCAAGTGCATCGGGCAGTCGGCTGAGGGCTTGTTCCAGATCGAGCGCGTCGTCATCGTCGGTCCATTCGGCGAGACTAAGCTGATCAAAACGGTCCTCGTCGGGTAGGTCGGTTTCCACGCCGGCCCCAACGCGCACCCGCTGACTACGCAGGTGCATCAGGCAATAATTGCGAGCTACCGAGTGCAGCCAGCTTTTGAAGTTTGTCACGTCGTGGCGACGCAGGTCGGTCACGAGTTGCTCAAACAGCTGCATTACGGCATCCTTACTGTCGTCTTCGTCGCGCAGGTATTTATAACAGACGGCATACACCAGATCGATGTGCCGCTCGTATAATTCGCCCAGCAAATCAAGGTTGCCCGTGGCCTTGTATGCCGCCACAAACTCCGCGTCGGTGGTAGGGCGGGGGCGGTTGGGCTGGCGTCGGAACCGTTTAAAGAACATAGGCGCGGGGCGTATACCGGTAAAACAACAAAGACATGGTATTGATGCCGCAACGCGCCAATTTCCATAATCGCCAGTCCAATTTATCGCATTCCACCTGGTTGGGCTCAGTTATCATTTTATGAAGCATAGTTAGATCTGGTCGTTGCCTGCTTATTTCGGGAGTTCTTGGCTCGTCATCCGTATCGTTTATGAAAAATCACTGGTTCGTTCTTTCGCTGCTTTGCCTGGTGGGTGGCTTTCTGGCCTGCCAGCGGGTCAACACCTCGTCGGGGGCGTCGGCAGAGGCTACCGAAATTTATAAACAGCTGGCTGCCAAACGAATTGACTTGCCGAACGGCTGGTCGCTGACCCCGCCCGGCCGTAGCCTCAACCTCGACGATCTGCCGTTGACCATCGCCCTGTCGCCCTCGCGAAAACTGATGGCCGTAACCAACAACGGGCAGAGTACCCAGCGGATTACGCTCATCGACCCCGAAACGGAGCAAGTGCTGGATACGACCACGGTAGCCAAAGCTTACGTGGGGCTGGCCTTCAGCGAGGACGAACAGCGGCTCTATGCCTCGGGGGGCAACGACAATACAATCCTGGTGTATGCCCTCGACAACCGGAAGCTCCGTGCGCTCGAACCGATTACACTGGGCAAGCCGTGGCCAGTGAAGATTTCGCCCGTTGGCCTATGCCTGGACGATGCCCGCAATCGGCTCTACGTGGTTACCAAAGAAGATAGTGCGCTGTATGTGGTCGATACGAAAGCCCGGCGGGTGCTGCATCGGCTCAGCCTCGGCGCGGCGGGGTATACCTGCACGCTGTCGCCCAATAAAAACGAACTGTACGCCTCAGTATGGGGCGGGGCACGGGTGGCCGTGATCAACGTGAATACGGGCGATGCCGCGCCGACGTTGGTTTCGAGCATTTCGACCAATAAGAACCCGAACGATCTGCTGCTGACCCGCGACGGGAAGTACCTGTTTGTGGCCAATGGCAATGACAACACCGTTGGCCTGATCGACGTGGCGGGCCGTCGGGTTATTGAAACACTAACGGCTTCGCTGTTTCCCGATGCGCCCGTTGGCACGACGCCCAATGGCCTGGCTCTGAGCGACGACGAACAGACGCTATACATCGCCAATGCTGACAACAACTGCTTGGCCGTTTTCGACGTGACGACGAAGGGACAAAGTCGCTCGACTGGCTACATCCCCACAGGCTGGTACCCAACGGCGGTGAAGGTGGTGGGCAACCGGCTGTTCGTGACCAACGGAAAAGGCTTTACCTCGAAAGCCAATCCGAAGGGGCCGAACCCAAATCGGTCGCGGGTACCGCAGCAGATCGGGCCCAATCCACAGGCTAATGCTGGTCAGCCGCAGTATATCGGTGGGCTGTTCAAAGGCACCCTGTCTATTATCGACGTACCTGACGCTGGCAAACCCGAACCTGACGTGCTGGCTGCTTATTCGCGGCTGGTCTATGCCAACACGCCGTACACCAAACGGAAAGAGACCGAGGCCGAGGGCGAAGCCGGTAACCCCATTCCTCGCCGGGTGGGCGCACCGTCGCCCATCAAATATGTCTTTTACATCATCAAAGAAAACCGCACTTACGACCAGATTCTGGGTGATATGAAAGAAGGCAACGGCGATCCGGCGCTCTGCCTGTTTCCTGAAAAAGTGACGCCCAATCAGCATGCGCTGGCTCGTGAGTTTGTGCTGCTGGACAACTTCTATGTCGATGCCGAAGTAAGCGCCGATGGGCACAACTGGTCGTCGGCCGCTTATGCCAACGATTATGTCGAAAAAAACTGGGTCACCAGCTACGGCGGGCGGGGCGGTACGTATGATTACGAAGGACAGAAAGAAATTGCCCATCCGCGCGATGGTTTTCTGTGGGATCACTGCCTGCGGGCCAACATCCCGTTCCGTACCTACGGCTGGTTTGCCGACGACGAAAAACCCAACATCAAGGCGGTCGCCGACCGATTCTGCCCCACGTTCAAGGGCTACGACCTGAGCTATATGGATGTGAAGCGGGAAGGAGCTTGGGAGGCCGATTTCGACCGGTTAGTCGCGACCAATAACGTACCCAGATTGAGTACCATCCGGTTTGGCAACGATCACACGTCGGGCGCGCGGGTAGGGTCCCCCACGCCCGATGCCGCCATTGCTGATAACGACCTGGCTGTGGGCCGTTTTGTCGAACACCTATCGAAAAGCCCCATCTGGAACGAGTCGGTGGTATTTATTCTCGAAGATGATGCTCAGAACGGCCCCGATCATGTCGACGCCCATCGGTCGATCGCTTTCGTGGCGGGTGGCTTGGTGAAGCGACACTACGTCGACCACACCATGTACTCAACCTCGGGGATGCTACGGACGATTGAACTGATTCTGGGTCTGAAGCCTATGAGTCAGTACGACGCGGCCGCAACGCCCATGTGGCGCTGTTTCATGAATAAACCCAACGCTACGCCGTTCGTTGCCAAGGAGCCGGGTATTGATCTGAATCAGAAAAACGTAGCGATCAACCGTAACTCGCGCCGCTCGGCGGAGTTTGACTTTAGCCGCCCCGACGTGATCAATGATCTGGTGTTCAGTGAAGTGGTCTGGCAAACGGTGCGCGGCGAACGGAGCGTGATGCCCGCCCCCCGCCGTGGTGCCTTCGTCAAGCTGGCCGAACGGGGAGAAGAAGACGAAGATGACGACGATTGAGTTATGAAATAGGAATTATGAGTTATGAATTGGGGGTTGCCGATGCACTAAATGGTTCATTAGCAACCCCCAATTCATAACTCATAATTCCTATTTCATTATCCAACGCTAAATCCCCCGGTTGATGGCTCGGTAGAAGGCGTCGGCTACGCCGGTACGGATGCCGAGTTCGGTGATCTTGTTGTTGTTGCGCGTGGGGTACACCCGGTTCGAGAGAAATACATAGTTCAGACCAACGGCCGGGTCGATCCAGGTGAACGTACCGGTGAAGCCCGAGTGCCCATAGCTAACCGGGCTGGCGAGGCGTGGCGCGTTGCCGTTGTACTTGTAAGCGGGTTTCTCAAAACCCAGCCCCCGGCGGTTGCCCAGTTCAGGAAACTGATAGCGCGTAAACTCGGCGATCGTTTCGGGGCGAATCAGCTGCCGGTCGCCGTATTGGCCGCGTTGCAGGTAAAGCTGCGTCAGCTTCATCAGGTCGTTGGCCGTACCAAACAGACCCGCGTGGCCCGACAGGCCGTTGAGCATGGCGGCTCCTTCGTCGTGTACCCGTCCCCAGATCAACGTTTTGCGGAACAGTGAATCGTATTCCGTCGGCACGATACGGCTGAGCGGGTAGAACCGGCGCGGGTTATAGGTGAGCGTGTTGGCCCCGATGGGTGCATACAGGCTGTCTTTCAGGTACGTTTCAAACGGTACGCCCGTGATCCGTTGCACAATCTGCGGGTAGAGGTAAAACGACAGGTCGCTGTAGACGTACTCTTTCTTGGCGTTCAGCGGCGAATCCTTGATCGCTTTGAAAATCGTGCGTGGGTACTTTTTGAACAGGAACAGACTATCGGTCACCTCGATGGGGTACCGGTTCGAGCGAACGTTGGTGAACGTTTTATTTTTGAACGTACCGTCGGGGTTTTTGGTCGTTTGCCAGAACGGAATCCAGGCTTTCAGTTTGGCCTGATGCGTCAGTACGTCGCGCCAGCGGAGCGTGTCTTTGTTCGATTTCTTGTAGCCCGGCAGATACTCGCCCATCGTACCGTCGATGTTGAACTTGCCTGCGTCGACCAGCCGCATCAGCGCGGGCGTTGAGGTGCTCACTTTGGTGACCGACGCGAAATCGTACAGATCGTCGAGGCGGGTGGGTTCGGCGGCACCGCCCAGGCTGGTGTCGTAGGTATGCTGCCCGTAGGCTTTGCGGAAGATCACCTTACCATCTTTTGCCAACTGCACTACGCAGCCGGGGTACGCCCTGGCCTGCAAGCCCCGGTTCACCACCGAGTCGACCTGTTGCGCCAGGTACGTGCTGCTGATGCCCACTTCTTCGGGGATGGTGTATTTGAGGCGGCCGATCGGGGCGATGGTCTTGCCGTCGCCCACTCGAAACTGCTGATTGACGGTAACGGGTAGCCGACCCGCCGCGCCGATCGCGCCAAAAATCAGTTGGGCCGACAGGTCTTCCGTGTGGGTGGTGAGTTGATAGGGCATCACCAGCGCCCGTGCTTTATCCACGTCGGTGAAGGCGTCGAGTGCGTAGGCATTGCCAAAAACCGTCACGACGGCTTTGCCCGTGTTGGCCAGTTTTTGCACCAGTTCGACGGTGCGGGGTTGAATGCCGTATTTAGCCCCCGGCCGGATGTTGTTGAGGTGAACGCCCACCAGCACCAGATTGAAGCGGCCCAGCGAATCCATTAGCGCGGCAATCTGCGCGTCGGTCGCTTTCGAACTGATTTGGTAAGGCGTTACGGTCGTGTAGTCGGCGAGGCGGTTCTGAAACACCGTTGGCGCGGCGGCTTCGACCGACACCGAAGCGATCCGCAGGGTATCGAGACGTTGCAGGGGCAGTACATTCTGCGTGTTGGTCAGCACCGTCAGGCTGGCTTCGGTGAGGCGGCGGTTGATCACCTCCGACTCCGGGCGGTTCAGGTCGGCCACCAGATTATCGAGCACCACGGGGCGGTAGCGGTTCAGGCCGGCCCAGTACTTGGCCATCAGCATACGACGGCACCGGTTCACAATCTGCTGGGCCGTGACGGTGCGCTCATCGACTGCCTGGCAAATCTGGCTGATCGCCATCGGGATGTTTTCGGTGAATTCAAGCACGTCCATGCCTGCTTCCATCCCGCGCCGGTCGGCCAGGCCCGAGGGGAAATATTTGGTCACGCCCTTCATGTTCATGGCGTCTGAGAAAACCAGCCCGTTGAACTGCAATTCAGTTTTCAACAGCTTAGTCACAATGTTGGGCGACAGCGTCGACGGGCGATTGCGCGTGGTGTCGAGGGCCGGAATGCTCAGGTGCGCTACCATCACGCCCGCCGCTCCGGCTTTGATCAATTCCCGAAACGGGTATAACTCCAGGCTATCGAGTTGCGCCCGGCTTTTGTTGATCAGGGGCAGGTCGTAGTGCGAGTCGGTGCCGGTATCGCCATGGCCGGGAAAATGCTTGATGCTCGTTAGCAGGCGGTTGTCCTGCATACCGCGCAGATACGCCAGCGCCTTGCGGGCTACAGCATACTTGTCTTCGCCAAAGGAGCGGAAGTTGATGACCGGGTTGTTGGGGTTGTTGTTGACGTCGGCGTCGGGCGCAAAATTGACATGCATTCCCAGCCGCCGGGCCTGCCGGGCCAGGTCGGCACCCATCTGGTAGATCAGGTTATCGGCCGAGGCGGGCATCGCCCCCATCGTCATCTGATAGGGGTAACGCACGGTGCTGTCGAGGCGCATGGCAATGCCCCATTCGGCATCCATCGCCACCAGCAGGGGTACGTTCGAGGCGGCCTGCAACCGGTTATTCAGCTTTGCCTGCCGCATGGGCCCTCCCTGAAAAAACACGACACCGCCAAGCTGGTGAGTCCGTACGAGTGTCGTCAGCGAATCTTCATAGCCCGGTGTGCGGTTGGAATAGCCCGCCACCATGATCAGTTGAGCTACCTGCCGTTCGAGCGACAGGTCGGCCATGATGGAGTCGGCCCAACGGCTGGCTGCGAGCGTATCGCGCAGGAAAGGGGGAAGGGTGGGGCGCGTGGCCGTTCGCGTTTGGGCCAGCAGCGGAAAAGAAAAGACAAGAAGTACTGTAAGCGCGGCAATTATCCGACGAAGAGCAGTCATGCAGAAAGAAGATGGATTGGCAATCCTCAAAAGTACGGACAATCCGGCGGGAATGCTGCGCGGTCGGCGACCATTTCCCGCTTCAACCGATCGGCTTGTTGGTAAAGCCAATGAGGGACTGAATAAAACACGCCTTAGCTCAGATTAGCGATCGGGTTACTGCCCGACAAGGCGGTTTTTCGGCGGCTGGGTACGTTCGAATGTGGAGTTAGATAACATTAACCTAACATTTTGTTAACATTCGCTTAACATTGACGGCTAAAGTTTGTATTATTACATGAAAAGAGAGGTATAAACCTGCCATCATCATGAAAACGCTTGTTTTTGCCGTGATACTAAGCGGGCTGCTTACAGCAGGCGCCACCGCCAACCCCGTTAAGAAGTCGAACGCCACCCCAAAGGCAAGCGTGGAACAGCAATTGGCTAGCCGGTTGACCTTTCCGCGGGCGTTGCAGGCGTGTCAGGAAAACAGCGTGGTGGTGGTGCAGTTTCGGCTCGACGAACGCAACCGCGTCAAGAACCCGCAGGTATTCACCGGTGATCAGTCGCTGAACGATGAGTTGACCCGGCAATTGGTCAATCTGCGCCTCGTGCCGACGGAGCCCGTTGCCTACGTGGAGCAGGTCTATACGGCCCGGCTACGGTTTAAAATTGCCAATAACAATAAAACGGAACAGAATACGCTTGCCAGCCGGTAGGCGATAACCTATCAATAAAAAAGCGGTCGGCTTACGAGCCGACCGCTTTTTTATTGATAGGCGATTGGAAAGTCGACGCAGGTGTGCTTAGTCCTCGGTGTACTCGGCGCACCCGCCGACCGTGTAGGTACCAGTAAACCGAATGCGGTCGGCTACCAGTAACCCCAACAGGCGGGTCGCCTCTGCTTTTAGTTCAGGATAGTGCTTCTCGAAAAGCGCGTCGTGGTCGAGTGGCGCGGGATCGGAGGTAAGCTTACGGCGGAGGCTCCGCGGTGCCTCGGCCTGTGTAAAGAGTTTGCCGTACTTATAACCTAGGGTCTGGAGAAATCGCTGCCCGTTCGTATAGCGTTGATATGTGTCAAGTAAGGCATCAATCGGTTTATCCTTCCAGATAATGCACATCAGCACTTCAGACAATTTCTCTTTTTCATACTGTGCCCAGTCGATGTACTTGCGGAGTAGGTCTTCTAGTGAATGGCGGGCATCAGCTACTTTAAAATCAGTCGAAACCAGCCGAAAATAGTCATCTTCCGTTACCAGTTCTTTCAATTCTGGTGTTTGCCCAATCCACTGTTCAAAGGCTTCCGGGGTAATCTTTCCGTTGAAGAAATCGGACAAATGTGCGCTAACAGTTTCGTCCATAGCGTTGGCTGTATATCTGAACATGAATTATGGGTAGGCAAATACCATTACCAGAGCAAATTTTATGCTAGATCTAGCCAACACCCTAAAAACGTTGATTTTCGCGGTTACATGCTTCTGTTGCACGCAACCTGCCGACACGCAAATGACCACTTCTGCTTCTGCCAGCGCCAAAACGTTTCTATCGTTGGGCGACTCTTACACCATCGGCGAAAGTGTCGCCGAGGCCGACCGATGGTCGGTTCAACTGGCGCGAATGCTGCGCCAGAAAGGCGTTGATCTGGCCGACCCCGACATCATTGCCCGAACGGGCTGGACAACGGCTGAGTTGCAGGATGCAATTCAAGCGTCTGGTAATCAGAAAACCTATGATGTTGTATCGCTGCTCATCGGGGTGAACAACCAGTACCGGGGGCAGGCTACCGACCGCTACCGGACGGAGTTCCGGCAATTGCTGCAAACCGCCATTCGTTACGCCAACAAACGCCCCGACCGCGTTGTGGTCCTGTCGATCCCGGATTGGGGGCAATCGCCCTACGCCGAAGGGCGTGACCGTCAGCAGATTGGCCAACAGATCGATGCGTTTAATGCCATTGCCCGCGATGAAAGCCAGCAGGCCGGGGTGGCCTTTGTCGACATTACACCGTTAAGCCGGGCCGCCGCTGGCGATGCCACTCAATTTGCCAATGATGGCCTGCACTACTCGGGCAAGCAAATGAAACAGTGGGCCGAACAAGCGTTCCCTATAGTAGATAAATGGCTCAAATAGGGCCCTCCGGGGCCTTATGGCATCCGTTTTGCGGCATTCCAGTACACATCCATCTCCGCCAGCGTCATGTCGCTAAGCTGCTGACCGTTGGCCCGCGCCTGTTCTTCGAGGTACTGGAATCGTTTAATGAATTTCCGGTTGGTTCGTTCCAGCGCCGTTTCGGGGTTGATGTTGATGAACCGGGCATAGTTGACCAGTGAAAACAGCAGATCGCCAAACTCACCCTCGGCCCGTTCGGCCTGCCCCGGCGCGTCAGGTACGTTGTCGTGGTTGAATTCCGCCCGAAACTCCTGCATTTCTTCTTCCACTTTTTCCCAGACCTGCTCTTTCTCTTCCCAGTCGAAGCCCGCACCCCGCGCTTTTTCCTGAATACGCATGGCTTTTACCAGCGCCGGTAGCGACTGGGGTACGCCGCCCAGCACCGACTTGTTTCCTTCTTTCAGTTTTAGTTGTTCCCAGTTGGCCTTCACCTGCTCTTCGGTATCGGCCACGGTGTCGCCATAGATATGCGGGTGACGGTTGATCAGCTTTTCCGAAATACCGTTCAGTACGTCGGCCACGTCGAAGCGGGTAGGGGAGTCGGCGGGCTGCTCGGAGCCGATGCGGCTGTAAAACACCATGTGTAGCATCAGGTCACCGATTTCCTTTTTCACCTCGTTGAGGTTGCCTTCCAGAATGGCGTCGGAGAGTTCGTAGGTCTCTTCGATGGTCAGGTGGCGGAGGCTGTCCAGTGTTTGTTTACGGTCCCAGGGGCACTGTTCGCGCAGTTCGTCCATAATCGTCAGCAGGCGATTGAAGGCCATCAGCTGTTCCTGGCGACGCGGCGGTAATTGATCGAAAGTCATACGGTAAAGATACGAAAGAGCGAAATAGTGAAAGCGTGAACGGCTAGCTTAGTGGTCGAGTTGCCATACAAAAACGCCCCGGCCTTTTATCGCTCGTTTATCCTTTTTCCATGAATCGGTTACCCCTGACTACCATTTTCGTTACGGTTTTGCTCGATGTGATCGGCGTGGGCATAGCAACACCCACGATCACACCGTTGCTGCTCCGGCCCGACTCAGGTCTGCTGCCCCCCAGTTATCCCGTCGATGAGCGTACGGTGGTATTGGGGTTTCTGCTGGCGTCGTTTTCGATTGCCGGCTTCTTCGGTGGCCCGCTACTCGGCGCCTTGTCGGATCGATATGGGCGGAAACCGATGCTTATTTTTTCGCTCTGCCTCACGCTGGCAGGTTACCTCATTTTCGCGCTCGGGATTCAGCAGCGTAACCTGTCGTTGCTGTTCCTGAGCCGGATCGTGTATGGCATCGGCGGGGGAAACATTGCCATCATCCAATCGGCCATCGCCGACGTAAGCGACCCGGCATCGCGCATCAAAAACTTCGGTCTGATCGGTGTGGCGTTCGGGTTGGGCTTCATCATCGGCCCCACGCTGGGGGGCGAGCTGGCCAACCCCCAAACGGTAGCCTGGTTCAATTTTACCACGCCGTTTTACGCCGCCGCGCTGCTCGCCATCCTGAATCTGCTGATGGTGCTCGTAGCCTTCCGCGAAACGCTGGCTACGCCCCTGATCCGGCCCATTACACCACTCACGGGCTTCCGGAACATCGCCCAGGCCTTTGGCAACGCCCGGTTGAGGATCCTTTTTGTGGGCGTATTCTTCTATGCGCTGGGCTTCAATTTTTACACCCAGTTTTTCTCGGTCTACCTGCTCAAGCGGTTCGATTTCGATCAGGTGCAGATCGGGCGGTACTTTGGCTTTGTGGGCATCTGCATCGCGCTGGTGCAGGGGCTGGTGGTGCGGCGGGTTGCGGCCCAGTATACGCCACAGCAAATTGTGCGGGTGAGCGTGCTGGGGCTGGCCATTGCGCTGTGGTGCTTTCTGCTGCCTCAGCAGGCCTGGCAGGTGTTTCTGGTAGCGCCGCTGATGGCGCTGTTCCAGGGGCTGACGTCGCCCAACGCCACCGCGCTGGTGTCGGCCAGTGCCGGGGCGGGCGAGCAGGGAAAAATCCTGGGCATCAACCAGTCGGTGTTGTCGGCTTCGTTTGCACTGCCGCCCATTATTGCCGGCTACATCGAGACCATCGACCTGCGGCTACCGCTGGTGCTGGCGGGCTTTATGGCGTTGCTGGGTTGGGTTTTTCTGGTCCGTTTCATTAATAAGGGCGAAAGAGCGGCCTAAGTCGGTCACTTCGGCGTGACATTAGCCTCAAATACAGTCTAAAAACTAAGGCTTGTTCGTTTTGCGAGTTTCCGACCTTATGGTTTCGGTAACGCGCTGCCAGCAACTCGACGTTTACCTGACCTGTAGAGAGTCCCTAATCCATCACATCGAATGAAATGGCCGACGTTTACCGACGCCTCTCCCAATGCCCAGTATAATTTTACGTCGTCGCCCGGCGACCACCGCCCCGTCCGCATCCTGATTGTCGTTGGCCTGTTGTTCATGGCCGCTTTTGGGTGGGTGTACTTCCAGCCCGATAACGTTGGGTATTCGTGGCTGTATATACTGCTGACGATTTCGGTCGTTTTCAAACTCCTGCGGTTGCTGCACGAGTGGTACCATTACTGGAACGTAAAGCCGCCCGTTCGCCCTGCCACCGCCAATGCCCCCCTGACGGTCGATGTGCTGACGACGTATTGCGCCGGAGAACCGTATGAGATGGTGATCAACACGCTGAAAGCCATCCAGCGCATCCGTTACCCGCATACCACGTACCTGTGCGACGAAGCCGACGACCCGTATCTGAAACAGGTCTGTGCCGATATGGGCGTACGGCATGTAACACGTACCCAGAAGAAAGATGCTAAGGCGGGTAACATCAACAATGCCCTGCGTGAGGCTACGAGTGATCTCTGCCTCGTGATCGACCCCGATCACGTACCTGTACCCGATTTTCTGGATCAGGTGCTGCCGTATTTCAACGACCCGCAGATTGGGTTTGTGCAGTGCGTGCAGGGCTATTACAACCAGAAAGAAAGCATCGTCGCGTTTGGAGCCACTGAGCAGACCTACAGCTTCTACGGCCCGATGATGACCTGTATGGGTCAGTATGGCACGGCGCAGGCAATCGGGGCCAACTGCACCTTCCGGCGCACGGCTCTCGACAGCATCGGCGGCCACGCCAACGGCCTTTCCGAAGATATGCACACGGCCATGCGCCTGCACGCGAAAGGCTGGAAGTCGGCCTACGTACCGCTGCCCCTCTCATATGGACTGGTACCGGCTACGATGGCAGCTTATTACAAGCAGCAGCTGAAATGGTCGCGGGGTACGTTCGAGCTACTGGTGACGACCCTGCCGCGTATTTTTAGTGGGCTTACGTTGCGCCAGAAAATACATTACACCACGCTGCCGCTCTATTACCTGCTGGGCCTTGTTTACTTCTTCGACCTGCTGATTCCCATCGGGGCGCTGGTGCTGATGGAGATGCCCATCCGGCTCGATCTGCTCGTCTTTGCTACGGTCTACACGCCTCTGCTGCTGACGGGCTTTCTGGTGCGGCAGTACGCTCAACGCTGGCTCATCGAAAAACACGAGCCCGGTTTTCACCTGGTAGGCGGTATGCTCGCCAGCGGTACGTGGTGGGTCTATACGCTGGGACTGATTTACACCATATTCCGGGTGAAAGTGCCCTACATTCCAACACCCAAAGACGACCGGCCGCGCAACAATTTCACACTGATTTTGCCGAATCTGCTGATGCTGCTGGCTACGATGGGGGCTATGAGCTACAGCATTTTCCACTACTGGCGGTTTGCGTTCCGGAATGAGTTTGTGCTGCTGATGCTGAGTTTTGCCTTTATCAATGCTACCGTGCTCAGCATCAACGTGCTGGTTGGGCAGGAGGCGTTTGTGCTGAAGGCCATCCGCTGGTTTGACCGGCTGAGCCTGCGTCAGTCGTCGATTCATACGGGCCGGGTGGTGGCCTGGCAACTGCGTTACGGGCTGTATGGCTGGCTACGGCGGTCGGCGCTGCCGTTGTTCGGGGTGCTGCTGTTGCTGGCGGGGGGGCTGATGGCCTACACCGTGGTGCGCAAAACGCGTCAGCTCCCGCACGAGCTTCGGTATGCCAATACGCAGCCGTTTTATTTCGGCAGCGAACAGCCTCAGCAAACCGTGAGTGCCATGCAGCAGGGCGGACAAACAATTGTACCTCAACACCTGAACTGGCCGCTCAACACGCTCGAATCCATTACGCCGCCTAAACTGAGCAGCAACCCCGGCGAGCTGCCTTTGCTGTATCTGGAGCCGGAAATTGGTCCGCCCAATACCGAACGGTCCGTGCAGCTCTTTCTCGAAGACATCACCAAAGGCCGTTACGATGCGCCGCTCGTTCAACTGGCATCGACCCTACGCACGTACCCAGGTTCGGTGCTCATCAGCCTGATGCCCGAGTTTGACGACCCCACGCAGGTGTGGGGCATGCAGCATCAGCACACGCTGTTGCGCTACCGGCAAGCCTGGCAGTATGTGGTTACGTTCCTACGCGACCACCGGGCCTACAACCTCTATTGGGTGTGGTGCCCGTCGCGG
The DNA here is from genome assembly GCF_041321105.1 of Fibrella musci. Taxonomy (NCBI): domain Bacteria; kingdom Pseudomonadati; phylum Bacteroidota; class Cytophagia; order Cytophagales; family Spirosomataceae; genus Fibrella; species Fibrella musci. Next base: position 1,262,174 of record NZ_JBGGWD010000001.1, on the reverse strand, counting down.
CCCAACACCATCGTTGAGCAATACCCGGGCGCCGACTACGTCGATTGGGTGGGCGTATCGGTCTACGACAATCCGGCGCAGAACCCCGATTCGCTGCACCACTCGTTTGCTTACCTGTACCAGGAAAGGCACAACACCCTTCGGATGCACAAGGCTTACAGTATCCGGCAGAAACCTGTGCTGATCACGCATTTCGGCACGACCGCAACGCCGCAGTCGCCCGATGGCGCTAACTGGAAAAGCGACGCGCTGACCATAATTCAGGAGCGCTACCCGCAGGTTCGCGGGGTGATTTTCGACTAGGAGCGGGGGGCTTAGTCTCCCTTCACCACCCGGAAGGTCAGATTCGCCGTCGCGACGTGGTTGTGCTGATCATAGGCGAATACAAAGAGCCGATAGGGACCTGGTGCAGACGGCAGCACAAACGACAGCCGCTGACCATTGGCGGGCGAGCGCATCAGGCCTTCGATCGGGGGCATGGCTGTGCCCATAAAATGCGCTTTCTGCTGCGCCTGCGGCTTAATCTCCCAATGATAGGTGAGTGTATCGCCATCGGGATCGGTGACGAGCACATCGGCGTGTTGTACCGTCGATGAGGCCGTAAATTCACGGAAAGGCATCGATTGGCCGTTCACGCGCAGCGCCTTGATGATAGGGGCCCGGTTACGGGGAGACGTACCTGTCCACAACTCCTGCATCAGACCAACCATGGCCGATTCGCGCCCAGTTTCGTCAAATGCGCTGAACCAGGTGCTTGTCTCTTCCTGCTTGTTGCCCCAATAGAAAAAGTATGAACCTAGGCACTTGGGTGGCCGGGAGCCGATATGCTGCTGATAAGCCTGCTTCACAAAATCGTATTTCTCCTGGCTGGTAGGCTCGATGGGTGTCACCCAGGGCGACGTACCTGACTCACCCCAGAACCCTTTGGCTCCGTATTCCGAGAAAATGTAAGGGCCTGTCCAGCCGCCTTCCTGAAGCATCTGCGGCAGTTTCCCGATTTCGCCATACACATTGACCGACAGAATATCGAGGTCGGGGCAACGTTCGCGCAGGAGCCACACCTCGCGGCTGCTGTCGAGCGAGAGCGCCGTGGTGACCGGATGCGCAGGGTCGAGTTTGTGCACCATTTGCATAAGCCGGTTCATCTCGTCGTAGGCATGCAGGTTGGTCGCATACAGCCCCACCTCATTGCCCACGCACCACATTAGCAGCGCGGGATGATTTCGGTATTTCAGCACCGTTTGCCGAATACGTTCCTGCTGTTTTTGAATCGCCTCGCCGTTGTTATAGTCGAATCCTTCGGTCTCCCGCTCGACCCACAGGCCCAGCATCACCGTCAGGCCGAGTTTTTGGGCCTCGTCGAGTACCCGCTCGGCGTCGTTGTCGTCCCAGATGCGGATGGAGTTGCCGCCGCAGGCTTTCAGACGGTCGAAGTAACGTACCCCGCCCGCGCCCTCGATAAAATATGGTTTGCCATGTCGGAGTAGCTCAAAGCCATTGGCGGTGGGCCGCACAGCCGTCGCCAGTTGGCTGGCTTCGCTGGTGTAGCGTTGTTGGGTCGAGCTAGTGTCGTGGCAACCTCCCAAAGAGAAGGCAAACAGGCAAAGTAGCAGCAACCGCATGGTAGATAGGTCAGGGGAAAACATGCAACTATCTTGACCGCCTGCGTTCCAACTAGTCACCTACCGGTTAGCAGATTTTTGGCCGTAAAGCGCTAAATCGAAGCTAAAAAAGACGTCTGTGCGCCGAAAAAGACAGCCCAGATGCCTGAGGCTGCTGTTTAGTGGATTAGTTCGAACGTCCAGACAAAGCGGGGTTGCTGATGGAGCATCCAGAACACCTCTGCAATGCGATCAGGCGAAAAATGATCATTGCTGCCGACACTGCCGTTGATAGTGACAGTAGCCACATGAATGCCCTGTGGCTCGAGCGTCTGCCGAATACACTCGGCCATCGTCCGGACCGCCGCTTTCCCTACCGACAACGACAGCAGCGGGCCGTAGGGGTTCAAGGCCGAACCGCCCCCCGTCACCAGCACAGTGCCAGACCCGGCGGCGATCATGGCCGGACACAACGCCTGCACGGCGACCAGCAGCCCGCCGCCATTAATGCGCATATCCTGAATGAACAGAGCCGGGTCGAGGGTCAGGGCGTCGGCTTCGCGGTAGACCGACGGATTATAGTGCAGTACAGTCACGGCCCCACCCTCGGTAGCTGCCTGCTCGAGTACCTGCCGTAACCCGTCAAAATCGGCCACGTCGGCGGCATACGTTGCCACGTCGACGCCCAGGTTGGTGAGTTCGGCGCGTAGCTGACTGAGGGAATCGGGCTTGCGGGCAAGCAGTGTAACTCGGAAGCCTTCCCGGCCAAACCGCCGGGCTACCCCCATCGCTACACCCGGCCCGGCGCCAATAATCAGAAGATGCGGTGAATGCATGGCTGACGAACGAAATACGGTTGGTTAGAGGCGTAAGATACACACGCAACAGGTCGGTCAGTCGAGGCGGAGTAGCGGAAAATCCTACACCGATTAGACTTGACCAAGCAGCCGGTCTCAAACGAAATGGACTTGTTGCAACACGCCAAGGCATTACCAGCCGATTCTATGTACTGGTAAACGTACCTGGCTGTAGCGCATTCACTTCGTTTATAGACAGAAAACACTCGTTTTGCCTCTCCTCAATAAAGCAGGAAGGGGGCGAATGCTTGTAGTTCGTAGATGACTGTGCCTGATTACAAACGCCGATAATCGCGATCGAACTAACAGCGTCTGTCTGTCTGCCAGTACTGGGGTCAGCGACAGGCGTATTCGTAACCAGCGGCAATCAGGATGTGCGCATAGCGGGCCGCCAGCACCCATATTTTGCCATCACTCCCCAGAACGCGGGCCCAGTCGGCCGGTCGATCGCAGTGATAGATAAAGCGAAGAGCATCGGTCACGGAACTAAACTCGACGCGCAGGTTGCCATTGTCGACAATCTGTTGAGCGGTCATGCAGTAGATGTAGTTAGTTGAACGTCCGGCTGTAACTATATACTACGTCAAAAGATGTCACTTGGATGTCGGTTAGCTGCCGAAAAATAGAACAGCGTACTGATTGGCCTTTTTTCGGCTAGGTATGCTGAGCTAAAGGGCAACAAAAAAGCCTGCAAGTGACCGACTTGCAGGCTTTTGCGGACTGGACGGAAATTGAATATATGTTGACAGTCAGTACGTTACGGAAAATTCGGAAGGGATTCGGAAGGTTTTGCCTTGGTTCTGCCATTTTCCTTACGATTGGTCGATTCGTTTTTGGCTGTTGTTTTATAAGTCCCAGATTAAGAAAGGCTCTATTGCTTCTGAATAAGCCGACGTTGAGTTTAGGATTAGGCTGTTTAAAGAACTGCCTGATAAGAGTATGGCCCGTAACAGCGCTAGGCTTGAGTGCGAGCCAACTCCTTTTTCTGGTATTTTATCAATTCTTCCTGTAACTCGATAAGACGGCGGTTCTGCTGATCCCATTGATCATCTTCAACAAGGCGAAACCCTTTCGGAACGGTGCTTTCTTCGCCGTTAACCAGGTAACCTACTGTCGTGTCTAACAACTCAGCCAACCGTCTTATCTCTGATAATGAAGGCTGCTGTTTGCCTTTCTCCCAGTTCGATATCGTCGTACGGTGCTGCTTTCCCATTGCCTTAGCGACGTCGTCTTGAGATAATTTTTTAGCGATCCGCTGGGCTTTGAGCCGCTCCCCGAATTCAGACTCCTCCATCTATAAAAAAATGTAGATGATCGTATTGTCATTGTAGATTATTAGTCTACATTTGTAACGATCAAAATTTACACAGTAACCCTTGCTGTGTAAATGTAGGATTCGACTTTCACGCAGTCAACCCCATGAGTTCTCCTAATAAACGAGCGGTGAATACGCAGGCCCTAACGGTCGATTATTGGCGTGGCCGACTACAGACCTTACTACCGTCCAAATACTCCCTAAGGGGTTTAGCTGCGGAGCTAGCCAAAAATGATGATTACTATGCCGATGTGGTAGGCTATAGTCGAATGCAGAACATCGTCAATGGGCGGGGAAGTCTACAGGCCACTGCCCGTACGGTCGATCTGATCCAGTGACTGTTTCCGCTCGATGCAAATGGAAAGGCTCTTTTGAAAACGCTTAATCAATCCAATTCATAAAAATGCCCCGGCACTGTCTCGAACACAGTACCGGGGCCAAAACTCCAAAGCGGAATGCAAAACTACATCACAAATCCCCTCACGCAACACGCTCGTGTGCAGGCCTATCAAACCTACGCCGCCAGACTGCTCCGGGCTAAGCTCGACGAAAGGCCTGATCTGGTCGCTCATTACCGAAATAAGATGGCAACAACTTTACCCGCCCGATCATGATCGTTAACCTATTTCTACTGCTGGATCTGCAAGAGCAGGACCAATTGGGTACGTTGACGTATGACCAGCTTTCCGAGGCTGAAGCCGTCATTGCCGGCACCGAAACGGCCTTTAAAGCCATGTGTGTGGAGGAGGCCATCTATACGATGTATGACCGCAATGACCGCCTCCAAAAGACAGTCAGCCTGACGGTACCGAAGCTGGAGATTCTACACGCCAGCCTAACCAGTATGCTCACCGTGCAGTACGGTTGCGCGGATTAACCCGATCGGGCGACCTGCTCCTAACAGGTCGCCCTTTATTATTCCCAACAGAGAGATGAGGTCTTTATCCTTTTGGGGCGCACCCGCTGCGTCCTTACGCACCAGTTTTATCACCCTGTCCTTCGTGGCTCAATGACCAACATCACGCCACAGCACGTCTATGATGCCACAGGGGGAGGCCTCGACATCATTCTAGCGTACTATCCGCAGGCTGAGGCCTGTGTGCATAGCCGCAGTCATTCCCGACCGGGCAAGAAATTCAGCATCCGCGACGAACGTACCCCTTCCTGCACCATCAGCGAGTACAACGGCGTTTGGTACGTCAAAGATTACGGTTCCTCTGAACGCTCAATGTCCCCCATCGACGTGGTAATGCGGGAAGAACAGATTGAGTTTAGCGACGCCATGAAGCTGCTTACCGAGCGCTACCAGCTGGTGGGTGATGATCCAAAAAAAGCGCCGCGCGGCTATGAGTTCGAGAGACGCCCAGCCACTCCTGACGAAGTTGAAGGCGAATACTACCCGACCCTAAAACCATTCTCGGTCGCCGATCTGAAACACCTGTTCGCCAAGCAGGTGTGGAGCTACCTGAGCCGCATGGGCCTGATGGCAGCGGAAGCCCCCAGCGACGAAAAGGCACTGGAAAACGCGCTCCCGATCTGCCAGCGATATAACCTCCATTCGCTGGCCAGCTACACGTTCATCAAGAACCGGGAAGCGCTCATTTTCAAATCGACGGATAGCTACCCGATGTTTCTGTTCGACGAGGGCGATTGGAAAAAGTACTATATCCCCAAGGCGAAGGAAGGCGGGTTACGTTTTTTCTCGACTGGTAAAAAGCCCAGTAAATACATGTTCGGCCTGCCGCAGATCAGGAAGCGGCTGGACGAAATAAAGCCCCCTTCTACTACGGCAGTCGACGACGAGGGTAACCCGGTCACCACGAAAGAGGAAAAGAAAGGGCCGACCAAACTACCCGAAATCATCCTGTGCAGCGGCGGATCGGATGCTCTGAACGTTGCTGTGCTGGGCTATTTACCCGTTTGGAAAAACTCGGAAACTGACCTGCTGGAGAGCTACCAGTACAACGAGTTGAAGGGGCTGGCCGAGTGCGTATATAATCTACCGGACATCGACGAAACGGGCCGCCGGGAAGCGCACAAGCTGGCGATGGAATACCTCGACCTGCGGACGATATACCTGCCGGAGGAGCTACAGAAACGCCGGAGCCTGTCAGGGAAGCCCTGTAAAGACGGGCGCGACTACTTCAACTACTACACGACCAAGAGCTTCGACAACCTGCTGAAGCACGCCTACCCGCTTAAATTCTGGGATGAGGAGGTGCGGCGCACCCGCGATGGGGAGCTGGTGACCAAGTTTGGTCGGCCCCTGTATGACTACAAGCCCAACAACGAGCTGATCTATCATTTTTTGTACCGCAACGGGTTCGGGCTAATGGAAATGCCGACCGATAAGAAGGGCGAAATTCTGGTGCATGTGGATGGCAACGTGGTGCGGCCCATCGAGTTTCCGCAGATCAACCGCTTCGTTAAGAATTTCCTCAATGACCGCTACAGCTCGCTCGATCTGCTGAACGCCTTCCACCGCAGCACGAACTTCAGCAAGGATTCGATGAATAACCTGAAGCTCATCAAACTGACGTTTGAGGACTTCGGCCGTGATTTTCAGTGGCTGTTTTTCCAGAACGAAGCCTGGCGCGTGACGGCCGATGGTGTGAAGGCGGTCGAGTCTAAAAAGTGCGACGTGTACGTGTGGGAAGACGAGGTAGCCAAGCACGATGTAAAGCTGCACGATGCCCCGTTTACGGTCACCAGAGACGAAAAAACGGGGGAACTGGATATCGAGATCTCAAATACAGATTGCCTTTTCTTTCGCTACTTAATCAACGCCTCGCGGGTATACTGGCGCCGCGAACTGGAGGATAAGGCCGATGAGTTGCCCCACAATGAGCGCCACACGTACCTGAAGAAACACCAGTTCGACATTGCCGGGCCGCTGCTGACTAAAGAGGAACAGTACGAGCAGAAACAGCATCTGCTCAACAAGCTGGCCAGCCTGGGCTATCTGCTGCACCGTTACAAAGACCCGGCCCACGCCTTCGCTATCTGGGCGATGGACTACAGCATTACCAACGTCGACGAAAGCCAGGGCGGTACCGGCAAGTCGATGGCCTATACCTCGCTGGATTGGCTCATGCAGACGATGATGCTGGCCGGTCGAAACGCCAACCTGACCAACAACGCGCACGTACTGGAAGGCACCACCGAACATACCGATCTAATGCTGATCGACGATGCCAATAAGCATCTGGACTTCGAGTTTTTCTATTCGATGATTACCTCGTTCACGGAGGTCAACCCCAAGGGGCAGGCTAAATACACGATTCCCTTCGCCAAGTCGCCGAAACTGTGTATCACCAGTAACTACCCGCCCTCGAAGCTCGACAAATCGACGTACCGCCGCATCTGGTTTACGGCCTTCAGTGACTATTACCACAAAAACCCGGAGGGAACCTACCGGGAGGAGCGCGTACCGATCTCGGAGTTTGGCAAGTCGCTGTTTGCCGATTTCACGCCCGCCGAATGGAACCACTACTACAACCTGATGGCCCGCTGCGTGCAGCTGTGGCTCCAGCATGGGCAGATCCTGCCGCCCATGGATAACGTCATGCTGAACGCCTATAAGTCGCAGATGGGGCCAAATTTCCATGCCTGGGCGGATGCGTATTTCAACGCCGACGATAAGCGCCTTGATCGACTGGTGCCGCGCTACATGGCCTACGAAACCTACAAGACCAATGTGCAGGGAAACTTGTCAAGTCAAGGCTTCATGGATAAGCTCAAAGCCTGGTGCAACTACAACGGCTACACGTTGCAGCCCAATGATCTGAAGGGGAAAGATGGCCGGATTATGTGCCGACACAACAAATACACGCTCCAGCGCGGGGAGTGGGTCACCACCGGCAACACCGCTACCGACGAGTACCTGTACATCCAGACCGACGCCCTGCTTGCCCCCGAGCGCCGCTACTGGGATGATGAGGAGGGTGCATTACCCGAAAGTAAGCTCAACTTTTAATTTCAACCAAGATGACGACACTAGAAACCTTACTGGATGAGTTGAATGATCTGCGAGATCGGCTTGATGACCAACTGCACCAAACAGACAGGGACGAACAGCTAAGCGATGCTCTGGACGCTGTAGACCTAGCCATTGACCGAATCGAGACGCACTTAACGGCTGATTAGTCATGACCACGCAAGCGCTACAGGACTGTGTGATTGGTGGGATACTCTACCTGCCGGCAGTGGCCATCGGTCTACTGATTGGGCTGGCCAGCCTGTTGTTGCTGATGATAATACACCCGCTGCTTATCGATTGGCTGGGCGTGCGAGATCGGAAAAAGTAACTCTGTTACGACACAAACTGCATGCCCATCGACCGAAAGAAGTACCCCCGGAAGTGGCGGAAGATCAGCTATTTCATTCGGTTCGTCCGGGCGAAGGGTAAATGCGAGGAGTGCGGAGCCAAACACGGCGAACCGCATCCGAAGACCGGTACGGAGGTTGAGCTACACACGGCCCATCTGGACCATAACCCGGCTAACTGTAGCTTTTTCAATCTCAAATCGCTGTGCCACGTCTGCCACCTGGCGCACGATCGACGCGATAACTGGCGCCGACGGCTGTACGGGCCGACTGGTAAGTACCACAATCAAATCAAGCTTTTCGAATAAATACGGAAGACCAACAGCTATGACACCACCAGCACCCCAGAAACCGATGATGACCTCAACGGCACCATCTGAAGTAGTGCTGCGGCAGTACAGCAAATGGATTGACGCCAAAAACTATCGGCTGTTTATCGTACTCGACGCCTGGCATGGGCTACGGTCTAATACTATCCTGCTGGACGTGCAGAAGGAAGAGGAGGTCCACCGCACTACCGAGTACGTCATGAGCATGATCCGCGACGGCAGCTTGCTGCCTTTCTAACTAAACACAATCCTATCTCTAAGGGGCCTCGCGCCCCTTTTTTCGTGCCCCACGCCACCACAGCCGCCGTTTCTTTGCAATCTTCCCCTTAGAACTACGTTTAGGCTGTAACTCTGTAACAAAGAGGGGGAGGGGCAAGGTAAACACTGTGGTTGTCAAGCTATTAAGGTGTTACAAAATAGATTTTGTCTTTGTAACAAAATTGACTCTGTTACAAAAATCTGTAACACATAATCCCTTGACCTTTCGCCAGTTAGCCGTGATACAAACCCAATGGGGGTTGTTACAATCCATTCGGCAAACCGTAACAGGTTGCTTGCGCTGGTAACCAGCCACTTAGGCCCTTGTTACAGGATTACAAAAAAATTACAGGTTTTTGCGACTCGCGCCTAGCAGCTAAATAGCGGCCACTTCCCGGAAGGATGGCACCTTGTTGTGTACGTTTCCCTAAAAAGTGCAAATCGGTAGTTATACGTATGAAAAATAATTGCATAGTTTTTCACTAGGTAGTAACTTGTAAGTGCTTGGTCCCTGCCAATCCACTACCCGCCGAATAGCTTGCAGCTGATTCGACAACCTCTTTCTACTCAATGATTAAGACCTGTGTACCTGTCCGCGACCGTCACGTTCGTCAGTTCATCTGTGCCCGCTTTGGCAACAACACCACCACCGTCGAGCTATCGAGAAAATCCATGCTGGGCGTACTGGCTGAACTCAGCTGCGAGAAGGTAGGCTACCGCCACGTAATCCCCTCCTGCGCGGTCGATCAGGCCACGTCGGTCATCCTGATGTACCCCGACTCGCTTAAAAATCACTTCATTCACCCCAACAAGCTTCAGCTGCTGGAGAAGATGTTTAACTACATGTTTTCCCAGATGTTCCTGGAGGCCTGCGAGGTGAGCCTGATGCTGGGCATGTCGGATTACGACGCGGTGAACCTGTTCATGGAGCGTTACGGCATCACCGAAGACATGGTGGCCTCCGACACCCTGCGCAAGAAATGGCGCGACCATCAGCGCTACATGAAGCGCAAAGTGACAAGCATGATGCAGCAGTCGCTGAATTGAAAAAAAAGGTTGGGCAGTTGTTCGCCCGTTTTCGGGGGGTACTCACCGATATACCGACTTGTTCGTTCATCTGACGAGTTGTTCACGGCTAAAAACCGCCTTTCCATCATAAGGAGGCGGTTTTTAGCGTTAAAAAGGGCCGATTCTGCGTCCTATTAATTGGCTATTCTTCGGGGGTACTTTGCCGAATGACTCCCGTCGACCGGACCACTGACATTCCTGCACTACCGAAACAGGCCGGTCAAACGAACGTGCCCGGTATTCGCCGCCTCTGGCTGGTGGAAGACCGGCACGTGTTGGGGGTCGTCGATCCACGCACCCGGCCCGGCACGCTCACCAGCTGGGCGCTGCCAGAAGGCGGCCTGACGCTCATCGACGGCGAGGCCTTCCCCTACGTGGCTCTTACTTGCCGCGCGGCGCTGGGGACCTACAACCAGCGTACCGTATCGAGCGTGCAGGGCGTGGCCTACGCCCAGACGGTAAGCATCACCCTGCCGCGCGACCACCCGCAGACCCAACTGGTGCTGGCCCGGCTTATGGGCCGCCGCTGGGTGGCCGTCATTCAGGACGCCAACGGCGGGGGGCGGCTGATCAGCCTGCCGCAGTACCCACTTCGTTTCGACACCGGCTTTGGGACCAACCCCAGCAGCTTCAACCTGGTCGGTTCGACGCTCACGCCATTGCCGGCGCTGGGCTTCACCGAGTTCTGGCTGTTTGAGAACGCCGGTGCGGAATTCTCCTACGCATTTTCTGACGAGTTCAACTCATAATTTATGGCGCAGCCTTACCAGCCTTCCGACGTGAAGGCGTTTTTCCGGAGGTGGCTCAAACCCACGCCACCCGCTCCACCTCGATCCATCAAAGCGGAGTACCTGGCTGATGGCATCGATCAGATGATCGATATGCTATCGGTCAATACGTGGGCACCTGTATTTGGCCTGGCCACGGATGGTCTGCGGCTGGTGATCCAGATCGTCGATTGGACCGGTGGCCTCGGCCCCAAGCCGAACATTGGCGAGTACATCGGCACCACAGGCCGGGTCACCAATGTTGCCGACGCGGTGAGCATTCGGGGCACTCAGGGCATAAAAGGCTGGTCGCCCCTACTGCAACTGCAAAGCACAGCGCCGGTAGGGAGCACTTGGGTCGAGGGTATAGTGCTGAAAGTGGTCGACTGGACCGGTGGCGAAGGCAATAAGCCGGGTCTGGGTTACGTCGGCACGAACGGCATCGTCACCGAAGCAAGTCAGGCGGTTAATGTTCGCGGGGCTTCATGGTTCGCTTCCGACATGGTACCACTGGACCTGAGCGATCCAGCTGCCTTTGGTCAGCGGGGTGATCTATGCCTGCACACGCTGACCGGCGACGTGTACCGCTGTGAGTTTGGCACAGGCCGCTGGATACTGAAAGGCAACTTGCGGGGTATTCCAGGCCTGAACTGGCGCGGTGCCTGGGTCGCCAATACGGTATATGCCGTTGGTGATGTGGTATCCACTGGGGGCAGCGCCTACGTGCGGAAGGTGGCCGGTTCGTCGGGCAGCAGCTTTAGCGGCGTCGGAGCTAATTGGGACCTGTTGGTGGCTAAAGGCGACAAGGGTGACCAGGGTTACCGGGGCTGGACGCAAATAACGCTGCCCGTGCCCGATGGGAACCGCGTCGTGCGTCAGGTAACGGATTACATCGGTGGGGAAGGGGTAAAGCCTACGGATTACATCGGGCAATACCTCACGGCTACGGGTTTTACAACCAACATCGCACTGGCGCAGGATGTGCGTGGTCCGCAGGGACTGAAAGGCGATCCAGGTACACTAACGGCTAGTGCATTTCCTGAAGTCAATAACGGCGGAGGGATTACCGACGCTACATACGCGGTACTGCAACAGGGCACGACTCTGCAACGCATTCCGCTGAACGCCTTGCCGCTAAGAATGAACAGTACCTTCGGGCCAACGGGCAATATTGCCCAAGACCTGAGGGGACTTCTATTCAGCCAGTATACCGATATATTTCAAGGCAGACTATTGGAGTCATGCGAAAAATGGAACGTCGGTACCTCGTCTTGGGATGTGCAAAACGCGACGGTTTCGCTGGGCTTCCAGAAGCTACTGGCGGGCCGCCCCTTCTTGGCGTCACAAACCCTTATTTACGCGGGTGAGAAATACCGTCTGACCATCCAGACCGATAATTCCAGTGAAGGAGCCATGCTAGCTGTCTACATGGGCTATTTTACGGGAGCAGTCGGCTTTGCGACAAACTTGAAAGTAACGGTAGAAACCTCAGGCAATGGCGGAACCAGCTATACAACGAGGCTAGCTGAAGCCAATATTACGTTTTCCAGCTACTACCTGTTCATCCCGGTTGATTTAGGTGGCAACCGGGTGCGAGTAACATTGGAGGCTATGGGCGCGGCAGGGTCAAACTTTGCGCTGCACGGTCTGGGTGGTTTTTCCGGGAAAAGTTCTAACCAGGGGCGGTTCTGGAATCGGCTACCCTTTGGCTGGAACTATAAGCAGTACGCCTCCTTTGGCTTTCAGGCCAACGATGGCCCGCCCGACTGCGCGGCACTGGAAGTACGTTCGACCGATGCCGGTTTTTTGTTTCCCCGCATGTCAGGTGCCCAGCGTGACGCGATTCCGTCACAAACTGATGGGCTGACACTGTACGTAACTGACTCGGGTGCGCCTGGCGGCTTCTGGGGGCGGATTGCTGGCTACTTCCATAAGTTTTTAACCGTTACGGCGGCAGGGGTACTGAACTTGGATGAGCTACAGCTCCCCAGCGCGTTCCGTAACCGGAAGCTGGTTATGTGGCAGGTGACGGGTAACGATCATCAGTTCATCGGGCTGGGGGCTAACAGCGGCGAGTTTCGGCTTCAGGTCGATGGGAGCAACACCGATTACAACTGGTACGCCGGTACGTCGCCAGCTCTATCGGCCCTACTCATGCGCCTGACCGGATTCGGTAAGCTGCTGCTGGGCACCACCGCCCTGACCAACAGCAACGCGCAGGCGGAGATTGCCGGGACGAACGCGAACGACGGGGTCATTGCCACCTTTACCAACAAGTTTTCTTCCACAGGTCGCAAGGGTGCCCAGCTTCAGTTTCACTCGTCGGGCATTGCCATGTGGCGAATCGGGCTAGCCGCTGGCGACGATCAGGCGGGCGATGCCTTTGTGTTCAAAGGCTGGGCCGGTGGCTCGTTCCCCGAACTGGTACGCATCACCGCCACCGGCTCGATTGGGGTCGGTACCGACAATCCGGCCGAGAAGCTGCACGTGATGGGCCGTATCCGATCGGCGGGTATCGTGGCCGGTGGCAACATACCCGGCATAGCTACTCGCCCCGGCCTGGGGACGGGCGGCACTGCCAGTATCAGCGGGGCCGACATGGCTGGCCTGATCAGCCTGACTGCCGGCAGTGGTACCGGCGTAAACGCCGAAGTATGCAAGGTGACGTTTGCCACCGCCTACACGGCAGCGCCCAAAGTGGTGATGCTCGACGCTCGCAGTAAGAACGGTCGCTATCAGCTGGGGCGGCTGTTCGTCTCGGCCATTACGGCCACCGACTTCACGATCTCAACGACCGACAGCGCGATCGATGCCGGTACGGCAACCATTGATATTCAGTACGTGGTGATTGCTTAACCTCTTTTCTTTTCCATGTCAACCATCCAACAATCTATTGCTCCCCAGCCGCTAACAGGACTCAACCGGCTGGGCGTTTTTGCTTCGTTTACTATCCTGGCCAGTCGTGAGATGGTCCAGCAGACCAACATCGTGTTCTGCGACGATCAGGGCGTTCCGTTGCTGGAAAAGGCAGCAGCCGATGAGACGCTGACCGAGCAGCAGCGCCAGGAGCTGGCCACGCTCTACCAGACCAAGCTGGTCACCCGTACCACCGAAGGGGCCTTCGTGGACGCGACGGGTCAAGTAGTGACGGCAGACACCGAGGGGGCTATTCCGCAGCTTCAGTTCTTTCGGAGCCTAACTTTCGCGCAGGTGATGGCCATGGCAGGCCTGACCAAAAACGATAGCTTTGCCGATGGGCTGTACGCGCTGCTGGGGGCCGAGATCGGGAAGATCGACCAACGTGGGCAGCTGTGATGATTCGGCAAACCGACATGGCCTACGTGGTAAGCGTGGAGATCGACTCCCGCCTACCCAAACGGGATCAGATGCGCGTATCTCAATCGTTCACCGTCGAATTGTTCGATGGTCGGCTGGTTACGGTGACCGCCGGATTTGTGACGGACTGTCACAGTACGCCCCCGCTCCTGCACAATCTGCTGCCTGCCTACCATTGCCGCACGAATCTGGCAGCGATTGTTCATGACTACCTGTATATGCACTGGGAGGCTTTTGACTATCACCAACTACGAGAGCGGCGGGACGGGTTTCCCGCTCAATCTAAGCTTCTGGCCATGGCTATCAATGACCCCAGGGCCTATGCCGATGAGGCGTATTACCGACTGATGGAGCAGATGGCCCCGGGCGAATGGAGAAACGGCTTGTACTGGGTGGCCGTTCGCCTATTTGGCTGGTGGCGATGGCGTTCGTTTCGAAATTGATTTACTAAAAAAACACTGTATAAATATCTGAGTATTTGTTGTTTGATTAAGTTGAATCGTTAATATTTGTCTTTACATCAAACAAACTAGATATTCATGGGCTTCGGAAATGATTACCTTGGCCTTGAGGCTGAAAAGCGAATTATTGAAGAATGTGTGATAAATGCTGTTAGCAAAACGTACGCTGATGTGAAGTTATCGTTTACGTTCGTTCAAGGACCAGATGTGTTCGTTAAAGTGGTCTGTAAACGGGAACAGGAGCTTGAGCTTGTCATCACCTACAAAGAATTTTTAGACTCGCTGGCAATCCCTTCCCAAAACATATACGCCGTCATTGTTGGCAGCTACGTGGCCAACGAGGTTATAAAGCTATTGACCTCAGTCGGTTGGAATTCGGCCCAGGCCAAAGGATAAGCAAGCACTAGCTCAGGTTGCCTAAACTAGTTTTATTTTAAGTTACGGTGGGTACGTAAACCCCGTCTGTGGTTACAGACGGGGTTTTTTGTGTCCTATTGTGGCCCCTTCTAGCCCAGGATGTTTGTAGCCGGGACCGCCCGCGCGGTCATTTTCCAGACGCACACTCATGACTGGTTTTTCTTTTGCCGGTACCTGGTACCTCGATTACGGCTACGCCGAGCGTATGCGGGAGGTCATCCGCCCCCGCCTGGAGGCTGGGAAAGACCCCCTGCCTCAATCGCTTCTCCAGATTAATCCGGACGCGGAACCGCCGCCTATCGACGCGCGCCTGACCAGTGGCGAGCAGCGGATTGCCGATTACTTCCGCACGCCGGAGGGGGTGGGCATTCTCTCGATCAACGGGGCCATGTCGCGCTCGGGTGAGCTTTGTTCCTACGGCAACGAAACGCTGATGGCCTGGGCTGGCATTCTGGGCCGCGATGAGCACACCCGCGCGGTGCTGCTGCGGGTCAATTCACCGGGTGGTACCGTCGACTCGACCAAAGCCTTTGCCGATGCGATTCAGGCCGTCAACGCCGTCAAGCCTGTAGTTACCTGGACGCCGTTCGCGGCTTCAGCGGCTTACTTCGTGGCCAGCCAGTCGCGGGAAATCTGGGTCGAAGATCAGCAGGTGGGCGGCGTCGGCTCCATCGGCGTGCTGATGGTGCTGACCAACCAGAGCAAGGCCCTCGAAAAGCAGGGCATCGAGGTGGAGATTATGCGGGCCGAAGGTTCTCACCAGAAGGCACTGGTCAACGGCATTGAGCCGATCGCCGATCCCACGCGGGCCGAGTTGCAGGCCACCCTGAACGCCTGCCGATCGGAGTTTGTGGGCTACGTGCGCCGGGGCCGGGTGGGCAAGATCAAGTCCGATGAGGTGTTCACCGGCAAAATGTACACCGCCAGTCAGGCGGTGCAGCTAGGCCTAGCTGACCGCAAAGGGTCATTCCAGCAGGCCTATCAACGAGCAATTCAACTTTCAAAATAGTCATGGCTAAAACCACTAAACCCGTCTCGGCCATCGTGGCCGAGCTGTTTCCGAAAAGCGAGAAAGCTCTTTCGGAAGCGCTCAGTACCGAGCAGTTCAACGCCCTCGCCGAAGACGCGCAGGAAGTCCAGGATCGGCTCGACGCCCAGGCCGAAGGTAACCAGGCCGTGGCGAATGATCTGATTCAGGCGAACGCGACGCTGAAGGAAACCCAGGACAAACTCACGGCCTCGGAAGCCAACCTGACTCAGGCCAATACCGACCTGACGGCCGCTAATAAGCTGGCCACCGAAGCGCAGGCCAAAGCCGACCAGTGGGATGCGTACCAGGCCTCGCTCAAAGGGTCGGGTATGGGCAACGATACGGGCAACGGGAAGGGTAAACCCGCCCCTGCTGCCAGCACGAGCGAAAAGGATCAGAAAATCCTCGACGACAAGAACCGGCTGGCCAAGGCCTATCCGGGTCTGATGGCCGATCTGCACACGGCCACCGACGAGGAGTAGCCCCAACCGGCTCCGCTCACCTTCCTTCTTTTTTCACCTCTTAAATTTTTTGCGACGTGTCAGTAGACGTAACCAAACTGTCGAGCAAGCTCAAAGAGAATATTGCCGACTACAGTAAAATTTTCTACCTCAACCAGTCCAACGGCTTCAATATCAAGCAGGACCGGTTGTTTACAGGGTATCAGATTCGGGACAAGGTGCCCTTGGTCCGCAGCTCGACCACACCCATGCTGCAACCTGGCCGCAAGGGTGGTTCACCCAACTACAAAGGCGGGGTTGAGCTAGCCAACCGGGAGGGTGTGCTGCGTCCGTTCCAGGCCAACCTGAAGCTGGACGAACAAACCCTGTACGCCTGGACCAAGCAGTACCTGGCCCGCAAGAAGGCGACCGATTCAAGCGATATCTACAGCTTCGAGGCCATGAACTGGTACATGGAGAACGTGATGCGTCAGTGCCGGAAAGATGTGCTGGGGGCCATCTACAAAGGCGTGCTGAACTCAACAGGCACGAACCCCGTCGACATCATGGACGGGTTGAAGCTGAAGTTTACCCAGGGTATCGCCACGACGGGAACGGGCTGGGTTGGCGACATCCCGGTGGCCAACATCGTGACTTCAGCCGCTACGATCAACGCCAGCAACGTGCTGACGGAGCTTCAGAAGCTGGGCCTGCTGTTCTTCGGAGCCTTCGATGAGCCGCTGGAGGAAGAGGTGATTATCGCCGTCGACCCGATGCACATCGTCTACATCACCCAGGCGCTGGATTCGCAGCTGAGCAACAACCAGCAGATCGTGTACCGCGAGGGTGGTAAGCTGCGGCTGGCGTTCCTGCCCAACTCGTCGATCGAGGCCCGCTCGTGGCTGAAGGGGACGGATAAGCAGCTGCTGACCTTGCCGGGTAACCTGGCGGTGCTGGGGCCGGAAGATACCACCGAGGACGTTCCCTCGATCCAGGTCGAAGCGGCGGAACGTACCCTGAAAATCTTCATGGACGGGGAAATCGGTATCGACTACGCCGATGGCCGGGTACTGTTCATGAACGACAAGTAAGCGGTCTAACGATCGGCAGTCTGAGTCATAGCTAGGATAGTCATCGCAGATGTTCACCGCCTTTTCTACTTCACCTTTTTCTCTCTCTTTACAATGAAGCATTTACGGCTTTTCGGTTCGTTTCTCTTCGCGCTGGTGATGATTGCCAGTGCAGTTTTCCCCGCTGAAGTGCAGGCGATGGTGCCGCCTAGCTTGCATGATTTTGTGATTGCCCCGGAAGGGGTTGTCGGTGCCGCAGCCGTCTTCACCGGCATCAGTCGCCGGGCGCGCGGGGTGGCCAACCTCGGCGGTATCACCAAAATGGTGCTGTTTGCCGATACGGACCTCACCACGGACTGGCCCCTGCAAAAAGACATCACCCTGGGCGTACTCTCGACCCCGCCCCCGGTAGCGGCTGGCACGGTTGGGGCTGTACTGACCTTCGATACGAACACTGGCCGAGCTAAATCGGCCCGGAAAGGGGAGTTGGGTTATCAGACTGTCGACGTGGACGGGGAAGGCAAGTTTGCCGGTTACGATGCGGCCCAGATTGCGGCCATCGATAAGACCATCAACAACGGTGGGATTGCGATTGTGTATTACAAAAACGGCGATCGGGCTGTATACGGTACGCAGTTGGAGCCGTTGACCTTCGAGGATACAACCGACTCAGGGGCGAAGGGCGATGACAAAAACCAGATCGACTTCAAGTTCAAGGGGTCGGGCTACGCCTTCCACCCGCCCCTGCTGGCCTCGACGGTGGTGGTGCCGCTGCCGGTGTAACAGGTACGTACCTAAACCGGGCCTCTCTCGTCAGGACGGTACGCCGCCGCGGAGGGGCCTTTTTTTATGGCTAAACGCAGTAAATCCCTCATCAAAATGTATCAGGTCAAAGACGAATTCGCGGGTAAGATCAAGCTCGAAACGGGCGAGGGTACCACGCTGCTCGACCACAACACGCCCCAGCTGTCGCTGGCCACTCTGTACGAGGGCTCAGACCTGGCAAAGGGTTATATCGAACTGGTAGCTTCAGCTGAGGCGGCCTAATAAAAACAGCTCATGTACAACTTAGACAGCAACAAAATTGACGGCGTGCTCAAGAGCCTGGGCAACGCGGGTAAAAACGCGGTGGCGGCGCTCAACGCCATGACCGATGGCGAGTTCAAAGGCTCGGCGATGGAAACCAACCCGCTGGAGAATCTGGGCTACATCGTGCGGACATTGCAAAACGCAAAGGAACGGGCGGTTAGCAATGCCGAATTCGTGGGCAAGACACCCGAAGAGGTTACCCAGATTCTGGAGCAACGCCGAGTCGACGAACTGGCGGCGATCCAAGCCAAATTTAACGAGCAGCTGGCCGAGATGACCAAGGAGCCAGAGCCTGAAGCCGAACCCGAGGAGGAGGCTGGTAGCGGGGATGACCCGAACCAGACCCAGAATTAACCCCGTAAGCGAAAGCCCCAACCTTGACCCGTTGGGGCTTTTTCGTATGTTTGCAATGCTAACATTCAGTTTTTTTGGTGAGTGACCAACCGGCGTGACCCAAGACACGTCGGTTGGCACGCCGTTGTGAGTACGGCACGGTCACTTACCAAGTGAATGTTAGCAGTGACCAACCGACTCCCATATGCCCATTCCTGCGCCCGAAGGGTTTACCGACCTGCGTGTTCATCTGCACGAGGCGGGCGTGGATGCGGCTCACCTCAGCTTCGTGTTGGAGCGTTATCTGGAAACTCCCGATAATATGCCCCGGAGCGATTGGTCTACCGACGTGCAGGCCGAGCACCAGGCCTGGGCTTACCGAGAAGCGGTCGGGACCTTCCAACAAATGATCGTCGATAAGCCTGATGATGGCAATGGCGACGACGACGAGGCCTAATGCCCGTCCTACCCTCACCCGATCCGGTGGGGGTTTTTTGTTGGCATGAATCTTCAGGATCACATTCGCCAGCAAAAAGCCACCGTACAAATGCTAGAATCGCTCGTAGGGGCGCGACGTGCATCCCAGATGGAGTTAGATGGGGCTAAGGCGCGTTTGGCCGATCTGGAGGCGCAGAGAGACTTTAAACCACTTCAGGAGCCCCAACCGCGAGTTGACCAGCCGCAGGCCCATGCTCCTGACCTGGAAGGGCCAACGGTGAGTGGTGATGAGTACGCCCGACTCCAGGCCGAAATGTCCGCTGAAGCCGATGGGCTGAACCGGAAAATGGCCGGCCTCAGCAACCAGTTGTACCAGGTACCTGACGGGGTGGCTTGCCCGGAACTGACCGGCCCAATTCTGGACCTCAAAGCGCAGATTGAGGTGATCTGGGACCGCAAACGCTACTTGGAGCGTAACCGGCGGTTGCCTGATGAGAAGCCAGTCGAAAAGCGGGATGCCGAACTGCCGCAGCTGCCGGGTGATGATCCAGACGGTCCGCCGCGCGGCCGCTATGAACTGGCCTACCAGAAGCGGCGGCTGATCGATCAGAAATCGAAGCTGAAGAAAAAGCTGGAGAACCCGAAGGCCAAACTAGCCAAACGCACGGAGTGGGAGCAGGAGCTGGCCGCGTGTGAGCTGAAGATTCAGGAAATGGACTTTAAACTGAGTTAGTCAACGTAGTTAGCACCCATGTTAGAGAAATTAGCTTGGACAACGCAGCAACGCAAGGTCGTTGATCTGTTGCCCTACGAGTACAACCCGCGCAAGATGACGGCCCAGCAGAGCCGCAAGCTGCGCGAGAGCCTGGAGAAGTTTGGGCTGGTTGAGATCCCGGTCATTAATGCCGATGGCGTCCTGCTGGCCGGCCACCAACGTTGCAAAGCGATGGTGGCGCTGGGGCGGGGTGATGAACTGGTCGACGTGCGCGTACCGAACCGGCAGCTGACCGATGCCGAGTTCAAGGAATACAACGTGGCCAGCAATGCCATCAAAGGGGATTGGGTCGACGAACTGCTGCGGGAGCATTTCGCGGAGGTCGATCTGGCTGATTTCGGCATTAGCCTGGCGGATGTGGAGCAGCTGCACGAGCAGACCAGCGCCAAAGCCGACGTACCTGAACTGCCGATCGTGGCCAAGTTCTCGGAGCAGTACAGCGCGGTCGTGATCATCTGTACAAACGCCATCGACGCCAACCATGTGGCGGAGGTTTTGCAGCTTTCCGAGGCTAAAAGCTACAAATCAGACCGGGTAGGCCGTACCAGCGTCATTCACGCCAAGCAGTTCATCGACGCATGGAAAGCTGCAAAATCGTAATTCCGAGCCACAAGCGGGCCACGCGGGTACGTACCTCGGCGGTGGTCGAGAACACGATCATCTGCGTGCCGGACGCTCAGGCCGACGACTACCGGCGTAATAATCCGGGCTGCGAGATTGTCACACACCCGGACTCGGTGATCGGGCTGGCCAGAAAGCGCGACTGGATCATTCGGCACTTTGGCTCGGTGTTCATGCTCGACGATGACATTGCCTCAATGCAGCGCGTGTACGCCGAGCCGGGGGAGCCATCGAAAGTTGACCCAGCCACGGCCTACGCCATCATTCAGGCCACGGCGGATGCCTGCCGTCAGGCCGGGGCGTATCTGTTTTCCTTCAGCCACGTGCCGGCACCGGTGCTGTACAACCCGATGGCGCCGATTGATCTGGCCGGCTACCATACCGGTTGCGCCCATGGTGTGCTATCAGGGTCGAAGCTGTGGTACAGCCCGGAAATCAAGGTCAACGAAGATTACTGGATCAGCTGTTTGAATGCCTACGAGCACCGGCTCAGCTGGAAGGACACCCGGTTTTACTTTGCTCAGAAAGAGACATTCGTTAATCCGGGTGGGCTGTCCGAGTTTAGAAATGTGGACGCTGAACAGCACGATTTTGAATTGTTACAGCGAGTATTTGGGTCAGATATCGTTACTTTGAAAAAGGCATCAGCTAAATCGCAATTAAAACACAAATTTCAAAAGACTTTAAAACTACCTTTCTAATTAATACAA
Source organism: Fibrella musci (assembly GCF_041321105.1). Classification (NCBI taxonomy): domain Bacteria; kingdom Pseudomonadati; phylum Bacteroidota; class Cytophagia; order Cytophagales; family Spirosomataceae; genus Fibrella; species Fibrella musci. The sequence continues at coordinate 1,240,933 of NZ_JBGGWD010000001.1, read as the reverse complement.
CTAGCACTATTCCCATAGATGGGGATAGTGCTAAAATAAAAGATGCTATGAAAATGATAATCCGCCTTGAATTTAAAGACGTATTTCCTGATGAAGAAATTCAAAGCATCGATTCATATCTTGCTAGCGTAAATAATGAAGATATAGTTAGAATCTCTGCTCATATCATCGCAGGAGTCAGTCACTTAGAAAAATGGAGTAATTGGGAGTGGTTATTGAATGGAACTTGGTTTAGTGAAAAGAACAAAGATTTTGCGACGAAACTTTATAGGAAAATTAAGTTACTTGATTTTAAAAATGGCTCAATCAATGAAACAACCCACTCATTTGTCAGTAAAATAGACTCTTTGTATTTTTTAGAGTATGCCCTAGGTCTTAACATAAATACAAATAATAGAACTGTTAGGCCAGAAGAAGCAGAAATCAATTTATTTAAGGCTTTATTACTCGTAAACAGAGACCAAAATGTAAAGCACAATAGTGGATACAGTAAAATAAGCGAATCAGATTTAGATGCCGGTGTGCAATTTTTTACGCCGATTTCTGTAGCAGAACGAGAATTTATGGATGATAGCCCATTTCTCATTTACTACACATTGACAGCACAATTAGCAAAGGCCTTGTATTGCTTTCAATTTTTTTCGGAAAGCAATAAAGAAATATTGAATGTATTTTATGAAAAATATTCTTGCAAAGATTTCAATGAGTACATAAATGCATTTTCGAGGATTATAAATTGGATATTTATAAATCAAAATTATTCTGATGGTTTTAGTCCTGTTGTTTTCGAAATAGATGATAGTATGATAGGATTTATGGAAAATTTTATTATATCATCGACTATTTATGACGATATAGATTTTATAGCCTTGAGAACAAGACCAATTATAAAATATGACGATAAGTCATACATGGTTGTATACGATTTATTTGTAATCCAAAAGATATACAATGGTTTATACTTTGAATTGAAAGAAATATATGATTTGATAGGTGAGCGTAAGAAACCACTTTTTAGACAATACTTTACAACTGAGTTTTCAGAAAAATTTTTACTCTATAATGTAATGCAATCTATTTATTCAAAACGAAGCTATATCCAGTTTAGTGGAACAGAAATTGAGAAATATACTTTAGGCGGTGCAGATTATTATATTAGAAATGGTAATAAAGTTTTTTTGTTTGAAAACAAAGACATATTTATTAGTGGAAAGGTAAAGACCTCCTATTCGATGAAAAATATTGCATCTACAATAGACGAAAAACTCGTTAATGTAAAGGGCCTGCCCCAAATAATAAACAATATTAAAATGATTCTAAATGGTATCTACAAATTTGACATCGGCTTAAAACAGAGCAAATGTATTATATACCCAATACTGGTTATACACGACAGTAGCCTTAATGCCGTTGGTATAAATACTTACCTAAACAATAAATTCAAATCAATGTTGTATAAAATGGAAAATGAAGGATATGATATAAAAAAAATCAAGTCGCTAACCGTAATAAATATAGACACTTTAATAATACTCAGAGACGCAATTTCTTCGAAAAGGATAATATTAGAAACTGCTATTGACGAATATAATAAGTATTTAAAGAAAGCAAAATCAAAACTCAATAATAACAAATTTACTATTTCACAAATTGGCAGTTACGAATATGCATCAGCTGTATCATTCGACGATTTTTTATTGACTGTATATGTTAAGGATAATAAAATTAGTATATCAAATGAAATGAAAAAATGGTTTAAGAATAGCTTTCTGATCGATTACAATAAAATAGACCGCAACAATTAGAAAGTTTATTTTAAAAAATAGAAAAACATTGCATTGTTAATCCGCCTTGCTGGGAGAATATACAGGGGATGTTCAACTCCAATATATCTCAGACAATGGAAGCGCAAGCGACCCGCAGAAACCGTGATCGGTTCATGACCACCACCGGCAAAAGCGAAGCCGATTACAACGAGTGGGCCAGCCAGGTAGGCCGGCAGATGCACATTAACAACCTCGACCGGTTGATTTGCGCCCAGCTGGGCATCTACACCGTGGCGCATCTGGCTCAGCTGCCCACCCTGCTCCCGGAAGGCGTAGAGAGTGAAGCGCAGGAAACGAGTTATTTGCTCGAGAACTCGGTCAACCCGCTGGAACTGGCCCGCCTGTGGCAGCGCGTTCGCATCGATGCGACGATGTACCTGTCTGCCGAAACGGTCCTCAACGAGTACCTGAAGCCGTTCCCCAAAGACAACTTCGAGCGCTGGGGCGATCGCAACCACCTGGGCGACGTTTCGAAAAGCTGGTTCAAAAAGACCGGGATCGAGTTGGATGTGCAGCTTCAGGAAATCAACGAGGTGGCTCCCATTCCGGTGACCATGGAGGATATAATCCAGTTCGTCAAAAGCTGGAAGCCGGGCGGGTTCGTCTCGCCGCTCCAGTGGCAGCTGACCCACATCGAAAGCCGGTTTCAGGGGCTGACCACCTTCCGCATCAAGGATTACTACGCCGAGCACCTGCTGAAGATGGCCCAACTTGTTCACCCGGCCCTGACCGATACCGTTCCCTTCTGATCACCACGCCCCCGCAGCGGCGGACCGTGCCCATCCGGCGGGGCTTTTTCATTTACTGCGATGCCGAAATCAACCGACGTGCCGCACGAGCTGCGGGCGCTCAACAAGGTATTTTCTACGAACGACTATAAATGGGATTATGCGGACTCGTTCCGCGATTGGGTCGACTTTCTGGTGGAGGCCTTCATGCCGGTCCGTCAGACGGATCGCCGCCCGAGCGAATGCGAGCGGCTGAAGCAGAAGCACGGTTCGCTCGACTGGTTTACCGACATGACCCGCGAATGGTTGCTGGTGCAACAGAAAATGGTCGTTGGGGATGGTCCGGGCGACTGGTACGATGCGCTGGGTACGTTCTACGAGGTCATTGCACCCAACTCCAAGAAGGGTGTCTTGGGTCAATTTTTCACGCCCCCGGAGGTCTGCGATATGATCACCATGATAACGGGATTCACGCCCGATCTGAAGGGGCAAGGCCTCAGCATCCAGGACCCATGCAGCGGCTCCGGGCGGATGCTGCTGGCGGCTCATACCTCGGCTCCGGGCAACTACCAGTACGCCGCCGATCTGGACCGCATCTGTGCCAAGATGTCGGCCGTCAATATGTGCCTGCACGGCTGCGTGGGGCAGGCGGTGTGCATGAACTCACTGACGCCGGATGACTGGTTTTTCGGCTACAACATCAACCCGCGCCTGAACCGTACAGGCTGTCCGAGCATCGAGCCGATCACCAAAGAGCAGTGCCGGGCGTGGCGCTTGTGGCAGGCCGAAAAGGCTGCCTGGGAGGAAAAAAAGCGCGTCGACCCGAAAGCGCCAGCACCCGTACCACCCGCGGCTAAATCGGTCCAGATGGGGCAACTGAGCCTGTTTTAGGGCTGAAAAAAACGAAAAATATTTCAGGATTGCCGAATTGTACATCCGATCTGCTGGGAGAATATACAGAGGTAGTCGAGACACATAACCCCCTGACTACGAAGCTAAAATGTTCACGTTCAAAATCCATTTTCAGGAACCCTGCGGTTTGGAAGGCTGCACCTCGTTCCAGTGCCAATTGATGGCCACAGCCATCGCCATGTTTGAGCAGGAGTACCCTGGCTGCCTGCTCCAGTTCGTCACCTTTACCCTAAACCGCCCCTACTAAGATGTATATCCGCAAGCCCGAACGCGGGACCGCCCGGAAATTCGAGAACCCGAAGATGACAAAGAAGAAAACGCTGCTGCGGCACGTGATGAGGGAGGCGCATCGCCTGTGGAAGAAACGTATCTGGCTGTTCTTCGGAGAATGCCTGCGTGATGCGTGGATGAACATCCGATCGGGGATGCGGAAGAAAACGATCAACGTGGCTCAGGTGAGCCTGTTCTAAACAAATGAGGGCCGGTGCTTGCGACACCGGCCCTCGGTCTAAGCTAGGATGTTCACTTCCAATTCAGACGATGCAAAGTAAACGAAAAATCGGCGCAATGACGCGCAAAAATGCCCGCCGCCAATTGGTGTGGTTCCCAGCCCTGCAACTGGCTGGCCAGTGGATGACCCAGGCCGGGTTTGAGATCGGCCAGCAGGTCATGGTAACAATCGAAAACGGTAAAATCATCATTCATCAGTTTGAGCTATGAGTAAGTACGAAATAAAGACCAAGAAGGGGTACGACTTTTACGAGGTCAGCAGTGCCATGCAAAAGTGCATCCGTCGGGATCGGGAGCAGGAAGCGCTCTTCTGGGCGGTGGAGCTATATGATTCGGGGTTCGTGGAATACGCTTGGAAGCGGCTGCGGATCATGTGCAGCGAAGATATTGGGCTGGCTGAGCCGGGGATGCCCGCGCAGATTTGGGCGCTCTACCGGATGCATCAGGAACAGGCCAAAAAGAAGGAGGACAAAAACGAGCCTCAGCGGCTGTTTCTGACGCACGCGGTCCTGCTGCTGTGCCGCGCCAGAAAGTCGCGTATGATCGACTGGACGCTTATCTGGGCGTGGCTCACCCACCCATTTAGGATGCTGGAGATACCTGACTTTGCGCTCGATAAGCACAACGAACGGGGTAGGCGGCTCAAACGCAGCTGGGCGCATTTCTTCGACGAGGGAACGCAGCTGCATCCGCATCACGACGTGGACGGTGAGTCGGAAATGCGGATGAATGCCATGGAGGCCATCAGCGACCCCAGTGGTAGAAGTTTGTTTGAGTAGGGTTTCATAATGCACAGAAGGGGCTACTACTTGTAGCCCCTTCTGTGCATTATTTGTTATATCAGAAATTCTCCTTGGGCTGCTGGTAGGTCATAGTCCGGATAGTTAGTATATCAATATATGCTCCAGAATATTCCTTTAACGCTCATAACGCGTGGAATAAAATAGCATTGGCCCTGAGAAGGATCACGATCTGTACCCAAAATTACGGCCTAAATAAATCGTAGCCAGTAGATTTGAACTCTGTTATAATAGGCTGCAATACACCCATGTTCGTCGAATGCTTTATCTTCAAGCAAAATGTCAAACCACTTTTGTTGATTCCGTAGACAGGTTTTGAGCCGAATCCCTGAGGTGATATTGACACTAAATCTAATTCGTGTAATTGATTTAATATTCCGCCTTCATTATCGTCAGATGCTACCAGTCCAGTTCTGGGTAATACTAAATACCAAAGCCATAAATAATCTGCGGCGCTGATGTAGTGGCAATTTTGGTTGAAAGAGAATTTAATTGTTTTTGCCAATTCTAGACCTTGTTCCGAAAAACAAAGTTCAGTACTGTACTGATTAAGGAGCTCTATAGTTTGATCAAAGCTTAATCCACCATATTTATTGCTATCATCAGGTAAGTTTCTTAATCGTTCTCTAAGTTGGCCATTTTCTTTAACGAGTTGAGCAAGCTGCTCTGCGACTTCCTGATTTGCGTCTGTCGCTCGTATCCAACCTGTGAGGCCTGGCTTGCGCTCAATCTCCGATATAGATTCTCTGGTATGTAGTTTAATTTGGTCTATATTCTCTGGGAACTTGACCATGTTGCGTTTTACTATTGACGTGAATTCTTCCAATTCACGAGCGTGTTTCTTCTCCAGCACCACTTGGCGAGTTTGCTGAGCGACCTTCTCATCGATGAATTTTTCATGCAAGACGAGCGCAAAAGTGGGCTTACCAACCTTCGTAGCGTATTCATACTCGAGCTGGGTGTAGCTTTTTCCAGAGTTAGGTTCTACACTGCCGTATCGACCGCCGATCAGGAGCATATAGGCGTCTGACTCGTCTATCCAATCATAGATTACTTTCATCTGCTCTTCGCTCCCAGCAGTGAATAATTCCATACCAGCAGGTATGTGACCTGCCGTTAGAATGGCCATTACGGCAGCTTGGCGTTCATCAATTAGATCAGTGAATGTAGAGGAGACAAATATTTGCAGTTTACGTGTTTGTGCCATGATTCTATTAAGGAGTGAACATTTTCAAATGTAGTGAAAGCGTCCTACCCTGCTAGCGAGGTACGGGTCAATTTTGACCCGTACCTCGTTTTTTATGCTGCCCCTACCTTCTCCCCAACTGCCTGACAAGTCGGGCGACCAGAAAAAGGCCGAAAAGCTCGACAAGTTCCGGGATCACCTGCTGCACCAGACGCACCTGACGCCCAAAGAGGAGCTGATGCTGGAGAAGTACCGCAAAGCCTTTGCCTGGCGCTGTAAGCTGTTTTCGCCCCAGCAGTGCGTCTCGATGCTCATGCAGGAATACAGTATCAAGTACTCGCAGGCCTACCAGATCATGAGCGAGTCGACGAAACTCTACGGGAAAGTGGAGGACATCGACAAAGCAGGTACCACTAAAATCCTGATCGAAACGCTGTACGTGGCCATGAGCCTGGCCGTGAAAGACAAGAACGCCGAGGCCATCATTGCCGCCACGCGGGAGATTGCCAAACTCACCAAGCTGCACGTCGACGAGATCCCGATGTCGATCGACGAGCTGATGCCCGCGCGGGTGGCCAAGTACGTGCAGAACAACGTCACGGTGAACAACTACGGCCCGGAGAGCCCAACCAATGAGTAAGGAGGCGGTCATTCGGCTCAACTCGAAGCAGCTGCTGTTTCACCAGTCCGTAACGGGGAACCAAGCCGATTTTGTCAAAAACGGACAGGCCTACCAAAGTGGCTTTCGGGCCACATTTCAGGGTGGGCGGGCATCGGGCAAAAGCCGGGTACTCCAGCACCTGATTGCCGAATCGGCCTTTCAGCTGCCCCGCGCGAAAGCCGGGCTGGCGGGTCTGACCTTCCGGCAGGTGCAGGACATCATTCTGAGCCAGGCATCGGCCGTGTTCGAGGAGCACGGCCTGTACGAATACAACTCTAAAACCGGGTACGGGCAGTACGTGATCAACCGCCGCCCGCCCGATCACTGGCGCAATGCGCTCAACACGGTACGTACCTACGACAACTGCCTGGTCTTTGCCAATGGCTACACCGTGCAGTTTGTCTCAGCCGATCGGCCCGAAACGATAAGGGGTGCCAACTTCGATCAGCTCTATATCGACGAGTCGGCCACCATCAAAGAGGAGTTTTACAATAAGGTGCTACGCCCAACGGTCCGGGCCAACAAATCCATCTACCGCGACCCCCGGCCCGGACGCAAAGGCTTCAACCACCCGCTGCACTGGCTCATCACCGACTACACCAGCGTACCCTGGACGCCCCAGGGTAACTGGATATTCAAGACCGAGGAGCTGATGCCCCAGAACCCCAGTAAGTACTTTTTCATGCAGTCGACGGCCTACGATAACCTGGACTTTCTGCCGGGCAGCTTCATCGAGGATCAGCGGGAGACCTGCGGCGACGAGCTAACGTTTAACATGGAGATACTCAACCAACGTTTAACCACGGTGGGCCGGGGCTTTTACCACGCCCTGGATACAGCCAGGCACGTCTATAATGAGGGCTATGGCTACCAGTTCGACGAGGAGAAGCGGCTCTATGTCTCGGACCGCACCGATTACGATCCAACCAAAGAACTCGACACCTCATGGGATTTTAACGCGGCCTTTACATCCCTGATCGTAGGGCAGGACCATCGCTCCGAATACAGGCTGGTCAACGAACTATGGGTAACCAATGCCACCGAAACCCTCGTGGAGAAATTGGCTACCACCTTTGCGGACAAATACCAGGCTCACAAAAAGAAAGTGGTCAACATCTATGGCGACAACGGTGGCAATAAGAAAGACCCTGGCCGAACGCGCACCTACGTTGAACTACTCAAAGGTATCCTCAAAGCCAAAGGCTGGACCGTCATTGACAAAGTCCAGTCTTCTTATCCGCCTTATCCTGTTCGGTATCGCGTTATCAATGCTTTACTACAGGAAACCAACACACGCATCCCCAAGATCAGGATCAACCATACCCGTTGTAAGTCCCTGCTGATTAGCCTACAGTCAGCCCCTGTGGATGGCACGACCTATGAGAAGGTCAAAGCCTCGGAGCAGAACAAAGCCCTGCCGCAGCAGTACGCTACGCACCTTAGCGACTGCTTCGATTATCTGCTCTATAAGCGCTTCGGCCAATACGTCACCGGCGGCGGCACCCGTCAGGGCGGCATCACCTTCCGCTAAGGCCAACTCCGCCCGGAACGCTCATCCTATCGGCCACTGCCCAGCGCCACCCCGCGCCAGGCAGTGGCCGACGTGTATGGTGTGTAACGTTACCCCCCATACCCCCCTCGGCATATATTCATTTTTTCGTTTTGGCGATCGCCCGTTTCGCTACAGCGCGGGCCTGCGAAGCGAGACAGCCGGAAAAATAGACCCCGGATTCGGGTGCAACTGCCTGACGGCCACCGCTGAGGTTTGCGGGCAGACCGGAAAAAGGGCGGAATGCCCATCCGTCTAGTTGCGTCCTACCCGCGCGAAGGGGCCAAACCGATCATTGTACCACCAAAACGGGGACAATGAGCGCAATCTATCTCTCACAAGTGCTGGCCAGCTACCGGGCGTCGGGCCTGTCGGGCCACTCGCCCTACTTCGAGCTGACCTACCGCAAAGCCGACGGCAGCTTCGGTCAGAAAACCGGCGTGCGGCGGCAGGCGGGCCAGCAGCCTACCGGTAAGAAAGACCTCACCAGCATTCGGCAGGAGAACCGGCAGGCCGGAAAGCTGCATCTGGTGGAGGCCTCCGGGCGGCAGTTTGAGTTGCACATTCCCCTGCTTGTCACATTCAACGGTCAGCGTATCGACCACCGTTTTTAGATGACTGCCAAGAGCAACCACCGCCCCGTCAAACTACTGACCCACGGCCCCAGCGCCATTGCCCAGCCGGTCGAAAACCAGCAGGACGGCAACTCGGTCAAAGCCGCCAACAAGCGCACCGTACAGGGTACGGTCTACAAGATTTACCCCTGGGGGAGCAACAACCAGCTGATCAACGACATGCTGGCCTTGTACCGTAGCAACGGCGACGTGATGAACCTGGTCCAAACCCGCGCGGACTTCCTGTTTGGGGCGGGCTGCGGCTGGTTTCGCCACCGCACCGAGAACGGAAAACTCATCCGGGAGCCGTACACCGACGCCAAGATTGAGGCGTTCGAGCAGGTCAACGACCTTCAGGAGCTGGTCAATACCCAGCTAACGTACCTGGTCGAGACGGGCAACGCCTTTGTCAACCACAGCCGGGACGGTGGCACGCTCACCCTCTCGGTGCGCGATAGCCTGACGGTGCGGGCGGTGGTGGCCACTAAAGGCTACGTCGATACCTGGCTGCTGGCTCCCGACTGGAGCCAGGCCAAAGCCAAAGACATCGTGGCCGTACCCGCCCTGACGCCGGAGAATGCCGCTACAGCGCCCGAAACGCTGCATCAGATCAAACGCCGGCAGAGTGGCCAGTTCTACTACGGGTTCCCGATCTGGTGGGCGTCGGCCGAATGGATTCGGCTGGCCAACCGGGTGCCGACCTTCCACAACAACGGGCTGGATACCGAGTACAACGCGGCCCGTATCTGTCGGGTAGCCGAGGATTATTTTACCAAGTTCGGCGGCGACACCGACGAGTCGCAAGAAGCCTTCCGGGAGAAGTTCTACGCCCAGATTGATAGCCTGCTGTTCGGCGGGGAAGGCAAGCGGCGGGTCATTTTCGACGAGTGCGCCATCGGTGGGGATGGCAAGATGACCCCCTGGATTCAGTTCGAGGACATCAAAACCCAGCTGACGGGCAAGGAGTACACCGAGTTGTACCAGATGGCGGTGACCGCCTTCGCCAATGCGTCGGGCATTCTCTCCGGGCTGGCCGGCGTAACAGACGGCAAGCAGCTGGGCGGCTCAGGCTCCGAGCTACGGGTATCCGCCGAATACCAGCAATTCTACCGCACCCCACGCGAGCGTCAGGCGATCGAAAGCTACTGGAACCGGCTCATCAAGCCCGAATTGGGCCTGCCGAGCGACGTGTATTTCGGCTTCAACAACATCCTGCTTGAAACACTCGACAAGGAAAAGTCCGGGTCGTCGAAAAAGGCGACGGGTTCCGGCGGCGGCGCGACTGATTCGGGAAACGAACAGGATACGAAAACCCCTAAACCGGCCCAAAAATGACCCTGATCAACGACATTGACACGCTGAAACGCTACCTGGGGCGGGCCATCAACAAGGCCACCACCTGGGCGTTTATTCAATCCTACGTCGAACTGGCGCAGTACGAGTACATCGTGCCGGCTATCGGCCCGGAAATGCTGGCTGAGCTACAAACGCAGGTGACGGCAAACACCCTGACGCCGGTCAACCGGTTGCTGCTGGAGTTGACCCAGAAAGCGCTGGCCTTTTACGCCTACCAGAAGTATTTGCCCTACAGCATCGGCAACGATGGCGACAACGGGATGCAGGAGCAGGGGACCAACGATACCAAGCCGGTTCGGATGGGCGTGCTCGATCTGCGGCGGCGGGAAACGGCGGAAAACGCCTCAAAGGCCATTGAGCAGGTGCTGGTGCAGCTATTCACCTTCGTGGAGCAATACCCCACCTGGAAAAGCTCGGACAGCTACCGCGACGCGCGGGGCCTGTTTATTGGTAACGCCACCGAACTGACAAAATCGCTGCCCCAGGCCGCAGGCAGTTACCGACTGTACACCTCGCTCAAAACGTATCTGGCCGATGCCGAACGCATGAGCATCACGTCATTGCTGGGCAAAGCGCAGTTCGACGCCCTGAAAGCGGCCCAGCTGGCGGGCAATCTCTCGACGGTTAACGCGGACCTGCTGGAAAAGGTAGGCAAGGCAGCGGCGACGGTGGCCTACGCCGAAGCGCTCTACAACCTCAACGTGGTGCAGACCCCCGGCGGTCAGCTGCGGATGCTCTCGGATTTCGATGGCATCTACAACCAGAAAGCCGTAACGGGCCACGAATTGGAGCAGGCCCAGCGCCGGGCCGATGGGCAGGCGGCGGCGAGTCTGAACAGCCTCAAATCGTTTCTGACCGCCAACGCCGAGGCCTATCCCCTCTACAAAAACAGTAGCAGCTACGCGGCCCCAGGCCCAAACGCACTGCCCGACAACAGCCGCTACCAGGGCGTCTTTCGGATGCGCTGACATAGACAATCTTCCTCTTTTTAACCATGAAAAACACCCCCAAAACCGACGTGGTAGCCCGTCAGAACACCCTCCGCCCCTCGCCGTTCACGGTCGAGCACCCCGAGGAAACCCCCGGCCCTGATGCCGAAGCGCAACTGACCGAAGTGTCGGCCGAAGAAAACGAGATCGCCCAGCAGCTGGAGGCACTCAACCAGCGCCGGGCCGAAGCCGCCCAGAAACGCCAGCAGGCCGAAGCCACGGCCCGCCAGGAGAAAGTCGATCAGCGGGCGGCGCTGCTGGAGGATGCTGCCGATTGGCGCGAAATCGCCCGCACCAGTGCCGACGAAGGGCGCGCAAAGGAGTATCTACGCAAGGCCCGCGCGGCGGAGGCCGAAGCCACCCGGCTGGGCGTCGAGTTGAACCTGATCGATCCGGCCACCGTGGCCGAAGCCGAGGCCAAACCCGCACCCCGGCCCATTTCGACGGGCAACGCCATCTGGCTCATCATCGGGCTGTTTCTGGCCTTTCTGGGCGCAACGTACCTGGTCGGTCAACCCATCGCCCAGGACCCCATGAACGCCATCGGCCAGTCGATGCTGGTCAACGCGCCCCTGCGTGGCCTGCTGGCCTTCACGCTCACCTTCGCCACGTTCCTGGTCTCGGTCTTTTTCATTCGTTTCTGCTTTCCTCAATTCTACCGCATATGGCACAATCGCGTCGATTCGGAGCGTTCGCTCGAATCCCTCATCCACGAAGCCCCCGCCTGGGTGGTCTTAGCCTGCTTGTTGGGCTTGTTCTATACGTTCATGCAGGTCTTTGCCAGCTACTACCAGGCCCTGTACGCGTAGCGACGCCCGGCCTAGACTCGCTGAACCGGGTACGTACCTGCGTGCTGGAAACCGCCGAGGGGCAAACCTTCGTGCAGGAGAAGACCAACAACAACGACCACCCGCAGATAGACGAATACTTTCGGGCCTGTGGCATCAAGCACCCGGAGCGCATGGCGGCTAGGACCAAACCCTACTGCGCGGCCTTCGTGGCGTGGGTCTTCATCCAGTGCAAGGTGCCGATGGGCAAAGGCTCTTGGACGGCGGTGGCCGCCTTCAACAACGTTCGGGCGCGGCACCTGAAGAAAGGGCAGACGCCGCTGCCGGCGGACGTGATCACCTACACGATCTGGTCCCACGCCGAACTGCTGAAGCACTGGCCTCCCGATCCCCGCGTCCGCATTTTCGTGGCCAACGGGGCCAACACCACCGCCGGTAACAACCGGCAGGGCGTGTACGCCAACATCCCGCGGCCTAAGTCCATCGTGCGGCATATCGTCCGCTTCATTCCTGAAACATGAAAAAGTTCTTCGATGAAAACGGCGTGGGGGTGGTCGTGATCGCGCTGCTGCTGCTGGTTGGCGTGGGCTACTACGTCCTGTCCGGCCCAAAGGCAGCGGCCCCCAAACGTCCGGCCACGGCGGGGTTCGACTCGACCACGTATTACAAGAATCTGAACGCGCAGGGCCAGCTGAATTACGAAGTCTACACTAAACTGAAGGTCTATGAATCAGAAATCAAGGCGCTTCGTGGCGACCTTAACCGCGAGAAAGGTCGTATTGATCGGTTGTCTGGGGATGAGTTGCAGCGTGAAGTTGATCGCCAGTTCAATGACGAACCCGTCCGGCGTGGCGGTGTACGACAGCCTCAAACGGCTCCGCCCCGTCGAGGTACCACCCAAAACGATTCTGCTCACCGAGGAGGGCGCGCGGCTGGCGCTCCGCTACAAAGCCGAGGCCCTTTCGAGCCGGGCCACGATTGTCCTGAAAGACTCGTCGATCGTGGCGCTGGGGCGGTTGGTCGACCAGAAAGATCGGCAGATCGAGCAGATCAACCGCCAGCAGCAGGCCAAACAGAACGTCAGCCAGCAGGCCCAGGCCCATACCGACGAAGCCCGGACGAAGTTGCGCGCAGCGCGGTGGGAGAACTGGCTGTGGCGGGTGAGCGTGGCGGTGTTCGTAGCCGCGAAGTTCAAACTCATCTGACCTACTGGCGGCGGATCAGTCGCCAGGGGTACCGCTACCCCGACGTGGCGTGGGCCATCAGCGCCGTCGAGACGGGTTACTGGTGGTCAGAGGTGGAGTTAGCCAGGCACGGCCACAACCTGTTCGGTATGAAGAAAAACGGGCGGGGCTACTACACGTCGGTTTCGCCCGATGGCTACTGCCGGTACGCCAGCCCGGTGGCTTCGCTCGATGATTACGGCGACTACGAAGCGGCCACGATCCGCAAGTATAGCATCAGCAGCCGGGCCGAATATCTGGCCCACATCTGCTGGCGGTTCTGTCCTAACCCCAGCTACGGGGGGAAACTAGCTTTGGCCTTTCAGAAACTGAAACGCATCCAACCGCTGGCCTGATGTCGCAGAACGCCATCAACATCATTACCGCCCTGATCGGCCAGGCCACCAGTATTGGCCTGGCCGCTTTTGCTTGGCAGTATGTCCAGGAGCGCAACAAAAAGATCGACGATCTGGAACGCCGCCTGCAACGACTGGAGAATCGGGAGGAGCTACGTAAAGAACTGGGTAAATGAAGACAATCGAATTTGGTAACAAGACCTACCGGGTTGCCGAGAATTGGGCCGAACTGACCACCGAGCAGTACGTGCAGCTGATCCTGTGCCCTCGCCTGAAGGCGGATGGCTCCTTTGATACCGTCGAGCACCAGGCCGCCGCCTGCCGGGTGTGGCTGGGCATGAGCCCGCGCATGTGGCGTGATTTGATTATTACGCCCTGGCAGTGGTGCCAGCTGCGGGGGCAATTCGCCTGGCTCTTTGACACCGCCCCGGAAGGCAAGCCGCCCATCATGTCGTTTGAGTGCGGCGGGGTCAACTACCACCTGCCCGCCGCCGATATGGCCGACACCACCGGGGCTGATCTGGCGGCGGCCAACATGGCCTATCTGGAGTTTGCGGCCCCACTCGAAGAGGGTGTAACCGACGTGGCGGGCAAGACTAGGGCGTTGAACCAGCTGGTGGCCATCCTGTGCCGGCCCCGCCGGAAAGACTGGCGCAAGTTCATGAACAGCGCCGAGTGGAACGGCGACGTGCGCGAACCCTTCAACGAGGCCCGCGCGCAGGCCCACGCCGAGCAGCTGGATAAGCTCCCGCTAAACCTGAAGATGCTGGTGCTGGATTACTTCGAGCGCTCTAACAACGCCTTCATGGCCCTGTATGGGGAGCTGTTTGGCAAGAGCCGCGAACCCCGCTACGGCGACGGCCGGGGCTGGGTGATGCTGCTGAAGAACGTGGCCAAAGACGGCCACTTCGGCGATTACGAGAAAGTTTGCACCATGCCCGCCCACCTGCTGTTTGCCTCCCTGCTCGACGATCTGCTGAACCAGCAGGAGGCTCAAGACCGCGAAAAAGCCCAACACCCATGACCCCGATCACGGACCTGCTCAGCCTGACGGCCTTCATCGAAGAAGCCGTCCAGCTGGTGCCGACTATCGAAAAATTTATGCCTCTTTCCAACGGGCTGAAGGCCATCAACGAGATCGAGGCCTACTACACCAACGACTACGCCGGCATCACCTGCTTTTTACAGGTAGCCGAGTCGCAGCCCAAAACGAACGGGGCCGGGCTGGATTCGCTCACCTTTCTGTGCAGCCTGACGGTGGCCATGAAACCCGCCGATCCGGGCGCTGGGGCCGGGCTGCTGGCCCGCAACGAAACCCAGAAACTGCTGCTGCACCTGCTGGGCCGTCTGCGGGCAATGGCTGACCGTGACGCCGAGGAGTTGGAAGACCTGGGCGAGCCCTTCGAGCTGATGATCCAGCCGGGTCAGAAAATGTTTCCGATCGGGCTACTGGCCAACGTCGAACTGGAGGGCTACTACATTGACGTCGACGTGACCGTACCCGCTAACCGTTTACTGTTCCCTGACGCATGGATAGTCTAGCACCCCTTTCGTTTCGGCCCCTGCGGTTCTCGCGCAACCCCATTGCCTACGTGGTCGACGCGGCCCCCGATACGCTGGCCGATCGGGCCGCCCTGTCGTATGTGCTGCGGCTGGAAACGCCCAAAACCTTCGGTTCCGGCGAGTTCACCGAGCTGGTCACCCTGCCCGGTCGGGAGGTGCCACCTCGCCAGGAGTTTGGGGCGACGGTCTATCCGGGGGCCGCGTTCGACGTGGCCGTGTACCTCGATGACGATCTGCACCGGACCCCACCGATGCCCGATCAGGGGGGCTTTGTGGCCTGCGCGGGCCTGATCACGCCGTTTCTGGTGCAGACCTGCATCCTTCAGAACGGTACGCTGGTACCCGACACCAAACAGACCTTTCCGCTGGAATATGCCCTGAAGGGGGCTTTATCGGTGGAGCAGTTCGCCAGCTGGCGGGATGACTTTTTTACGAGTTACCTGGCTGACACCCGGCAGTTTCTCACCTGGCAGCCCGCCCGGAAGTGGGTGGAAACCGACCAGCCCGAATTTCTGTATCACCTGGTCAACTACACGCCCAAGCCGACCGAGCTACGGTTGCGGGTAGCCGTGACCTACACCGATGGGACGAGCGAGGTGCTGACGCCGATGCAGACCGCCAACGTGGCGCAGTACACGGTCTACAGCGTACCGGTGGGCTTTGTGGCGTTGGGCTTGCCCCAGCAGGAGGCCCTGACCAAAAAAACGGTACTGAGCTACCAGGTATGGTTATCGAACGAAGCGAACGCCCGGCTCTCGGAGGTCCGTACCTATTGGGTCAACCGGGAGTACCAGCCTAACGTGCTGTATCTGTTGCTGGCCAACTCGCTGGGCGGCTTCGACACCCTGCGCTGCACCGGAGCCAGCAGCCGCCGACTATTGGTGCGGGGAACCGATATCCAACGCCCGCTGGACCCCAATTACCGGCCCGGAACGGCGGAATTTGTCAAGCTCAACCGGCGCGGGGAACGTACCCTGACGGTGGCCACCGGCCTGCGCGACGGGGCCGAACTGGATTATTTGAGCGAACTGCTGTTTGCCGAGGAGGTGTATCTGGTGAGTCAGGACGGGTACGTCGCCCTGACGCTGGCCGCCTCAGGGGATACGGCGCTGGAACTGCGGGGAGCCGAAGAAGACCTGGCCGGTCGGGTGCTGACCTTCGGGCTGGGCAAAACGGAGGTGGGCTATTCGGCCCTGCCCGTCGCCCCACCCGCCGCCGCCCGGCCCACGCGCTGGGTACCGGTCAACACGTTCTGCCTTATCAACGAGCAGGGTATTCGTTCCGGGTTGATGGGCGCCGTGCAGCTGGAGCAGCGCTACGTCGATGATTTTAGCCTGGTCAAGCCGCGCCGGGTAAAGCTCAACGTACCTGGTACGGAAGGCTATCAGGCTCCCGTACCTTCGGCGGTCTGTGCGGCCACGCCCTTCACCAACGCCCGGATCGAGCAGACGGGGCGTTACGCCCGCAATAACTGCGGCGAAGGGCAGGAAGGTGGCCCGGCCACGCTGGTGCTGGAGGCGGGCAGCATCGGGGCCGAAAACGCCGAGCAGCTGGCCGCGCGGGTCGCCTCGGCGCTGGCAGCGATGGATACCCAGGCCTACGCCAATCAGTACGGTTCGTGTGCGTTGAACCCTAAAGATTACGTGGTGACGGTGCCACCGGGTTACTTCCATTTCCGCACCAACCTGCCCGATAACCTGTCGGTGTTTTACGACGGTACGCCGGCGGCTGGTAACGCCTGGCATTTGGCGCTCGACCCGAACAATCCGGATGTGTGGCGCTACCCGAAAAACAACGTAGCGCTGCCGCTTCGCAGCAACCCCCACAACTGGCTGCTGCTGCTGCGGGCCGACTTTGCCGGGGTTGGCGAGGTGCTGGTGTATCGGAACGGGTTGCTGATCAGTACCCGGACGCTGCCGCTGAACGCGGGCATGGGTTACGTCATGCTGGGCGCTGGGGAAACGGTGGCTACTGGCGACCGGCTGTTTATCGAAGTGCTGAACCTGCGCACGACATGGTACTAAACCTCACGCTGGAGGAGTTCGAGAGCGCGGCTACCGAGATTGTGGGCCGGGTGGTCGCTGAGGCCCAGATCACCATGCAGCGCAAGCTCCAGGCGGCGGGCTTCGTGCTGACGGGTGATCTGCTAAACTCGATGCGCCACGAATCGCTGGTGATCGGCCGCGATCTGTACGCGGAAATGTCGCTGGGCTTTGCCGGGTACGGGCGTTTTAAGGATATGCGTAAGCTGCTCTACAACAAGATGCCGCCAATCGAGGTGCTGGAAGACTACGTGCGGGAGATTGGCCTGGACAACTTCAAGTACGTACCGGGCTATCTGCTGGGAGCCAGGTACCGGACGCTGCACATCCCGGAGAGCCGGGCCATCAACCGTATTGCGTGGGGTATCGCCGTCAACCGCTTACATCTGGGGAGCGCCACCCGATCCAAGGCGAAGGCGTTCTACAACCCGGTACGTGGCCGGCTAATCTATGACATGGCTAACCAGCTGCTGGAAACGCTGCCGACGCCGATCCTGCGCGCGATGAAAGAACAACTGGAGCAAGCGTAGGAGGATTGATTCATGCAGTATGTGGACAATCACACAGCTTGAATATGCGCAAAAGATCGCTTGGTAAGGGTGGATAGTTGAGAGTAAGTAAACTTTTTCGGGGTGCTCTTTTACTAAGGCGCAGCCGGGGTCTACCAGAAAGACTTACAAAATACAAGTCATAACAGACACGATTGCGGTTAATAAAGGGCCTATCTAACGTGAACCGAATAAAAAGCTTGCTTTTGGTGCCTGCGTTGAGGTGTATCCACCCCTTTAAACCTAGTTCAAAACACAGTTGGTCAAAATCTAGCGGTCGCTCCATACAGTAATGGCTTTTGCTTTCTAAGTAAGACATTCATTTTTCATGCCAGCTCTCGCGCTTACCAAGCGTTGCTACTGTTCTGCTCTTAACCGTCTATGTGTTCATTTTACGTCCTACCCTGAGCCTTTTGTAAGGTATTCTTTCGCTGCTGGTCTACGCCATCATGGCTGAACCACCAGCGCAATGCAATTCAAAGAGGAGGCTGTATTCACCCTGAAGTTCGACGGTAAGCCGGTCGTCAATCAGTTGGGTGAACTCGAAAAGCAGCTCAACGACGTAAAAGAAGCCCAGAAAGGGGTCGAGAAAGGCACCAAAGAGTGGGCCGACAACAAGGCGCTCATCAAAGAACTCGAAGCCTCTATCAAGCAGGTCCGCGAGGAGATGGGCGTGTCGGGCATGACGGTGCAGCAGCTGAAGGGCTATTATAAGCAGCTGGCCGCCGAAATCGACAAGCTCACGCCTGGTACCGAAGCCTACCTCAAAAAGGCTGATGAACTACAGGAGGTCAACACCCTGCTGGCCAACCATAGGGCGACAACCCGCGCCACCAACGAGGAGATCGAGAAGCAGCCGAGCCTGTGGGAACGGGCCAAAGGGGCCGCCGCTGGTTTTCTGGCGGCATTTTCGGCCACCGAACTGCTCGAACAGGCCTTCAACTTCGTGGCGGGGGGTATCAAAAAAGCCCTCGAACTCGAAGATTCGATGTCGGGTGTGGCCAAAGCTACCGGCCAGAGCAGCGAGGAGGTCCGGGAGTTGAGTCAGGAACTCGACAAAATTGATACCCGCTCGACGAAAGAAAGCCTGATGGGCATTGCCCAGATCGGTGGGCAGCTGGGCGTGGCCAATACCGAACTGCTGGGCTTCGTCAAATCCGTCGATATGGCCAACGTGGCGCTGGGCGACGAGTTTACCGGCGGGGCCGAGGAGGTCAGTTCGGCCCTGGGCGGTCTCCAGAAGCTGTTTAAGGAAACCAAAGACCTCAATGCCGGGGAGGCCATCAATCAGATCGGCTCGGCCATCAACGAGCTAGGGGCCGATGGTGCCGCTACGGGCCCCGTCATTGCCGAGTTCACGGCCCGCATGGGTCAGCTGGGCGACCTCAGCCCGCAGATCGCCCAGACGATGGGGCTGGGTGCAGCGTTCCAGGAGTTGGGTTTGTCGGCCGAGATCTCATCGGGTGGGCTATCCAATATCCTGCTGACGGCCGCAAAAGACACGTCCACCTTCGCCCAGCAGATCGGCGTGGCCGATAGCCAGATGAAGGAATGGATCAACACCAATCCAAACGAGTTTCTGCTGCGGCTGGCCGAATCGCTCAAGAACGTACCCGCTGATCAGCTGGCCACCCGCCTCGACGCCCTGGGCATCAAGTCGCAGGAAGCGACCAAAGTAATGGCCCTGCTGAAGGACCAGACCGATATGGTTCGCCAGAAGCAGGAGTTGGCCAGCAAGGCAATGGCCGAAGGCACCAGCCTGCAAAAGGAGTTCAATACGGTCAACAACAACGCCGCCGCCGAGTACGAGAAGTCGCAAAAAGCGCTGAGCCTGATTGCCACCGAGATCGGGCAGTCCCTGCTGCCGGGCGTGACGGCCGTCACCCGGGGCGTGGTCACGTTTGTGAACGTGATCCGGGCAGTACCGGAATTTCTGAGCGAAAACCGCACCTCGTTTGCCGCGCTGGGGGTGGCCATTCTGGCCCTGAACGGGAACCTGGTACTGGCCACCGCCAGCAGCATCGCCCACGCCGCCGCCGAAAAAGCGCGTCAGGTGTGGACTGGTTCGGCAACGGCGGCCCAATGGCTGCTCAATGCGGCCATGACAGCCAACCCGATCGGGCTGGTGGTGGCGGCGGTAGCGCTGCTAGTGGCTGGCTTTACGGCGCTCTACAACAACAGCAGCACCCTGCGGGGCATCATTTCGGGTACGTGGGAAGTGGTCAAAACCGGGGCTGGATTGCTGGCCGATTTGACCGAGAAAACGATCGAGTTCATCGGTCGGGGGCTGGACCCGCTGCGTCCGGTACTGGCGGCGATCGGGGATGGGTTTGTCTTCGTGTGGAATCTGGTCGACCGGGGCGTGGGCTGGTTCAACCTGCTGACCGGAGCGGCAGGTACGTTGGTATCGGGCGGGCTGAGTCGCATCACCGTGGCGCTGGAGCCGGTTCGCCAGGGGCTGGCCTCGTTCTGGACGATGATCGATCAGGGCGTAACCAAGATCAAGTCCATCGGCTCGGCCATCAGTTCGTTTTTGCACGTCGACGAGTTGGTGAGCAAAGTGAAGTCGGCAGCCGGCAGCATTGGCGACGCCTTCAACAAGGGCTACGGCGATAAACTGGCCGAAGATCGGCCCAAACAGGTGGCCGCCCACCAGGCTACGCTCAACACCAAGAAAACCGCCGAGACAAAGAATGCCAATGAACTGGCTGATATCGTCACGGCGTCGGACCAGAAGGCCCTCGACAAAAAGGCCGCGCAGGCCGAAAAACACCGGCAGACCGAGCTAAAACAGGCGCAGGAAGCCGCCAAACGGCAGGCGGAAGAGGTGGCCAAAGCCGAGGCGGATGCGATCAGAAAGACCGAGGAGGCCCGCATCAACGCCATCAAGGACGATCTGGAACGGGATCTGGCTCGCCTTAAATTCAAGTATGATAACGAGGTTGCCGCCATTGCTCAGAGCAAGGCGAGTCAGACCACCAAAGCCGTCTGGGAAAAAGCGCTGACCGAGCAGCTGCACCGCGATCAGGACAAGATCGAAACCGACCACCGCCTGAAGCACGAGAAGGAGGAGTCGGAAGCGGCCAAACGGGTACTCGACCTGAAGATTAAACTATCAGGCGACGAGAAAGCCGATAAGCTCCAGAAGCTGGAGGACGTGGCCAGCGCCCAGCGCATCCAGATCGAGAAGGACGTTAAGGACGAAACCGACAAAGCGGCGCTGCTCAAACAGATCAACGACCGGCTGATCGCTGACAAACAGCGGGTCGAGGAGGAGTACCGCCAGAAGAAAGCCCGCGAGGATGCCGCCCTTCAGGATGCCCAGTTCCGGGCGACGGTGGCCGATGCTGACGCCCGGCTGCTGCTGGCGGGTACCAACGCCCAGGGTATCTACGAGGCCAAAAAGCTGCGGCTCGATGCGGAATACAACTACAATAAAGCCAAGCTGGAGCGCGAAGCCGCCGAGCAGGTAGCCCACAACAACGCCAACATTGCCGACACCGATCGACGGGCAGCGGCTAACAAAGCCACCGACGACCAGCTGAAGGCCAACCTGACGACCAACGATGTCAAATACGAAAACGACAAAACGGCGCTGACGGCCGAAAAAACCGAAGCGCGGCGTAAGAACCAGCAGGAATACTACAACGCGATCAAAGCCCTGATGGAGGGCGATTTTAAGGAGTTTACCGACATCCTGACCAAGAAGCTGCAAGGGGAAAAGACGCAGCTGACCGAAAAGCAGAAGGCCAACATTTCGACCATCGACGCGATCGGGGAATACACGCTGATGGCGGTCAATGCGCTCAACAAGCTCAACCAGATGAAGCTGGAGAAGGAGCTGAAGAACATCCAGAATGAGCGCGACTCGCAGCTGGCGGCTTGGAAAGACAAGTACAACCGGGGCCTGATCAGCAAAGACGAGTACGAAAAAGGCGTCGATAAGATCAATAAGGATGCGGATACCAAGATGAAGGCGGCCCAGGTGCAGGCCTTCCGCAACCAGCAAAAGCTCGACATCGCGCTGGCGATCGTCAACGGGGCGCAGGCAGCGCTCAAATCACTGGCCACGCTGGGCTGGCCGCTGGGTCTGATCGGGGTGGCCGTGTCCGCGGCTACGACGGCCGTGCAGATCGGCATCATCAAGGCTCAGCAACCGCCCTCGATGCGACGGGGTGGGTACGTTCGCAATGCGGGCGTGGTGGAAGGTCCCAGCCACGGCAACCGCTACGGCGATTCGGGCCTGGCCATCACCCGGCGGGATACGGGTGAAGAGGTGGCCGAAATGGAAGGCGGTGAGCCGGTGATGGTGTTGTCGCGGTCGACCTACCGCAACAACCGTCGGCTCATCGACGGGCTGATGCATTCCTCGCTGCACCGCAACGGTGCTCCCGTCATGCGCGACGGTGGGTTCTTTGGGGAAGGCGGTAGCTACGGCGATTACGTCAAACACGGTCCGCCGCGCGGGCGCTTCCAGAAAGGGGGCGTGATGTTCGACGGTGGGGGCTGGATGGGCGAGATCGAGGAGGAATACGACAGTGGGGGCTACAAGGAGCCGGTCCAGGATTACAAGCCGTCAGGTTCGGAAGAAACTGCCGAGAGTGCCGCCGCAACGATTGATTCGGTTACGGACGAGCAGATCAAGCAGAGCCAGGCCGCGATGGAGTTGATCGGTAAGAACACCGGAGCGACGGCGCTCACCCTGCTGGACACGAACATAGCGCTCTCGAAGATGACGCTCCAACAGACCTACGATCTGGGGCAGGTCATGGAAGTGCTGGGGCTGTTTAGGCTCGACGTGCGTGAATACCTGTTTCAGCTGAATACCGAGCAGGCCAAACGCAACGATACGCTCATCCGGGCGCTGGAGGTGCTGATTGGCAACCTGACCAAGAGCCTGTCGACGGGGCTGAGTGGGCTGGGCGTGGATTTGAAAGGGCAGCTGGTCGACCTCAAACAGCAGACGACTCAGAGCCTGACGGAGCTAAAACATGGGCTTAATACCGACATCAAGCAGTTGGAGAAGTCGACCACTGTGGCGATCGATATGCTCAACACGGGTACACAAACGGCCCTGTCGGACCTTCAGGCCAGCAATGAGAAGGAGGCTGAGCGAAACCGATCGGTGCAGCAGATAACGATGCAACAAATGTCCACCGACCTGACGGGCGGGCTGACGAGTTTGCAGACCACCACCCAACAGGGTTTCGGCCAACTTACCGAAACCAGCAAGCAGGGGATGACGAGTTTACAGACCACCACGCAGGAGGCGCTAGGCCAACTGAACGAAACTAGTAAGCAGGGGCTAACGAGCTTGCAGACCACCACCCAGCAGGGGTTGGGTCAGCTGAACGAAACCAGTAAGCAGGGGCTGACCCAACTGAATGAAACCAGCAAGCAGGGACTCGACGGCGTGCAGGGGGCGGTCAACAACACCAACCAGACCCAGAACTACCAGTCGCAACTGCTGAACCGGATTGCCGATAAAGACCTGTCGGTATCGTACCAGGCCTTTGTTAACGTACAGAACCAGATTGACGTCGTGGTTCAAAAATCAGAATTCGCCTAATGCTTGACATTCGCATCGATGGGGAGTCGGTAGACCTGCTGCCCTCCACAAGCCTAACGCTGGAACGCTTCAACCCGCTGTTTTCCTTCGACTCGGTACAGGGTAGCCGAGTCTATGGGTTCGAGCTGCCCGCCACTCCGACCAACCGGCGGCTGCTGGGCTACTTCTATCAGGATCAGGTCGGGTATCAGGCCCGTAAATTCCGCTGCGAGAAGTATTTCGCCGGGCAGTTGATCGAGCAGGGGTACGTGATGATCCATGACGTGAAGCCGTCCGGGTATAGCGTGTTTTTTACGCAAAATCTGGGCGAGATCTTCGGCGACAGCCAGAACGTAACCCTGTCACAGCTGAACCTGGGCGTCGAGGCGATTGGCAGCTCAGCCGACGCCAATCACCTGGTCGACCCCTACGCCTTTCCCACGATCCGCAACGAAGCGTTTTACGGCAACCAGGCTTTGACCGGCTTTAACGGCCTAATGAACGAATGGACGGGTGGTACGCCCAACGCGGTGGCCAGGGTACCCATGCCGTTTTTGGGACAGGTATTGGGACAGTTCGGGGCGTTGACCGGCTGGCAATTTAAGGGGCAGTATACGCTCGATGCTGACTTGCAACGGCTGCTGCTGTACAACACCTATAGTCTGGACGGCTTAACGACCATCAACGCCAACAACCACCTGCCGGGCCTGACGATGCCGCAGCTGCTGATCGATCTGCGGAAGTTGTTCAACCTGTATCTGGAGTTCGACGTGTACAAACGGGTCTGCACGATGGACTTCGGGGCGCAGGTACTAACGGGTGGGGATGTCGTCGACTGGACCGATAAGGCCCAGCCGCAGCACATCAAAGCGCCTGATCTGACCAATCGCCTGGAGTTGTCTTACGAGTTGGATAGTAACGATGCGCTGCTGAAGCCGATCCCCGCGCCCCTCGAAACCTACACGAGTGCAGAAACGACGGTGACCGAAGACGGCGCCCTGCTGCCGATCCGGTCGCGGGTGTCGACGCTGCTCACCGATGCCGGCACTGGTAGGGCCATGACCGCGCAGGTGGGTAGCTCGCCGCTGAACAAGGAGAACAAGAACCCCTCGACGCCCAAACTGCTGTTCTGGCATGGGCTGGTGAATGGCGAGCCGACCGCCACGGCTGTCCATGGCAACCGGTCGCTCTACTGGCATGGGCCCAATAACCTTGTCGATCGGAGCTACCGGCAGCTGGAGCAGTTCAAGGCCGATACGTTCACGGTCACGAAGGTGGTGTACCTGACGCCCGCCGATCTGGCCCGGTTCTCCTTCCGGCAGAAAGTGCATATCAGCGGGGTCAACTACCTGGTCGGTTCGATGAAGGCCCAGCTAAGCAGTGGCCGGCAGCTGATCCCCGCTGAAGTAAGTTTACTTCGGGCTTAGCGATGTAGACTGATGGATATAAACGCTCGTTTTACCTCCTAATAAATAGGGTATGTTATCAGTGGTTACAATCCGTCAATAACCGCGTATATTTAATGCTAGTAATGGGTTAACTCTTGCCCCTATGATTTTTGCCTATATCCGCGTATCGACTGACCGCCAAACGGCTGAAAACCAACGGTACGAGATTTTGAAGAAGGCTGCCGCCGACAGAGTCCACATCGACTACTGGGTTGAGGAAACCGTATCGGGCACCCGATCTGCCGACGAGCGGGCGCTGGGCCAGTTACTTTCCTCAATGAAACCTAAGGACGCATTATACGTGACGGAACTTTCGCGTCTTGGTCGCAGCCTGATGGAGATCATGGCCATCCTGCATTCGTGTATGGAGAAAGACGCCCGGGTATATGCCATTAAGGAAGGCTACGAGCTAGGCAACAATATCAACAGTAAGGTGTTGGCGTTTGCGTTTGGCTTGTCGGCCGAAATTGAACGGCAGCTAATCAGCCAACGGACACGTGAAGCGCTAGAGCGCAAAAAAGCAGAAGGAGTCAAACTCGGCCGGCCACAAGGAAGTCGAAATAGAGAGGTGAAGTTAACGGGTAAGGGAGATGTAATTAAGGAGCTACTGAAAGCTAACGTTTCGCACTCTGCTATCGGTCGTATCTTGGGCGTGGATAGACAAACAGTAAGTGCTTTTATTAAAACTAACAATATGTAAATCTATCAGTAGGCAAATCATTCAAAAATAAAATATGCTCAGAGTATACTTAGACACGCAGATAATAAGATATCTTTCTCTAAACATTAATAATTCTAATGAATATTCTGACTTACTGAATCTCATAACAAAACAAAAGGAAAGTTTTGTTCTTCCTTATTCAATTGGGCATTTTTCAGATTTAAAGAGGGATCTAACAGACAAAAAAAATGTTGATCTCGCTTTTATGAGCAAGATTGGGATGTCTAAGTTTTTTAGATTTAACTTTAATATTAACAGATTAACGGTTAAAGAAGATGACGCTACTAAAGCTTACTACTCTGGTAAGTTTAATGAATACTCTAATTATTCTGTAAGAAAGTCATTTACTCAACGAATAGGGGCCTATGATCAAATTAAAGCATTTTATGAATCATATATTAAAGTTTTAGAAAAAGCTGAGAAAAGCAAAAAAACATTAAGTAAAGAAGAGACTAATTTATACAATTCTATAAGAGAGTTAGTGCCATTTAGTAGAAAAGATATAACTATGAGAAAATTCGAAAGGCATTTAAATAAAGGGCTTAAAAATACTTTAGAATCTTCTAAAGATCGTCAGAAAAAATTTGTTAAAAGTATTTATGATGATGCAAGAAGCTCTTATTCACTGCCTAAGCAACAGATAGACTATAAAAAACCTAATCTGAAGGTCGATTTAGAAAATAGTGATCTCCAAAATTTTATTGTTGACAATATCTTTCTACCTATCGTAAGTATGTTCAATAAGACAGATATTGAATCTATAAATAATTTTCACTTATTCACTAGATCATATGAAATGCTTGAACTCACAGGCATTTTAATTGAAAATCTGAAAGCTACTACTGTGCAGAGTAGAGTAAGTGACAGCTTACATGCTTTCACAGCATCTTACTGTGACATTCTGATCACTGAGGACAAAAAGCTAACACAGAAAGCAAAGCTGCTATATGGCGTATTGTACATAAATACTCTAGTATTCACAGCTAAAGAGTTTTTGAGCTTTTACAATGAATATTTATCATTAATAGTAATCGATCCAGATCAATTTTTAGGATTTTTAGAACAAGATATTAGGAGACATAAAATTGAACAAGAAAAACAAGGATTCAAGACAAATAATCAATATTTTATTGAAAGCGAATGGCGTTACATGGGCTTCTTTAATAGCTTACAATTTATACAAATTCGAGGCGAAAGTATTATTTGTTTATCAAGGCTGACAAATAATTTTGATGACACTTGGAGTGAAGATGAAATTAGATTGTTAGTAAGTACAGGATTGAAAACGTTCGGTGATGATATAGGACGTAGGCTGATGTTTGATGAAAATGTTGAAATCAATGAAATAGCGAGTGGTAACTGGCCCGGCAGAGCTTGGTTTTATGCTGGATACTATATACAAATAATAAGTGATTTCAATCACATTAATCAAATACTTCTTACCGTATCAAAACCAGATCGATAGTAAATTAGCCATTTATCAGAGCAATCAAAAACATTAATTTGCACACTTTTTCGATGCTCACTCAGACTAACATACTGTGTAGCCATTTTGCTTGAACTGTGCCTCATACGTGTTTAAAGCGTCACCACATCGCCACCTAAATCGATGGATTGCATTTCAAATATATATTGGGAGATGTAAGCTTTAATCTTGAAGTCGAAAGCAAAACCTACTTAAAGTAGTCAAAAACCTTAATCTGTTCCCGCTTACGCTTATTGCTGATGTGTACGTATTGCATAGTCGTCTGAATCTTTTTATGACCCATGTATTCTTTTAGTGTGACCACGTCGCCGCCCAGTTCAATGAAGTTGGTGCCAAAGGTGTGTCGGGCCGTGTGCGTACCAAACTTCTTTATCGTCCAGTTTAACTCTGAGGCGATTTCTTTAAGCATTCGCCGGGCGTACTGATCCGTGAAAGTGGTAAAGAGTTTGCCTTGCTGTTTGGTGATAAAGCTTAGCGCCAGCTCGTGCAACGGAATTGTGATAGCGGGGCGATGACTGTTGCGGGTTTTGTGTGCTTCAAAGACAAGAGCGCCGTCAATAATATGCGCATCCGTTACCCGCATGATGTCGGAGATGCGAAGGCCGGTAAAGCAGGAAAATAGAAAGTGCTGAAGTACGCAGTGCCAGGCGGGCTTGAGGCTGGGCCTATTATATAGGTCGAGTAATTGCTTAACCTGCTCTAGCGTCAGCACGTCGGGGACGGTTTCAATATGTTTGACCTTGACGACTTTGAAGGGATCGTCGAATATTACGCCCGAAGCCAGCGCCAGTCGCACATAAGTACGAACATCTTTCAGTGTCTTCTCGCGGGTAGCTGGGGCGTTGCCCAGCTTGCTTTTCATCCAGGCCCGGAAGTTCTCCAGTAGTTTGGGTGTCAGCTCCTGATAGGTGCAGGTGGGTTTGTATTGTTTGAGCTTGCTCAGGGAGGCTGAATGACACACCCAAGAAGCCTGCTCGATCTTGCGCCGCCGCAGCCGGTCGTCCATCTCCTTCTTCCAGAAGGCGTAAAAGTCGTCGCGGCCACTCTCGTTGTAAAACTCTTTCCGGAGCAGCTCAACCGTCAACGTCTTTTTGGCCAGCCGGTAATGGGTGAAGATCTCATTAAGCTGCGCCTCCTTGGCACGGATGATCAACTGATAGTCGTCGAGCTGGGCATCCCCCTTGTGCCGGGCCAGTAGTTTGGACGAGGCCTTACTGAAGTGAGCCGCCGACCAGCTTAACTCCAGCGGGAAGCGGATCATTTTTCCCTCGATGAACACCTGTAGGTAAAGGGGAGCGGTGCCGTCGCGTTTTACGTGATCGTCTTTGATGATGAGGCGAATTGACGTCTTCATGAGCAGCGAAATCAGGAAAAAGTCGGACGTAATTCGGACGGAAAAGACCCTAATACGCGCGTTCGGAAGTGATTCGGAAGGGGATTAAACGCAGAAAACCCCCTCAGGAGACTCCTGAAGGGGTTTTCTTGAACTTCTGCGGACTGGACGGGACTCGAACCCGCGACCTCCGCCGTGACAGGGCGGCATTCTAACCAACTGAACTACCAATCCTTTTACTTTTGACTTCGTCTCTTCGCTGCTGCGTTGTTCCGTTATCGTGGTGCAAAAGTAGAGCGTTAAAACACGTTGCGCAAGCCCTTGCCCGAAAAAAATGTGGCTTCTGCTGCGATTAGATCGCTTTTGGCTTGGTTCTCAATTAACTAGCCCACAAAATTTTTTTTGCTTCGGCGGCTGTCCCGTAGCCTCAATATCGATGCACGGATTTGAAAATGACCGGCCTGTCTAGTATCTTTCAAGTTGATTTTCACCTTTCTCTTCTTTAATCATGGTTTTTTCACAAGCTTATACCGAAATGATTAACCGGGCCAACAGTCGATGCAACCTCGACGGGCAGCGGTCTTATCCGCTTCCTTGCCTGGAAATTTTTTTACTGGATCAGGCCGAGAAGAAAGCCAAGGATAAAGAAGCTACGGTTTTCGGTCAGTTGATCGACATCTTCGACTGGAAACTGACCCGGAAGCAGCGGAAGACGTACCTGAAGGCCCTTAGCCTGGGTATGACCCTGGTGCTAACCGACCTGTCGAAGACCATTTTGTGGGCCAGCCACAGCTTCCTGAGCATGACCGGCTACACCACCGCCGAAGCCGTGGGCCGCACCCCCAAGTTCTTACAGGGGGCCGACACGAGCCATTTTGAACTCTCCCGTATCCGGAAACACCTGCGGCAGGCTACGTCTATTGAAGCCAGTCTGGTCAATTACCGGAAAGGCGGTGAGCCCTACCAGTGTCAGGTGGCGATCGATCCCCTCCGCAACAGCCAGGGTGAACTCACGCACTTCATCGCCATCGAATCGGAGGTTATGGTGTAGACAGGGCCGTGAAGGGCAGCCCGACGCGGTCACGGGCGCGCTATGACTTCCCAGTTTTATTCCCTACCTTTGCAGCCTGTTAAAAAATCAAGTGTAAACAAAAAGCTGTCTGACGATGTATTTATCATCTGAAAAGAAACAGGAAATTTTCGCTTCGCACGGTGTTCAGAAAGCTTCGGCTGACACCGGCTCGGCAGAATCTCAGATTGCGTTGTTTACGTACCGGATCAATCACCTGACTGAGCACCTCAAGGCTCACAAGCATGATTATAGCACCCGTCAGGGACTGCTGAAACTGGTAGGTAAGCGTCGCCACATGCTGGACTACCTCCAGCGTAAAGATATCAGCCGCTACCGGGCCATTATTGCGGAACTCGGTATCCGTAAGTAATCGGATCGGTTGCGTCAAACAGGGAACTCTCTAGCGGGTTCCCTGTTTGCATATATGGACATTTATAAGTAATCATTAGGTGCCCAATAACGAACGATAGCTACCGATAGCCGGTAGTTTCGAGCGATTTATCGAATAGGTACCTTCTTTTTTTGAATAATCCATAGTCCGACAAGTGACCTTTCGGCTAGGCTTGATTCATAAAGCGAAGTTCCCCAAATCCCGGTTATCGCAGGCGGCGTTTGGCCGCATGAGGACCCCGATTCCTCCGATTCAACAGACCGGCGTTGAGCGACCTTCAATTTTGTGGTGCAAGCGGTAGGGTAGAGTCTCTAATTTTTGATGTTTTTAAAGCTGTTGTAGCGCGAAGTAAAACTGTCTGTATGTTTCAAGTCACCACACAAACGGTCGCCCTCCCCGATGGACGGGAGATCACGATTGAAACCGGTAAGCTGGCCCGTCAGGCCGACGGAGCCGTTGTCGTTCGATTGGGCGATACGATGTTGTTAGCCACCGTCGTGGCCAGTAAAGAAGCCCGCGAAGGGATCGATTTTCTGCCACTGTCGGTCGATTATCAGGAAAAATTTGCGTCTGCCGGTCGGATTCCCGGTAGCTTCCAGCGCCGCGAAGGTCGGCTGTCGGATTACGAAATCCTGATCAGCCGCCTCGTTGACCGGGCGCTGCGCCCCACTTTCCCCGAAAATTACCACGCCGACGTGCAGGTGATGATCACCATGATCTCGGCCGATCCCGAAGTACAGCCCGATCAGCTGGCCGCCCTGGCTGCTTCATCAGCGCTGGCCGTTTCCGACATTCCGTTTGGTGGCCCCATTTCGGAAGTACGGGTTGCCAAAATCAACGGCGAATACAAAATCAACCCGCTGACGTCTGAGTTGCAAAACGCTACCCTCGACCTGATTGTCGCTGCCAACGAGCGCGATATCAACATGGTGGAAGGTGAACTCGACGAAGCGCAGGAAAACGAAGTGGTTGAAGCGTTGAAAGTGGCCCACGACGCCATCAAAGCGCAGATTGCCGCTCAAAAAGAACTCGAAGCGAAGGTTGGCAAGACCGAAAAGCGCGAGTACAATCACGAAACGCACGACGAAGAGCTGCGCGCTGCCGTACGGGCGTTTTGCTATGACAAGATTTACGAAGTAGCGAAGAAAGGACAGGCTAGCAAGAAAGCCCGTTCGGAAGGCTTCAAGGCCGTTCGCGACGAATATATGGCGTCGTTGCCCGAAGGCACCGAGGTGAACGAAAGCCTGGTTAAAACGTATTTCCACGACCTGGTTTGGGAAGCATCGCGCAACCTGGTGTTGAACGAGCGCTACCGCCTCGACAGCCGCAAGCTCGACGAGATCCGGCCCATTCAGTGCGAAGTCGATTACCTGCCCCGTGCGCACGGTTCGGCCATCTTTACCCGTGGCGAAACCCAGTCGATGACCACCGTAACGCTCGGCACTAAGCTGGATGAGCAAATCGTGGATCAGCCGCTGACGCAGGGCTACAACAAGTTTATGTTGCACTACAACTTCCCCGGTTTTTCAACGGGTGAAGTGAAACCCAACCGGGGTGCCAGCCGCCGCGAAGTTGGCCACGGTAACCTGGCTCACCGCGCCCTGAAAGGCATGCTGCCCGAAGGTCAGGACAACCCCTACACCATCCGTATCGTATCCGACATTCTGGAGTCGAACGGCTCGTCGTCGATGGCGACGGTATGTGCAGGTACGTTGGCGCTGATGGATGCCGGTATCAAAATCAAAGCGCCTATTGCCGGGATCGCGATGGGGCTGATTACCGACGAAGACACCGGTAAATACGCCGTATTGTCGGACATCCTGGGCGATGAAGATCACCTGGGCGACATGGACTTCAAAGTGACGGGTTCAGAAAAAGGCATCACCGCTGTCCAGATGGACATGAAGGTGAACGGCCTGTCGTACGAAATCCTGACCGAAGCCCTGATGCAGGCCCGCGCTGGCCGATTGCACATCCTGGGTGAGATGAATAAGGCGCTCGACGCCGTGAAGCCGGACCTGAAATCGTTTGCGCCGCGTGCATACGTGATCAAGATCGCGCAGGATCAGATCGGCGCCGTAATCGGACCCGGTGGTAAAGTGGTTCAGGAGATTCAGCGTGAATCTGGGGCTACGGTCAACATCGAGGAGCGGGAAGGTGCTGGTTTTGTCAGCATTTTCGCGACCAACAAAGAGAGCATGGATAAAGCCGTTGGCCGCGTTAAAGGCATCACGGCCACTGCCGAAGTTGGTGAAATCTACGACGGTAAGGTGAAGACCATTCAGCCGTTTGGTGCCTTCGTTGAGTTCCTGCCGGGCAAAGACGGGCTGCTCCACATTTCAGAGGTGAAGTGGGAGCGTCTGGAAACCATGGACGGCGTCTTTAAAGTAGGCGATGAAGTGCGGGTAAAATTGGTCGAGATTGACAAGAAAACGGGTAAATACCGTTTATCTCGTAAGGCCCTGCTACCCCGTCCGGAGAACAATACGAAAGCCTGAATTGTTGACTAAAAAGGGTAGTAGCGTCTTTTTGAGGGTGTTACTGCCCGACCTACCTCAATAAGCCATGAGACAGCTAAAAATTTCAAAACAGATTACCAACCGCGAGAGCCAATCGCTTGATAAATACCTTCAGGAGATTGGTAAAGTGGACCTGCTTACGCCCGACGAAGAGGTGACGCTCGCCCAGAAGATCCGGGAAGGGGACCAGCTCTCGCTCGAACGCCTGACTAAGGCCAACCTGCGTTTCGTGGTGTCGGTAGCCAAGCAATACCAGAACCAGGGGTTGTCGTTGGGTGACCTGATCAACGAGGGCAACCTCGGCCTGATCAAAGCGGCCCAACGTTTTGATGAAACCCGTGGTTTTAAATTCATCTCCTACGCCGTTTGGTGGATTCGTCAGTCTATTCTGCAAGCCTTGGCCGAGCAGTCGCGGATTGTACGCCTCCCGCTGAACCGGGTGGGTTCGTTGAACAAGATTTCGAAGACGTTCTCGGATCTGGAGCAGAAATTCGAGCGCGAGCCGTCGCCCGAAGAACTGGCTGCAGTACTCGATATCTCGCCGGCCGAAGTCGTGGACACCCTGAAGATCTCAGGTCGTCACGTGTCGATGGATGCACCGTTTGTGCAGGGTGAAGAAAACAGCCTGCTCGACGTACTCGAAAACGACGGTGAAGACAAGCCCGATTCAGGCCTGATCAACGACTCACTGCGTAAGGAAGTACAACGCGCGCTGTCGACGCTGACTCAGCGCGAGGCCGATGTGATTACGCTCTATTTCGGTCTGAATGGCGAACACGCCATGACGCTGGAAGAGATCGGCGAGAAGTTCAACCTCACCCGCGAGCGCGTTCGGCAGATCAAAGAGAAAGCCATCCGTCGCCTGCGCCACACGTCACGCTCGAAAGCGCTGAAGACGTACCTGGGATAATCTACAACCCTGTAAGGTTACGAACTCCACAGGGTATAGCGTAACAAAAAGCCCCGACCAGTACTGGTCGGGGCTTTTTGTTGGCAATCAGTTAACTACGAATCCGTTTTAGAACGACCATCTGATTTAGGCGTGGTCGCCGTCTGTTTGGATGGTTTCTGCGTCAGTTGCTGACGAATGCGCTGATTCTTTTTGAGCGATAAACTGTGCTCAGCCAGAGCCCGCTCTTCGGCGTTCGTTGATGCGCTGAGAAATCGCAGAATAAACAGCGATAGCATTGAGGCACCGTTCGTCAGCAGGTTCTGCATGATGATCAGGCCAACGGACGGTGACAGGCGATGAATGGCCTGAATAGCTTCCAGCCGGATGGTGTCTTCTTCGTGTGTAGCCTTGGTTAGCCGAATCAGATCATCGAGGGCGTCTATGTTTTTTTGGTAGCCTAACGCCCGAACGGCCTGCTTACGCAGGTGGGTATGGTGAGTAAACCGTTCGGTAGCTATTACGCGCAGCACTTGCTGTTCGTCGGCGGTAAAGGAAAACTCAACGGGCTTATCAAACCCGCAGGAACCAGCCAGTAATTGCTGATTCAGACTAATCCGAAGTTGAATTGCCTTGGTTGGTATGGTATCGATCAGGCGCGAGGGGCGACTTAGTGAATCGGAAGTTTCCATAATGGGTAACGCAAAAGGTGTGGTTGATTAAATGAAGACCATGTAGCCGTGGGGTAGCATCGTGCGATACTGATTGTAGTCGAGGTTGGGTCCACGGACACCCGTATTGGAGCGCATCAGGTTGTTGGCGTCTTCCAGGTGTTGAAGGCCTAGATAGTGTCCAACTTCGTGCCCAATCAATTGGCTCAGTACGGCTGTGTTGAGCCGACGTACCCCGGCGGCGTCTGTAAAGCCTGTTTTGTCAACCGCTATGCCGTCTTTGTTGCCTGTTTTGCTGGTTGGGCCGGGTATATCACCCGCATAACCGTTGTAGGAATTCCAGTTGAAGCCCTGACACACATAGACATCGACGAAATCGTTTTGTACCGACCAGCCAGACAGCAGGTTCCGGAATTCGGTTTCGCTATCCAGCACCGTGAAACCGCCCGCCTGCGCGTTGTTGATGATGTACCGCTGTACGCCCCGGAGCGTAATGTCGCGCCGTTCGTAGATTTGTCGCATCTGATCAACCGCCGTGTAGAGGTCGTTGTGTTCCTGCGTGCCGAAATCGCCCACTTTGATGATGTTAACGCCATAAGCCAGCATAACCCGGGCGGTAATCTGACCCGCAACAACCCGGCCTGCGGTCGATTCCATCCGAATCTCGATGGCCATGTCTTCTTTGGCTTTGTATTTATTGTGGATACCACTTCCGGCTGGCGAACTGAACCAGAAAGACGCCTGCCAGGTCGAAAAGGCCGGAACTACAGGCGCACTGCCAAGGTCAAAACCGCCCGATTCGACGAGTGTGCCGCTCCCCACGGGTCCATCCCAGAAACTCCAGTTGACCCGCCGTTTCATGGTTACGGGTACGGCATCACCGTTGGCCACGGTAACCAGACACTCGGTCAGGAAGGTATTGGTGGCGGGCTGAAAGGCCCCCCGTACGCTCCAGGTTCCGGTAACCGTGGCACCGGCCGGTGCGACCTGCAAGGATAGCGGATTGGCCGGCAGCACATAGAACGACTTGACGAAAGAGGTTTGGCTGCCATCGGCCCGAAACAGATCGACGGTGAACTCCGCCAACCCGACCGGTAACGTGCGGGTCGAATCGAAGGCCACGGCAACCTGCCCTTTCCGCTGTTCGTTGCGCTCAATCACTTGCTGAACCGTGAAGGGTTCACCCGCCCACGCCACGTTGATTGACAGAAATTCGACCGGCGATTCTGTCTGGTTCAGAAAGCGAATGAGCAGGGAAAACGTACGGTTGCTCAGCAGGTACGTTGGTTCAGCGATTACGTCCGTGATAATAAACTTGGGGAGTGCTCTAAAGGCGATATGACGGCTGAGCAACTCGGCTGTAGTGCGTTTAAGGCCGGTTGTCTTCAACTCGTTGGCCGCGTTGTAACGGCGGAGCCAGGGCTGAACTTTAGTGGCTTCGGCCCTCGATAGACCCAGTGTCCGGCTGATGTCGTCGATTGATGCTTTCGCGAAATCGAGTTCGGCGTAAGGCGCGGTGTCAGTGGGCGAGAATGCATTTCCGGGAGCCGTTCGTAGAAAAGCGTTCCGGGTGGTTGTCTGTGGTGTCTCCATTGGTTTGGCGTGGATGTTTATAAATACCAATGGCAAGGTAGAGCCCAATCAGTCGGCCTAGTAGCGCTATTCTACTGAGTTTATAGACGTATAAGTACTTGATTGACAGAATGGAGGTGTTGCGGTAATTTACCTGCGCCCAGATCGATTCGTTGGCGATAGTAGCCCTGGCGCGGCTCAGGTACGTATCCACCAGATCGACAAAGCGGGTAGCGAAGGCGTTATTGGGTCGGATGCTGTTCGTAGATAGTCCAGAGCTGATTGGGTGAGCCGTTCTTTTTCGTTAAGACAATGGCTGAATTGACAGTGCCACTGCCAGCTGATGGCGTTATGTACAACTCCGTGCCTTTTAACCGAATGCGGTAACGCCCCTGCCCGGCTGGCAAAAATTCGTAGGTCTGCGTAGGCTGGTTGGGTTGCAGGGGCTGCTGTTCCAGCTTCGTGCCATCGGCGGTTGCATTGGCCACCGGCTGAATTGTTTTGCCCGTAAACAGATTCTTTAACTGGTACGCATCGTGCCCGATATGCTGGAAATCCCAGGTCATGCATTTCCAGTTGACGGGCGAGTAGCCCACGATAGCTGTGCCGTTGGCTTTACGGGCTTCTTCAGGGCGGAGCAGCAGCCCCGTCTGCACATTTTTGATAGCGTAGGTCCCTTTGATCGGCTGAGCAAAACTGGTTGTAGCCAACGTGCTTACGCCGAACAGGCAGGTAAGCAGCATGAGGTGCTTCATGGCGATTCTGGTAGAAAAACAGTGATTCGTATGCAGACATAGAGGCGTCATTCGGTAAAGACAACAAACGCCCCAACTTATCGCTTCGATGCTCTATTTTCCCGTAACCGTAGCTACGACCGGAACTGACGCAGGTTGTAGGTGAATGTCAGCATGAAATACTGCCGCAAGACCAGCGAGCGGTTGTCTTCGACGTAGGTTTCGGAGATGGAGCGGCCCACGCTCGTGTTCTGGTTGAGCAGGTCGAATACCGAAAGTTTCAGTTCGCCGTTCTGGTTTCTAAGGAACCGTTGGGCCAAACTGGCGTTCCAGAGCGTAAACTGCTGGTTGAAACCGTCTGACAGTCCGCCGTAGCGTTGATGGCTGACGTCGGAGCGCAGGACCAGCCCTTTCCAGACGTTCCAGACTACGCTGCCCCCGGCCGATTGTGTGGTGAAGGCTGTGTTCAACTGGGGTTGCAGCGTGTTGACGACCCGGTTGAAACCATAGTTGTAGGAGAGCGTAAAATCCAGTTTCTCACCCATGTTGCTGCTGAGCACGACGCCCTGACTCAGCCCGTAGGTATTAGCCCGGTTGACCAGCCCGTTGATAACGCTCGGCGTTTTATTGTAAATGAGCGAGGTGTTCAGGTTGAGGTTGCTCTTGATGAACGTCAGCGGGGTGCCGTAGGAGAAAAAGCCGCGCGTACTCAGCGCCGACTCGGTATTGATGGGGCGGGTTAGTTGCGTACCCGGTTGCAGAAACACGCCCTCGCCCGTTGAGGCCACCACACCCGGCACAACCCCGGCGCTGTCGGCGATGAACAACGACGAACCGATGGGATCCTGGGTGTAGTTAAGGCTGAGCAGGGCCACCAGGCTACTGGCTTTCTGCACCGACGTTTTGGTGAAGCGGGTCGAGAGGGCGTGCGTGTAGCTTTGTTTTAGGTCGGGGTTACCGATGGATTGCAGCAGCGGGTTGGTGTTGTTAAGCACGTTCTGCAACTGCGTGATGCTGGGCGCATCGGTGCTGGTGCGGTACGTGAGCCGGAACCGCAGATCGTCGGCAAAGCGATAATCGACGGTGGCGGTGGGCAGCAGGTTGGTGAATGTGCGATTGACCTGCCCCACGCGCGGAAACAACTGATCGCTTTGCAGGTCGGCATATTGCAGGTTCAGGGCGGTCGAGAGACGCAGTTTACGGGTATTGAGGTTGTAGCCGACCCCAGCCCGCTGGGTCAGGTAGTCATTGTCGAAACGGTTGCTCAACAGTGAATCGAGCTGATCGAACTGATCCGACAGCGGGTTGAAGCGGTACGTAAACCGGTCGGAGTTGCTGTTGTTGAGCCCGGCATTGTACGAAAACTGCATGATGCCTTTGCCCACCGGCTCGGTGTAGGTCAGGTTGGCCGACAGCTGATACCCGGCCGAGGCCGTCTGGGTACGTTGCTGGATGAGCTGCCGGGTGGTGTCTCCCTCAAAAAAGTCGTTCAGCGACGAGAGGCTGTTCAGGCCGCTTCGGTTGGTGAACGTCGTGCCGATGTTCAGCGACAGGGTACGTCCCCGCAGCGCAAAGCGGTGCCGATACAGCAGGTTGTTCCCAAACGTATAGCCATTATTGGTAGCCGAATAGGTGTTATTGGCCTGATTGAGCAGCGCGTCGCCCAGCCGGGTATCGCTGTCGGCGAAGGAGTTCGACTGGTTGTTTTGCAGACTCAGCCGCGGCGTCATCAGCAGCGAGTTGTTGGGGTCGATAGTGTACTCCAGCCGGAAGTTGAGCCGGTGATTCAGGTTCATGCCGTTGTCGGTCGATTGCTCGCGGTAGGTACGTGCCGAATCATTGGTATCCTGAAAATAGGTACGTTGCAGGGCGCTTTCGTTGCGGTTCTGGCTTTGGTTCAGGAAGTAGCTACCCCGAACGGTCAGCTTGTCGCCCCAATTGTCGGAATAATTGACGCCCAGCGAGTTGGTAGTGTTGATGCCACTTTGCTGGCCTACCAGAAAGTTGTCGGTGTTTGTTGCGCCCCCGCCCCCGTTACCACCACCGCCTGCGCCGCCACCCCGGCCACCGCGCCCGCCACCTGCACGACCGCCGGTGCGTCGACCATTACCGCCGTTGCTGCCCCCCAGCACGCCGAGCAGATCCTGGCTCGAGAAGTTCTGCTGGTTGATGTTGTTGCTTTGACCGATGATGGAGATACGCCGGTCGCCTTTGAAGAGGTTGACACTACCACCCGCCGAATACGTACCTTCCGTGCCGATGCCGCCATACACCTTGCCAAACTGCCCGTTGCGCTTGTCGGGCCGGGTGATGATGTTGATGGTCTTGGTGGTGTTGCCGTCGTCGACACCCGTGAAGCGCGATTGGTCGCTCTGCCGGTCGAATACCTCGATTTTGTCGATGACTTCGGCGGGCAGGTTGCGCAGGGCAATGGCTGGGTCGTCACCGAAGAACGGCTTACCATCGACCAGAATCTCGCGGACATCTTCGCCCTGCACTTTCACCCCGCCACTGCTCAGGTCAACGCCCGGCATCTTTTTGAGCAAATCTTCAGCCTGGGCATCGCGGTTCACCTTGAAGGCGTTGGCGTTAAACTGTAGCGTATCGCCCAACTGCTGGGCTGTTGACGTTTTCCCCCGAACAATTACCTCGTTGAGCTGCCGGGCCGTTTCGCCCATTCGAATCGACAGCGGTTGCTGCCCGCTCGAATCCAGCCGTACGGTTTCGGTCACGTTCATGTAGCCCACATACGACGCCTGTAGCCGGTACTGACCAACCGGCAGTTTGTCGAAGATGAATTGCCCGGCTACGTCGGTCACCATACCCCGCCGCAAGCTGCTGTCGGGCAAGCTGGTGAGCCGGACGGTAACGCCAATCAGTGTGTCGCCTTTGATGTCGGTGACGGTGCCCTGCAACGAAGCGGTGGTGCTGGGAATAACGGCGGCCGTTGTTGATACAGTTGGCGTGCCGACCAGCACCGTGTCGGGCCGGAGGGTATCCACGGCGATACGCCGGAGTGTGTCGGCTGGCGGCGGGGTAGGCACGCGCAGCGTATCGGACTGCTGGGCAAAGCCAACGGTGATGGTGAGCCCCAGCAGCAGGCCGCTCAGGAGGCAGAGGGTGGATAGGCGCTTCATGACGTTGAGAGAAAAAGGGGCGGAGCCAACAGACTCCGCCCGGTTAGGCTACGCTAATTGGTTTCGGGCTGGCCGTTGCCGCCCTGACCCCGTCCCCGACGGCCCATGTTGGCGGGCATGTCGCGGGTCTGAAGGATATCGCCGGTGCTGCTGGTTACGAGCAGTTTACGGGCCTTGTTGGCATCGACCAACACCACGTAGAATTTACCGTCCTTGTCTTTGGCTACGCGCCGCACCTCGGTGTTTGGGTACGTTGCCTTGATGTAAGGCAGTACGCTGGTGGGCAGGTCGGTTTGGGCCACCTGCTCCATCTGCCTGAACCGAGGCCCCGCCTGACCCGTAGCGTTACCCGTCGTGTCGCGGTTGGCGCGGTTGGCGCGGCGATTCTGGGCCGTTGCATTGGTGAGGAACAGGACAAAAAGAAGTGCAGTGGCAATGAGTGTCTTTTGCATGGTTACTGAGTTGTTTTGTTGTTTACAGACTTAGGTCCCCTCTGGCGCGTTGCCTTGCGGTCGACCGGTACTTTTTTTTCAGCGAGCTGTCCGGCGGAAGTTTCGGCGGGGCATTTCGGTGAGGAGTTTGCTCAATAACTGACGCTGCGGC
The DNA here is from genome assembly GCF_041321105.1 of Fibrella musci. Classification (NCBI taxonomy): domain Bacteria; kingdom Pseudomonadati; phylum Bacteroidota; class Cytophagia; order Cytophagales; family Spirosomataceae; genus Fibrella; species Fibrella musci. The sequence goes on along the minus strand of NZ_JBGGWD010000001.1, from coordinate 1,201,158 downwards.
GGCGTGCAGAGGGCCGCTACGTTGTCGAAATGGGCCAGCGTGATGGAGTCCAATTCGGCCGATTTCTGGTAGAAGGCCAGTCGCTGGGTACGTCGCTGCTCGGCCGTGAAGGTGGCGTCGACCAGCCGGAAATAGGCTTTGCGGTCGTTGCGTAACTGGCGGAAGCGGGGGCGGACCTCGCCGAAATAGCGCTTTTGCAGGCTATCCAGTTGTTGCCGTTGGCTGGCGTTGAACTTCAGCGTATCGGCCAGAAACGTGGGATTGGTGAGCCGGTTTCGTCCGAAGACAGGCCGGGCCGGTTTGAGCCAAAGCCAGGCTAGCAGGCCAATGTTGAGGGCCGCCAGCGCGATGACCAGCCCAATGAGCAGACGGATGCGGTGGGAGTTATTCATAAGCCAGGGTGAAATCATCGACGGGGTCATTGACAGGATCATTGACAAGGTAATTGTCCTGTAAGGTGGTAATGGCGGGGGCTGCCTCGTCGGCGGGCGGGGCGGTGCTGGTCAGACTGATCACCGCGCCCATGTTGAGCAGCACCAGCAACCCCAGGGCGGCATAGGCGTAGGCGGGCCGACGAAGCCACCACGGCAGCCACGTCGCCGACTCGACCGATTGGTTGAGACGGGCTTGCAGGCGGGTATAAAAAAACGGACGGGGTTCGGGCTGTGGCCGTTTGCCCCACCGCCGGAACTCGTTTTCCCACGGGTCCGATTCGTTGGGTACGTTGCTTGACTCGTTCATAGGTTTACTGAGCTTACTTTTTTGCGTAACGATTGGCGAGCGCGAAACAGCAGCGATTCGACTGCTGCCACCGAGGTTTCCAGAATGCTGGCTACCTCGGCATACGAAAGTTCTTCCTGATAATGCAGTGTAAAAGCGATCCGCTGGTTTTCGGGCAGCGTCGCTACGGCCTGATGGATAAGCTGGGTACGTTCATCGAGTTCCAGGGCAAGCTGCGGTGTCTGATGATCGGATGGGTCATGGCGGAGCGTGTCGGAGTCGTCGAATAGGGTTGTCAGGAAAGCGAAGCGTTTTTTGCGTTTTCGGTCACGTTCTTTCTTCAGGGCCCGCGACGTGGTAATCCGGTACAGCCACGTAGACAGACTGGCCTCGCCGCGAAACGTCCCAATGGTTTTAAATACCTCTTCAAACACCTCCTGCGCCACATCTTCGGCGTCTTCCGTCGAATTGACGATGGCCAGGGCCGTTCGGAATACCCGCTGCTGATGCGTCTCGACCAGCCAGCGAAACGTGGGTTCATGGCCTTGCCGTAGGCGTTCCAGGTACGTTATGTCGTCAGCAGGTATCTCCATACCGGGTATCTCCATACTGGGCGTTCTCCAGGCGGGTTATCAATTGGTTAGGTCCCGGTTTTCGGGCAAACTTGCGGTGCCCGCCCCTTTTTTTTCGAAAGGATGGATTCCGTTCTCTATCAACCGAAAAAAGCGCAGGCTGCTCGGGGAGGGGCCAACAAAAAACCACTTACGCTCGAGCGTAAGTGGTTTTTTGTTACGTAAACAACGGCACCACACGGCTGGAACCGTGCGTAAGCTGGGCTTTACTTATCGGTTCGGAACGGCGAGGCAGGCAGGCCTTCTTTGTTGTACAAATTGGGGTGAACGGGGTTGTCGGCCCAGGCGTAACGCACGTATTGGGGTGAAGGCACTTCGTCGCTACTCACCACCACCGTGTTGCCGACGATGCTGGCTTTGGCCCATACAAATTTCTTGTCGGCGCCTGCAATGGCGAAGTCGCCCAGTTCTTCGCCGTCGTTGGTTATCAACCCGCCCCCGACGTTCGTAAAGCCGATCACGATCTTGTTGCCGTCGACCGTTGCCGACTGGTACAAGGGCCCCGAATACACCAGGTTCTCGTTGTAGGCCAGTTTCTGCGCAGCCAGCGCCAGCCGGTCGCCCACGCCTTTTTTATTGTCGGGGTGGATGTCGTTCCATTCGCCCAGATCAATCGCGACGACCATAGCCGTATTGGGTGTCGACAGGGCGTTGAACTGGGCCTCGCGCAACACCGCCCAGCCGCTCTCGGAGGGCTGGTAGTTGTAGTCCATGAAGCCGGGAAGCTGCACGTACAGAAACGGCAGCTGACCCTGACTCCAGCGTTGCCGCCAGTCGTTGATCAGCGCGGTTTGCAGCGTTTGGTACTCTTGGGGCCGACCGGCATTGCTCTCGCCCTGATACCAGCAGAACCCTTTGATGGCATACTGAATTTCGGGGGCGACCATGGCGTTGTACAGGGCCGTTGGCTGGTTCTGGGCGTTGATGCCCCCGCCAAAGCCCCCGCCCGCGAAGGGCCGGTAGGTGGTGCCTACTTTGTACTGCCAGGTGCCCTTCAGGTCGACGGTGTCGGCGCCCGCGAAAATACAGTACGGCTTGTCGGGCACGAACCCACCTTTGCCGGCCGTGTTGGTTACCCGGACCACGAAGGTGTTCTTGCCCGCTTTCAGCAGGTCGGCAGGTACGTTGTAGCGACGCTGAGGGTACATGTAGGTCGTTCGACCCACCTGTTTGCCGTTGATGTACAACTCGTCGGCATCGACAATCCGGCCCAGAAACACCTTCGCGGCTTTGCCCACCATCGACGCCGGTATGTCGATGTCGCGCCGGTACCAGACTACGCCATTGAGGTCTTTTATGCCCTGATCTTCCCAATAGCCTGGGATGTTAATGGGCCGCCAGCCTTTCGGGGAATAGGTGGCCTCGTACCACTTGGCGGACCCCGACATACCCAGATCAACGGGCGGCGCGGCGCGGGGGGCGGGTGCTCGGCGGGTCAAGCTGTTGACGTAGGCCGTATCCTTGTTTTTGTCGATGGTTGCCTTCTGCGTTGGTAGATTACTAAACCCGGCCTCGCTGATCCAGGCTTCGATGGGCGTGCCGCCCACGCTGGCGTTGATGATGCCGACAGGTACGTTATACTGCTGATGCAGCTTTTTGGCCATGAAATACGCCACCGCCGAAAACGGACGCACGTCGTCGCCCACGGCTTTTTTCCACTGCCCGTTGGGTACGTCGGTTTGGGGGCCTTGCAGGTTGGTAAGCGTAGGTACCCAAAACTGCCGGATCTGCGGGAAGTTAGCTTCGGCGATTTCACGGGCATAGGTCACATCGTGGATATTCAACTGGTGCACCATGTTGCTTTGGCCGCTGCAAAACCAGACGTCGCCCAGCAGAATGTCCTTTACGGTCAATTGCGTGGTTCCGACAATGTCCATCGTGAAGGGACCGCCCGCTGGCATGGCGGGTAACGTAGCCCGCCACGTTCCGTTCGCATCCATTACGGTTTTGTAGCTTTTTCGGTTAAAGCGCACCGTGATTTTTTCGCCCGCTTTTGCCCAGCCCCAGATGGTCAGGGGTTTATCGCGTTGCAGCACCATGCCATCGCTGATCAGGCTGGGTAACCGAAGCTGGGCCAGTATACTGGTTGGTAGTAGAAGGGTCCACAAAAGCAATGCAATCGGTTTCATCTGTCGGTAAAAAAAATGTATACAAGGTAAAAGGCTATTTCGCCATGGCAATTACTTTAAAAAAGGCGGGTTCAGGCAGGTTTTTATGGCCGGGCAGGAGCGGGCCATTTGTCGGGTCAGCCGGAAACGGGCGATTTCTCCCTCGCTATCCATCGAGGGTGTTACGAAACCCGGCGCGTTGAGCTACTCCTGGAGCGGGTGCTTTCCTGGGTGATGCCATTAGTCGCCATTTTCATTATGTTGCTGGCTCTGGAACTTGGACTTTCTGTACCGGAGGACCAGCTACTTTTGTCTCGTTTTGGCCCGACGCACGTGACTGGCTGAAACCGCTACATATGGATCGGGGCGAATAAGGCCGTTCGAATGAATGTAACAGGCTTATTCGCCCTGTGAGGCACCCTATACTTCTGCTTTACAGTGAGACTTCGAAAACCCGGTCCTGGGTTGGTTTATAGGCCTGAATTTGTTTGGAGAACTCCGAATCGCGGGCGAATGTCATGAAGTGAAAAAAGGCCTCCTGTGATTCCCAAGTGGCATAGTTGATCAGGACAGTGCCCTCCTCGTTACGATGAAGTTTTGCGGATATAAAACCGGGAAAGCGGCTTACCTCATTCCTGAAAAAGTGCCCGATTAACGCAATAAGTGCGTCGATACCGTCTGCGGGTACGTCAAAGCGAACAATAACATTCAATGGCGTATTCATAGTAACTTGCTTTTAATTCGTCGGGATTGACGCAGCAAAGTTCAGATAGAGCCATGACTTGGTGGGTGAACTGGATTACCAAATGAGTGTGAACCAGTTCACGTAGCGATCTACTTTTTCGGAGCGGTTCTCTGATTGCGGATTTTGGAAAGAAACTCGCGGGTCATTCCCAGGTAAGACGCAATGACATATAGCGGAATGCGCTGGACGAACACCGGATAGGTCTGGGCAAACTCCTCGTAGCGCTCTTCGGCGGTAAGACTTAGCAAAGACACTACCCGTCGCTGAATCATAACCGCAATTTGCTGCGCTCTTCGCATCATGGCTACCGAAAAATGGGGTATTTTTTCGACCAGCATTTGCTCGCTTTCATAAGTCCACTGGATGACTGTACTGTCTTCGAGGGCTTCGACAAACAACGTCGCTGGTTCCTGCAACAGGAAGCTACCCGGATCGCCGATCATCCAGTTGTCTACAGCCAATGAGAGCGTATGTTCCTGCCCGTCGGTCCCGACGAAATAGGCCCGGAAAGCCCCTGTGACTACGTAAGTGCGATGGCCTGATATGAACCCGGGCTGTTCCAGTAGCTGTCTGCGCTTCACTTTTCTCACCCTCAGCACCGACGTGAACAACTCCTTATCCTGTTGATTCAGGTTTATGTGTGAAGTGATGTGGTCGAAGATTGATGAAAAGGGTGGTGTATTTTCCAAGATCTAACAGGTCTGATCCGTCTCCTCTTCTTTAACGCAGCAACAAAAAAAGAGTGTTTAGTCAGCTATCGACCGGCCAAACACTCGTTTCCCGCTACTCAGAAAATGATTTACTTCTTCACGGCCAACACCTTATAAAAAGCCGGTTTGGGCTGATTTTTCCGATCAAACAGCAGCGGGTAATTGGTACGACCGCGAACGGGCCAGCCATTCAGCCAGCTATCGCCATCGTTGACGCCCCAGAACGTGACGCGGGTGACTTTGTCTTTATGCTTCAGGAAGAGCTTGAACAGGGCTTCGTAATCAGAAGCCAGTTGTTGCTGCACGCTGTCGGGCAGGGCGTCGGGGTAGGGGTTCGACTGGGCGTTGGCGGTCATGCGCTGACCCACATCGGCCCCCTGGAAGTTGCGCGGCAATACCTCGATGTCGAGTTCGGTGAACATCACTTTCACACCTAAGGCTGCGTACTGCAAAATGCTTTCCTCAATGTCTTGTAGCGGTACTTTGCCGACGTGCCAGTGTCCCTGAATGCCTACGCCATCGATACGTACCCCAGCGGCCTTAATCTTTTTCACAAGCTCAATACAGCCCGCCCGCTTTTTGGGTTGTTCGTTGTTGTAGTCGTTGTAATACAGCTCGGTTTTAGGAGCGGCCTGTTGCGCCAGCCGGAAGGCTTCCGTCACGAAATCGTCGCCCAGGTATTGCAGGAACACCGATTTGCGCATGGTGCCATCTTCATTGAGTGCTTCGTTGACCACATCCCATGAGAAGACCTTGCCCTCGTACCGCCCGGCTACGGTTTTGATATGGTCGGTGAAGAACGCCCGGATGGAATCGGTGCTTTTGATCCCCCGGATAAACGGCGGCAACTGCGAGTGCCAGACCAGCGTATGCCCGTTGATCTTGATGTTGTGCTTTTTGCCAAACGCCACCAGTTTGTCGGCCATCTCGAAATTGTAGGTGTCCCACTTGGGGTGGATCAGCGCCGACTTCATGATGTTCTCGGGCGTGGCCATGTTGAACTGGCGCACAATAAAAGCCGTCGTTTCCGGGTCGCGTTCGTCGATCTGCGCATTGTTCAGCGCGGTGCCAATGCCGAAATCCTTTTTAAACGTGTCCTTCAGCGAGGGTATTTTTTGGGCGTAGCCCGTTCCATGCAGTATGGATAGGCTCAGGAAGGCCGCTGCCTTAAGGGTGATTACGTGATTTTTCGAAAGCATAAAAAGGTTTTGTTTCAGGTTGCGTCAATTCGGTAACTGGATGAGACGCAAGGGATTGCACGGTCCGCCGCCGCGGTCTCTACCGGAACAGCACCTGCGCAAACTGGGACAGGTCGTGCCGCCAGACAGGCCACGTATGGCCGCCCGCATATTCGCTGTAGCTGTACTTGACACCCAACTCATCGAATTTTTTCATCATAACCTGGCAGTTCTGATAAGCGATGTCTTCCTTGCCGCCCATCGAAATCCACAGGTGTTGAAGATTGCTGTTGATGGTAGACGCGTTGTCTTTCATGAAGGCATATTGCGGGTCAGTCAGCTTGGGGTTGTTGGCAAACCAGCCTGAGCTGAACACACCCAGGTTCGAGAACATATTCGTGTTTTTGATGCCCGCGTACAGCGTCTGCAAGCCACCCATCGACAGGCCCGCGAGTGCCCGGTTTTTGGCGTCGGTTTCGACCCGGAAGTTGCTTTCCACGAAGGGAATCGCGCCTAGCTTGAGTTCGTTTTCAAACGCCTTCAGCACGTTTTCGTTGAAACCGGCCAGGCCACCGGCGCTCACGTTGCCGTCGAGCATAGCGATGATCATCGGTTTGGCTTTGTTTTCGGCGATCAGGTTATCCAGAATCAGGTCTGTTTTACCCTGCGTAGCCCAGCCGCGTTGATCTTCGCCCCCGCCGTGCAGCAGGTACAGCACCGGATACTTGTCGGTCGATTTGTCATAGCCCGGTGGGGTGTAGACGTACATCTCGCGCCAGGTGTTGGTGGCTTTCGAGAGGTAGCGTTTGATGCGGATGTCGCCGTGGGGTACGTCTTTCATGGCGTAGTAACCACTTTCACGATCGGGGATTTCGATACCGCTGGCCATCCGGCCCATGCCGTAAAAGGTTTCGCTGGCCGGGTCGGCCGTGGCTACGCCGTCGATCAGGAGCGAGTAGTAATGAAAGCCCCGGCTGATGGAGTCGGTGGTGGCGGTCCAGAAGCCACTCGTGTCTTTCACCATGTCGTATTTCTTGCCCAGATCGATCTGTACCTTCTGGGCGTCGGGCGCTTTCACCCGAAATACCACGCGGTTATCGGGCAGAATCTGCGGGTATTTGGCGTTGCGGGCGTTGGTGGCCGCCGGGGTGCCCAGCACAGTGTACTTGGTCAGCGAGGCCACATCGACGGGCTTGAACAGGAATTGCGAGAACATGTACAGGCCGTTTTTCCAGACCTTAAAATCATGCCCACCCGGCTCCACGTAGTAGATGTGCGGCACGCTATTCTGGTACAGATAATCGTGGGTACGTTTGCTGAATGTGATGAGCCCGTCGGCGTCGCCACACGAAATCCAGAGCAGCTTCAGCTTCTGTTTGGCATCGGCGGGGTTCGGCACCAGCTCTTCGGGTCGTTTGGTGTTGGGGGCCGAGGAGAAACCACCTACCCAGGCAAACTTATCCAGGTTGCCCAGGCCAAAATTCAACGACTGACCACCGCCCATCGAGAGGCCCGCAATGGCGCGGTGTTCGCGGTCGGTCAGGGTTGGGTACTTCTTCTCGATGAACGGAACCAGGTCGGTCAGCAGGTCTTTTTCGAAGGTAGCGAAAGCTTCGACCTTGTCTTTCTCAAACACATTACCCACCGCCCGGTCGTCTTTCATGGCGCGGCCGTTGGGCATCACCACGATCATCGGCTGGAGCTTGTTTTCGGCGTATAGGTTGTCGAGAATGACCTGCGGTTTGCCGCCGTTCAGCCATTCTTTTTCGTCGCCCCCGATGCCGTGCAGCAGATACAGTACCGGGTATTTCGTCTTCTTGTTGTAGCCTGGCGGGGTATACACCAGCGCCTTACGGGACGTACCTACGGTTTTCGACGGGTAGCTGATGGAATCCAGTTTGCCCGTGGCGATGCCCGAACGTACCTGGTCGAAGCCTTTCGGGGCTTCTTTCTCTATGTTCTGGGCGTAACTGCCAACGCTTAACAAGCTCAGGGCAGTCATCAGGTATAAGAATCGTTTCATGATTTTACTATGTTGACATGACAAGCGGCTTTTATGTCATTCCGACGAAGAGCAGGCCATGCACTGGGTTATTTTTTAAAGATCAGGCTGGCGTACTGCCGGAGCGACCGGCGCCAGGTTTGCCACTCGTGCGACGTACCCGGCGACTCGTAGTACACGTGCTTGATGCCCGCTTTGTCGAGCGCGTCATGAAACCCTTTCACACCGTTATACATGCGCTCGGGCTCCTTGGTGCCGATGCTTACGTAGACCACTTTCATCTTCTTGTTGAAGGCGTCGGGATCGGTCCAGGCGCCGTCGTAGAGTTGCTTGATGTCGGCACCCGGCTGCAACCGACCGGCCCCGCTGAACCCGCCGATGTAGGCAAACTTGTCGAGGTTGGTCATCGTGGTCTGGAACGTCTGGAAACCACCCATCGACAGGCCCGCCATCGCCCGATTCTCACGATCGGTTAGCGTACGGAACTGCTTGTCGATCATCGGAATCACTTCCTTCACCAGCACCTCGGGAAATACGTTGCTGTTCATGCCGCCGGGGCCCGTAGGGGTCGTGCTGACGGGGCGGGTGGGGTCGGTGGCGTAGCCGCGTTCCATCACCACGATCATGGGCGTTGCCTGTCCGGCGGCAATCAGGTTGTCGAGAATGAAATCCACTTTCCCCTGCGTTGGCCAGCCGGTTTCGTCTTCACCCGAGCCGTGTTGCAGGTATAGTACGGGGTAGCGCTTCTTCGGGTTTTCGTCGTAACCGGGGGGCGTGTACACGTTGGCCCGACGCCAGGCTTTGGTCATGTCGGAGTAGTAATTGACCGAACGTACCTGGCCATGCGGCACACTTTTGGGCTGGTAATAGTCCATGTCCTTATCGGGAATGTCGATGCCGCTGGCCATGCGCCCCATGCCGTAAAACGTCTGGCTCGACGGATCACAGATGGCAATGCCATCGGCAATGAGCGAGTAATAGTGAAAACCTTCCACGACCGGCTCCGTCGTTACGGTCCAGAAGCCGCTGGTGTCTTTCACCATGTCGTACTTCTTCACCAAATCGATTTGCAGCCTGCGGGCGTCGGGCGCTTTCACCCGAAACACCACCCGGTTGTCGGGCAGAATCTGCGGGTACTTTTGCCCCGGAATGTTCGTTGTGGCGGGTACGCCGGTGGTCTGAGCCACAGCCGGTACCGTCAGGCTTGCCACCCCGATAAATAATGCGATTAACCGTTTCATGATAAAGGGTTTAGGAATATTTAATGACAGCGAAGCGCAATGACGCGTAGCATCATGACTATTTCGCCTACTTAAACAGCAGCGGGGCCAGTTCGTGCAGGCTCCGGCGCCAGGTCAGGAATTCGTGGGCGGTTTTGTCCGACACATACGAAACGGCATTGTATCCGGCGGCTTTCAGGTCGGTGGCGGCTTTCGTTACGCCATCGGGCCGCTCTTTGCTGCCGCAGCTGATGAACACCAGCTTCGGTTTTGCTTTGTCCTTCAGGTCGTCGGGGGCGTAAACGCCACCGCTCAGCAGACCGTAGTACCCAAATACGTCGGGCTTGTTGAGGGTGATCATTTTGGTTTCCATGCCGCCCATCGAGAGGCCCGCCATCGCCCGGTTATCCCGGTTGTTCATCGTGCGGAAATTGGCATCGACATACGGAATCAGTTCCTCGGTCAGGACCGTCTGGAACGGGTCGATTTTGAACTCCCGAATTTTACCCCACTTTACCTCGTTGGTCATGCCGTAGGTCATCACGATGATGAATGGCTTGGTCTTGCCTTCGGCGATCAGGTTATCCATGATCAGGTTGGCGTGGCCCTGGTTGCTCCAGGCCGTTTCGTCTTCGCCCCAGCCATGTTGCAGATACAGTACCGGGTACTTCTTTGACTTTTCTTTCTCGTAGCCCGGTGGTGTGTACACAAACGCCCGGCGCGACGTACCGGTGCTTTTCGAGGGGAACAGAATCTGCTGCACGTTGCCGTGGGGTACGTCTTTCAGGGCGTAAAAATCCTGATCGTGGGCCGGAATCTCGATGCCGCTTTCCCAGCGAACGGAGCCGTAGTAATTCTTGGCACCGGGGTCGTTGAATTTCCCGCCATCGATGGTTACGTTGTAGTAGTGAAAGCCTTCATCCATCGGCCCTTCCGTGGTGGCCGTCCAGTACCCGTCGGCTCCTTTTTTGAGCATGGTGCCCCCCCGACCTCCGAGACCCAGGCTCACCTTGACGCTGTCGGCTTTGGGGGCAAAGATGCGGAACCGGGCGTAACCCTGCGAGTTCACCTGCGGGTATTCCTGCCCCGGCTGGTTGAGTTCGGAGGGTTTGAAATCCTCCTGAATTGTCTGCGCAAAGGCGCTGAGACTGAGTAGCGTGGCTGCAACAAAAGCAGCGATTGGTTTGACTGTCATTTGATTAAAGGGAATTTGATTAGGAATATTGGTTGGGGGTGGGGTAGAAAGACAGTTACTGAAACAGCTGCGGCAGCGTATTCGCCAGGTACAGTTTGCAGTTCATCCAGGTATGGCCGCCGGGTACTATTAGCGGCTTAACATTGATCTTCTTCTCGTTGAACATGGCGATGTTCTGCTTCACTGGCTCATACAGAAAATCGTCGGTGCCGACGCTGATGGTGAATAGTTTCAACTGGCTGTTGAGCTTGTTCGCATCGGGCGACCAGTTGGAAAAATTCGCCTTGAACTCGTCGGTAGCGGTGTAGGGCGCGTATGAGCAGACGTAAGCGAATGTAGCGGGGTTGGTCAGGCCGATGTTAAGCGTCTGTCCACCACCGACCGAAAAGCCCGCTACCGCGCGTCCTTTGCTCTCTTTGATGACCGGGTAATTGGCCTCCACAAAGGGTACGATGTCGTTGACCATGTCTTTCGTGAAATCAGCCATCGGCGCGGGGCGCACGTTGCCGTAGGGCATCACAATCAGCATGGGTTTGGCTTTTCCCTGCGCGATCAGATTGTCGGCAATCAGGTTGGCGCGGCCCACTTTGGTCCAGGTTTCTTCGGTGTCGGAGCCGCCGTGAATCAGGTACAGCACCGGGTATTTGGTCTTGCCGTTCGGGTTGAAGCCCGGTGGCGTGTACACCAGCAGTTGCCGCGTCGTGCCCAACGTACCTGACTTGTAATAGCGGTAGCTGATTTTGCCGTGGGGTACGTTCTGGAGCGAATGCACCAGCGGCTGGTCGCCGGGTACGTCGACGATGCTGCGTTTGAAGCGCTCGTTGGCGAAGATGTAGGTGTTGCTCGGGTCGGCGATTGACACGCTGTCGACCATAAAGCTGTACGGATAGATATCGGGCTTCACCGGTGGCACGGTTACGCTCCAGATACCTGAGGTGTCTTTCGTCATAGCGACCGGGGCTTTCAGAAACTCGCCGGAAACCGTCACTTTTTTGGCATTTCGGGAGAAAAACCGGAACGTGATGCTATGGTCTTTATGCACATCGGGCGAGCTGATCGCCGGTGGGCGTTGCTGCGCCAGTACCGTAGCCCCCGATAAAAGAACGGCTTGCAGAATATAAAGAATGCGTTTCATGGACGTAACGGTTTAGGGTTGAAACAGCAGGCGCGTAGTGGCGGCAACGTACGTTTTCACGTTCATCCAGGTATGCCCACCGTCGGTGATCAGGCTTTTGTAGTTCACCTTTTTCGCCTTCAGGTAGTCCATAAACTCCACGGTGCCTTTGTACAGAAAATCATCGCTCCCTACGCTCACCCACAGCAGTTTGAGTTGCTTGTTCGTCTGGTCGGGTTTGCTGACAATAGTCGGAAAGTTCGTGTCCATTTCCTGGGGCGACAGGTACGAACTGTAAGCGCACACGTACGCAAACTTGTCCATGTTGCTGAAAGCGGCCCGGAGCGTTTGCCCGCCCCCGCGCGAAAACCCGCCGATTGCCCGACTCTCCCGATTAGGAATGGCCCGGTAGCTTTTCTCGACGTACGGAATGACGTTGCTCACCAGATCCGTCGTGAAATCGTTGGCCCGTTTGACGGCATCGGCCCCGTCGCGAACGGTCGGGTCGGCGGGTTTGGAACCGCCTTTTTGTTCGGCAACGCGGGCCGCGATGTTGCCGTAGGGCATGACAATGATCATCGGTTTCACCTTGCCCTCGGCCAGCAGGTTATCCAGAATCAGGTTGGTTTTGCCGACTTTGAAAAAGGTCTCTTCGGTATCAGTCGTGCCGCTGATGAGGTAGTAGACCGGGTACTTTTGGTTAGGCTTCTGGTCGTAACCCGGTGGCGTGTATACCACCAGCGAGCCGGTTGTTCCTTCCATCGACGGGTAGTATTCGTAGTTGATGGAACCGTGGGGTACGTCGCGCATGGCGTGAATCAGGGGCGTATCGCCAGGTACGTCGACCAGGCTGGCTTTGAAGCGCTCATTCGGGAAAAACGCGACATTGGCCGGGTCCATCACCGATACGCCATCCACGCGAAAGTTGTACGGGTAAATATCGGGTTTGACGGGGCCGACGGTCACGCTCCAGATGCCCTGGGCGTCTTTAGTCATGGGCAGCGGGGCTTTTTCGAACTGCGCGCTCAGCTCTACCTTGCTGGCCTGCGGAGCCAGGTAGCGGAACGTAACGGTCTTGTCGGCGTTCACCTGTGGCGACACCACCAGCGGACCACGGGGCGGCTGGGCATGGATAATGCCAACCGCGCAAAGCAGGGCCACTAGCAGCGTTAGCCGGACCCATTTTTGGTTGTACTGTTTCATTGGTTCAGAGGCTTAGTTGGGTTACTGAAATAGTTTCTGGGCAATCGTGCTCAGGTAAAGCTTGCAGTTCATCCAGGTATGGCCGCCCTCCGAGATCATCGTTTCGTGCTTGATCTTTTTCTCGTCGAGCACCTTCAGGTAGTCGTTAATAACAGGGTACAGGCCGTCCTCTTTGCCGACGCCGATCCAGAAGAGCTTCAGCCGCTGATTGGTCTGCGTGGGATTGGCAAACGCGGTGGCATTGTTCCGGTCGAACTCTTCTTTGAGCATACCGGGCGCAAAGCCGCAAACCCAGCTAAACAGGTCGGGGTTGTTCAGGCCCAGGTAGAGCGTTTCGCCACCACCACCCGAAAACCCGGCGATGGCCCGGCTGTCTTTGTCTTTCTTTACCCGGTAGTTCTTCTCGACAAACGGGAACAGGTTGCCCATAAAATCCTTCTTGAACGCCTGCAAATTGTCCCAGTTGCGGAGGCTCCCCGACGATTTGCTGATGGTCGGATATGCCCGTCCGTAGGGCATCACGATAACCATCGGTTTGGCTTTTCGCTGCGCAATCAGGTTATCCAGAATGAGGTTTGCCCGCCCCACTTTCGTCCAGGTTTCTTCTACGTCCGTTGTGCCGTGCAGCAGGTACAGCACCGGGTACGTTGTTTTTGTGTCGGTTTCGTAGCCGGGCGGGGTATACACGACCACGGGCCGTTGCCCCAGTTCGGGCGAGGTGTAATAGCGATACGATACCGTGCCGTGGGGTACGTTCCGGAGTGAATGCACCAACGGCGTAGCGCCGGTTATTTCAACCACGCTATTCTGAAATCCTTCGTTCGGAAAGATGGCTGAGTTTTTAGGGTCGGCCACCGAAATGCCATCGACCACGAACGAATACGGATACATGTCTGGCTTCACGGGTGCGGTTGTCACACTCCAGACGCCCTGCGCATCTTTGGTCATGGTGACGGGAGCCTTTTCAAACTGGGCGTTCAGCTTTACGTCTTTGGCTGCGGGCGCCAGCAACCGAAACGTAACCGTGTTGTCGGCATTCACCTGTGGCGACACCACTACCGGTCCGCCGGGCGGCTGGGCCAGCGCCCCGGCATACAGGCCGAATACAGCCCAGAAGAGCCAGAATCGACGAACTACTTGTTGGTTCATAGATAGTTAAGGTTTAGGAATGATTTGATTTTGTTTTATCATCCGTTTTTGTCATCCCGACGATAGGAGGGATCTTCGGGTAAGGCTAAAAACATCCGGCTACAAGAGATCCCTCGTTCCTCGGGATGACAAAAACTAGGAAAACAACACACTCACTGCGTAATCACATCTACTTCGGCATAGGCCGAGGCCGACCCCTCCTGCGTGTTTTTCAGCGCGCGGAGTTTGACGTAACGGGCTTTGGTTGGCTCGAACGATTGGGTTTGCCAGACGGGGCTGTTTTTGATGTTGGAAAACTCACCCTCGCTGACCTTTTTCCAGGTCGCGTTGTCCGGCGAAACGGCAAACTCGTAGTGGGTAATGATGCTGGCTTCTTCCCACCAATTCTGGGCGGGCAGATACCGGAAACCGACGAGCGTTTCGTCCTTACCCAGATCAATGACCAGATCGGCGGGCATCTTCAGGCTTTTGGGTTGGTGCCACGACGTACCCGGATTACCGTCCAGTGCCCGATTCGCCGAATTGGCGTCGGTGCTGATCACTTTCCAGGCTGCGCGGTTGATGTCGAATCTTTCCTCGCTGGGTACGCTGCTCTGTTTCGTAAACCGGTTGTAGGCAATGGCTTTGACGTCCACTTTGCCAGCACCGGTTTTCACTGGTGCCGTGTATTGGCTGGACGCTGCGGTTGGCGTACTGCCATCGAGGGTGTAGTACACGTCCGACTCGCTATCACCGGGTTTGATGTGCAATTCGCCAGTCTGATTACGGGTGATGACGGGGGGCGACAGAATGAGGGGCGCATTGTAAACGGCCAGATTCGAGATCAGCGGGGAGCCTTTGGCATCCAGAATCGTCAGCCGCAGTTGGGTGGCCGTTACGGTTGGAAACCGCAGAATCCGCTTGTAGCCAATGGTCGTTTGTTTGTCCAGTTGTTTCCACTGTCCATCTACCAGGGCCTCGACCGTAAACGATTTGACCCGCTGCCCCAACCGGATGTGTTCCTGCACCAGAAAGCGATTGAACGCCGTGGGTTTGCCAAACTGGAGCGTCAACGATGCGTTTCGGGTGCCCTCATCCGTTGCCCAATAACTGTCCAGATCGGCATCAATGGCTTTTTCAGCACCGTAAGCCGCGCTTTTCCCACGTACCTGTGAGGCCGTGGCCCGCGCCGTTTTCGCCAGATTCACAGCAAAGGCCTCTTTGGTCGCTTTAGCGAAGGCCTGTACCGCTTTTTCATCTAGTTCGTTAATCAACCCGTTGGGCATGATCGGGAAATTGAGCAGCAACGTCCCGTTTCGGCCGATGGAATTGTAATACGTATCCATCAGTTGCGGCAACGTTTTCACCTTTCGGTCTTCGCGCTCGTGGTAAAACCACTCGGGGCGGATCGACGTGTTCACTTCGCCCGGCACCCAGGCATTGCCGTTCTCGACACCGTGGCGCAATTGGTCTTCAGGTACGTCGCCGGTTGCATTCAGCAGGCTCCAGTTGGTTTCGCCAACGTACCCAGCCTCGGTGCCCACCCAGCGGAGGTCGGCCCGGTCGCCCCCGTCGTTCCAGATCACGATGTTGGGCTGGAGTTTACGGACCAGTTTGTACGTATTCGGCCAGTCGTAATACGTCTTGGCGTCGATTTTACGCGTTTCGTTGGCCCCACCGTAATAGCCCGAGCCGCCATTGGCCCCGTCGTACCAGACTTCAAAAATATCGCCGTAGTTAGTCAGCAACTCGGTCAACTGGTTGCGGAAGTAGGTGATGTACTCGGACTTTCCGTAGTCGGCATGGTTGCGATCCCAGGGCGAGAGGTACACGCCGAATTTCAGGCCGTATTCTTTGCAGGCGTCGGCCAGTTCGCGCACCACATCGCCTTTGCCGTTACGCCAGGGCGCATTTTTGACAGAGTACTCGGTGTATTTCGAGGGCCAGAGGCAGAAACCGCTGTGGTGCTTGGCCGTGAAAATGATGCCTTTCATACCAGCTTCCTTGCAGATCCGCGCCCACTGCCGACAATCCAGCTTCGTCGGGTTGAACAGCTTCGGGTCTTCGTTGCCCAGCCCCCAGGCCATGTCGGTGTAGGTGTTGATCGAAAAATGGATGAAGGCGTAGTATTCCATTTTTTGCCAGCGCAACTGGTTTGCGTTGGGTAATGGGCCGACGGGCTTGGGCGGGCTGGGCTGGGCCAAGCCGGCAAGAGTCGTCAGCAGAAACAGTACGAGTGGAAAGTGAAGCAATGATTTACGCATACGCGGTGGTCCGTAAGAATTACCAGGTCAATTGAACGAAGGATACACCCTGCCGGGGCAGGTCGAAGGTTAAGGTGGTTTTGCCGTTGGCGACCGCCTTTGTCGTTGTCGGAGTCAGTTCCTCTAGCTGCCCGGCTTTTTCAAGCGTCTTGTATTGGTCAGCCGAAACCTGTTGCGGACTGCCCAGCGATTTCCATTTTTCGTAGGAATTGCTGTGCTGATCGTCGACCCGGTAATGGCGAACCTGTACCTTGTTTTTGCCGAGGCCGCTTACGGTTAGTTCGACCGGAGCCGCCTGGCCAGGTACGTTGTCGTCGTGGTAATTCCAGACCATCACACAGACCGAATTGGCGCTTTTGCTGGCGATGGCGTTGATGTCGTTTCGGCTGCGGACGCCGTTGGCGATGATGTCGGTCGCCTGTAAACCCTGGCTGGCCTGCACGGCCAGTCGCTGCCCGTTCATCTTCCCGAACATTCGGAATATGTTCAGTACCGGCTTGTCGACGCCATGCGTGGCCAGGTCACGGAAGCCCGCAAACCACGGCTGATCTTCAAACTCAAACGACCAGCTCACGGCTCCGCGCAGGTTTACTTTGTGCTGGTCCATCAGTTCGTAGATGCGGGCAAACGATGAGGCCGTATAGCTGGAATACATGGTGCCGTTGCGGTACCCATACTTGGGGTCACGCGTGGCCGAACAGGCGGCGCAACCTTCGGGATCACACTCGCCAATGATGATGGGAATGTTTTTGAGCTCGGGAAACGAGTTCACCGCTTCGAAGGCCCGCTGCACGTCTTTCAACTGCACGCCCATGTTCATACGGATATGCCCGTCCACAATTTCCGGATTGCCTTTCGCGTGGAAGCCGATGTATTGGAGCGGCGTGCCCGTTTTGCCGGTGGCGTAATTCTGTCCCCGCAGGCAATGCTCGATGAACCGGGTCAGGTAGCTATATGCCTTTTCGCTGCGCGGGCTGGTGGTGTGCGGCCCGCCAATGGTGCATTCGGGACAGGCACGTTTCAGGCCGTCGGCGGCATAATCGTAGGTCTTGCAATACTCATCGAACGTACCTGACCAGTAGCCAATGTCGGGTTCGTTCCAGACTTCCCAGAGCCACGAGCTAACCTCTTTTTTGCCGTAGCGGTCGATGGAGTGTTTCGCCCATTGGTACACCAGTTCGCGCCACTTGTCGTAGTCTTTGGGTGGGTACGTCCAGCCGGTCCAGATGTTGCCGCCCTTGCTCCAGGTGTGGGCGTAGGGCTCGGGTTTGGCTGACAGGTCTTTGGGCATGAACCCGATTTCCATCAGCGGTTTCATACCCCGTTTGATGTACGTATCCACGATGCTGTCGACCGTCATCCAGTTGTAAATGGGCTTGCCGTTGGCGTCTTCCTTGTAGGCATCGGTAAAACCCCACTTCAGATCCGGGCCTGGGCTTTCGCCTTTGGAAGTCAGGAGGTTGTGCGCCCGCACGTAAACCGGAACGGGGCTCAGTTGCTGTAGTTCGGTCAGGAGTTTCTGGCCGTCTTTGCGGGTGGTGTAGTTGGGCTCGTCGTAGCCGAAGAACGCCCAGAATGGTTTCATCTGGCCCACCGGCTTGGTCGCATCGACCTGAATCGAAACCGGCGTCTGTTGCGCGGAAGCAAACCGGAGACAAAGCAATAGGAAAGGAAGAAGGACGATGCGAATCATGGTTGAGGAGGGCTTTGTTGTACTAGTTTGGGGTCCACCGAGCCGTTCAGGGCTTGAGCCAGTTGTTCAGCTTCATCCAGTCGAACAGTGGCTCCATCCAGCCGGGGTGGCGGAAGATGAAACCGTGGTCACCTTTGGGGTAGATGTGCATTTCGACGGGTACTTTCTGGCGGCGCAGGGTTTCGAAATAGGCAATGCTGTTATCGACGTCGACCAGTTTGTCGTCGGCCGCGTGGGTCAGGTACGTTGGGGGCGTGTTGGCACGTACCTGTAGCTCGTTGGAGAATAGCTCGATATCTTGCCGTGATGGGGCTTTGCCCAGCAGATTATCGTGCGAGCCGCCATGCGTGAGGCTGTCGCGCATGCTGATGACAGGGTAAACCAGAATCTGGAAGTCGGGGCGCAGGCTGGCGTTACTGGCGTTGTCGACATACGCTTTCTCGAAATGCGTGGCCGCTGTCGAGGCTAGGTGACCACCCGCCGAAAAGCCCATAATGCCTACTTTATTGGCGTCGATGCCCCACTTGGCGGCATTCTCGCGCACCAGTTTGATGGCTTGTTGGGCATCCTGCAACGGACCGATTTTCTTATCGGGCATGATGGCGTCGCTGGGCAGGCGGTATTTCAATACAAACGCGGCCACACCTTTTTCGGCCAGCGCTTTTGCCGTGTTGACGCCCTCGCCGTTATACACCACCACGCCATAGCCGCCACCGGGAATGATGATGACGGCCGCCCCGGATGCCTTGTCGGGTGCCGGTTTGAAATAAGCCAGGGTGGGTTTAGTGACGCCCTTGATCACACCCGTTTCGGCACCAGACTCCTGTACATCCGACGTTTTTGAATTAGGAACTGCCCCCGAATACAAGGGGATGATTTCCTGGGCGTTTGCTCCGAACGAAGCCATCATCACCGTTGCGATGACAGTCGTTCGCGCTATTGTCTGCCGCCAATCCGTTTTCATAATCATTTGGAGAAATAAAGTCGCTATCAATTCATTGCCGATAAATGGGGCGGGTGTCGGGGTGGGGTTGTCAGTCTACCGCAGGTACGTTGTAGCCCAGCAACCCGAGCATTTTTGCCGCGTATCGTTTGCCGAATTTTCGGATGCCTTCGTTGGTAAAATGCAACTTATCAGGCACGGGCGCCAACCCATTCGAGGGAATAACCTGTGCCAGTGGAATCGTTTGCGGGAGGGTGGCAATGATGGGGTTCATGCTGGCACATTTCCCTCCCTGATCGGCGTTGACCAGCTCACCGGCGAGCAGCGGCACCGAGTTGGGGGGGAGGTTCAGGTCGGCCAGCAGGTCATTGTATATTTTCTGGACTTTGGCTGGCCAGGCTTTATCGCCCGTATTCGATTCGCCTTGGTGCAACAAGATCCCTTTGATAACGCCCTGTTGCTGCGCCAGCTTCGCCATCTCGACCAGCCTTTGGTAGGGGTTGCCACCATACTGCTTCGCCATGTTGATCATCCAGGGCTTCTCGGCTGCTGACGAATCGAGGTAGGCCTGGTACAGCGCTTTGTCGAAAATCTCAATCTTACTGCCCGCTACAGCTACGTGCACCACGCCCAGTTTCGTGTTTTCGGGCATATTGTCGAGCATGGTTCTCCCGAAATAATCGGCAGGCGACAGGCGGGTATTGCAGCGGCAAAGTGGTGGTTTGGCCGTGTACCAGTTGCCTTTGGTGCGCCCCAGTTCGGGGCAATCGACCGAAGCCAGTAGCTGGAAACGGCTGTTCACGGTGGTGTCCTGCGGTTCAATCCGCCCCGGCCCCTCCATGTTCGACTGGCCGATGCATAGGTAGATATGGAAGTTGGGGTCCTGCGCCTGGGCGGCAAAGCCAAGGAGGAGCAGAAACAGGCCCAGTAATAAAGGAAGGGTTCGGTTTTTCATGGCTTTATGTAAAGAGGGTCGCCTCCGGTATCTATTGCACACTAGCTCTAGGGGAAAGCTATCCCTGCTTGCTTTGCATCAATTCACCAGAAGCGCAGCACCATTTGTTGGAATCACCCAAGTTACTTCCTGATTTTTCTGGAGTTTTTCGGTCGTTACGTTTCCCGCCAACTGCGCATCATCGCTGTATAATTTGTATGTCGATCCGGCAGCGATCATGGGCAGTTTTAGCGTCAATTTCACCGGCTCTTTTTGGGCGTTTACGCCCGCAACAAACCATTTGGTGCCCTGACGGCGAGCCAATACCACGTACCTGCCCGGATAGCCATCGATGTAACGTACCTCGTCCCAGGTGGTCGGCACGGTTTTCATGAAGTCGATGGCCCAGGCAGGCGCGTCGGTGAGGTTATTAGGCGCCAGGGCAAAATGCTGAACGGCACTCTGAAACAACACCGCCGTCGCCAGCGCATACACGTCGGAGGTGACGCGTTTCGACCCCCGGTTCGGCGTGTTGTTGGCATTGTAGAATTTGTTCAGCGCGCTGCCGCCAAAATCCATGCTGCCCACGGTGTTACGAATGAACGGATGGATGGTGGCGTTAAAGGCTTCCATATCGCAGCTTCTCTGCGAAAAAGCCAGGTTTTCGCTGGCTAATACCGCTTCGCTGGCTGCGTAGTTGGGGTACATGCGTTCCCAGCCGCGGGGCAGCGTCGAACCGTGAAAAATGCACAGGATGCCGAAGTCGTTGGCGTCGTACAGGATGTCTTCATACAACTTCATCGTCTCCTGCTTATCCCCGCCGAAAAAATCGACTTTGATGCCTTTTACACCGATCTTCTTCATCCAGGCCATTTCCTTCCGCCGGGCAATGGTGTTATCCATAATGCCGCGTGGCCCTTGTGGTGCATCATTCCAGTAACCGTTGGAGTTGTACCACAGATACAGGCTAACGCCTTTGCTAGCCCCGTATTTGGCCAGTTCAGCCATTTTCTCCCGGCCAATCTGCGTGTCCCAGAGCGCGTCGACCAGAATGGTTTTGTAGCCCATCGCGGCGCTGAAATCGATGTAGCGAACCTGCTCATTATACACCGTTCGGCCGTCCATGCCGATAATCCAGCTCCAGCTCCCTTTTGTGTATTCGTATTTTTGAGACCCCTCGTAACGCGGTTCTACGACATCGAAGGGCACGGTGGTTTCGACGATGGGGGCCAGCGTTTCGCCGACGGTGATCGTGCGCCAGGGCGTTTCGCCGGGCAGTGGAATACCGGGTGCCGAGGTACCGATGCCGTTGTTTTCGTCCGGCATCGGAAAGCCGATGGTGTACAAGCCGTCGGCATTCCCGATCAGGCGGCTGCCACAGTACCGGCTGTCGACGCCCGTTTCAGACACCAGTACCCAGCCGTTGGCATTGACTTTGAACAAGCAGGGAAACGTATAGCCATTGCCCCGGCCGTTTTCGCCCAACGTATCATTGACGGTATAGGGTATTTCATAACTGGGCATGGTGCGGGCAAATCCGACCATCGCTTTGCTTTGCGCCGAGAGAAACGTAGTGGTGCCAGCTGGAAATGTGAAACCCGTTTTTTCTTCGTTGATCACGCACGAACGAGACGCTTTCTGCGGATACACTTTATACCGGAAGGCCACGTCGTTGTTGCTCACCCGGAACGTGATGTCGATAGCCGCGACATTATCTTTCGAGTACGAAATGACGCCTTCATTGGCCACGTAATGCACCTTACCCTGCTTGATGTTCGGCAACTCGTAGGTGTTGTCAAGTTTGCTGATCGCCAGTGCTTTTCCCACGGATAGCCCTTCCGTGAAATCACCCACATTTGTTTTCAAACCGAGTGGCGATTTCACGACAAACGGTTTGCCGTTCAGCGACACACTGTAGGCTGGCTTCCCATTATCCAGCGATAGTGTCACCTGTAATTTGCCGTCAGGGCTACTTACGACCGAATTGGCCGTTTGGGCAGCGGCCCAACAGGACGTGAGCAAAAAAAGGAAGGCTATACAGGTCAATTTCTTTTTCATAAACGATCAAGCTTTATTGTCCGGAAAGGGTAGGCGTAATCCGGAAGTAATCGAAGTCGGCAAAACCGCCCGTTTGTTGGGTGGCGTAGGTAAACAGGCCGAAGCGGTAGCCCATGAAGTGCGGGATGGTGTAGGGCATTTTCAGGGGTTCGCCAAGCGCTGTCCAGCTTTTGCCGTCGAGGCTGTAGAAGAAATGAGCCGTGTCTTTGCGGTCGCGGAAGTTGCACTCGGCTTTCAGGTAGACCGTTTTCTGGCTCAACGGCACGCGCTGCACTTCCACCGGCTTCCCTGAACTGGCGCTGACCATGACAATCGACCGCGTCCCATTCTCGGCCTTCACGCCCACCAGCCCGTAGTTCTTTTGCAACAGGCTCAGCCCTGCAAAATCACCGTCTTTCAGGTTCGACACGTCAAGCAGGGTCGAGCCGGTCGATTCGGGGCCGATGGTGCGCTGGGTCAGGGTGTTGCGAGCCATCACGAACGAGGTATCGGTGCGGCCCGTTTTCAGACGCAGAAAGCCTTTTCGCTCCGAAACCGACCAGAGGCTGTTGTCGGGGTTGTGGTTCCACTGCCATACCAGCGGCAGGGCGGGGTCGCCTTTTTTACGGGTAAATTCGTCGGAGTTCACAATGCCGGGAATCAGCCCTTTGTTGGCGGGCAAGTTGAGCGTTGGGGGCACTTTGCCGTTTTCGCCCAGCACCGGCCAGCCATCTTCCCACGTCACGGGCACCAGATACGGAATCCGACCCACCCCGCCGAAGTCGCGGAACAGGTACGAAAACCATTTTCCATCGGGCGTGTTGATCAGTCCGCCCTGGGCTACGCCCAGATCCTGAAAGCCGATTCGGCCTTCCCACGGACCGGTGATCTTGTCGGCGCGGTGAATCACCACCGTCCGCATACCGCCACGCGGCCAGGTGATATTGAAGAGGTAGTACTTGCCCTTTACTTTGAACAACTGCGACCCTTCTGCTGGCAAGCCGCCGCCGGTGCCCGATGGTGCGCTGGCGTTTTCGATGATGACCTGCTCGGTGGTGCCGGGTTTTACGCCCGCGGCATCGGCCGTCAGCTCAACCAGTTTGAGCTTGCCCGCGCCGTAGATCAGGTACGTTCGCCCATCATCGTCGAAAAACAGGCTATGGTCGTGGTATGATGGCTTAAACGACACTTCTTTCCACGGCCCTTTTTCAATGTTTTTCGTCGTGTACACGTGGGTTCGGCCGCTGGTCTGGGCAAAGGTTGTCGCATAGTACGTACCGTTGTGGTAACGCAGGCTGCTGGCCCACGACCCGCGCCCGTAGGTGCTTTTGCCATTGTTCAGGCTCATCGCGTCGACTCTTGTCAACGTGTCATAGGCATAACCTACCAGTTGCCAGTTAATCAGGTCGTTCGATTTCATGATGGGCAGCCCCGGACTCATATGCATGGTGGTGCTGCTCATGTAATAGGTGTTACCCACCCGGATCATCGACAGATCAGGTACGTCGGCAAAAATCACCGGGTTCTGGGTTTGCGCCACCGCAGCAACGTACCTGAACAGAAGCAGGCAGGCAAGCAGGCCATGGCGGAATAAAGTGGGCTTCATCGATTTTAAAGCGTGAAAGAGGTAAAGAGCAGAAGAGGGTGACTGCGGTTTCGGTGGCTATTGCAGTGGGCCGATTAGTTCGATGAAATTGCCGTCGGGATCCTGCACAAAAAGGAAATGCGCGTTGGCATTCAGGGGCGTGGGCGTACTACCCAGAAACGGCACCTTCAGCTGCGTGAGCCGATCGATGATCGGTTGCAGTGCTTTCACCTGAATGGTGATATACTGCATGCCGGTATCGTCCTGAATATGAGTAGGCTTGGGGTGGGCTGCTTTCTTGCCGAAGCTCATCAACTTCCAGTCGGTGGCGTCGGGGCTGTTTTCAAGCTTCAGGATGGTCACGTTCGTGGCAACGCCGTTGGTCAGGCCCGAGCGCTTGCCGAAATCTTCGTTGATGGTGAAGCTACCCGTTTTGACCATGCCGATGCCATTCACGTAGAAAGCCAGCGAGCGGTCGATGTCGGCGACCACGACACCTATGCCGATGGTTTTGCTCGTGAAATTGGATTGCGCCTGCGCAAAGCCACTGATGAGTAGCGCAAACGACAGGAGTAGGGTATGCAGAGGTACGTTTTTCATTCGTCTTGTGTAAAAAAAAGGGGGAGGAAACGGAGCACTGAGTCGTACTAGTTTATTTGTAAGTTTTTAATTGTCAGATGGTTGACTTTGGGTGGATTGCAAAGAGCGACACCGCCGTGACCTGGTGGTCGGAGGCATACTATTGGAATTGTGTTGTTTTGACACATTTCTAGGTATGAGGAAACAGATCGACGAGATTAGGCAGAATCATGCGTTAGTTTGTGACCAGTCTGACTTGATGGAATCGGGGCGTACTCAGGCCATTTTGGGCCGCAATTGTTACTGAAATCACGGACTGACCGTCTGCGCGTAGCCGAACCGTTTTTCCATCTGACGATAGAATCTCGGCTGGCTTGTCGTTAATGAGAAAGCTTACGTTTGCCAACTTGATAGCATCCAAAGCGCTGATGTCAATATACTTACCCGTCTGGTTTTTATTCTGCAACTGATAGGTTATAAACGACCGGGTACGTCGCCAGAACTGCTCGTCGTCGTAGCCCGAATCGCTCTTTTCGCCTTTGTATTGATGGTCGACTTCGGGTTGCTGTTCACCGCAGTTCACCTTGTCGACCGTAATGGCTTCCAGCGCCAGTGCTTTTGCTTCCTGCTGTTTCAGCCTGGCCTGTTGCTCATTGAAATCCGCCTGGGTGAACGTCTGGAAGTACATCTGGTAGCGGGCATCGTGAACCTCGTAGAAGGGTTGCAGCGTCAGCGAATCCAGCCGAAACCGTAGTCTGTCGGCGGGTTTGAGCCGCGTCAGGTACGTTGTTGGCTCACCCACGAGCGCGTAAGCATTGGTGAGGGGATACAGCTTGCCTTTCGTTTCGTGCCCCATCCGGCTATCATCGGCAAACAGCCCGGTCAGGTCGGTAGTCGACGTTTTGGCTGCCAGCACGATCGGGCCATGCACGAAGGCTGCCCAGTTGGAGCCATCGGGTAGGGGCTCCAGCCGGGTGGTGGTTGTAAAACGAACGGTTACCTTGTCGCCCGACGTCCATTTCCGACGAATCGCTACGTAGCCTGCCGGTTTTCCATCGACTGGTTGCGCCTTGCCATTGACCAGAACGGCCAGCTTATCGGCCCATTTCGGGTATCGGATGTTCAGCGAAAACTCCTGTGGTTTTGTGGTTTCGACGAGTAGCTCAGACCCGTTTTCGTACGGAAACTGCGTGCGTTGGGTAAGCCGAACCGTTTTAGCGGCCCAGTTCACCATCGACGGGATAAACAGGTTGACAAACAGATCATTAGCGGTATGGCTGTAGATCAGTTCGCCGTATTTGGTGTGATTTTCCAGTCCCGAACCCACGCAGCACCACATACTGGTTTCGGGCTGCGAATACACCCGGTAATGGTTGGGCCGAATGGGCGTGAAATACACAAACCCGCCTGTTGAGGGGTGCTGACTCGACAGGATGTGGTTGTAGAGCGTCCGTTCGTAGAAATCCAGATAGCTTACATCGTTCTTATCCAGAAACAGCGCTTTGCTCAGGCGCAGCATGTTGAACGAGTTGCAGGTTTCGGGTCCCTGATTGGAGCGTAGCACCTGACTAAAATCGGTTGTCGGGTTGAAGTGCTCACGCACGCTGTTGCCGCCAAACGCCACACTGCGGGTCTGCGACACATTCTGCCAGAAATACTGAGCCGCCTCTGACCAGTCGGTTTTGCCCGTCAGGGTGGCGATTTTCTCGAACCCGATCACCTTGGGAATCTGCGTATTGGCGTGCAGGCCCGTTAGTTTATCCTGTTTTGCCAGCAGTGGTTCCAAAATGGCCCGGTGCGAAATTCGCTGCGCTGTTTCGAGGTATTTCTTGTCTTTCGTCAGGACATACAGATCGGCGAATGTCTCGTTGATGCCGCCGTGCTCGGTGCGCAACACCTGCTGAATCTGCTCGTCGGAGAGCGGCTTGATCAGGTCCACAAACCAGTCGCCCAGGCCGATCAGCACGTGTTTGGCCTGCTGGTTTCCGGCATACTCGTAGGCATCGCGCAGCCCCGCAAACAGCTTGTGAATGTTGTAGAGCGGCACCCAGGTGTTGTTCAGCCCGAAGCTGCTGCCGTCGATATCGCCCTTGTGAATCCGCTCCCAGAATACCTTGCCCTGCGGAATGCCACCCACGTACCCATTGCCGTTCTTCGCCTGACATTGCGCCAATTGATCGACCATGTAATCGAGCCGTTTTTTCAGTTCGGTGTCCCCGGTCGAGGCATACAGCATGGCCAGCGCCGACAGGTAATGGCCGCCAATGTGGCCATCCAGCCCCGAGCTTTCCCAATTACCGTAGCGGGGCGCTTTCACGGGCAAGCCCGCGTCGATCAGGTACGGTGCCAGCAGTTTGTCCGGGTTTAGGGCCAGTATGTACTTCTGGTCAACATCCTGCGCGTTTCTGAATGGTCCGTCCGTGAGTCGCACGTCCTGCAATGCAAACGGCTGCATCTGCGCCAGCGCCGAAACGCTGAGTAAGAAGGCGGCGACACTATGTACGAGGGTGGCTTTCAAAGTGAGCTTGTTTTATTTCAACATGGAATCGTTTCCGCTGTATTTGAGGAAGCTAAACGAAGCGGAATTCTCAGATTGTTCGCCTGATGAGGTGGCATACAGGCCATACACGCAACCAATAAAACTATTGGCCGCTTTTGTGCTCAAAAACTTGCCGTCGACCTGATCTTTCAACAACGACCAGTTTTTGCCGTCGGTCGAATAATAGAAGCTATACAAGGCCCCTTCTGACTGTATTTTGAAATCTACTTTGGCGGCAGATGACGTTAAAGGGACTTCGGTTACCAGTTCCAAAGCTTTGTCTTTGCTCTTGAATAGCTGAATCACGTCTTTATCGTCCTTTTTTGATTTTGCTACGAAGTAAAAATGACGTTCGTCCTGAAAAATAACCAGCCCCGCTTTTTCATTGTCTGCTTTCGGTGAAAAGCGTACTTCGGTTTCGGCGGTGCTCGTTAAATGCTGTTGACGCTTACCCACAAACGAAGGGTTGCCCATGTCTGAAATCGTTTCGGGTTTGAGTTTAAGCGTAAGCCCATTGGCCTTTGATGTTTTAAACGAACTACTATCCACCGTTCTCAAAAAAAGCATCGACAGATCAAGCCCTTTATCGAACGTCATCGTGTAGGCGAAGTTGCCGTTTTGCGGTAAAGCTCCTTTCTGTTTTACTTCTTTGATGTTGGTTTTGTACTTGTATTCAATGGCCTTTTCGCCATGTTCGATCATCGGCCAATCGTTGACCCAGGTCAGTGGCGCAATAAACATTTCGCGGCCTGTATTATAAAAATCGCCTTCGTAGGGACGTACCGCCAAGAAAATCGAATACCAATTACCATCGGGACCTTCGATAAACTGAGCGTGTCCGGCCGACGTAATCGGGTTGGGGCGGTCGGCTGGTAAGCCTCGTTGCGTCAGCACCGGATTCCCTTCAAACGGTACATAGGGCCCCCAAACATCCCGGCTGCGCAGGGCCACCTGTGAGTGATTGACGGAAGTTCCTCCTTCGGCCGCGTACAGGATGTACCAACCGTTACGCTTTAGGATATGCGGGCCTTCAATCCACACCGGTTTTTTAGACAAATCGACGCCACCATTCACCAACTGTTTTTCTTCGCCAACAACCTTCAGATTTTTGTAGTCAAACTCATACATTCGGATGGTGCGGTGCCCCGAATACAGGGGTTTACGGTCGGGCGCATCACTGTTATAAATGATGTAGGCTTTGTCGGTCTCTTCATCGAAATAGATGGAGGGATCAATGCCTTTTACCTGCGGAATTTTTACCGGATTGCTGTAAGGACCCGCCGGATTTTTGGACGTCACGACAAAATTTCCATCATGATCAATATCCGTGCAGGTCACGTAGTACGTCCCTTTGTACTGGGTGATGGCCGGGGCAAACAGCCCGCGCGTCATTCGCTCGCCCATGAATTCCATTTGCGATGGGCGGTTGATTACATTGCCGATTTGCTTCCAGTTTTTCAGGTCGCGGCTATGCATAATGGGCAAACCCGGGAAATAGGAAAAGGTAGAATGCACGGAATAATAATCGGGCCCCACTTTTACGATGCTTGGGTCGGGGTAAAAGCCGGTCAGGATGGGGTTGACCAGGGTGGTCTGCGCCGACACGGTGAAGCTGAGAGTTGTGAGTAGCAGACCAATTGCAATCGATTGCATTCGCTTTGTCATAAGTGCGTAAGTTAAAAAATGGGGAGTGGGGTTATCGAATCGTCAGGGTGTATACCTGGCCGGGCTGGGTCGGTATGTCGTACAGCAGGGTTTCTTTCAGGGTCAGCGCTGGCAAGGTTGCCTTGGCCGACACGATGGCGGCTGGTGTGGGTTCGGTCTGGTAGAACGGATTCGGGTTCTGGCCCTCCGCCCGGCGAAGTGCATTGCTCTTGCGGAGTGTCATGGCGTTAGGTACACGTACCCGCAAGTTGCCGCCGAGGTTCGACCGGATGTCGACTTTCGTTAGTTTGCCGTCTTTCCAGGTCATGTTCACCACCTCGAAGCCACCAATGGCCCGCAGGCCGCCCAGGCTACCGGTGGGCCATACGTCGGGCAGGGCGGGTAGTAAATGAACCGCTCCGTCGGCGCTCTGCATCAGCATTTCGGTGATGCCCGACGTACAGCCAAAATTGCCGTCGATCTGAAACGGCGGGTGGGCGTCGAACAGGTTGTTGTAGGTGCCGCCTCCCTCTTTGGTGACGCCCAGCGGAGTTAACTGGTTCTGAATGAGTGTGTAGGCGTGATTACCATCCTGCAAGCGAGCCCACCAGTTCACTTTCCAGCCCATGCTCCAGCCCGTCGAGACGTCGCCCCGATGCGTGAGTGTTGTGCGGGCCGCGTTGAACAACTCCGGCGTGCGGTAGGGCGAGATCTGAACCGCCGGAAACAGGCCGTACAGATGCGACACGTGCCGGTGGTGATCGTTGGGATCGTCGACGTCGTCGAGCCACTCCTGCAATTGACCGTATTGACCCACGTGCATGGGCGGGAGTTTGCTGCGCAGTTGCTTCAACGTATCGGCGAAGGCAGCATCTTTCTTCAGGATTTCTGCGGCCCGGATGGTGCTGCTAAACACATCGAACGCAATCTGATTGTCCATCGTCGTGCCGGCATCCAGCGACGAGCCACCGTGGGCTTTCGGCGCGTTTTCGGGCGAACTGCCGGGGTTGGCTACCAGCCAGTGATAAGTGGGGTGTTCCACCAGAAAATCGACGTAAAACAGGGCGGCCCCTTTCAGAATGGGGTAAACGCTGGCCAGGTACGTCTTGTCGCCACTGTACAGGTAATGATCCCAGAGGTGCTGACTCGTCCAGCCGCCACCGGCAATCCACATGCCCCAGAAGGCCCCGTCGATAGCGCCCGTTGCCCGCCAGATGTCGGTGTTGTGGTGGGCCATCCAGCCGCGTGCGCCATACATGACCCGCGCCGTTTCCTGCCCGGTCTCCGACATGTCGCGTACCATCCGCAAAAACGGCTCGTGCAACTCGGCCAGGTTCGTTTTTTCGGCGGGCCAGTAGTTCATCTGCGCGTTGATGTTGATGGTGTACTTACTGTCCCAGGGGGGGCGCATCTTATTGTTCCAGATACCTTGCAGGTTGGCCGGTTGTCCCCCCGGCTGCGACGACGAGATCAACAGATAACGGCCATACTGGTAATACAGCGTGACCAGCTGCGGATCGTTAACCGTTCGGAAGTTCTTAAGCCGTTCGTCGGTAGGCAGGTTAGCGGCCTCGGTCGAACCCAGATCGAACGTGACCCGGTTGAAATACTTTTGATACGCAGCCACGTGGGAAGGCACCAGAGCTGCGTATGATTTGGGCCACGCTTTGTTCAGGTACGTTGCTGCCCGTGCGTTTTCGTCGCCACTGACGTCATTGTACTTTGTAAAATTGGTCGCGATGGAGAGGTAGATCGTGGCGGTAGTGGCCCCGTTCACCGTGAGGGTGGAATCGTCGGCCGCCAAACTGCCGCCCTGGGTTTTGATCCGGGCTATGCCTTTGTAACGGACCAGCCCTTTCACGCCGTCATGATCCGACGCCGTACCCGCGATCGTCAGTTCGTTGGTTGAGTTGGTCTTGATCGTCGGTTTGGCTTGTGGTGTCGAGTACGACGCGCGAAAGGCCAGCCGGCCCGGCTTACTCGCCGTTAGCTGCATCACGATCACCTGATCGGGTAGCGAAGCCAGGATCTCGCGCGTGTAGGTTACGCCATCGACGGTGTAGGTGGTTTTGGCAACGGCCCGTTCAATGTCCAGTTCCCGGTAATAGTTGGTGTAGTTTTCGTGCCCGTCGAACGTCAGGTGGAAGCTGCCCATCGGCTGAAACAGCTGTCCGTGCGACTTTTTGGTGATGATCGTTTTGTTAGCGAGTGCCTCGGCTTCTTTCTGCTTGTTGGCAAAGATCAATTGGCGGATTTCAGGCAACGACGCCAGTGCCTCGGGGTTATCGTTGCGGTTGGGCCCACCACTCCAGAGCGTGTGTTCGTTCAGCTGAATCGTTTCTCTGGGTACGTTGCCATACACCATCGCCCCCAGGCGGCCGTTACCAATCGGTAGGGCATTCTCCCAGGTTTTATCCGATGGGGCCGTGTACCACAGCTTCAGGGAGGATTTGTTTTGTGAAAAACCAACTGTTGGTGCGGTTAGGCATAAACAATAGACCAACTGTTTGGCCAGCCATCTAGTGTTTCGAATATGGATCATACAAGCTGATAATTAACGGGAGGGGCCGGGGTTTTAAGCTGCTTAGCCTACATCAAATTAACTACGCTGTAGCCAGCTTATCTTCTTCTTTATAACCTAAAATTTCCTCTATTTAGTCAATAAGCAGATGGCAACCTGCCTGTGTAGCAAGGCCTAAAACGATGAAAGAGGAAATAGCTTCCTCTTTCATCGTTTTCACCGTAAATGGATACGATTAATAGCCGGTGTTCTGGGGGAATTTAGGCCCGTCGACAACACGGTCTATCTGGGTTTGGGGAATGGGCCGTAGCATATGGTAATCCTTGATGTTCGATGCTGCCTCCGGGTTCCAGGCCTGTACACGGCGCACTAGTGAGCGTGTACGAACCAGATCGTGCCAACGCTGCCATTCGCCGAAGAACTCGCGGCTCCGCTCATCCAGGATGAAGTCGACGGTTACGTCATTGGGCGTGATCGTCAGGGCGGTTACTGCGGCCGCGTTTTGGGCTGCCGTGTTGGTCTTTTTGAAGGCTGCCCGCTGCCGAACCACGTTGATCAGCGCGGCGGCTTTGGTTGGATCGCCCGCTTTCAGGTACGCTTCGGCGCCGGTCAGGTACACATCCGAGAAGCGATACAGCACCACCGGACGGGTTGACGGGTCATTGAAGTTGGCGCCCCGGCTGGGATCCATAAATTTCTTCAACGACGGGAAAATCCCGTTGTTCCACAAGCTGGGCGGCACGACGATGCCTTTGAACGGCCGTGTTCCGACAAACTGCGGTGCACCGGCTACCTCAACATCGGGCAGCCAAACGGCGGTATCCGCCCCAACTACGGTAGTGTAGCCAATACCGCGTTTGTTGTTGGCGGCAGTTGCTGTGTTGGTCACCGCCGTATTGGCGATGTACACCGTAGTGAACGAGTTGGCGTATCGTGAGTCGACATTCCGATTGGTGAAGGCCTGATCGAGGAAATAGCTCTTCCCGGCATTGACCCCTGTTTTCTGCTTGTCGCTGTTGGGGCGCATCCGAACATAGGGGCGGCCATACTGCGAATCCCGGATCATACCCGAGGTACCACTGTTTACCAGGGTCCCGGCCGTATTGATGAACGAGTTGATACCGCTATTGTTTGGGTAGTTCCAGGTCGTAAACCAGGGCGTCAGGTTTTGGGCCGCACCGCCACTGGCACCGGCTCCCACCGTGTAGTAACCAAACTTCGGATCGAGCACGTGATCGCTCACAAACATGGTTTCTTTGCCATAGTCGTTAGCGGGTACAAAAGCGTCGCCATAGTCGGCCCACAAATCCAGGCCGTAGGTGCCTTTGTTGGCAATGATGTTGTCGCAGATTGTTGCCGCCTGCGTAAAATCAGAGGCGGTGTTGTTGAGCCATCCGCGGGTCAGGTACGCTTTGGCGAGCAGCAACTGCGCAACGGGTTTGGTGGCGGCTTTACCCAGGAACGGCGCCGTTGGCGTGTTGGGCAAATCAGCGGCTGCTTCCGTAAGGTCTTTGATAACCTGTGCGTAGACATCGGCGGCTGGCTGGCGGGAAGCCGCCTGCGAGGGAACCGTGATGAACGAGGTGCTTAGTGGTACGTCGCCCCAGGTCTGCACCAGATAAAAATACCAGAACCCCCGCAGGAACTTAGCCTGAGCGAGGTATTGCTTGCGGGTCGCTTCGGGCAGATCGATGGTAGCTCCGTACTGCAACACGCCGTTCAGGGTGTTGATGTCCTGAAAGGCAGTGCCCCAGGCCGATCCGAAGTTACTCCCGTTGAGGCCGTTGTAGGTATACGCGGGACCGCCGCCTGAACTGGCACCCTGCAAAAACTCATCGGTACCTGCCTGCATTTCAACGGTGAAACCCTCGGTGCCCCACTGCGACCGAATGTCGTTGTAGACACCGGCAATACCTCCCAACACACCCGCCGGGCTATTGAAGTAAGAAGGAACAATCTGAGACTGTGGGTTCTCTTCCAGTATATTCTCGCAGCCTGATCCCAAAACAGCCGTAAGGCTAAGGGTCAACCAAACTTTTATCGTCTTCATGTTGTGTCGAAAATTAGAATTTGAGGTTTACGCCGAACGTGAATTGCCGAACAGGTGGGTTGTTCAGGTTGACGGCAATCTGGCGCTCCGGAGTCCCCCGCTCGCTGGCACCCTGCGGGTTGAGCGTAGCCGACCCCGACGCATAACCGTTCCCTTCTGGATCGATCGCCAGATTCTGGCTCACCAGGGGCGAATACAGAATAAGCGGGTTGGTGGCGTTGAAGTAAACGCGGGCTGAACTGGCACCAACCTTCCTGATCAACTGGTTCGAGAACGTATAACCCAGGTTAATGCTGCGGACCTTGATGAACGATCCGTCGTAATAGCCAAGGGTTGATCCAAACCAGGCGACAGCGCTACCGGCGTCGGGGGCCGGGAAGGCGTTGGTCGGGTTTGTTTCCGTCCAGTAGTCGGTTTTAACCTGATTAACCCGGCCTTGGTTGAAGAACGCAAATCCGCCCGAACCCGTCGAGTTACCCGTGAGGTACGGAACCACGACTTTCATGCCCATCCGGGCGAAGGTCACGATCGACGCATCGAAATTTTTGAACGTGAATCGGTTGGTGATGCCCCCTTCCCACTTAGGCTGGAAATTGCCCAGGATCTGCCGGTCGGCAGGGTCAATTTTACCATCGCCATTGACGTCCTGCACCCTGATCTGGCCAGGATACTGCACAGGCGAGGTTTGTTTCGCCAGCGTACCATCGCCCTGGTCGCTGGTTTGCCAGATCCCGATCTTGTTGTAGTCGTAAATGACCGAGAGGGGTTGCCCCACAAACCAACCCGCGCCTATGTTGGCCAGTTCGGTTGGGGTGGTGAGCTGAGTGATTTTTTCCCGGTTGAAGAAATAGATCACGTCGGCACTCCAGTTGAACCCGCCGGCGGGCTTCCGGAAGATATCAAACGTCAGAGAGGTTTCCAGACCGCGACCTTCCGTGCGACCCAGGTTCTTCAGCGTCGACCCGGCGCCGTTGCTTGGAGGCAGTGGTACCGACAGCAGAATGTCTTTGGTTTGCTGGAGATACCAATCGACCGTACCCGTAATCCGGTTGTTCAGGAAGCCGAAGTCGACACCGATATCAACCTGTGAAGTCGACTGCCAGCCCAGATCCGTAGCGGGCAGGCTGGTAACCGTGTAGGCCAATTGCTGACCCGCCGTGCCAAGGCCAAAGTTGTAATAACCCGCTGAAAGCGCGCCCAGAGTCGCATAGGCACCTACGTTCCGGTTGCCCGAGATACCCCAGCCACCCCGTAGTTTCAGGTTCGATACCACCGGGATGCTCTTCATGAACGGCTCGTCGATAACGTTCCAGCCAGCACCAACAGCCGGGTAATTGAAGTAGCGTTTGGCAGGCGACAGCGTCGAGGAACCATCCCGACGCAGGGTGAGCGTCAGCAGATAGCGGTCGTTGAAGCTATAATTGACCCGACCCATGTAGGACAGCAGCCCCGTTTCGGCAAACGAGTTACCAAAATCTGAGTTGGCTACGGGCTGACCCGACGCCAGCGAGAAGTTCGACGTCTTGATGTAGTCGGCCGGCACCCCGGTTACGGTAAAGCGGCTGCCCAGCGAGTGGTTCTGGGTGACTTCGTACAGCCCCGTGAAGCCCAGTTTGTGCTTGCCGAAGGTTTTATCGTAATACAACAAATGCTGGAGGTTGATATCCCAAAACTCCGTGTTGCTGATCTCGGCGTTTGACGAAGACTGAACCGTGGCGTTGTTGAAATACGTCAGCGGTCCGCCGTAGCCGTTGTAGTTCGACTGGCTGAAGTTCAAACCGGCGTTGAACCGGTACCGCAGGCCGGGCAGGATGGTCAACTCACCATACAGGCTGTTGAACGTCCGCAACGACCGGGTACGTCCCAGGTACGCGTCTTTTTTCGTGATGATGGTCAGCGGGCTAATCCCGGCCGCATCGATCGAGCCCTCCGACGGAAACAGGTTTACTGAACCATCTGCGCTATAAGGCGATGCCAAAGGCGTTAACCGAACCAAACCACCCGGAACCCCGCCACCACCGGGCGTATTGGTGTAGGTAAGCGTGTTGAGCGTGTTCAAACCAACCCGGATGCTTTTGCCGATGCGCTGATCGATAGTGGCCCGTATGGTGTAACGCTCAAACTTCTGGCTGGGGATAATCCCGGTCTCGTTGAAATAACCAAGGCCCATCGAATACTGTGTATTCTCGGTACCGCCCTGCATACCCAACTGATGGTTGGTATTGAAACCGGGTTTGTAGATCAACCCCTGCCAGTCTGTAGAAACACCATTGGTCAGCGCTTCCTGCTCTTTGATCGTTAGCGGGTAGGCGGTGGTGCCGGGAGCCGTCCGGTTGTACTTGGCGGCATCCTGCTTGAACTGAGCATATTCGGGACCATTCATGACATTGTATTTGCCCATGATGGACGTGATGCCATGATAGCCGTCGTAGGTGAACACGGGCTTTCCTATTTTACCACGCTTGGTGGTGATCAGGATAACGCCACCCGCACCCCGTGACCCGTAGATCGCCGTTGCCGACGCATCTTTCAGGATTTCCAGGTTCGCAATATCATCTGGGTTGATGTCGTTCAGGCCACCATACGGTATACCATCCACCACAACCAGCGGGCCATCGGCCCCATCGCTCGCTGATCCCTGACCGCTGGTGAGCGTACGGTTACCGCGGATACGAATAGAACCTTGGCTACCGGGAGTAGACCCATTGCTTACGATCGTTACGCCCGCTGCGCGACCTTTTAACTGATTGATCAGGTTAGGAGCGGGTACTTCTTTCAACGTGGCTTCATTCACCGAAACCACAGAGCCCGTAACGTCCCGCTTGCGCTGAACACCATAACCAACCACCACGACTTCGTTGAGGGTTTTGTTGTCGGCTGCCAGCGTAATGTTGATGGTGGTCTGGCTGCCAACCGTCACTTCCTGCGACACGTAGCCGATGAAGGAGAACACCAGCACGGTGCCGGGCTGCTCGGGTACGGTCAGGCGGTAGTTGCCGTTGGCATCGGTCGTTGTGCCGCGCACGGTCGATTTGATCTGGATACTCACGCCCGGTAGCCCTTCGCCGTTTTCGCCCACGACCCGGCCCGAAAGCTGAATGTCACGTGCCTGATCAACGCTGGCTGCTGCATCGGTGGTGGTCGTTTGCTGAGGCGAGACCGAAAGCGGAGCCACGCTCCGTTTCAGCACAATCTGTTGCCCAACCACTTCGTAGCTGAGGTTCAATGGCGTCAGCAACTGATTCAGCACCACGTGCAACTGTTCGTTTTTGGCCTGA
The DNA here is from genome assembly GCF_041321105.1 of Fibrella musci. Taxonomy (NCBI): domain Bacteria; kingdom Pseudomonadati; phylum Bacteroidota; class Cytophagia; order Cytophagales; family Spirosomataceae; genus Fibrella; species Fibrella musci. Next base: position 1,165,136 of record NZ_JBGGWD010000001.1, on the reverse strand, counting down.
TAGCTTACTTTACGCTTCGACTGAATAATCTCCCGGCTGAAGAGAAACTGTACGTTGGCCTGTTCCTGCAGTCGTTTGATAATGCGCTCGATGTCCTGATTCTGGACGGAGATGGTCACCCGCCGGTCGAGTAATTCCTGGGCTTTGCTATCAAAGGCAAGACCGATATTTACGATGCAGAGGGCAAAGACGAGCAACAGGCTGGAAATCTTGATGATCCTGGGCCAGGAGCTACCTGCTAATAGAGGGGAATGCATATGTTTGTACGTTTTGTTGTTTTTCCTGATAAGAAAATGACAAAAGAATCCCGTTCCCCGTCGATAAGGGAATGTGTTATGAGAGGCACAGTAATCGGGAAATGCACGGGCGGTAGTGTTGGTAGCACTATCGCCCGTTTTTTTTAGTCTCGTAGGTAGAGCTTACGTCATCGCATAGTGTCTTGATTAAAGGTTAACAGAACGATCAATTACAACCCTGGCTATGAATGACCACCTGATGATCGGTAACGTCGAACGTTGACTCAATTGTCAGGCAGATTAAGCGAATTTTTTCCCGGAACGGCACGTCATCAAGTTGGCCGGTAAACGTACAGTTTTTGAGCTGGTCACGATCATAGTCAATGGGAATGTGGTAGCTCGTTTCCAGTTGATCGAGTACGGTTGAAACCGGTACGTAATCGTATGAAAATTGCTGAGTTGTTATCGTAGAAATTTCTTCGTCAGACGAGCGATTTTTATGGACAGTAACGGATTTACTCGAAGGCTTAAGGGTAAATTCCTGGTTCACAGTTAACGAAACAGGCTTATCGGGTTCTGCGATGGGTGATACGATCACATTACCCGTTTTTACTTTTACAAAAGCGGTCGATTCTTTCTCAAAAGAACGTACCTGAAAACTAGTGCCTACTACCCTCGTAACGACGTTGTTGGTGTAGACAATAAAGGGTTTTGCTGGATTCTTAGCGACTTCGAAAAAGCCATCGCCTTCAAAAAAAACCTCCCGGAGTTTTGGGTTCGACTGCTTTCGGTAACGCAAGGTGCTACCCTCTGCCAGTAGAACCGATGAGCCATCTGGAAGCAGGGTTACCAACGGTTCGCTCGTTTCGTTTTTCACTACCTGCCAATCCGCGTCAGAAACCTGTGCGCCCCGCGTCAGCCCGTTGGTTGCAAGAGACCTGAAGTTAGGTAACTGCCACCAAGCAAACAGGCTCGTCAGGGCGATCGCCGCGGCCCACCGAACCCACTGCCGGTTCCAGATCGGACGAATAACCGTGGGCGTATCGAGCCGGTTTACAATGGCCTCAGCTTTCGCTTTCAGGTCGCTTTCCGACGGGATAACTGCCTCACCCTGAATCACCAGGAAGGTAGCGACAGCCTGCTCATAAACGTCTCGTTTGTCGGGGTGCTGCGTCAGCCAGTCAAGCCATCGTGCCCGATCTTCGGGCCTACGGTCGAGCATCCAGACCCGGAAGGCTTCGTTACTTAAAAAGTCTTCAACGGTTGACAGCTCTTCGGGAGGGAAGCTCATTGAACTTTGCTACTATTTTCCTAGATAGTATGAAGTTCGTAGCCAGGCATACCCTCTCGGGCGCAACTTTTTTTAAAAAAAGTGCAAATCCTCGGTGTTGTGCACAGACCAGCTTTTACGGAGCTTGCCTAAGGCCTTTTGTAGAAAGTTTGATACCGACTGTCTGTTAATATTCATGACCTCGGCGATCTCCGGTATCGACAGGTTGTCGTAGAAACGCAGGTACAGGGCTTCGCGCTCACGGGTGGGCAGGGAATCCAACTGCGTCTTGATGGTACGCGTCATCGTAACCAGCGACTCATGCTGAATCAATAGGGTTTCCGAATCGGTTACTTCATCGACTGAGCTATCCCAATCAATGTCTTCGTTTGTGAATCGCTTTTGTTGCCGTAAGTGCTGTAAAATATGATGTCTAAGCGCCTTTAATAAGTAATGTTTTACCGATTCGGTGGGGTTAATATGAAAGCGATTTTGCCAGAGTTGTAGAAATAATTCCTGAATGCAGTCATCGATGACCGCCTCGTCCACCATGAATTTAGTGCCATAGTGCCTCAACATGCGATAGTAGCGTTCGGCCAGTAAGCCCAATGCCTGTTTATCGCCCGCCCGGTATGTTTGCCATAACGTTTGGTCTTGTAGTTGAGAATTCATGACTATTCGGAGAAATAATAGGAGCGAAAATAACGGAAGTTATCGGTTTTATAAGGAGCAGGTTCCGGATTGCCAGTACATAATCTGTATCGACAAAATTGGGCGGCTTTGGTTGGCGTGGCTTGTGGCGGAGTGAAGAAAAAATGCAACTAGTTTGTCGTCACTTTCTCACTTTGTGAAGCTGAGTTTTATTCGTGTTGGCTGATCAAACGCAGGGTGTCAGTGAGGCGATTGCTTTTGTGTATTGGGTACGTGTCAACGTACCTGGACAGGAATCGTTGTACAGGACGCTAGGAGAGGGTGAGTTCGGTAAATTCGGGTAGAAAAGACTGGTAGCCGGTCAGGTAGTCGTGGTACTTCTGTTCGTTTAGTCGATAAAGCTGCCCCTTTTTCGTGGCCGACGAAGTGTCTTTTTCGCCCGTCCCGAGCAGTAGCTCCGTCGATAAAATACGCCGACTGAAATTGCGCCGGTCGAGCTTTACGTTGTAGATGGCTTCGTAGAGTTTCTGCAACTGAGGCACCGTAAATTTTTCGGGTAGCAGTTCGAACCCGACGGGGTACAACGCTGCTTTGTAGCGCAACTGCCGGAGCGCCGCCTCTACCATCTGATCATGATCGAAGATGAGGGCAGGTTTATTCGCCAGATCAATCCAGGATGCATTGTGCGCCTTGAGAGCGGCCGGATCCTGATCGTAGATGTTCACCAGTGAATAGTAGACTACAGACAACGTCCGCTCGACCGGGTCCCGGTTGACGGCTCCGAAAGCCTGAAGCTGCTCCAGGTAATTCGTGTGCAGACCCGTCAGGGTATACAGAATGCGGGTAGCGGCGTCGTGGAGGTCTTCGTTCTTGTTGAGAAACCCACCCATCAGCGACCACCGCCCAAATTCGGGTTCAAAATTTCGCTTGATGAGCAGGAGTTTCAGGGTTTCACCGTCGAAGCCGAAGATGATGCAGTCTAAAGCCACCAGAATGCGACTACTGTGGTAATAAGCCTCCATAAGCCTCTTAAGCGTTCACAATAATTATAACGAACAGAAATATGTGTCAAACATACACAATTCGACAGATATGGCAAAACCATCAATAAATTTCATTTTTGGGGGTGAAGGTTATTGGGGATGACAACCGTTAACGCATTGACGATGAGCCACCGCAGCACCAAACATAGTTCCTGTTATGCTGGGTCTTGGGAAGGATCTTTCAGAAGGTGTCTCAACAAGTCACTAACGCTACCGCGGGCAGTTTGCACTACGGTTTGGCCAGCCGGTTTTCGTTTAAGGATAACCGCAGCGGCGGACCGTCACGATTTAGGCCTCGCTAAATCGGTTTGCTTTCAGTTGTCTTCTCTTTCAGGAAAAAGTAGGGGTTTTTGGGGGAAGCTTACAATGGCGAAATCAACCAAGTCTGAGTGCCGTCAAACTCGACAGCCAAAAGGGGGTAATGGTAGCTTGGTACTAATACTTACTTCATGTAAGCGGTCGAGCGAAAACGTGATTACGCGACACTATACAAGAAGTTGAGCTTGCCAAACAGGGAAAAAGTAGAAACTGCCCTGTTTTACAAACGCATACCTGGGCGGGTAAAGCTGAAATAGTATTCGATCCGAAATCTGCATACAACTGCAGCGCCACTGAACTTCATGAAAAAATGCGCTCTTTTTCTTGCCTTGTACGCCAGCTTCTTCTCGGCTAAAAGTCAGCCTGTCAATCGTTTATACATCGCCAACGACGATCATACCGATTACATGTGGACGGCAAACGAAGCTACCTACGACTCGGCGTTTGTGCACATGCTCGACTTCTATCTCCACCAGATCGACTCGACCCGCAGCAACCCCGCTGATTTTCAGGCACGCTTCAACTGCGACGGGAGCTACTGGTTGCGCGCTTACCAGAAATACCGCTCACCAGCCCAGTTCAACCGGCTCATGGCGGCCATCAAATCAGGGCATATCAGCAGCCCGCTCAATACGCTGGTGAGCACCTATGGCGCACAACCGACAGAAGCCGTGCTGCGCGGCATGTATTACGCCGGTAGCCTGGAACGTACCCACAACCTTCGGTTCAGGCTGGCGCAGACGATGGAGAACAACACCATTCCGCTGGGATTGAGCGCACTCTGGGCGGGTTCGGGCGCCAAATTCAGCTACAAGGGAATCGGCGGTTACGGCAGTCAGATGACCTACGAGTACCGCGATAACCGCCGTCATCAACTCTACCGCTACGCCGGCCTGGACGGGTCGGGCGTGCTGATGAAATGGTATACGTACAACGAAAAAACAACCGCTCCGCTTGGAGGCTATGCCGAATGTCGGCTGTATCCCAAAAAGAGACCCGCGGGCGTCAGTCAGACCGAAGAAATCGGCCGGGTCATTGACAAACTGGATGCCCTGTGCGACACGGTTTCTGCCAACTCAACGTACCCGTTCAGGGTCGCCGGGGCGTTTGGCTATGGCTGGGACGATCTGGCGACCTTCGTCTCTAACCCGTTTATCGAAGCGGCCCGCAACGCAACAACCCCAACCCGGAAGGTGCGGGTGTCGAACGAAGAAGACTTCTTCGAAGACGTAGCCCGGAGCTATCCAAACCTCGCGGCTGAAACGGTGAGCTACGGCAACGAATGGGATCTGTACTGCGCGTCTATGAACGAAACCACCGCCCGGGTACGTCGGTCAACAGAAAAGCTGCGGGCGGCTGAAGCGCTGGCCTCGCTGGTGGCGCTGAAGAAACCCGACTTCGCCAATCACCTGACAGCGGCTAAAGAGCTGGCCTGGGAATCGTTCGGGATGTATTGGGAACACAACTGGACGGCCGACGGCCCGGTGAAACAGCCTGTGCGGGCCACCTGGCAAAACAAGATTCAGCATCAGATTACGGGCTATGTCGATTCGTTGTTCGTGTTGGCTGCCAAAACGCTGGGGAATCAACTCAAGAAAGCAGCCAACACTCGGTTCTATGTCTTCAACCCACTTAGCTGGGTCCGTGATGACGTTGCCGATCTGGCCTACACCGGCACGTACCCTATTCGGGTAATCGATCTGTCGACAAAAAAAGAAGTGGCCAGCCAGCTGATTACCAGAGGTGGCCGCCGGTTTCTGCGTATCTGGGCCGAGAACATCCCATCGGTTGGCTACCGGGTATTTGAACTGGCTCCCGGTAAACCCACGCCCCGCCCCGTGGCCGCCACGGTTTCGGGCCGCAACGGCGGACCGGAATACATCAGCAACAGTGCGTACCGGTTACGCCTCAGCCGGTCGGGGGCCATCACGGAGCTCTACGACCAAAAGGCGAACAATCGCCAACTGGTGAAGGCACTCAACGGCAAATACGTGAACGATCTGGGCGTGGAGGATATCAATGCAGGCAACCCCGTCGTGGTCGAAAACGTGGGCCCAGTATCGGTGACACTGAAAGCCGTGTCGCCATTTCCGGTACCCCACACGGTGCGGGTAACCCTGTTTGCCAACAGCCGCAACGGCAGACCGACCGCCCCGTCCCGTATCGAGATCGAAGACAGCATTCGGGCCAATTTCAAGGATGTAAAAACGTGGTCGTTTTCGTTTAACCTGACCAACCCCACTACGCATCACGAAGAGCTGGGCGCTATTCTGACGGCCAAAAAAGAAACGCAGGGGGGGCACTACGCCGCCCGCAACGCCCGGCTCGACTGGCAAACGTTCAACCATTTTGCCGACCTGAGCGAACCTACCTACGGCCGGGCCACGTACGGCATCACGCTTTCGAACGTCGATTGCAGCTTCTTTAAGCTTGGCCAAAGCACCATCGATTCATTATGGGGCAGCTCGCCGCAGCTTCATGCGCTGGCGGGTGGGCAGGTCGATACCAAAGTTGAAGATAAAGGTGTGCTGGGTATTCGCGGGCAGAATGGCGAAACTGGCTTTCTGTACCAGTTTGCGCTGACCACCCATTCGGCCAGTTTCGACCCGGTTACAGCGATGAGATTTTCGCTCGAACACCAGAACCCCCTGGTAACGGGGCTGGTCACCGGTCCGGCAGACACGTACCCGGCCCCGACGTATTCACTCCTGAAAACGGATAACCCGAACGTGCTGCTCTGGGGCGTGAAACCCAGCGAAGAGGGAATCGATCAGGGGCTGATTACCCGCCTCTGGAACGTACCTGGACAGGCTGCTACCCCAACCCTGACGGCAGCTATGCCCATTCGGCAAGCCTGGCAGACCACGCATATCGAAACCAATGAGCTGCAACTGAAACCCGGCGGCAGGCAGTTGAACGTCCGGCTGGCCCCGACGCAACTCAGTACCTATCGACTGCAACTGACAAACTGATTTTGTGGTGACCAGACTGGCAATCGGCATTGATATTGGCGGCACCCGAACCAAAATCGGACTGGTCAACCTGAGCAGCGGCGAGGTAGAGGCCATGCTCGTTACGCCCACGGAGACCAAAAACGGGGAGCGGTTTCTGCAGCGGATCGGTGAAGCTATCGGCCAGCTCAAAGCCCGAGCCGCCGCCGAACGTACCCAGCTGGCGGGCGTGGGCATCGGCGTGCCGGGTTTTGTTTTCGCCAGTGGTGTCGTGGATTCGACCTACGGGTTCCTCGAATTCATGGAGGATTACCCGCTGGCCCCTTATATCCGTCAGCAACATGAACTGCCCTGCCTGCTCGACAACGATGCGCGGGTAGTAGCTCTGGGCGAAGCGCTGTACGGGCAGGGAAAGGACCATGACCGCGTGCTGGTCCTCACGCTGGGAACCGGCCTTGGCTTGGGCTTTACGATCAGCGGTAAGCTCGACGGGCCATTGCCTTATGCGCATATGGGTGGGCACATGACCATCACGACCAACGACACAATCTGCTACTGTGGCAAAACAGGCTGTCTCGAATCGCTCGTTTCGGCAAGTGGTCTGGTTCATATCGCCACCCGCCACGGCTGGCTGCAAACGTACCCAGCCCTGCCCGCGACTGCCGAAACGATTTTCAACGAAAAGCAGGGTGGTAATAGTCACGCAGCCGCCATCGTGCAGGAATACCTCGGTTATCTGAAAACGGGGATCGATAACTACGTCAATCTGTACGCGCCCGACATCATTGTGCTGGGCGGGGGTATCGCCAAAGGCCTACGAACGGTGTTTGGCGATACCGTGACGGAGCAGTTGTATACCCCTGCTTTACTCCATCCGTTCAAAGCCTACAAAACCAGCATTGTTCTATCAGCACTGGAAGAACAAGCCGGTATTCTGGGCAGTGCGGCGCTTTTCAACGCGTGAAAGAAGGCGGGCTGTCACCGGCACAGACTGTCACTCTCTCTTGCTTACTCACTCACTCTTTATCTCTTTACCAATGCATCCCTGGATTATCTATTCAATAGCGGCCGCGTTTTTCTGGGGAACCTGGGGCGTGGTGGCCAAACTGATTTCAGATCAGGTCAGTCCGTTTACGAATCACCTGCTGTTTAGTATCGGCATGCTGGTTACCCTGCCCCTGATTCTCAACAAAGTCAGACGTACCCAGCCTAATCGAAAAGGGATCGTCTGGGGCCTGGTGGCGGGCGTACTGGCCGTGATCGGCAACGTGGCCGTGTATCAGGCGTTTACAGCGGGTGGACTGGCGGCTATCGTTATCCCCGTCACGAACCTGTATCCGCTCGTTACGATCGGCATAGCCCTGCTGGTGTTCAAGGAAAAGCTGAACTGGATCAACGGCGTTGGCATTCTGCTGGCTATTCCTGCCGTGCTGATGCTATCCGGCGAATCGTTGCTGTTCGATGACCCGGCGGCTTTTTTCCAAACCCTCGGCCTTGATTCCGGGGCCGACCGTCGGTGGCTGCTCTATTCGCTCATTGCCCTGTTCTTCTGGGGTGTGTTCAGCGCCGCCCAGAAAGAAACGACCAACCACATTTCGGCTGAATGGTCGTACGTCAGTTTCATTGTCTCGTCGGCAGTTATTGCGCTGGTATTCATGGCATTTGGCCTTGTCGACCTAAGGCTTTCGGCTACAACGCTGGGTCTTGGTTCGCTGGCCGGTATGCTGAATGGACTGGGTGTACTGGCCAGTTTCGCGGCCTACAGTGCCGAAGGAAAAGCCTCTAAAGTGACGACCATTGCCGGAGCTTTGCAACCGGTATTTACGATCATACTAGCCATTATTTTTCTGCACGAAAGTCTTTCCCTAATCGAATCGCTGGGCATTGCCCTCGCCATCGTCGGAGCCCTGACGCTATCCTACGAAAAAGAGAAAGTAGTCGCGACGCCAGACATTGCCCCACGTTAACCACACACGTAAAACCAATGAACCCAGTTCTGAACGAAATTCTAGAGATTCCTGCCCGCGCCATCGATGCCTTGAACAACCCGGTTGAGCCGCTGCCGCTGCACGTAACGTACCTGGGCATGGGCTCGTCGTACTTTGCTCCGCTGGCGTTTAAGTACATGGGCGTACCCATTAACCCCGAGCTGGCCTCGGAGTACTATTACTACCTGGCTCGTGGAAAAAAAGAGCCGATGGCCGTGCTGCTGTCTCAGTCGGGGCGAAGCAGTGAAGTGCTCTGGTGCCGCGACCTGTTCGACCAGTACGTGGCCGTCTCCAACTACACCGACAGCGACCTGTGTACGGCCCCGAACGTGGCCCGTGTGTTGCCTATTCTGGCGGGCGACGAGCACTATTCGTCGTCGAAAACGTACGTAAACACGCTGGTATCGCTGTTTAAAGGCTTTGGCTTTTCGCCCGAAGCCTCCGTGACCCTGCTCGCCGACAGGTTTGAGCACTATCGGCAGCAGGGCCAACACCTCGCCGACCAGCTACTGGCGGTACGGAATCAATACCCCATCCACGGTATGTACGTAACGGGTAGTGGCCCTAATGTCGGTACGGCCTACGAGGCGGCATTGATCCTGAGCGAAAGCACGAAGCTGAATTTTCACGGCCTGCCTATGGCGCAATACGACCACGGCCCGAAGGAAACCGCCCACAACAGTATCGTCATCCAGATTATGGCAAAAGGGGCAACCTACGAACGTACCCAGCGCCTGTCGGAAATGGTTGCGAAGGCGGGTGCTCACGTATTCACGGTGGAAGCCCCAGAGCTAGACGAGCATTTCTCGATCCTGCATACCATCGTGCCGTTCAACTTCGCGGCCTACTACATGGCCGAAAAACTGGGGATAGGCGAAACGTTCGTGGTTGGTGGTAAGGTCACGGAGGCCGATTGAGCCGTGTCCAGCTTATAGGAACACGTTAAAAACAAGAGTCAACTCACTACTTGAACATTGACAATCCCATCGTTGGGGGCTGGAGATCCTTACGGATGGGATTTTGTGAAAAAAGAAAGAATATATTTAAGAATAGGTAGTATCCGACTAAGGGTAAGATTGATTCTTCGTGTCATACAGGCACCTGACCAGCCAGCCAATGTCAAACCCAGAAGGTGACTCTACCCCGAATGCAGGCCATCACCTACGACCCGTCAGGCCCGACGCAGAGCGGGCAACCGTTATCGTTGATAACGAGCATCTGGTTCGTGCCGCCTTTGCTTATTCGCCCCAAAAAGGGTTTGAGGCCTTATTCCGGCTGTATTATGGCTCGCTGTGCAGTCATGCCGTACGCTTTGTGTATACCCGTGAGGTAGCCGAAGACATCGTGGCCGAGGTGTTTTATCAATTCTGGAAATCGGAACGATACGCTACTGTTCAGTACAGCTACCGAACGTACCTATATGCCGCCGTCCGGCATCGGGCCTTCAACTACCTGCGCGACGAATTGACCCAGCACCGTGCGCCCACGTCTCTGGAGGGTATTAACGAAGCCGGGCAGGACGAAACGCCTCAGACGCTTATCGAATATGACGAGACCTTTCAGCAGGTCGAAAAAGTCATTCATGAATTACCACCGCAGTGCCAGCGTGTCTTTCTGTTAAGCCGGTTTGAAAACCGAAAAAACCAGGAAATCGCGGATGAACTGGGTTTGGCTCTCAAGACCGTCGAAGCCCACATGGCCCGTGCCCTTCAGGCCCTGCGCCGGGTGTTTCTGCCAACAGCGCTCCTGTATCTTCTTTCCTTCTAGCATCCAAAACCTCCTCCGCCTGCGCTGAGCAGGTTATCTGTCATTTATGCAAGACCTCGTTAACAAAGCGGTCCTGTTCGACTACTTCTCTGGTCGGGTAAGTCCGTTACAAAAGAAGTCGGTGGAAGACTGGCTGGCAAAACCCGACAATCGGGACGTATACTACCACTGGCTGCACGAGTGGGAGCAGGGGCACCTACAGCTCAGCGTCGAATGGGAACCCATGTATGCAAAGACGATGCAGCGTATTGACAATGCATCGTTGGAGGGCGAACAGGAAACAGCCAGCCAGGTAAAGCCATGGACGATTCGTCGGGCGGGTTGGGAAATAAAACGGCGCGGGCTGTTGGCGGCGTCGGTTGCACTGGTGCTGCTGGCCGGGGGCTGGCGGTTTCGCGATACGCTCCTTTACCAGACCGTTCAGACTGGATTTGGCGAAACCCGCAGCCTGACGCTGCCCGATGGCTCGGCGGTGACACTAAACGCCAATTCGGCATTGCGATACCCCCGGTTTGGCTTTGGCCAATGGACGCTGGTCAGCGATGAGGCTCATCGAAACCCGCGAACGGTCGAACTAACGGGCGAAGCTGACTTCTCGGTCCGGCATTTGCCTAACCACCAGCGATTTGTGGTCGTGACGCCCAAAGGGCTGAATGTTACTGTATTAGGTACTCAGTTCACCGTATTCAGCCGGGACCGGGCTACCCGCGTGGCGCTGCGGTCGGGCCGGGTTCAACTAACCACCCAACAGGAAACAGACCCGCCCCTGATGATGCAGCCCGGCGACCTGGTAACGCTCAATCGGCAGGGCAAGCTGGACCTGACCCGAACGGCTCACCCGGAGGCCATGGCTTCCTGGAAAGATCATCGGTTCGACTTTGAGCAAACCTCGTTACGGGAAATCGCTGAGATGCTCCACGACAACTATGGCCTTACCGTTACACTTGACAATGTGCAGTTAGGCAACCGGACTATATCGGGTTCCTTTACTGCCAAGAATGCCAATGAGTTACTGCAACTGATCGCCCAGCTGTTACAAATCAATTATATCCGCGACAACGACCGTGTCTCCTTCACGGAATAAGGCTAAACCACAAAACCAATCACTAACATGATGTACTCTGTACGCTTATTCTGTGCCTCGGTGCTCCCGCTTTTGTTGGGGGCTGGCCATACGGGTCAGGCACAATTTGTGGCAACGACAAAAGTGTTTGCCCGAACGACGCATCAGACGGCCCGGCCCCAGATACGTCAACTCCGCGAGGTATTGAACCAGTTCAAGGTACGCTATCAGGTCGATATTCTGTTTGAAGACCGGCTGGTGAGCGACCATCTGGTAAATGTCGGTATGGTTGACCTGTCGGCTTCGCTGGAAAGTAATCTGACCAAGATTCTGGGTGATCAGGGCTTACGGTATAACCGGGTAAAAAAAGGCGTATACATCATCGTGGCCGAAACTCAGCCCAGGAAGCTGGGCAATGCCACCGAACTGCCTTTGTTGCAGCCGGGTATCATCACGGTTACGAACCAACAGGAGGTTGGCCAGCCCGGACAAGGGCAAGGCAAGACGTTGACCCTTGCCGCCGTTGATCAGGTCGTGAGCGGCCGCGTTACCGACGAGGCTACGGGCGGCGGCTTACCCGGTGTGAGTGTGGTGGTAAAAGGCACTAGCCGAGGTACTACCACCGATGGCGACGGGAACTACCGCGTCAACGTACCTGACCAGAATGCAGGTAATAACCTGACGCTCGTGTTCTCCTTCATCGGCTATGCTTCTCAGGAAGTAGTGGTGGGCAACCGAACGTCGGTAAATGTGGCTCTGGCGGGCGATAACAAAACGCTGAACGAAGTGGTCGTGGTGGGGTATGGCACCCAGAACCGCCGCGAGCTGACGGGCTCGGTAGCCTCCATCCAAACGCAAAGCATCAAGGATCAGCCGGTTACAAACGTGGTTGAGGGGCTCACGGGCCGGATGCCGGGGGTATTGATTCAGCAGAACACCGGTGCACCGGGCAACGCGCCATCGATTAAAGTGCGGGGGCTTGGCTCAATCAGTGCGGGGAACGGGCCGCTGGTGGTGATCGATGGTCAACCCATCAACTCGGGGGGACTTACCAACGCTGGGGGGCTGAATCAGTTGAATCCCAATGATATCGACAAGATCGACGTGCTGAAAGATGCGTCGGCGACGGCCATTTACGGTTCGCGGGGCTCTAACGGCGTTATCATGGTCACGACCAAACGGGGCAAATCGGGGCAGAGCCGGATCAACTTCGATTATTACACCGGCATCCAGGAAGTCAGCAAGAAAATGGATTTGCTGAATGCGCAGCAGTTTGCCGAGTTTTCGAAGGAGGCGTTCAACACCGCTTACCTGGAGCGGGTGTCTGGCTCGTCGGCGGCCGACCCAAACAGCGCCCGGCCTGCTGGTCAGCGGTATCGGTATCCGCGGGGGGAGTTTGCGGGTGTAAATTTCGATAACCCGTCCAGTCTGACGACCTATGATTACCAGGACATGATCTTCCGGCGGGCGCCCATCAGCAACTACCAGTTGTCGGCCTCGGGCGGTACTGAAAAGGTGCAGTATTTCGTCTCGGGTAATTACCTGAAGCAGGACGGCGTCATCAAAAAATCGGGCATCGACCGCTATACCGTGCGGTCAAACATCGACGCCCAACTGTCGCCGAAGCTGAAAATAGGCTTGAGCTTTAGCCCGACATTCATGGCTGAAGAGCGCGTCAATTCCGACGGACACTGGGCTGGCAACGGGGTGATCAACGCGGCTTTATCGCTACCACCGTTCATTCCCATCTATCAGGCCAACGGTGTTACTTACAACTCGCAGGCTTTTTACGCAGCCCCCTACGACTGGCCGGGCATCACCAACCCGGTGGCCAACATCACGGAGGTCGACAACCGGGTTACGCAACTCCGTTTGCTGGGTAATGCCTACGCCGAGCTGGCGATCTGGAAATCGTTGCGGTATCGGGGTACGTTGGGTGGCGACCTGAATTACCTGCGCCAGAATCAGTACCAGACGTCGGCCATCGCTTTGAATCAGCTGCTGCCGCCTAACGTCAGCACCGGCTCAGCCTACACGTCGCAGAATATCAACTGGGTGACCAACCACACGCTGAACTATACCCTAGACCTCAACACGACGCATCACCTGGATGCTCTCGTAGGCCTCGAATCGCAGCGGAACGACTTTGAGGAAAATCAGGTACTGGCCAATAATTTCCCCAATGACATTGTCAGAACGGTCAACGCGGGGACCATTACGGGCGGCACCTCAACGCGCAATCAGTGGTCGCTGGCTTCATATTTTGCCCGCGTCACCTACAATTACAAAGACCGGTATCTGTTCAACGCCTCGGTTCGGCGGGATGGCTCGTCGCGGTTTGGGCAAACTAGTCGCTTCGGAACGTTCCCCTCGGCGTCGGTTGGCTGGCGGATTATCGAAGAGCCTTTCATGAAATCGGTGGCCGTGATTTCGGACCTGAAACTCCGGGCTAGTTACGGGTTGTCGGGCAACAACGCCTTTACGTCCAATTATCCGGCCATCGGTGTACTGAGCAAAGACAACTATGCCCTCGGCAACGCGTTGGTCAACGGGCTGGCAACCAGCAGTATTGCCAATCCGCAACTGGGCTGGGAGAAGAGCCGCCAAACCGACATTGGTCTGGATCTGGGGTTGTTTCAGAACCGCATCAGCTTCAGTGCCGACTACTACCAACGCATCACAACGGACCTGTTGCTGTCGGTGCAGGTGCCCACGCTGACGGGTTTCTCGACGGCCGTTCGTAACATCGGTCAGGTCGAAAACAAAGGGATGGAGTTTGCCCTATCGACCCGTAACATCAACGGTACCGGCACCGGATTTAGCTGGACAACAGACCTCAACCTGTCGTTCAACCGCAACAAAGTGCTGGCACTCGGGCCCACGGGCGACGCCATCCGCAGCGGTACGGGCGTGGGCGAGACCAACATCACGGTGATCGGCCAACCGCTGGGTAGTTTTTACGGCTACCAGCAACTGGGTATTTTCCAGACGCAGGCTGAACTGGACGGCTATCCGCACTTTGCCGACAGCCGCCCCGGCGACGTGAAATTTGCGGATGTCAACAACGACGGTAAACTGAACGCCGACGACCGCACGCTGATCGGCAACAACCAGCCTGATTTCATTTACGGCATCACCAACTCGCTCTCCTTCAAAGGGTTCGATCTGAACATTGTGGCGCAGGGTGTACAGGGTGGTCAAATTCTGAATCTGTCGCGTCGGTTCCACGAAAACCTGGAAGGCAACGCCAACTCCTTATCGACGGTGTTGAATCGCTGGCAGTCGGCGCAAGCTCCCGGCGATGGCAAAACCCCACGGGCCAACACCCGGAGTACGGGCAACAACAATCAGGTGTCGAGCCGGTGGGTCGAAAGCGCGTCGTACTTCCGTATTCGGAACATCACGCTGGGCTACAACGTACCTGGCGCGGTGCTCAAGAAGATAAAAGTGCAGTCGGTGCGGGTGTATGCCGGTGTGCAAAACGCTATCACGTTCTCGAAGTATCTGTCGTACAACCCCGAAGTGAGTGGCTACGAAGGGCCGCTGACGGGTGGCGTCGACTATGGTTCGTATCCGCTGGCACGTACCTACACCGTGGGCCTGAACCTGGGTTTTTAACCGTTCTGATCAGGGCAACGAAGCCGACTGGCGGGACTGACCGTCCCCAACTGAATGGCAAGCGGTTGCGCTTTCACTTTTCACTCATATTCTCCGATGAAGACGAAACATATTCTTTTGGGCCTGCTGACACTTAGCCTGACAGCCTGCAAAGACCAATTTCTGGACCTGTCGCCCGTGTCGGCGGTGGGGACCTCTTCTTTCTACAAAACCCAGTCCGACATGCTCACCGCTCTCAACGCGGCGTATGGCGCTTTGCAGGCGAATGGGCAGTACGGGCAGAACTACGTGTTTGCCGAAATCCCCTCCGACGACACCCGCCCTGTACTGTCGGGCTCGGTGACCGATCAGGATGAATTCGATAAATTTTACCTCCGCACCACCAACCCGTTTTTGCTGACCCGCTGGAGCGATGGCTATCGGGGTATTTACCGTACCAATAGTATCCTCGACCGGCTGGCGGGCGTACCTATGGACGAGACCTTAAGAAAACGGATTGCGGGCGAAGCTCAGTTTCTGCGCGCGCTAATGTATTTCAATCTGGTACGGTCGTTTGGCGCGGTGCCACTGGTCGTTACGGAGATCACCGATCCGCTACAGGGGTACACCTACGGCCGGGCACCGGTCGCCGACGTGTATGCGCAGATTACCAAAGACCTGACCGAGGCGGAGGCGGTTTTGCCCGAACGCTATACCGGGGCCGACGTCGGCCGGGCTACGCGTGGTGCGGCCAAGGCCTTGTTGGGCAAAGTGTTGCTAACGCAGCGAAAATTCCCCGAAGCGGCCACCAAGCTAAAAGAAGTGATCGACGCTAACACCTACAGCCTGCTGCCTGTCTATGCGGATCTGTTTAAGCCGGCCAACAAGAACAGCCGTGAGTCTATTTTTGAGGTGCAGTATAAGAAAGGAAATCTCGGTGAAGGCAGTAACTGGGCCAACCAGTATGCGCCCGAAAATTCGGGCAACGCAGTGATTCAGTTTGGCGGCGCGGGTAATAATCAGGTCACTACAGATCTGGAAAGCGCCTTTGAGGCAGGCGATATACGCAAAAGCGTATCGTTTGCCACCAGTTATACCAATGCGCAGGGGGTCAAGGTCGATTATTATTACATCCGCAAATACCTCGACCCGCCCACGGTCAACAACGATTCGGAGGATAACTGGTACGTGCTCCGGTATGCCGATGTGTTGCTGATGTATGCCGAAGCCCTGAACGAAACCAGCCAGTCTGCCAACGCATTGACTTATCTGAATCAGGTTCGGAAACGGGTTGGCCTGCCCGATAAAACCGTGACTGCACAGGCCGATCTGCGGCTGGCCATTGAGCAGGAACGGCGTGTCGAGCTGGCCTTCGAGGGTCACCGCTGGTTCGATCTGGTACGTACCGGGCGTGCCCTGCCGGTGTTGCAGGCCAAAGCCGCCGCGATTGGCATCAAAACGGCCCTGACCGAGAATAACCTGGTCTTCCCGATTCCCCAAAGCCAGATCGATATCAATCCTGACAAGATCAAGCAAAATCCAGGGTATTAACACGGATGCAAAGTAAGGACGTTCCTTTCCTTCGGGGCGGTTAAGAAACTGCCCCGAAGGAAAGGAATCTTAGTGATAGTCGTGATCGACAGTAGTGGCCCAGAAGCCAACGAATAATCCCACTAAACATGAAACGTACCCTTTTCCTTTTGCCCTTGTTGCTGCTGGTACTACTCGCTAATCCCGTTGCTGGTCAATCGTTGCAATCGTGTCGGGCTACCTTGACCAACGATACGCTAGTGCTCGAAAACGAGCGAATTGCCCGGCGATTCCGCTGGAACAATGGGCATCTGATCACGCTTAGCCTGACCGACAAACAACGAAAACAGACCTGGAACTGGATTGGCCAGGAGCCCGACTGCGCCTTTCCGGGCCATACAACGCCCACCGACAAAGGGCAACTGGAAACCAAACAGGTGCTAAATCAGCCTAATCAGTCTGATCACCTGACGGTCAGCGTCACGACCCGGCTGGGTACGTTGGAGGTACGTCGGGAGTTTATGATCTATCCGAATCTGGCCGTGTTGCCGTGTACCTATTACCTGCGCGGCAAGGCGTCGGCTGATTGGCAAAAGGCCGCAGACCTGTCGGCCGCCAGCCTGAATTTCAAGAATATCGAGTCACAGACGGACCTGAATAAAGTGAATGCCTCGCCCCCCACCATGGACAAGCTGGCGCTGGCGGGTAATCACTGGCGGGCGCGGGCGGTTGAGTTTGCCGACATGACTGACCGCAACAACACCCTGGTCACCGAAGTGCCGTACAACCTCTACCGGCAACCGGGCTATTTGCGGGGTAACCTGCTGTGGCTGACCGACGGGCTATCGGGCTCGTCGTTTTTTGTGCTGAAAGAGTCGCCTGTGTCGGCTATTCAACTCGCCAATCCTGGTTTCGATTTTGCGGTCAAGAATGGTAGCGTTCAAACGGTTGGGGTTGGAATTTTACCCACTGACCTGTCTGAAACCAGCTGGGTACGAGGCTATGGCTATGTGCTGGGTCTGGGTGGCGTAACGGAACTGACTGGTTTACAGACGTTGCGCAGGTATCAGGATGCCAGACGACCCCGCCGAAGCGATCGTGACGATATGATTATGATGAATACCTGGGGGGATCGTAACAAAGACACCAAGGTCAGGGAGCAGTTTATCATCGCCGAATTGCAGAAGGCCGCCCAACTGGGCATCACCCGCTTTCAGATCGACGATGGCTGGGAGTTGGGGAAATCAATGAACTCGGCAACGCCGGGTGGGAGTAGTGAAGCCATCTGGAAAAATCCGAACTACTGGAAACCCGACCCTGACCGGTTTCCCAACGGCCTGAAACCGGTTATCGAGGCCGCCCGGAAGTTGAACATCGAGCTGGGCCTGTGGTTCAGTCCTAGTGTCGACAGTAGCTTCCGGCATTGGGATAAAGACGCCGCAACGCTGATTGGCCTGTACCGCGAACACGGGATTCGTACGTTCAAAATCGATCTGGTTCAGATTCCGGACAAAACCGCCGAAACCAACTTCCGGAAGTTTCTGGATACCGTTATGGCCGCCACCAACTACGCGGTGATCTTCAATATGGACGTAACGGCGGGCCGACGCAATGGCTACCACTTTATGAATGAATACGGTAATCTGTTTCTGGAGAACCGTTACACCGACTGGACCAACTATTATCCCTACTGGACGTTGCGCAACCTTTGGAACCTGTCGAAGTACGTACCCGCCCAGAATCTACAGATCGAGTTTCTGAACAAGTGGCGCAACAGGGACAAGTACCCCGCGGGCGATCGATTTGCCCCGGCCAACTATTCGTTCGATTACCTCTTTGCCATTACCATGATGGCTCAGCCGCTGGCGTGGTTTGAGGCGACCGGCCTGCCCACTGAGGCGGTTCAGACCGCCGGGTTGATCAAAACGTACCGAGGCATTCAGCAACAGCTACACAACGGGCAGATTTTGCCCATCGGAGAGGAGCCAACTGGTAAGGGCTGGACTGGATTCCAATCGATTGTCACCGATAAAGAGGGGTTTCTCTTGGTTTTCCGCGAAGACAATGCTGATGCTCGGCAGGCGATACGTACCTGGCTGCCAACGGGTAAGCAGGTACGTTTGGAAGCCGTAGCCGGTGCTGGCAAAACGGTCAGTGCTGTCGTTTCGCCTGACCAACAATTGCCAGTCACACTACCCACCCGAAATAGCTTCGCCCTATACCGGTATAAGGTGCTGAATTAAGACAAAACTCATTTACTGCGCGTCATAGGTGGTCATTTGTAGTCAAAGCAATGAATGACCACCCATGACGCGCAACAAGCGACGCCGCTGGCCAGCTTCAAAACCGCCCCTGCAACAGAAACTGGTCGGTGCGGGCGAAGAGGAGGGAGAAAAAGCTGAAGTCGCTCTTGTTCGTATCGATCCGTTTTTCAAGCCGCAATACCGGTTTGCCGGGGTCAACCTGTAGCTGACTGGCTATCGCCGGCGCGGCGGGTAACGCCTGTATTTTTTGCTCACCGCCCGTAACTACCAGCCCGTATTTTGTCCGCAGCAGGTCGAAAAAGGAGCGGTTCTCCATCCGTTGCCGGGCCAGATTCGGCAGGTACCGATTCGGCAAAATCAGCTTTTCGTAAAAGACCGGTCTGCCATCAACCGACCGTAGCCGTTCCAGGCAGTAATACGTCGTGTCGGGCTGCTCATCGGCGGGGAAAAACAACAGATCGTCGGGAAACGAACATAACGCGGGCTTGGCCAGGATCGTCGTTGTAATTAGCTCCGCCGACAGGTCGTCGGGCGACACGGGTCTGTCGTCGGCCTGCGCGGCATGGGTTTTCAACGACATAACCCCCAACCCAATCGGAATCGACTGCACAATGCTGCCTTTTCCCTGGTGTTTCTTGATGTACCCCTCCTGCACCAGCAGTGACAGCGCCTGCCGAATTGTGGGTTGCGTCAGGCGGTACTGCTGCTGAAGCACGCTTTCGGAAGGCAATAAATCACCCGCCTTGAACACCCCCCGGATAATATCCTGCCGGAGCACTTCATATAGATACTGGTATTGAGGAATGCGATTCAGTTGGTCAGCCATATAGTTTGTAAAGATAAGAGAATGCCTCCATGCTGGTTAATAGCCTCACTAACCTATATTATTAGGTTTAAAAAATTAAACATAAATAATTGATAGTTAATGTATTGTAAAAATTACAAAAAACTTATTATAATAAGTGGATGATATTCTGCTGAATTGCTGGTACATTCGATTTTCGAAAAAGAGTATAGCATACGTCAGCGAAATGAGTCAGTGGTTAACGCATAAACGGATTGTGATCATTGGTGGTACAACCGGCCTGGGGCTATCCGCTGCCAACGCATTTGTACGCGAGGGCGCGCAGGTCGTGGTCGTGGGGCGCGATGCCGAAAACGGGCGACTGGCCGAAGCCCAACTGGCGGGAAACGGCATTGCCCTGCAAGGCGACGCAACCGACCCGGCAACGGCCCGCACTGCCATTGAACGCTGTCAGCAGGCGTTTGGCGGCTTCGACGGGCTTTACCACGTGGCGGGCGGGAGCGGACGGCGCTTCGGCGATGGTCCGTTGCACGAGCTAACACTCGACGGTTGGAACTACACGTTTGAGCTGAACCTGACCTCGCTCATGCTGTCGAATCAGGCAGCTATTCAGGCGTTTCAGGCGCAGGGGACCGGCGGCAGTATTTTGAATATGGGCTCTGTGCTGGGCTACTCGCCATCACCCGCCTATTTCGCTACGCATGCCTATGCCGCCACCAAATCGGCCGTGCTCGGCTTCACCCGTTCGGTGGCAGCCTATTACGCTTCGCAGAACATTCGCGTCAATGTGCTGGCTCCCGCCCTAGTGGAAACACCCATGGCGCAACGGGCTGCTCAGGATGACACCATTCTATCGTTTATCCAGACCAAACAGCCACTGGCAGGCGGGCGCATAGGCCAACCCGCTGACCTCGACGGCGCAGCGGTATATTTTCTCTCCGACGCGTCGCGCTTTACAACGGGTCAGATCCTGTCGGTCGACGGGGGCTGGAGCGTCAGCGAAGGACAGGTGTAGTGCTGGTTGGCTGGCTATCAGTAACCAATCAACCACCTACCAATCAACCAATTAACTACCCACCAATCAACCAACTTGGCACAGGCAATAGGCATCGATTTAGGCGGAACCCGTATCAAAGGCGTTCTGATAAACCCCGATACGGGCGAGGTCGAGCATCGGCTGGTAACCAATACCGGTGATGGATCAACCGGTGCTAACTGGCAGTTGGCCGTCGCCCAGACCGTTCAGACACTGACCCGGCAGGCAACCGAGCCTGTGGCGGGTATTGGCCTGTCGGCACCGGGCCTGCCTACCCCCGACAACCGTACCATCGCCTGCATGCCGGGTCGCCTTCAGGGGCTGGAAGGCTTCGATTGGTCGGCATTTCTGGAAAAGCCGGTCCGGGTACTCAACGATGCCCACGCCGCCCTGATGGCCGAAGCCCGATTTGGTGCGCTGGCAGGCATTCGGCACGGCCTGATGCTGACCCTCGGAACGGGCGTAGGGGGCGGGCTGCTGCTCAACGGACAACTCTACCAGGGTTTTTACCAGATGGCGGGTCACCTCGGCCACATCACGGTCAATGCCGATAGCAGCCAACCCGACATTACCAACGTACCTGGCAGCCTGGAAGACGCCATCGGCAACGTAACCGTGGGGAAGCGTTCGTTTGGCCGCTACACCTCAACCCACGAGCTGGTGGCCGCGTATCAGCAGGGCGAGCCGCTGGCAACCCTGGTCTGGCTGACGTCTGTTCGCCATCTGGCCGTAGCCATTGCGTCGCTGGCCAACGCGTTTTCGCCCGAAGTCGTGGTGCTGGGTGGCGGCATCATGCAGGCTGATAAAGCCCTGCTGACCCCGCTCGAAACCTTTATGGACGTATTCGAATGGCGACCTGCCGGTAAAAAAACGACTCTCCGAAAAGCCCACTTCGACGATTGGTCCGGTGCCATCGGTGCGGCTGCTTTTCTAACACACGAACAAACAGTATGAACCCCACAACCGAGTACATTCAACGCTCCCGCGCCCTGCTGACAACCATTGAACAGCAGGCAGACGCCATTCAGCAGGCCGCTCAGTGGTTCAGCCAGACCATACTGGCCGGGCGCATGGTGCACCTCTTTGGCAGCGGCCACAGCCGGATCATGGTGGAAGAAATGTGGCCGCGCTATGGCTCGTTCCCCGGTTTCAACCCCATTGTCGAACTGTCGCTGTCGTTCCATAACCTGGTGGTGGGGGCCAACGGACAGCGACAGGCCATGTTCCTGGAGAACGTACCTGGCCTGGCCGACCGGATCCTGCGCAACTTCGATCTGTCGGAGCAAGACAGCGCCCTGGTCATCTCGTCGAGTGGCTGCAACGTAGTGCCGATCGAAATGGCCGAACTCTTCCAGCAGCGCGGTATACGGGTGGTGGCGCTGATCACCAAAGAACATGCCGAAGCCAGCACCAGCAAACGGCAGGATGGTAAGAAACTAAGCGACTTTGCCGATCTGATTCTGGACACCGGCGCGCCCGTTGGCGATGCCATGCTGACCATTCCGGGCCTGGATACGCCCGTTGCGCCCGGTTCAACGGTAGGTGGTGCCGTGCTGGTCAACTGCATCAAGGCCGAGGTAGCCCGACTCTTGACGGAAGCCGGACACCCGCCCCGGGTGCTGTCGGCGGGGAATGTCGTTGGCACTGAACGGGCGGTAGCCTTATTCGAGAGCGCCTATGACGAACACGCTCACCGACTGGCCAAACTTTATCAGCGCGTCGGGGTGCCCTCGTATGTAAGTGAACTATCCGAACCCCTGAATCAGCAGCAGCCATGATGGACCGCCGACAATTTTTGGGAGCGGCGGCTGGTTCGCTGGCCCTCGCTCAGGGTGCGTCGTTCGCAGGTGTAGTTGCGCCAGATCGCAAACCGGTTCTGGGCGCGCATGTCTGGGTGTTCTCGTCCGAGCTGCCGAACTACGACTGTTTTCCGGTGATCGATCAGGTGTTTGCCGATGTGAAATACGCTGGTTTTGAAGCTATTGAGCTGATGGATGTAGCCTTGCGCCATACTGATTCAGCAAACGGGGGTGTCGTTAATTGGCGCATCGCATGGGCAGCGCATGTGGGACAAGAGCCAACAGGCCGAAAACGTCGACAATGCGGGCAAGGTCATCGAACGGATTGCTCAGCTCAACGGCCGTGTACTCGGTATATCCGTGGGCGATGCCCGGCGGAAAAAGACACCCGACGAGTTCGACGTGCAGGCCGAAACGCTGCGAAAAATTCAGGCTATTGGCGCACAATACAAGGTGGTCCCTAACCTCCACAACCACACCTACGAGGTAGCCGACGGCCTGTTCGACCTTCAAAATACGCTGCAACGCGTACCCGATAGCAAGCTGGGCCCTGACCTTGACTGGCTCTTTCAGGCAAAAGTCGACGTACCTACTTTCCTGAAAACCTACGCCGATAAACTCGTGTATATGCACCTCCGCGACCATCTCTGGACGGGTATCTGGCCCGAAGCGCTGGGAGAGGGTATCATGGATTTCGGGGCCATTGCCCGGCAGCTGAAACGCATCGGCTACGCGGGTGACCTCACCGTTGAGCTGGCTTTTCCGGCGGGTTATAAACCAACCCGGCCCATTCGCGATAGCCTGAAAATGAGCCGGGCCGTGATAAGAAAGAACTTTGGTCTATAAGTATGAAGACGCTACTCAACCATCAACAGGTGCCGCTGCTGGCCGAGGTCGATATATTGGTTATTGGCGCGGGGTCGGCGGGTTGCGTGGCAGCACTGGCGGCGGCCGGTCAGGGAACGGAAGTATCGGTGATGCTGGTGGAACGCTACGGATTTCCGGGCGGCACCTCTACCCAGATGCTCGATACGTTCTACGGCTTTTTCACCCCCGGCAACGTACCCAGAAAGATTGTAGGCGGCTGGCCCGATCGCATCGTTAATGAACTCGACAGAACCGGCGATATCTTCCTGCGCCCGAACACCTACGGGGCCGGTACCGGTGTGAATTACAACCCCGAACGCCTGAAGCTCGTCTGGGATCAGCTCATTCAGCAACAGGGCATCCGCTACCTGCTGCATACGACGCTCATCGACGTGACGCTTGACGGTGAACGGCATGGCTGTATCTTCTGGAATAAAGGCGGGTTTCATAAAGTGCTGGCCCGTCGGGTGATCGACGCCTCGGGCGATGCCGACTTCTGCCACCTGGCCGGATTTGCCTACGAACTGGCTGGTGAACACGAGCCCGCCCAAAGTATGACCACTACGTTCAGAATGAGCAATGTTGCGCTGGACGAATACGAGCAGGCTGGTGGGAAGAAGATGCTGGCGCGCCAGATGCAGGAGGCCGTGACTACCGGCCGTCACCCGCTCCCGCGCAAAGAAGGTTCGGCCCACGAAATGAACGCCCGTAACTGCATCTCCACGGTGGCCGTGAAAGTGGCGGGTCTGTCGGCCCTGAACGTGGAGGATTTGACCAGGGCCGAAGTCGAAGGACGGCGGCAGGCGTTTATTTACGAAGATTTCTTCAGGAGCGAAGTGCCCGGATTCGCGCAGTCGAACATCATTGGCCTGTCGCACCAGATCGGGGTTCGGGAAACCCGGCGTGTGTATGGCGAACACCGGCTCACTAAAGACGAATGCCTGGCTGGGCTGCTGCCCGACGACCGGATATTCCTGTGCGGTGCTCCCATCGAAGACCATCGGCAGGGGGCCGACGGACAGGATGAAACCTACTGGGAATACATTCCGGGGCCGGGCGTGTATGGCGTTCCGTACGGCAGCATCGTCCCGAAAGGAAGCCAGACGGTATGGGTGGTTGGGCGCTGCTTTTCCGCTACTCATGATGCCCATGCGTCGTGCCGGTCGATGGCCCAAACCATGTCGATGGGGCAGGCTGCCGGGCTGGCGGCGGTGCAATCCATTCAGCAAAACGAAGCGGCTAACACCCTCAACCTAAAGCAGTTGCAGCAAACGCTCCGCCAGCTTGGGGCGATGCTCGACGTACCTGATGCCGTAGCCGATACATCGCGACATGGCTGGAAAAACAACGTACCTGACTTGCTGCCGAAGCCGTCGCAAACTGCCTGACTATGTCGTTTATCCGAACCGTTTTGGGTGATATTCCCCCCGCTCAGGCGGGCCTTACCTACGCGCACGAGCACATCGTCATTGAAGAGAGCTTTCCAACGCAGGCGAATCCGGATTTTCTGCTCAACGACGTCGATAAAATAGCGACGGAACTGACGCAGGTGTACCGGGCGGGTGGTCGAACGATGATCGATACCATGCCTGCCAACTGTGGCCGAAACGTGCTGAAACTGGCCGAGGTATCGCGCCGGTCGGGTATTCAGATCGTGGTGCCCACGGGCATTCACCTGGAGCAGTATTACCCTGCCAGCCACTGGCGCTATCAGTACTCGGAAGATCAACTGACCCGGCTGTTCATCGCCGACGTTGAGGAAGGCGTCGACCGGTACGACTACAACGGCCCGGTGCTGAACCGGACCGATCATAGAGCGGGCATGATCAAACTGGCCACCGGCGATGATCCTATCACGACGCATCAGAAGCTGATTTTTCGGGCCGTTGTGAATACTCACCGGGCCACCGGCGTACCCATTCTGACGCACAGTAACGCCGGACTACACGCCCTGGATCAGGCCGAACGCTTTGCCCGGCTCGGTGCCGACCTCCGGCATGTGGTTATTTCGCACGTAGACCGGCACAAAGACATCGGCTACCATCGGGCGTTGCTGCAAACCGGCGTTCGGGTGGAGTTCGATAGTGCGTTTCGCTGGAAAGCCGCTGAGCTCAACTGGACCTTTAGGCTGCTGGAAGCCCTGCTGCCCGACTTCCCCGATCAGATCACCGCCGGGATGGACGCCGCCCGAAACACGTACTGGCAATCATACGGGGGCGCGCCGGGCCTAACGTACCTGATGACCACGTTTCGCGACGAACTCACTCGCCGTGGGCTAGCCGGCTACTGGAACCGCCTGATGGTCGACAATCCGACTGCGCTGTACACATTCTGCCAACCGCATTGATTTCCAACCTTATCTACTACCTAAACCATGCAATCAAGACGACGATTTCTTGGCCAGCTGGGTGCCACCAGTGCATTGCTGGCAGGCAGCGCAACGCTGGCCAATGCCGCATCGCGGGGGCTATACGCCGGTTCTACTCACTTGCTGACGCCCCTTGCCCCACGGTCGGCCGCCGATACAATCAACATCGGCCTGATCGGCGCCGGTATCATTGGGCACTACGATCTGAACTGCATCCTGAAGGTGCCTGGAACAAAGGTTGTGGCCGTGGCTGACCTCTACCAGCCGCGCCTCGTCCGGGCCAGGGAAGTCTGGGGGAACGACCTGTTTACGACCCGCGATTACCGGGAGGTACTGGCCCGCACCGACGTCGATGCGGTGCTGATCTGCGTACCCGATCATTGGCACGACCGCATCTCGATCGATGCACTCCGGGCGCGTAAGCACGTCTACTGCGAAAAGCCGATGGTTCACCACATCGAGGAAGGCAGGGCTGTGATCGATGCACACAAAAAATCAGGAAAAGTCTTTCAGGTGGGCAGTCAGCGCGCCAGCAGTGCGGCCGTACTGGAAGCCAAAAAGCGCTATGAAGCGGGTGATATCGGCGAATTGACGTCGGTAGAGACCTTCCTCGACCGGACCGATGCGCTGGGGGCCTGGCAGTACACCTTGCCGCCCAATCTCGACCCGAAGGATGTAGACTGGGACCGGTTTCTGGGCGACGCTCCCAGGCGCCCGTTTCAGGCCGAACGGTTCTTCCGCTGGCGGAACTACACCGACTACGGAACCGGCGTGGCGGGCGATCTCTTCGTGCACCTGATCACCGGCCTGCACACCATCACCGGCTCGCAGGGGCCGACCCGCATTTTCGCGCTGGGCGATCTGAACTTCTGGAAAGACGGCCGCGATGCCTATGATCTGGTTACGGCCATTATGGATTACCCCAAAACCGACAAAAATCCGTCGTTCCAGTTCACCACGCGGGTCAACCTGGCCACCGGGGCCGGGGGCGACATTCATACGCGGCTGGTGGGAACGGAAGGCGTGATCGACATTGGCTGGAACTCGTTCGTGATGAACCGGCTCAAACGGCCCAACGCCCCCATGTACAGCACGGGCTACGATGCCCTGTTCACCTACCCGAAGGCCATGCAGGACGAGTTTATCCGGCAGTATGAGCAAAAATATCCGGCCGATCAGTTTTCCCGCACCGTAAAAAACGAACCGGCCGTTGCTTTCAACACACCTGCCGGGTACGATGATCGGCTCGATCACATGATTGTCTTTGTCAACGCCGTCCGGGCAAACAACCCGTCGATGGTAATCGAAGATGCCGAATTCGGCCTACGGGCGGCCGCCCCTTCGCTGGCGGCCAATATGAGTGCCAGCCAGCGGAAAGTAATTAACTGGGACCCTGTCGCCATGAAACTGATCAAAACCACTTGATATGCAACAAATAGCTATGCTTGGCGGCGGCTTCATCGGCCGCTTCTACGCCGACTCCCTCCACGGGCAGCGCAGCCGCGACCGCGTCGTAGCCATCTACGCCCGCCGCGAAGAAACCGCCCGGAAATTTGCCACCGACTACGGCTGTACCATCTGGTCGACCGATATGGAAACCGTTATCGCCCACCCCGACGTGACCATGGTCTGCATTGCCCTGCCCAACAACCTCCACGCCCCGGCCGTGGCACTCTGCGCCAAACACAAAAAGAACGTCGTCTGCACCAAACCCCTGGGCCGCACCGCCGACGAAGCTCGCCACATGATGCAACTGGTGGAAGATGCGGGCATTTTCGGCGGCTATCTCGAAGACCTCTGCTATTCGCCCAAGTTCCTCAAAGCCCTCGACACGGTGAAAAGCGGCTCGCTGGGGCGCATTCTGTGGGCCAAATCCCGCGAGACTCACCCCGGCCCCCACTCCAACTGGTTCTGGGACAAAGAGCAGGCCGGCGGCGGCTGCATGCTCGATCTGGGCTGCCACTGCGTCGAAATCGCCCGCAATTTCATCGGCAAAGACATCCGGCCCGTGGAGGTGATGTGCTGGGCGGCCACGCAGGTGAAGCCCATCGACGCTGAAGACCACGCCATTGCGCTGGTGAAGTACGAAAACGGGGCCATCGGTCAGTTTGAAGTGAGCTGGACCTTCCGGGGCGGCATGGACCTGCGCGACGAGGTGATGGGCACCGAAGGCACCATCTGGATCAACAACTTCCTGCGCACGGGCTTCGAGATGTTCACCACCGGCAAAGCGGGCGATTATGTGGCCGAAAAGGCCGAAAGCAACGCGGGTTGGCTCTTCCCGGTTGGCGATGAGGTGAATGACCTGGGCTACAACCACATGTTTACCGACATGTTCAGTGCCTGCGAGGCCGGTCGCGCCCCGGCCGAAACGTTCTATGATGGGTACGTGGTGAACGCCATTCTGGACGCGGCTTACAAATCGGCGGAGACCAAGCAGTGGGAGCCGGTGCAGCTACCCGTCTGGCGCGGACAGGAAGGACTTACCCAGGAGAAAACCCTGACCGACTACGACGCCGACCACTACCTGATCAAGGAAGAAATCACCCACGACGGCCGTCACAAGCTGATTTTGAAAGAAAAAGCAGGCGGTAAGATCGTGGAGAGAGACCTGCCGGTCAGTTGAGACCCCACCACAAATCGACGCCACAAAGACGGGAAAAAAGCGGGCTGCGTCCGTTTGTCAGCGTAGAACCCTCTTCGAACGTACCTGATGCTCTCCATAGCGCTACATAACCCATCACCTGGCCTTACTGTTAGGCTGCACTTGCTGCTGACCGTTACTTGTGCTTTGCTTATTTCGTTGACTACCAGCCTGGTGGCTCAGCCGACAGGTAAGCGCATCGACGAGCAGGCCGCGGCGGCTAGTATCGGACATGATTCGTTGGGGAGCGAACGTGCCCGCATCGAGGCCGAGTATCTGGCCAGGGCTACGGCCAACATCGAAAAATACCGAAAAGGGGATGCCCGTTTGTCGTTTGTCGATGCAGCGGGTAAGCCTGTTCGGAATGTGCTGGTCACGGTGAATCAGGTATCGCAGGATTTTCTGTTCGGCAATTTGGTCTTTGAGTTGGGTGGTTTTGCACCCAAAGAGCCCTACAAAGTCGACCTGTTCAAAGCGCGCTTCAAAGCCCTGTTTAATATGGCTGTCTTGCCGTTTTACTGGGGGCGCTACGAACCTACACCGGGTATGCCCGAGTGGCAGCGCAATCAGGAGGCCCTGGACTGGTGTCTGGCCAATGGCATAACGACCAAAGGCCATACGCTGGGCTGGACGTCTCCGTCGGGTACCCCGAAGTGGCTGTTGCAGCTTTCGCCCGAGGTAGCCCGGAATGTGTATAAAGCCCGGATCATGAACAACGTGCTGGGTTTCAAAGGGAAAATCAATACCTGGGACGTAGTGAATGAGCCGGTCAACACCGTGCCCTGGGAAAGCGCCCTAAAGGACACCGCCAACACCAACGACTTCCGGTACAATGTCAGCAACGTACCTGTAGAGGCCATTACGCCCTGGGTCGAGCAGTCGTTCAAATGGGCCTATGAAGCAAACCCCGACGGCAATTACATTCTGAATGAGTACTTTACCCTGGCGATTCCGAAGGTTAGGGAGCGCTTTTATCAGTTACTGAAGGACCTGAAAAGCCACCAGACACCGATCAGGGGCATTGGTATCCAGGGCCACGAACCGCGCGAGATGTGGTTTTCGCCGGTTGAGGTGTACAAGACCTTTGATCTCTACCAGGAATTTGGCCTGCCGATCCACATTACCGAGCTGATTCCACAATCGTCGGGGAAGCCAATAAAAGGCTGGCGAACAGGCACCTGGACAGAAGACGCACAGGCCGAATTTGCCCGTCAGTTTTATACCCTTGCCTACGGTCACCCGGCCATTGCGTCGATCAACTGGTGGGGTTTGTCTGACCGGAGTATCTGGCTGAAAGGCGGCGGGTTACTCGATGAGTCGTATAACCCCAAGCCCGTGTACAACGTGCTGATGAAGCTCATAAAAGAGGAGTGGATGACAAAACATGTCAAACTGGTTTCGTCCAGGAAAGGAGAAACAACGTTTCGGGGTTTCTTCGGAAAATACCAGTTACTCGTCACCAAACCCGACGGCAGTCAGCAAACGATTGACGTTCATCTGCGTGAAAAAGCGGACAATCAGTGGACGTTCACCCTTTAACCTGTCCAACGCCAATTAGCCTGCAACGTGCTGGATAAAGGGGCGATCACTAAACCAACAAAAGCATGGCAAAGATGACGACGTACGACGCGATTGTGATTGGCTCGGGCATCAGCGGTGGCTGGGCGGCCAAAGAGCTCACCCAAAAAGGATTACGCACGCTCGTGCTGGAACGCGGCCGCCCGGTTGAGCATGTGAAGGATTACCCGACCACGCTGTCGAGTCCCTGGGAGATGACCCACCGGGGGCGCTACCCGCTCGATGTGCTGGCTCAGAGCCCCACGCAGGCCAAGGTCAGCTACGCATTCAACGAGTATTCCGGTCAGTTTTTCGTAAAAGATACCGACCACCCGTACCAGCAGACTAAACCGTTCGACTGGATTCGGGGCTATCAGGTGGGTGGAAAATCGCTGAGCTGGGCGCGGTGGACGCAACGGTGGGCGCCATTCAATTTTGAAGATAACCTCAAAGACGGGCACGGCGTCGACTGGCCCATCCGTTACGCCGATCTGGCTCCCTGGTATAGTTACGTCGAAAAATTTGCGGGCATCAGCGGGAATAAAGACGGGTTATCAACGCTGCCCGACGGTGAATTCCTGCCGCTGTTTGAGATGAATTGCATCGAGAAAAGCGTGCGCGATGCCTGGAAAAAGCAGTATGCCGACCGTCACCTGATTATCAGCCGGACGGCTAATCTCAGCAAAGCCCAGCCCGTTCATCTGGCCCTGGGCCGGGCCGATTGCCAGTCGCGGAACTGGTGCGGGCGAGGCTGTCTGTATGGGGCCTATTTCAGCAGCAATTCGGCTACCCTGCCCGCTGCGGCCAAAACCGGTAAACTGACCATCCGCCCGTTCTCGGTGGTTCATTCCATTATCTACGACGACAAGAAAGGCCGAGCGACGGGTGTGCGGGTGATCGATACGAACACCAAAGAGATGACCGAGCATTATGCCCGCGTTATTTTCGTCAACGCGGCTACGCTCAACTCCACGCTGATTCTGCTCAACTCGACCTCGGGCCGTTTTCCGACTGGGCTTGGCAACGATAGTGGCGCACTCGGCCACTACCTGATGGACCATAATTATCGGGGGCGGGTTAGCGGGGTTTACGAGGGAACCGACCTGAATGATCGTTATTACTATGGCCGACGCCCCACAGGTACGTATGTGCCCCGCTTCCGGAACGTACTGGCCGATGTACAGCGCGATTTTGTCAGAGGCTATGCCTATGCCTGCGGCGGCGGACGGGCCGGTTGGGAACGTGGTAATGCAGTGGAAGGCTTCGGTGCCGATTTCAAGGATAACCTGACGCGGCCGGGTGGCTGGTCGTTTAGTATGACGGCTATGGGTGAGATGCTGCCCCGCTACGAAAACCACGTCAAACTGAACACCGACGCGAAAGATCAGTGGGGCATGCCAACCCTCGATATCGACTGCGCCTGGGGCGAGAATGAAGACCGCATGACGCTCGACGCCATTGAGCAGGCTAAAGCGATGATGGAAGCGGCGGGCATCCGGGTTACGGCGGCTATTGATAATAAACAGCCGCCTGGCCTGGCGATCCACGAAATGGGCACCGCCCGCATGGGGCGCGACCCGAAAACGTCGGTTCTGAATAAATGGAATCAACTCCATTCGGTCAAAAATGTGTTTGTGACTGATGGGGCCTCCATGGCGTCGTCTGCCTGCCAGAATCCTTCACTCACCTACATGGCCATAACGGCCCGGGCTGCTGATTATGCCGTTCGGCAGCTCAAAGCAGGTACGTTGTAGTCGCATATGCACATCAAATTCTACGCGCCTGAGTGGGGGAACACCCTTCCGTTTGCCGAGTTTTGCCAGAACGTGAAAGCCGCTGGCTATGATGGGGTTGAAATGGCGCTGCCACTTGATCCTGCTGAAAAAAAGAGTCTGCTGGGTACGTTGCAGCAGTATGGTCTTGAGCTGATCGGGCAATACTGGCAATCGGTTGAGCCGGATCTGGACGCGCATTGCCGAAGCTACGAAACGTACCTGCGCCACCTGATCGACGCCCGTCCCGTTCTGGTGAACTGCCAGACAGGCAAAGACTTTTTCACCCCGGAGCAGAACCGGCAACTGTTCGATCTGGCGGCCCGACTTTCGGCCGAAACCGGGGTTAAGATTAGTCACGAAACGCACTGGGGCAAAGCGCTCTTTGCCGCCCCGGTCTGTCGGCGGTTCTTGACGGAACATGCTGACATCCGCCTCACACTCGATATATCGCACTGGTGTACGGTGCATGAATCACTGCTTGATGATCAGACTGAGGCTGTCGAACTGGCTATTGCGCGTACCGATCATATTCATAGCCGGGTGGGGCATCCCGAAGGGCCGCAAGTGAATGACCCGCGCGCACCTGAATGGGCTGCAACCCTTAAGGCGCACCTGGCCTGGTGGGATCGAGTTGTCGAGCAGCACCGGAAGGCAGGTACGCAACTGACGATCACAACCGAGTTTGGTCCGGCGCCCTACCTGCCGACACTGCCCTATTCGCGGGAGCCGGTTGCCGATCAGTGGGCTATCAATGTGTTCATGATGAACCTGTTGAAAGCCCGGTATGCCTAGGCCCGTTCATCCGCGCTGCATGCCTTCATGCTTGCGATACTCGACCGGGGAAACCCCCATCTGCTTCTTGAATAACCGTGAAAAGTAAAAAGGATCGTCGATACCAATCTGCGAGGCTACTTCATTGATGCGGAGGTTGCTGAAATGAAGCAGCTGGCAGGCTTTCTGAATGCGCAGGTGGTTGAAGTATTCAATGGGGGCATAACCGGTTTCCTGTCTGAATTTCCGGCAGAAAAAGGAGGTCGATAGGTGCGCCGATTGAGCAATATTGTCCAGTGTGATCGAGGTTGACAGGTGTTTCTGCATGAACCGGATAGCCTGGTTTGTTGGGTTCTTTGGCTCGCTGCTCGGCAACTCTTTCTGAAAATCGTCGGCCCGGATAAACGACGCCAGAAAAAAGGGTAACGCCAGATTGGCATAGAGCAGATTGGAGGTACTGTAGCCTTTCAGGAACGTGTCGAATATTCGGTCAAATAACCGGATACGCTCGTCTGAATACGGCACCCGAATCGCTTGCAATGCGTCAATCCGATCATCCATAATGGCACTGACCGATTCACGGCATCGGGTACCGCTGAAGTGAAACCAGTGAATGGTCCACGGATTGGCCTTGTCAGCCCCGTAGGAATGAGATACGCCCGGGGCAATGAGGATCACATCACCGGCCTGAACGATCGTTCGGCCGTGAGGTAGTTGAATCCAGCCCTGCCCGTCGGTACAGTAGAGCAGGATTACCTGCGAGATACCCGCCGGCCGTTGATAATAGTGATGCAAGGCCTTCGGATAAAAGCCCATGCGGGTAATGAACAGGCTATTTATCAACGGTAAACCAAGGCACTTATCGATAGTTTGGTTGGGGATTTCAATGATTCGTTCACCGGCGAATCCCCGGCTTTTTCGAAGTGACGTACCCATTGTCTATACGTTCCACGGAGAAACAGGTTAAAGATAGGATAATCCATGGTTAGGCTAAGATACTTCATTTGCCTGCTCTTGAAATAACTGAATTTTGTGGATATAAAGTGCAATTGGTAATCGCGAATGGATTCGTCTGTTGCGCTCTGTTGTATCCATGAAGAAGCCTATTCTACTTGTATTCCTCACCGGCTGTGCCTTCGCCCTGATCGGTAGCCCAAATCGGGCTATTGCTCAAAATGGAACCGTGAGGCCGCCCTTCGCTAAATGGACGGCTACCGAACTGCTGCTGACCAACGGCCTTGTTGAGCGAACCATCAAACTCCCAACCGCTACGTCAGGTACGTTCCTGACAACTAGCTACAAGCCGGTAGCAGGCGAGTTCAGGTACTTCACCAAAACGAACGCCGATTTCCAGTTTGAACTCAACGATCGCGTGTATACGGGGTCTGATGATTGGAAACTGATAACCATTCAGCCCATTACCGATACCCGGCAAGGCAACGGCGCCGCCGTAACGCTGCACAGCAAAGACGGCCGCGCCGAGCTAACGCTCCGGTTTTTACTCTACCCCGATCAGCCCGTCATCCGCAAAAGCCTGACGGTGAAGAACCTGGCCAGCGAGCCGGTGCGTCTCGAATCCGTTGACGTTGAGAAGTTTACAGCGACCAGCTATTACGCTACCACATTCAGCTGGATTTGCCATGATTATGGTCGGCGCCGGTCAATTGGCCCCTACGATGGCACCTTTCAGGATGCCCTGCTAACGGTGCATAACAGCGATTGGGCACAGGGCATTGTGATTGGCAATGAGGCGGCCGGCGTGGTGAAACACACCTCCGTTTTCTGGGATGAACCCACCATTGTTAGCGGCCTGACGCACAAAACGGCCCGATTTCCGTTTCGGAAACACCTCAAACAAGGCGAGTCATTTACCACGCCGCAGGTATTCACGATGGTGTATAACAACCACAAAGACCCGGATGAGGTACTGAACACGGCCGTTCCCGACTTTGTGCGTAAACACATGGGCATTCGGCTGTCGGAGCTGGCAGAGAAGCCCACCTTCGTTTACAACACCTGGGTGCCGTTCCGCAAAGACATCAACGAAAAGCTGGTGATGGAACTGGCCAGGGCTGCCGCTGATGCCGGGATGAAAGAGTTTATTATCGATGATGGCTGGGCCGACAATTATGGCGACTGGGTCATCGACAAGAAGAAGTTTCCCAACGGCCTGAAACCGGTTTTCGACTATATTAAATCGCTGGGTATGAAGCCCGGTTTGTGGGTGAGCGTAGGCAGTGCGTCGCCAGACAGCAAAGTGTACAAAGCGCATCCCGAGTGGTTTGTGCTCGACGAAAAGCAGCAACCGGCCAACCTCCACGAAGATGACCTGAAGATGCGCACCGCCTGTTTTGGTACCGAATGGCGCGGCTACATCAAGGACGTACTCCTCAAACTGGCCCTCGACTATGGCCTGGAATACCTCAAGCTCGATTTCACCGTTGTGACCAGCACATACCGGTTTGGCAATAAGGTAACCGGCTGCTACGCAACCAACCATAAAGGGCACATAGACCACCATGAGTCGTTGTCCAGCAACTACGAGGCGGTCTGGCAACTGTTTGACGAACTGCACGCCGCCAAGCCCTCGCTGTTTATCGACTGCACGTTCGAAACGATGGGCGGCCTGCAATTGATCGATTACGCCTTGCTGAAACATGCCGAAGGCGACTGGCTCTCGAATTTCTATGGCCCGCCCGATGCCAACGTAGACCTGCGCGTGCGGAACATGGCCTGGTGGCGCTCACCCGCTATACCCGCCACGGCGCTGGTGATCGGTAACCCCGAAATGCAGGATGCTGGCTGGGAAATGCATATCAAATCGCTGGCGGGTGCCCTGCCGATCATGCTGGGTGACCCCCGTAAGCTGACGCCCCCTGATCTGAAAAAATACCGGGCCTACGCCGACTGGTTGCAGGCCATGGAAAACAAGCATCAGATCATGACTTTCCGGCAGGATTTGCCCGGCTTCGGCGAGCCGAAAGAGGGCATGTGGGATGGCTTCCAGCGCATTAATACCGACACGAAGAAAGGCGGTATCATCGGCATTTTCCGGCATAATGCCACCGAAGCCAAACGCCAGGTGACGGTACAGCAACTCGACCCCACACAGCGGTATCAGGTGAAAGACATGGCGGGCAACGTCGTGACGACCCTAACCGG
Source organism: Fibrella musci (assembly GCF_041321105.1). NCBI lineage: Bacteria > Pseudomonadati > Bacteroidota > Cytophagia > Cytophagales > Spirosomataceae > Fibrella > Fibrella musci. The sequence continues at coordinate 1,129,674 of NZ_JBGGWD010000001.1, read as the reverse complement.
TCAGACGCTTCAAGAAACCGGTTTCCCCGTTACCCTGGCGGGGCCGTATGCCGGGGCCCTGTTTGAGCTTATCGCCAATTAATTATATCTGTTTATCAATTACTTAACGCCACGCAGCATGACAAACGCAGCACTTACGTCCGAGCAGATCCAGCAGTTTAACGTAGATGGGTATCTGATCATCAACAGCTTTCTGAACGCCCGGGAAGTCCAGAAACTGTATACCGTAGCCATCGAAGACAGCGCCGTTAGCCAGCATGCGATCAACGTGAATGACAGCACCGGCAAACGGAGTAAACTGTCGCTCTGGTACAAGCCGGGAAACGATGTCTTCGGTCTGCTCACCCGCAGTCAGCAACTGGTCGATTCGGTGGATAAACTGCTCGACAGGAACGCAGATGGCAGCCAGGCCGGTGTCTGCCATTTTCACTCAAAACTGATGCAGAAAGAGCCGCGCGTAGGCGGGGCCTGGGAGTGGCATCAGGACTATGGCTACTGGTACAAAAACGAATTTCTGCTGCCCGATCAGATGATGTCGGTGATGGTGGCGATCACGGAGGCGAATCGGGAAAACGGTTGCCTGCAGGTCATCCGGGGATCGCACAAAATGGGCCGGGTCGAGCATGGGTTTGCGGGCGAGCAGGTAGGCGCTTCGCAACGCTACGTTGATCTGGCCCTGAAAACGATGGACCTTGTGTATGTGGAGTTGAAAGCCGGTGATGTGCTGTTTTTCCACAGCAACATTCTCCATCGTTCGGAGGCCAACCTATCCGACAAACCCCGCTGGTCGATTATCTCGTGCTACAACCGCGAGTCTAACTTCGGCTACAACGATTCGTCGTCATCGTCGTCGAGCGTGACGCCGATTGAGGTTGTACCCAACGAGGCCCTGCTCACCTGGGAGGCGGCTAGTCTGGCCGACGGAGCTGATTTTCTGCGTAAAGAAGCTGATGTAGCCCTCAAATAGGCCAACCCATGAAAACCCACCTCACCCAGGCCGAGCACATTTACCTTTGGGATACCTTCAGGAGCGGTCATTCCAGCGACGCTTTTTCAACGCTTTATTCGCTGTTCTCGGCCGATCTGTACCGCTATGGGTACAACCTGGTTCGGAACCGGCAGGTGGTGGAAGATTGCCTGCATGAATTGTTTTTATACCTGCACGAAAACCGCCTTCGACTCGGGCCGACCGATAATATCCGGTTTTACCTGTATCGTTCGCTCCGCCGTCGCCTGCTGGATACGGTGGCTCGGCTCAATAAATGCAATTCAGATAGCTACCTGTTTACCGATGCGGCTTTCACGATTCAGCCCCACGAGAATGCGCTCATCGAAAGCGAACTGGCCGAGCGCCAGAAAGAGCTGGTCGCGCTTGCCTTGAACAAGCTGCCAAAGCGGCAGAAAGAGATACTCTATCTGGTGTATATGAAGGGCCTGACGTACCCACAAGCCGCTGAGGTAATGGCGATCTCTATAAAAAGTGTGTATAACACGATCAACATCGCGCTAATGACCATGCGCCGGTACGTTCGCCAGTCGTTCGAAACGAGCGGGGCCCTGCTGAGTCTGATGGGTCTATTGCTGGCCATCGGGTGAGAAGTAACGGGCGGTAAAACGGGAAAACAGCGATGCAGGCCCGTTTAACAGGTATGACGTGCCCGCTGCTGACCATGAACCTGAAATCGCTCCTTGTCTTTCTCTGCCTCTTGCCGACGGCCGCATCGGTTTCGGGGCAGTCATACAACATACGCGACTTCGGGGCCAAATCAGCTGGCACGTTTCTCAACACAAAAGCGATTCAGGCCGCCATCGACAACTGCCACAGCAGGGGTGGAGGGGAGGTCATTGTGCCGGCAGGTACGTTCTACACGGGCACCATTTTCCTGAAGTCGAACGTCTACCTGCACCTGATGCCCGGCTCGGTGTTGCAGGGTAGTTACAACCTCGCCGACTACCCCGAGCACGACATTCTGGCCGCCAGGAAATTCGGTACAATCACCCATAATGGGTTGTACCTGAGCCATATGAAAGCCCTGGTTATTGCCGACAAGGCAACGCACACCGGCCTCATTGGGCTGGGTACGTTACGCGGCCCGGGCGATGGTAAAGCGTTTCAACTGGGGCTGAACAAAGATGGCAAGCCCAAAAACATCTTCTTTATCGGTTGTCAGGATGTGTTGCTGGACGGTATTCGGATTCTTAATTCGGCCCAGATCACCGTTTCCATATCAGGGTGTGAACGGGTAACAATCAACAGGATATACCTCCATAGCTGGGTGAATTGGAACTGCGACGGGCTCGATATCGACGGGAAAGATGTCATCATCGCCAATTCCATCATCGACTCCGAAGACGACGCCCTGTGCTTTAAAAGCGAATACCTGGCGAAGTTCTGCGAGAACATTACGGTTACCAACTGCGTGCTGTCGAGCATCTGCAACGGTATCAAATTCGGGACGGGATCACGAACTGGTTTTCGGAATATTACGGTCAGTAACTGTATCATCAGGAAAAGCGACGTAAACGGCTATCGACACTGGGCCATGCCCCCGAACATCGTGTACAAGCCCGCCGAAACGAGTGTCAACTGCGGCATCGTCATTCTGGGGGTCGACGGCGGCACCGTGGAGAATATAAACATCTCCGACATCGTGATGACCGATGTGTTAAGCCCGCTGTTTATCCGGGTTGGAAAGCGCTTCCTGAATCCAGAGCAGAAACCGTCGGTCATGCGGCACATCAGCATCCGGAATATCCGGGCTGAAACCCGAAGTACGATTCCGTCGATTATTGCCGGTCTGGAGGAAAGCCCGGCCGAAGATATCCGGTTATCGAACATTCGGATAACGGTCCCGATTGGGTTTCCGGCCGATTCGCTCAAAACCATCCCCGCTGTTATTCCCGAAAGCACAAAAGGCTATCCCGAGAACCGCCTGACATTTGGCCTGGCGCTTCCTGCCAGTGCATTTTACGTCCGGCACGTCAGCGGACTCGTTCTCGACGAGGTGTCGGTTACACACCAACAGCCTGATGCCCGCCCCGCGCTATACATCGACGATGTAGCTGGCATGACGCTCCGCGCTGTGTCTATCAACAACAGGAAGCTGGAGAAAAGCGAGGCCCTTTTTGTGCAGAAGAATAGCCAGCAGATTGACGTGATCCCCAACTGATTCATGCTGGTGTCCTCAACAAGAATAACCAATCTAATCGTTTATGAAACAAGCTCTTTTGCTCGGCCTATTCCTTATCAGTCATTTTGTATCGGCTACCACCTGGCATGTTTCCGGTACCGGTGACGATGCCAACGATGGTAAAACCCCGCAAACAGCCTTTCGTAGTTTACAGAAAGCCGCCGATCTGGTGCAACCCGGCGACGTGGTACTGGTAGGCAACGGCACCTACACCAATGCCGACAAAGGCAATGGCAGCGCCGTACTGAACATTACCCGCTCGGGTACGCCGGCCGCCTGGATCACCTGGAAAGCCCGGCCGGGCGAGCACCCCGAGGTGCGGCCCGTGGGGTGGTGTGGTATCCAGATTTTGGGCTCCTATACCATCATCGACGGCCTGAGCGTGATCGGTAACAACGATTCGATTGTGCTACTGAAAGCGCAGGAAGATGGCAAGAAACCAACGCCCGACCCCTATTTCAACACCAACGGAATCTTCTTCAACGGGCGTACCAACAAACCCGATCAGAAACCGCACCACCTCATCGTTCGCCATTGCGTGGTGGCCAAATGTGCGGGTGGCGGCATTGTTGGTATAGAAATGGATTACCTGACGGTTGAGGATTGCAGAGTATACGATAACGCCTGGTTCATGCGCTACGGTGGGTCGGGGATTACCACGCTCAACAACTGGGCTTACGACGATGCACCGGGTTATCACATCATCATTCAACGCAATTTCGTCTGGAACAACAAAACGCTGGTTGCCTGGGAGAAAATCGGGAAGCTCAGCGATGGCAATGGCATCCTGCTCGATGTAACGGATCAGGAAGGGCAGGGCGCAACCAACCCGAACGCCGACGCTGTGATTTCGCCGGCGGGTAGTCAAACCACGACAACACCTGCCGCCACCACCAAGCCCAAACGCCCAGAGTGGAACGGCCGCGCCCTGATCGCCAACAATGTAAGCTGTTACAATGGTGGGTCGGGCATTCATACGTTTCGCACTCGGCACGTCGATATCATTAACAACACGACCTACTGGAACGGGGGAATTGTGGGCTACCAGGAGTTATTTCCCAATCGGTCGGATGATATTGTGATTCTGAACAACGTCATTGTACCGCGCCCCGGCGGGCAGGTAACCTCCAACAACCGGAACACAAATATTCGTTGGAATTACAACGTGTATCCGACCGCGCAGACCGTTTTTGTTGGGCCAAACGATATTGTGGCTGATCCCGGCTTTATTGATGCGCAGTTCGACCCGACGAAAGGAAATTTCAGACTGGCGAAAGGCAGCCGCGCTATCAACTCCGGCTCTGCTGACGTTGCCCAGCCAACGGATATTCTGGGCAAGAATCGCCCGAAAGGGGCCGGAGTAGACCGGGGAGCTTTTGAGCAGTAGCCTATTGCGTAGGGGCTGATCGGGCATTACGGCTACCTGAGCATGGCCTCAGCCCAGAGACGGAGGTCCAGGTTACGCAGCAGCTGCTGATCGGCCGGGTTGCCGGTGAACGTGTCGATCTGCTCGAAAGCACTGGTTCGTAACCTGCCTTTGAGCCATTGGCGAAGCAGCGAGATCGTCAACTGCTCTCCCGCTGATAACGCTCGGTTGATGGTCAGCTTTCGATCAACGGAACGGATGGCGTATCCCAGGTAATCGGCGTTGCCTAGTCGGGCGTGTACGAGCAGATTCAGCAGCCGGCTTTGGGTATATAACGTACCCGGAAGCGACCGGGTCGGCCGGTCGAGGACGCTGTTGAGCCGCTGTAGGCCTGCCGATAGGCGATCGAGGCCAATAGAAAGCCGCACCAGCAGCAAATCAAACTCAGTGCGGGTGGGCAAAGCCAACTGGGCCAGCCCACGCTCAAAGGCAAGTGGGTTGGCCGTTTGGGGATTGGTCAGGTACGTATCCAGCAGCATGGCGGCATCAGCAAAGCGGCGTTGATCGACGGTAAGCAGTAGGGAGTAATACAGGACCAGATACGGCACCGTGCGGTTCAGGCCCTGAACCGGGGTGTCGATGAGCCGAAGGCGATCAATGAAAAAAGGCATGTCGGTATACCGTTCCAGCACCCGCAAATCGGCCAGAATACCTTCCAGCAGTTGCACGTAATAGAGTGGCTGCTCGGCCCATAGCGTGGGGTTGTTCTGAAAGAGCTGGTCCAGCTCCCGGTAAACGCGCAGGCTACCCGCCCCGTCGCCAGTCATCCGGAAGTAGGCCGACTGGAAATGAAGGTGCTGTTGCTGCATGGCAAACGACCGGGTCGCGCTCGACCGGGTCACGTTCGACCGGGTCGGTGCAGAGCCACTCGTGCGGTGTCGGTTTAGCAACTGGTATTCTTCCAGCAGCAGGTCGTTTAGCCGAAGGGTGTCGGTAGGGCCGCCCACCACGCCGTGGGTTCGGTAGCGTAACAGCAGCGTTTCGTACAGGGCGGCATGGTTCAGAGCCGTCTGGGTACGTTCCGTTTGCTGGCGAATCAGGGCGTGTTGCTTTGCCAACGTGGCTTCGTCGATTCCATCGAACTGCCAACGTACCCACTGCTCAACCTGTTGACGGGCGGCCAGTACTGCGTAAAGTCCCCGTTCGTGCTGTTCGGCCAGGAGGCGAGCTTTTTCCAACTGCTCCTGACTGAACTGAACAAGCCCCCGTTCGTACAGGATCTGACTGTCGTGCAGGAGCTGACCGATGCGTACATCGATGCGTTTTTCCTGCTCAAACTGCCGCAGACTTTGCATCACCACCCGATAGAGATATTTCCGGGCGGGTTCGAGCGTAGCGCCGGGAAACTCCCGGGCCAGGTCAGCGGTCAAGTCGTCATTGGGTGTATCGTGGCGTAGCAGGCAATCGAAGAGGCGCAGGAATCCTCGGGACATGTCTGGCCCGGCCTGTAACCGGCAGTAGCGTTTCTCGGATTTAGTCAGCGATTGCACTAACTGGTGAAGTATGTCGATTGTCACGTAGGAATAGCGAAGAAGTAGCAAACAAGTGCGTTAAACAGTTCATAATGTCATTTTTCTACTGTAAGCGTCATGTTTAGCAATAGCTGCTAGCTCAAAAATTAGGCTTTGCTGGATGCAATTTTTCCATAGGTTTGTTCAACTACATAGTGTTATCGACATATGCCTTCTTCTGTTTGTGTGATCGGTAGTTCCAATACCGATATGGTCATCAAGGCCGATAAACTGCCCGCCCCCGGCGAAACGGTCATTGGAGGTACGTTCCTGATGAATCCCGGTGGGAAAGGGGCTAATCAGGCAGTGGCTGCGGCCCGGCTGGCAACGACAGGTGTAGCCGAGGGGGCCTTTACACCGCCTACATCCGTGACGTTTGTCGCCAATGTAGGCAACGATGTTTTTGGTCGGCAGGCGCTCCAACAAGTTGAGCGGGAAGGTATTCTGGGCGATTTCATCACAACCGACGCCGATGAACCGTCGGGCGTGGCGCTGATCGGCGTCGATAGCCGGGGCGAAAACTGCATCATGGTGGCATCGGGGGCCAACGCTAAACTGGGCCGGGAACAGGTATCGATGGCGCTTGCTTCGATCACCGACACGGCCAACACCGTCATTTTGCTTCAACTGGAAACGCCCATCGCCACCGTCGAGCACGCGGTTCGCGAAAGCCACGCCCGGGGTATGCGCGTTGTACTGAACCCCGCCCCGGCCCAGGTGCTCGACCCATCCATGCTGGCTTGCCTGTATGTGATCACGCCCAACGAAACCGAAGCCGAGCTGTTGACTGGTATCCGCGTTACCGACGAGCCCACCGCCCGGCAAGCCGCTGAGCAATTGCACGAAGCGGGGGTGCCGAAGGTGGTGATCACACTTGGTTCGCGCGGTGCCTACGTGTCTGATTCGTCGGGCAACTTGGCTCCGGTGCTGGTTGCTGCCCCACCCGTAACGGCGGTAGATACCACGGCGGCGGGCGACTGTTTCAACGGGGCGGTGGCCGTGGCCCTGGCCGAAGGACGCAGCCTGTTCGATGCCGTATCGTTTGCCTGCAAAGCGGCGTCGATCTCCGTAACCCGAATGGGAGCCCAGGCCTCACTACCGCACCGACATGAAGTTGACGAACTGCCTTTACTGACCGCTTAATCCGTCATAAACCCTGATTATCATGCATATCCGATACATTTTTCTTTTGCCGTTGCTCACACTACTGGCCTTTGAACCAGCACCGAAGCCTAAAAAAGCACCCACCGGGGTGCCGGCCACCATCACATTGACGAAAGCCGCCTTGCAGGATAAAATCAAAGGGGGCTGGGCAGGGCAGTTGATTGGCTGCACCTTTGGCGGCCCAACCGAATTTAAGTTCAACGGGACCATGATGAACGATTACCAGCCCATTCCCTGGTATGACGGCTACATCAAGAAAACGATGCTCGACAATCCGGGGCTGTATGATGACTTGTACATGGACCTGACGTTTGTGGATGTGTTCGAGAAAAAAGGCCTCGACGCGCCCGTTAGTGAACACGCCAACGCCTTTGCCAATGCGGGCTATATGCTCTGGCACGCCAATCAGGTGGGGCGGTACAATATCCTGAACGGCCTGAAAGCGCCCGAATCGGGCCACTGGCTCAACAACCCCCACGCCGACGATATCGATTTTCAGATCGAGGCAGATTTCTCGGGCCTGATGGCACCCGGTATGCCGAATACCGCCATTCAGATTGGCGATCCGATCGGCCACATCATGAACTCGGGCGATGGCTGGTACGGTGGCGTCTACGTGGGGGCTATGTACTCGCTGGCGTTCGTGTCCAACGATGTCAACTACGTGGTGCGCGAGGGCCTGAAGGCCATTCCGGCGAAGAGTACTTTTTACCAGTGCATTGCCGACGTTATCAGGTGGCACGACCTGTACCCGACGGACTGGAAACGTACCTGGCTGGAAATTCAGCGCAAATGGGCCGATGAGGTGGGGTGCCCCGACGGTGTGTTTGCCCCCTACAACATCGACGCCAAAATCAACTCGGCGTACATCGTGCTCGGTCTGCTCTACGGACAGGGCGACTACACCAAAACGATGCAGATCAGCACCCGCGCCGGACAGGATTCAGACTGTAATCCCTCATCGGCGGGTGGCATTCTGGGCACGATGCTCGGCTACGACAAGATACCGGCCTACTGGAAACAGGGCCTGGCTGAAGCAGAGGATATCGACTTCAAATACACGACCATGTCGCTCAATGATGTGTATGGGATCGGGTTGAAGCACGCCCTCCAGGTGGTTGAGCGCAATGGCGGTAAGGTGAACGGCAACAACGTGACCATTGCGGTACAGACGCCCAAAGCCGTTCGCCTCGAACAGAATTTCACCGGCCACTTCCCAACCGAAAAAAGGGCGGTCAACAAAGACCTGACAACTGAATACACCACCACGTTTGAGGGCATCGGGTTCATTCTTAGCGGTGAGGCACGTCCAAAAGCCGGAAGCGGGCAGTACGACTACGAGAGTACTTACTCGGGTGAGCTGGACGTGTATGTAGACGACAAAAAGATCGAAACGGCCAGGTTGCCAGCCAGCTTCACCCGCCGCCGCTACGATATGGCCTGGAAGTACCAACTGGCACCGGGGAAGCATACGCTCAGGGTGAAATTGCTGAATCCGGATCAGGATTATCCCGTCCGTATCCGAACGCTGTTCGTGTTCGGTGATAAGCCCATTCTGGCCAAGTATTGACCGTTGAAAATGGGTACCGCAGCGGCGGACCTATCATTCGTACTATATCATCCTCTCCATGTTTATCATTGAGTCATACAGCACCGCCGTGCTTTTTTGTATCGTAACGATGCTCTGCTGGGGGTCGTGGGCCAACACCCAGAAACTGGCCGCGGGCAGCTGGCGTTTCGAGCTGTTTTATTGGGATTATGTGCTGGGCATCGTGGCGCTGGCACTGGTCTCGGCTTTTACGCTGGGCAGTATTGGGGAAGGGGGGCGCTCTTTCGTTGCCGATCTGCAACAGGCCAGCCCGGCCAATATCGGCTCGGCCATCTGGGGCGGGGTATTGTTTAACGCCGCCAATATCCTGCTGGTTGCCGCCATCGCCATTGCCGGTATGTCGGTTGCGTTTCCGGTAGGAATCGGGCTGGCACTGGTCATTGGTGTGATAGTCAACTACCTCAACGCACCCGTCGGCAACGCTGGCCTGCTGTTTGGTGGTATGGCCCTGATTGTACTGGCTATTCTGCTCAATGCCTTTGCCTACCGCCGAACGGCCGCGACCAGCCACTCGACGACCGGGACCGGCTTATCGACCAAGGGCTTGCTGTTGTCGGTGGTGGCGGGCTGCCTGATGGGTTTGTTCTACGGGTACGTTGCGCAGGCCATGTTTCCGAATTTCGACGTACCTGAGCCGGGTAAACTCAGCCCGTACACGGCGGTGGTCTTTTTCGCGTTGGGTATTCTGATCAGTAATCTGCTGTTCAATACCCTGCTGATGCGCCGCCCATTCGTGGGTACGCCGGTGAGTTATACCGACTATTTCCGGGGTAGCGGCCGCGATCACCTGACGGGCGTTCTGGGCGGTATGATCTGGTGTCTGGGCATGTCGTTCAGCATTCTGGCTTCCGACAAAGCGGGTCCGGCCATCAGTTACGGGCTTGGTCAGGGCGCAACGGTGGTAGCAGCCATTTGGGGCATTTATGTTTGGAAAGAGTTCGGCGGGGCGGCCCGTGCCGCGGCACCCAAAGGCGTAGGTACGTTGCTGAACGGTATGTTGCTCTGTTATATCATCGGTATCGGCCTGCTGATTGTGGCGCGCTGATACGGCCTGACCGTCATTTGGAAAACGGCCCGTAGACGACCGTAACAAACCCGCGCCTTTACCCTCGTTCAGACTAACCCATGCATGGCTTCGTTACTCACCACCGCTCAACACAGACAGCTCTGGAATGCCTTTCGTGACGGCGATCAGGCCGCGTTTGCCCAGTTGTATGACCTGTTTGCGGCCGACCTCTATCGCTACGGCTACAACCTGGTCCGCAACAGGCCGCTAGTGGAAGACTGTCTGCATGAATTGTTTCTGCACCTGCACGACAATCATCAGCGGCTGGGCCCGACCGACAACATCCGCTTTTACCTCTTCCGAGCCCTGCGTCGGCGGCTACTGGACACGGTTGGCCGGCTCAATAAGCTCGACTCGGCCGATTACCTGTTCGATAATGCCCAGTTCATGATCCCGCCTTATGAAGCGACCCTGGTTGCGGAGGAACTGATCGACCATCAAAAACGAATTCTGATCGACGAGTTGAATAAACTTCCTAAACGCCAGAAAGAGATTCTGTACCTGGTATATATGAAGGAGTTGAGCTACCAGCAGGCAGCCGAGGTGATGGGTATTACCCTGAAGAGTGTGTATAATACGGTAAACGTTGCTCTGACGGCGTTGCGGGCCATGATACAACAGGCCTTGCAACTCAAAGGAGCATTAGTAGGGCTGACCAGCCTGCTGGCTGGTTACTTCGCAAATAATTAATTGCTCGAAAGACGGGAAAAAATAATTTAGGCCGCGTTTAACGAGTACCACCCTGATGCCTGCACAATGCCATACGCCACGTTTACTGTTGACGATTTCTGCAAAGATCCATACTTCATTCAATGGGTAATAAACCCAACCGCTGAATCGAATCAGTTCTGGCAGGCGTTTATGGCTGATTATCCGCATAAGCGCGATACGGTTCAACAGGCAATCGATTTCGTAAAATCGCTTCAATTTCAGGAAATAGAACCGTCTGAACTCGATTTGGCGCGGTTGAAACAGCGTATCTGGGCCGACATCGCTCAACCCGTCCGCGTGGTTCAGTGGTATCGGCGGCCGGTCTGGCTGGCGGCGGCCATGGTGGTGGTCACCTTAGCCAGCATTGGCTGGTGGACGTACCTGGCCAAGCCAACCCACCAGACAGCCTACGGTGAGACCGAGGAAATTAAACTGGCCGATGGTTCGACGGTTACGCTCAATGCCAATTCCTCGCTCAGGGAAGGGGATGGCCTCGCCGACGCGGCTGTTCGGGAAGTGTGGCTCACCGGCGAAGCCTACTTCAGCATTGCAAAGCGCAAGGGGGCCAAGTTTATCGTGCACACGGCCGATGCGGCTGTGGAAGTGCTGGGCACGGAGTTCAATGTGAACACCCGACGCGAGCAAACCAGGGTCGTTTTGCACGAAGGCAAGGTGCAGCTCACCACCGCTCATCAGCCCGCCGTGGTGATGAAACCCGGCGACATGGCGACCGTATTGCCCGAGAGCCGACAGATTCAACTCAAAAAAGTAGAGCCCGAGTCCTACGAAGCCTGGCGAGATGCCTATCTCGTACTGGATGGCAAAAGCTTGCCCGAGATCATCAGCACGTTGGAAGATACCTTCGGGGTTACCATCACGCTGAACGATGAGCGGTTAGCCAGCAAGAAGCTCAGCGGTAAGCTGCGCACAAAAGTGGCCGACGATTGCATCGAAAATCTGGCGATCATTCTGGAGGCCGATGTCAAAAAAACGGGCGATACGTACCTATTTGACTAACCAGCGATAGACCGCTGGATGACTTAAAAATTAACTAGAAATAATCATAGAAAAAACGGGAAAAGGGCCAACCCCGTCTGTTTGACTACCAATTACAGCCTAGTCAATCACACGTTTCCCGTTTAGCTATGAAACGACATATCCTTTTTTATACTACAGTAGTCGGGTTGGCCTGTTTCAGCGGAATGCCGGATGCCGCGGCTCAAGTGACACTAGCCTCGATCAGGCAGTCAGGGGACGGTGTAAAAGGGCAGGATACTGGTACGAGTCTAATGGTGCTGCTCAAAAAGCTGGAACTGATTCACAAAACCAGTTTCGTTTACCAGAAAGAGCTACTAGAGCATAAAACGTTTTCGGGAACGATCAACGAAACCGACAAACTGGAGCAGGTTCTTGAGCGGATACTGACCCCCGCCAATCTTCGGTTCAAAAAACTTAAAGGCGGCGACTACACCATCCTGCCCCGCAAAAGCCCCAAGGTTTCGTTTGAAGCCGGTGACCTGAAGCCAACAGACAGCACCCCGCGCCCGGGCCCCGAGACGCCCCAACTGTGGGGACCGATGGCCCTTCAGGCCCGGGCTGATGTGCCGCCCGCCCCGCAGATCAATCGGGTAGCCGACATCGTGATAAAAGGCAAGGTGATCGACTCGGAGAAAGGCGAGCCGGTACCCGGCGTGAGCATTGTCTTGAAAGGGGCCGTGAGAGGGACCAACACTGATGCCAAAGGCGAGTACTCGATTACGGTGCCCGATGCGGGTGCCATACTCGTGTTTAGCTTCGTCGGGTTTGAAAAACAGGAGGTTACCGTCGGAAATCGCTCGCAGCTGAACATCACTCTGAAAGCCGACATGAACCAGCTGAACGAGGTGGTTGTGGTGGGGTTCGGCACCCAGAAAAAAGCCACCGTAACGGGCGCTATTTCGTCAGTCAATACCAAAGAACTGCTACAGTCGCCGGTGGCCAACATCAGTAACTCGCTCGTGGGGCGAATGCCGGGGCTTTTCGCCGTTCAGGGAAGCGGTGAGCCGGGCAACGACCAGTCGACGCTGCGTATCCGGGGCGTTAGCACGTTTTCGGGTGCGGCCGACCCGCTCATTCTGGTCAACGGTGTGGAGGTTAACAACTACAACAACATCGACCCCAACGAGATCGAAAACCTGACGATCCTGAAAGATGCATCGGCAACGGCTATTTACGGGATACGCGGGGCCAATGGCGTAGTGCTCATCACGACCAAACGCGGCAAAGTGGGGAAACCCCAACTGAGCTATACGGGCAACCTGGCTGTAACCAGCTTCACCAACCTGCGGAAGGGCATGAGTAGCTACGATTATGCCCGTTCCTACAACGAAGGTCAACGGGCAGATAGCTACATCTCAGGAGGGTTTACCCCCAAGTTTTCCGAGGCCGATATTGCCAAATACAAATCGGGTGAAGATCCCATCTTCTACCCCAATATGGACTGGTACTCGCTGGTGCTGAAACCCCAGGCGCTGCAAACACAGCACAACGTCAGTATCAACGGCGGGACCGAGAAAGTCCGCTACTTCGTGTCGGCCGGGTTTTTTAGTCAGGGGGGGCAGTTCAACAATACAGACCTGATTAAAGAATTCGATGCCAACCGGAAATACACGCGCTACAACTTCCGGTCGAATTTCGATTTTGAGATTACCAAACGGCTGAAAGCGTCGATCGATCTGGCGTCCCAGACCGAAAACCTGAGTGGCTCAAACTGGCCTACCGTTCGGATCATCGAGGGTATCTCTCGGGCAAACCCACTCTCGTCGCCGGGGTTTGTCGATGGCAAGCTGGTCAATCTGGTTGGCCTCGGAACGGTGAGCAACCCGGTGGCCGATATGTTTAGCCAGGGGTATAACCGGCAGTTCAGAAACTTCCTGCAAGGCTCGGTTCGGCTCGACTACACCCTTGACTTCATCACCGAAGGGCTGATGATGCACGGCTTGGTCAACTACCAGAACAACAACACCGAGACGCTGGTCAACAATCGCCCGCTGATCACCTACAATGCCATTCGGTTGCCCAACGGCACCATCAACTACGTTCCGTCGAATATAGAGCAGCCGTTTAATTTTGCGCAGACGATCGGCAAAAACCGACGTACCTACGCCGAATTCGGCATCGATTACAAGCGGGCTTTTGGCGAGCACTACGTGACGGCGCTGGTCAACTATAACCAGACCAAATACTTCGATCCGACGCTGGCCTTTCTGGTGCCCAACGGCTATCAGGGCGTGGTCGGCCGCACCACCTACGGCTACAAAGGGCGCTACCTGGCCGAATTCACCTTTGGCTATAACGGCACCGAAAACTTCGACGTGGGCCAGCGTTTCGGCTTTTTTCCCGCCTACTCGCTGGGGTGGGTAGCCTCCGACGAATCGTTTTTTCCTAAAAATGACGTGCTGACGTACCTGAAGTTTCGGGGGTCGTATGGCGAAACCGGGAACGACAAGATCGGGAACGACCGGTTTCTGTATCGCCCGTCGGCTTATACCTCAGCCACCAATGGCTATTTCTTTGGCGAGGTTGGCAGCACCCAAACGGGCTACACGCGGTCTGTTGAGGGCAAGCTCGGCAACCCCAACGTAACCTGGGAGCGGGCCATCGAGCGAAACCTGGGCGTTGAAGTTGCGTTCTGGAAGAACAAGATTCGGGTAACCGCCGATTACTTCAACAAACAGCGCGACAACATCCTGGCCAACCTGGGCACCGTGCCTATCACGGTGGGAGCCAACCTGCCGGCCTATAACCTGGGCCGGATGAACAACAGAGGCTTCGACGGCGACGTGACCTACAACGATCAGGTCGGCAAACTTAATTTCTGGGTCAAAGCCAACTACACCTTCGCCCGAAACAAAATTGAGTTTCAGGACGAAATTCCCCGTCCGTTCGCCTACCAATACCGTACCGGTCAGCGATTTGGTCAGTTTTATGGTCTGGTCGCCGACGGGTTGTATAACACCTGGGCCGAAGTGAACGACGCCAACCGGCCCGTTTCGATCTACAACAACAACCGGATTCAGCCCGGCGATATCCGCTACAAAGACATCAATGGCGATGGCGTCATCAACGCCGATGATGAGGTGCCCATCGGCTACTCCAACTTCCCCGAGAAAATCTTCGGTCTATCGTTTGGCGGTAACTACGGGGGTATCGACTTTTCCGTCCTGTTCCAGGGGGCAACCAACGTCTCGATCGGCTACAACCGCACGCAGAACCGGGGCTTCTTTGAAGATCGAGGCGCGGTCGATTACCTCATCAACAGCTGGACGCCAGAGCGGTACGAACAGGGGCTACCCATTGATTTTCCGCGCTTTTCTACAACGACCACCTACACCCACAATTACGTAAACTCATCGTACTGGATACGCGACGCCAGTTACGTACGCCTGAAAAACGTCGAAGTTGGCTACAACCTCCCCAAAGCATTTCTGGGGCGCATTGGTCTGAGTGCCACCCGTTTGTATGTCAATTCGAACAACCTGCTCACCTGGAGCTCGGTGTTTCCCGGCGTTGATCCTGAACTGCCAACGGGCATCACCAACGAAGAGCCGTATCCGCTTACCCGCACCATCAACGTCGGGCTTAACCTTAAATTCTAAACCCACTATGAGAACGATAATCAGGGCTGTTGTTTGTGGTGTCCTGTGTTTGGTTGCCACGGCCTGTGACAAAAGTTTTAGCGAGTTTTTGGATAAAGCCCCGGGTGTGGATGTCAACGAGAATACCATATTTTCATCGCGGGTGCAGTTGGAGACCTTTATCACCGGTACGTACCGGATCGGTATCCATTCGATTTTTACGTACAACGACGCCGCGCTGATTCCCGCCCCGGCTTCCCGGACGTTCACCATCAACGCGGCGGCAACCGACGAGGCCGAGGCCGAGGTGAACTTTTTCCATACCGAAAACTGGAACGACGCCAACATCACGGCCAACGATAACCCCGTTGGGCGCGAAGATTACCGCTACTGGATTCGCTGGACGGCCATCCGCAACTGCAACATCATCATGGAGCGCCTCAACGACGTACCCGGGCTCGACGAAACGTACAAAAATCAGGTGATCGGCGAGGTTAGGTTTATCCGGGCACTGAACTACTCGGAGATGCTCAAACGCTACGGCGGTGTTCCCATCATCGACAAGCGCCAACAGTTGACCGACGACCTGAAAGTGCCTCGCAACACGGTAGAAGAAGTGGTCAATTTCATTGTGAAAGACTGTGATGAGGCCGTAACGCTGCTGCCGGCAACGTACCCATCCACCTTCCGGGGGCGGGCTACCAAAACGGCGGCTCAGATGCTGAAAGCCCGTACCCTGCTGTATGCCGCCAGCCCCCTGTTCAACACGGCTACGCCCTACATGAGCCTGGGCGACAACAACAAACTGATCTGCTACGGCAATCAGGACAATGCACGCTGGCAAAAGGCAGCCGATGCCGCCAAAGCGGCTATCGAGCTGGCACCGGGAGGCAACTTCGCGCTCGTTACCGACAAGGGCGTCGACAAGAATTACAAATTCGTGTGGGAGCAAAACGATAATGCAGAGATCGTTCTGGCCGAGAAAGCCTACGGGAGCCGCGCACGTACCCAGTTTCCGTGGTATGGCACGCAGGCAGCGGTGATTGCCGGTAACTCCTGGGGCGGCGTATCGGTGATGCACAATTTCGTGCGGAAGTACGAAAAGAAAGACGGCACGCCGCAGACCTGGAATCTGGAGACGGGCGGCACCGACCTGATGAAGAAGTACTCGGAACTGGACCCCCGTTTTGCGCAGACCGTTGGCTACAACGGCTCGTTCTGGAACCGCGACTACCCGGTGCTCGAAACCTTCCAGGGAGGTCGGAACGCAGCCTTCTGCTGGGGCGGCACCTGGATGCGAAAACTGATTCCTGAAGTGCTGTCGTCGACGAGCGGTGCCGTGCCAAACGCCATCGTTTTCCGGGTAGCCGAAGCCTACCTGAACTACGCCGAGGCGCTGAACGAAGCGCAGGGGCCGGTACCGGCTGCTCATGATGCCGTGAACACCATCCGGCAGCGGTCAGGTATGCCCAAGCTACCGACCAACCTGACTAAAGAGCAGTTCAGAGACCGTGTTCGCAATGAACGTGCCATCGAACTGTCATTTGAAGACCATCGCCTCTGGGACATTCGCCGCTGGATGATTGCCGAAGAAGAGGGCGTCATGCAGGGCAAGCTGTATGGTATGCGCATCTACAAACTCCCAAATAGCACGACCGAGTTTCGCTACGAACCCTACGTAAAGGAAACCCGCACGTTTGCCCGCCGTATGTACCTGCATCCATTCTTTAACAACGAGGTATTCAAGGGCGCGCTCGTCCAGAATCCGGGTTGGTAACTCCCATTTTATCGCGCTTATGAACGCCAAGAACGTCTACACAATCGGTTTGCTCGCGCTGCTGGGGCTTGGTTTTGGCCAAACCGCACAGGGGCAAACCACCACCCGCGACTCGCTGATGAAGGCAATACCCGTCAGGTCTGACAACGACCTGAACCGGAGTGCCCCCCGACCCATCGCATACGGACTACAACCCGCCTGGCAGGTCACCAGTGCCCTCTCGACCGTTTCGGGTGACGAACTCCGCAAGAACTTTACCACCAATCTGGGCAATACGCTGTTCGGGCGTATACCCGGCCTGACCGTTATGCAGAGCGGGGGCGAGCCGGGCAATGATTCGCCCGGGCTGCTGGCGCGGGGGATCAACACCTTTGGGCCAGGCCGGGGTCTGCTTATTATGGTCGATGGTTACGAAAGCTCGTATGAACAACTGGTGCCGGATGAGATCGAATCGGTATCGTTGCTGAAAGACGCGTCGGCCACCGCCATTTATGGCCTGCGTGGGGCCAATGGTGTGTTGCTGATCACAACCAAACGGGGGGCAGACAGCCCGCTGGTTGTTAAGTTCAGCACACAGCAGGGGTTTCATACGGCTGCCCGTTTGCCGCAGTTTCTGGGTTCCTACGACTATGCCCGCCTCTATAATGAAGGGCTCCGGAACGACGGGAAAGCGCCCCTATACACCGAAGCGGACCTGGAGGCCTATCGCACGGGTAGCGACCCCTATTTCCGCCCAAACGTAAACTGGTATGATCAGGTACTGAAGAAAACAGCCCCGATCGCCAACTACAACCTGAACTTCAAAGGGGGTAACAGCAGCGTCCGGTATTTTGTGATGCTGAACGCCATAACGAGCAATGGCCTACTAATCAACGCGGGTGATCTGGCCGACGAAAGCATCAACTCCACTTATTCCCGCTTCAACTTCCGGTCCAACGTCGACATCAACCTGACCAAACGACTGTCGGCTTCCCTGACATTGGGCGGGTCGGTCGAAGACAAGAGTAACCCGGCTGGCACAACCACGGGCGATGTGTTTAACGCACTGCAAACGTTGCCACCCAATGCGTTTCCTGTTTACAACGCCAACGGCACGTTTGGCGGAACCAGTGCGCTGGCCAACCCCCTGGCCAATCTGCTGCAAACCGGTCAGTACACCTCGAACGGCCGCACCCTACAGACGACCCTCCGCTTCACCGAGCAACTGGATTTCATCACGTCGGGGCTGACGGCCTCGGTAGCGGCCTCGTTCAACAACTTCTTCCGAAGCTTCTCCAACAAAACAAAGACGTACGAGCGGTTCTCGATCAGTAAAGGCCTTGCGGGCGACACTGTTTATACGCGCTTTGGCCAGAACACCTCGCTGGTTGGTAACGAAACCGAGTCAGATCAGTATCGGAACGTGGTGTTCCAGGGGTTCCTGAACTACGATAAAACGGTGGGCAGGCACGGTATCTCAGCTATGCTGATGTACAATTCAGACAGCTACACCAATACTGACAACGCCACCTCCGCCGTCGAAAGCCTGCCCTACAAACACCTGGGCGTTGGTGGGCGGCTCACCTACACCAACGATAGCCGGTATATTGGCGAGTTTTCATTTGGTTATATGGGGTCGGAGGCGTTTCCGAAAACGAACCGGTTCGGCTTCTTCCCGGCGGCATCGGTGGGCTGGATCGCGTCGAACGAAGACTTTCTGAAAAATAGCAGGCTGATAACGTACCTGAAACTGAGGGCATCATACGGCCTCTCCGGGAACGATCAGATTGGCGGCAGCCGCTTCATGTATGAAGCCCGTTTTCCCTACACCGCGGCGTATAATCTGGGCACCAACAACACCCAGGTATTTGGCCTGGCCGAAGCCAATAACAACCCGGACGTATCGTGGGAAAAGGAACGAAAGCTGAACATCGGCCTGGAGTTGACCCTGGCCAATCGGCTCAACATTGGCCTGGATATCTTCAACCAGAACCGCTACGACATTCTGGCGGCTCCCAACAGCACTGTGCCGCAGTACATCGGCGTGGCACTACCGTTGCTGAATCAGGGCGAAGTGACGAACAACGGCTTCGAGGCGACCCTCCGGTATACCAGCAAGCCAACGGCGGCTTTCCAATACATGGTGGAGGCGAGCGGCTGGTATGCACAGAACCGGATCGTGAATAATTCGGAAGCGATCCGGCTCTACGAGTACCAGTACACCACGGGGCGGCCCATTGGGCAGCCATTTGGGCTCGAGGCGCTGGGCCTGTTCCGGGATCAGGCCGACATTGCGGCCAGCCCCCGGCAGATTTTTGCCCCCGTGCAGCCCGGCGACGTGAAATACAAAGACCAGAACGGCGACGGCGTCATTGACCAGAACGACACCCGCCCAATTGGGAACACGTCGGTGCCGACGGTTACGGTTGGCCTGCACTCACGCTTTCAGTACAAAGGCTTCGACCTCGATTTCCTGTTCCAGGGCGTAACTGGCCGCACCACCTATTTTGGTGGTAGTGTCTTCCAGGGCTTTCAGAACAACGGTAAGGTTGGCCCCATTGCCCTCAACCGCTGGACTCCCGAAACCGCCGCTACGGCAACGTACCCACGGCTGTCGGCCTCGAATAACCTGAACAACTTTCTGTTCTCCGATTATTGGCAGCGTGATGGCAGCTTCATCAAACTGCGCAGTCTGGAGCTGGGCTACACCTTTACCAGCCAGCTTATTAGCCGCGTAAAACTGAACAATGCCCGCCTGTTCGTCAATGGCACCAACCTGTTTTCGCTCGACCGGATGGACGGTTACGTAGACCCGGAAGTGGGCAGTGGCTATCCACCCCTGCGTACTGTGAGCGCAGGCCTGAGACTTCAATTGTAACGCAGCAGTTAATCAAGACAAACACATGAGACGTTTTGTATCTATAGGGTTAGTGGCTCTCGTTGTCTGGCTAAGCGGTTGCGAAAGCCTGGATCGCGAACTGGTCACCGACATTACTCCTGACCAGGCAACCCGGTCGTACGACTTCACCCTCTACCGCCTAAACTCGATTTACACGGATATGCCCGCGGGCTATCTACAGATAGATGGGGCCATGACGGCCTCCGCCACCGACGACGCTGAACACACGCTGGAAACGTCGAACGTTCAGAAATTCAATAACGGTGCCTGGAATGCCATCGACAATCCCGAAAACCTGTGGGGAACATTCTACCGGGGTATTCGGAAAACGAACCAGTTTCTGGCCTCTTCAGACAGTGTCAACCTCGATCAGTTCAGGTTTGATCCTACGCCCTCGGCCCAAACGGTATATGCCAACCGGCTGGCTGAGATCAAGCGCTGGAAATACGAAGCCCGTTTTCTGCGAGCCTACTTCTATTTCGAGTTGGTGAAGCGCTACGGTGGCGTGCCCATCATCTCGACAATCTATTCGGTAAACGACAATTTCCAGGAGGTAAAGCGCAACACGCTGAACGAGTGTATCCAGTACATAACGGCTGAGTGTGATTCGGCCGCTCGCAATCTGCCCGTTGTATACAGCGCCCCCGCCGTTGATCTGGGGCGGGCCACCCGTGGCGCGGCGCTGGCGCTGAAAAGCCGGGTGCTGCTATACGCCGCCAGTGATTTGTTCAATACGCCCAGTTGGGCCGGGGGGTATGCCAACCCCGAACTGATTTCGCTCACCGGCGACCGGCAGGCGCGGTGGAAAGCCGCGGCCGATGCCGCCAAAGCCGTTATCGACCTGGCCGGTACGGGTTATACGCTGCACAATAACTACCGAAACTTGTTCATCACGAATAGCTACACCCTGCCCGAGATCATTTTTGCCCGCCGGGCCGGTGCCGACAATACCTTCGAGCGGGCCAATTACCCCATTGGCTATGACCTGGGTAGCAGCGGCACAACCCCGTCGCAGAACCTGGTAGATGCCTACGAAATGACCAACGGCACCAAATTCGACTGGAACAACCCGGCTCATGCGGCCAATCCCTACAGCAACCGCGACCCGCGGCTTGGGTTGAATATCATCCTGAACAACACCGCTTACAAAGGCCGGAATGTGGAAAGCTGGCCCGGTGGGCGTGATGGGAAGGGGGTTATCAATGCCACAAAGACAGGGTACTACCTGAAAAAATACGTCAACGAAAGCCTGAACCTGCTGCTCAACAACACCAGCGTGAAATCGTGGAACTTGATTCGATTACCCGAAATCTTCCTAAACTACGTCGAAGCCCTGAATGAGTCATCGCCCGGCCATGCCGACATTAAAACCTACGTGGATCGGATACGGGCCCGGACAGGCGTAGGCATGCCCCCTTTACCGGCGGGGTTGTCGCAGGCCG
Source organism: Fibrella musci (assembly GCF_041321105.1). Classification (NCBI taxonomy): domain Bacteria; kingdom Pseudomonadati; phylum Bacteroidota; class Cytophagia; order Cytophagales; family Spirosomataceae; genus Fibrella; species Fibrella musci. The sequence continues at coordinate 1,108,283 of NZ_JBGGWD010000001.1, read as the reverse complement.
AGATGCGGGAGCGCATCCGCAATGAACGCCGGGTTGAACTGGCCTTTGAAGACCACCGCGGCTGGGATGTGCGCCGCTGGATGCAGGGGCCGCAATACCTGGGCGCACCGCTCATGGGGGTTGACATTACCCGGGTGGTAAATGGTACCACAACCACCTTCACCTACAAGCCAGTTGTGGTTGAAAACCGGATTTTTGAGCCTAAAATGTACTTATATCCCATTCCACAGGGCGAGTTGAATACGTCGAAAGGACTGATTCAGAATCCACTCTGGTAATCCGTGTCAGGTACGTACCCACTCTATTCCCCTAACGCCACCAACGTATGGTCTCTCTCCTCAATACCACTCGGCTTCTGCTGATCTGCCTTGGTGGCAGTCTGTTGCTGAGCGCCTGCACCTACGAAGAAATCGCTAAAGCCGACTATCCGCAGCAGATTCTCTACATGCCTGCGGCAAAAAACGGCGTGTTTACCATCGCCAGTATCACTACGTCGGGGGCGTATCGGTTTACTGTCGACGCCGCCAATAAGAAAATTGTCATTCCCCTGAGTGTGTACCGGGGCGGGGTGTCGAATGAAGGCGATGTAGCGGTAACGATTTCGGCCAATGCCGATACGGTGAGCCGACTGATCAGCGGCAGTACGTTGGTTGGAACGGCGTTGTTGCCCGCGGATAAAGTGGTGCTGCCAACAACCGTAACCATTGGCAGTGGCAGTAATGTTACCCCATTCGATCTGAAAATCGACCTCGATTACCTGCGGGCGGCTGCGATTGGGCAGAAACTGGCGATGGCGGTGACGATAGCGAGCTCCCAAACGCCGGTTAACCCAGTCCTGAAAACGACGGTCATCTCGTTTGACCCCGCCATTTTAAAGCCAGTGCCCAATTTTACGTCGAAAGCAGACGCGGCTTCAGCCCGAAAAATTGCTTTCACCAATACGTCTTCAAACGCCGTCAGTTATGCCTGGGACTTTGGCGACGGCTCCGCCCCGGTCACCGACGCTTCGCCAATGTACACCTACAGCAAGGCGGGCGTCTATACCGTTACGCTCACCGCCACCGGAATAACAGGCAGTGCCGACGCTGCCCAAACGACAGTCACTCTCTCCATACCATAAAAACCGGGGCCAGCTCAGGCTGGCCCTACTTTCTTAAGTGGCCAATGGCATCGCCGGGATACTGGAGTGAGCGCTTTTTCTGAACCCCTATGGCACACCTACTTACACTGACGCAACACACCTGCGATCGGGGCGATCTGACGGTTCTGGAGCGGGTGCTTCCGGGTACGTTGCAACGTGTCTTCTACATCACCAATGCCGATGGTGCTACTCGGGGCGGGCATCGGCACAAAAAAGCCTGGCTGGCGCTGACCTGCCTACAGGGTAGTGTCGATGTGTGGGTAGATAATGGGCTGGATGCCGCCTGCTTTACGCTCAGCAAACCAGATCAGTGCCTGATTCTGGAGCCCGCTGACTGGCATCTGCTTACCAACTTTCGAGATACGGCCATCGTGATCGCCGTGTCGAACGAAGGCTACGATGCGGCCGATTATATTGATCAAAAGCCTGATAAAAGGCACAACGAGCGGGCGTCGGTTTCATGGGCGCCATCCTATTAATCAACGATGTATGTGGAATGTTGGCCAACATGTATGTATCGGTATTGCCATCGTTGCACTAACGGCATTGGCGGGCCTGAGTCAGGCACAGACGAGTGCGGGTAACGTACCGGAGGCCTATATAAAAATCTTACCAGCTCACCCCCGTCTCTTTGCGAGTGCCGCCCGGTTCGCTGCTTTAGCAAAGCAATCCGATCCGGTGTCGCTGAACCTCAAAGCCTATATACTGCACCAGGCGGAAACGCTGTTGACCGCTGACCGGATCAGCTACCCGACAACAGGCTTCAAATTCGGGCCGATGCGGGCGGTGCAGGGCCGGATCCTGACCCTGGCCATGAGCTATCGGCTCACCCGCGATAACCGATTCTTCAACCGCGCCCGCGAAGAACTCCTACAGCTAGCCGCGCTACCCGACTGGGCACCCAATCATTTTCTCGACGTAGGTGAGGGCGCACTGGCTGCGGGCGTTGGCCTCGACTGGCTCTACGACGAACTGACGCCTACGGACCGGGAGCAGATTACCCAGACTATCATAAAAAACGCGCTGCTGCCGTCGCTCAACGTACCTGAGGGCAAGGGTAGTTGGGTCGATGGTGACTTTAACTGGAATCAGGTGTGTCATGGTGGCTTGTCGATAGCAGCGCTGGCCATTGCCGAACGGGAACCGGAACTGAGTCGCCAAATTATGAACCGGGCCATTAAAAACCTGCCTCATGCCGGAGCCGTCTACGCCCCCGACGGTGCCTACCCGGAAGGCCCGAGCTACTGGTCGTATGGCACCACCTTTCATGTGCTCCTGATCGATGCCCTGCGCTCGGCATTGGGTAGCAGTTATGGTCTCGAACAGTTTCCCGGTTTCCTGAAAACCGCCGACTTCAACCTTCAGATGGTGGGCCCGAGCGGCCTTGATTTCAACTACTCCGACTACCACGTCGAGACGCAGAACGAGCCGATTATGCTGTGGTTTGCGCGGGAAAATCACCGGGCCGACTTGGCCCGGCAGGAGATCGCAGATATCCAAACGCTGTATCGCTCGGCCATGACCGGCGTGGAAAGTCCGGTGCACGAAAACCGCCACACCCCGCTCGAACTGATTTGGTGGAACCCGGCACTGGGCACTAAGTCGGCCGGTTCGTCGCCGCTGCACTGGACCTCGACCGGTGTGCTGCCCATCGCCGTGATGCGCTCGTCGTGGACCGATCCGCTGGGTACGTTCGTGGCCATCAAAGGTGGCACGCCCAACCATTCACATGCGCACATGGACGTGGGTAGTTTCGTGCTGGAAGCCGACGGTGTTCGCTGGGCGATTGATCTGGGCACCGAAAGCTATGACAAGATGCGCGCGGCCAAGCTCGACCTCTGGAATTATGCCCAGACCAGCACCCGCTGGACCACGTTCCGCGTAGGGCCCGACGGCCATAACATCCTGCGTGTCAACGGAGCACCGCAGCTGACCAGCGCAAAAGCCACCATCGAGGCCTTACCCGTTCGCGGGGGCGCTGTCGGCAATTCGCTTGATCTCACGCCGTTGTACGCCGATCAGGTTGCGAAGGCGAAGCGCACTGTTCGGTTACAGGCGGACCGGTCTGTGACGCTGGAAGACGAGTGGACAACCAAGGATAAACCCGTATCGGTTGCTTGGCAATGGCTAACGAAAGCCAGCGTGAGCCGGATTCCCAATGGCCTGTTACTCCAACAGGATGGACAATCGCTGGAGCTGCTGTTCAGCAGTTTAGGTACGTATCAGATCGATATAGAAGACGTTTCGCAGGCCAGAAACCCGCAAGATTCGCCCAATCCGGGCGTGCGCCGACTGGTGGTTCGGTTGGAAACGCCCTCCGAATCAGCCGCCAAACTACAAGTATACGTTGTGCCGGGCAGCGTTGCCCGGCAGCGCCTTAACCAAACATTACCCCATCGGTAAAGCCTATGCCTGTTTACTCAGTACCCTGTTACCGCCTGTCAAAACGACTAGCCTTTTTTGGGTTAACCAGTTGCCTGCTGTCAGGTACGTTCGATCCAGCATTTGCCCAGAAAATCAATACGTCGCCCGATCGTGTCAAGACCGATCTGGCCATTGCGTGGCCGCGTCTGGGCACCGTAAAACCCCGGTCTACCGACGAAATTCCGTCGTCGAACTGGCTGATCGGCTGCGAAACCCTCGACCGCGATTTTACCGACTACGATCAGTACAAAGAATATCTGGTTCCCTTGGGTATCAAGCGGTTACGGATGCAGGCAGGCTGGGATAAAACCGAAAAGAGTAAAGGGCAATACGACTGGGCCTGGCTCGATCACATCGTCGACGATGCGCACAAACGCGGGCTCAAACCCTGGCTGCAAACGTCGTACGGTAATCATAATTACCCGCAGGGTGGCGGGTCGAACCTGGGAGCAGGCGTGCCTCGGTCGAACGAAGCACTCGCTGCCTGGGACAGGTGGGTGGAGGCGCTCGTAAAACGATACAAGAACAAGGTAGTTGACTGGGAGGTGTGGAACGAGCCCAACTTTGGTGATAATCTGGAAAATACACCCGAAAAAGCCGCTGCACTGAACATCCGCACCATCGATATCATCAAGCGCATTCAACCCGAGGCGAAAGTGTCGGGGTTAGGGTTGGGGCATATCGGCCTCGACTATGCCGAGCGTTTTTTCAAGGTGCTGGCCGAGAAAAAGAAAATCAACCTCTTCAATAACTTTACTTACCACGATTACGTCTACAACCCCGATTCGCACTACCCGAAGGTGATGCAACTGCGGGCAGCGCTGGATAAATATGCGCCAAATATCCCGCTGCGGCAGGGCGAAAACGGCGCGCCATCCAGCCCCGGTTTCGGGCGGGGGGCGCTGGGCGATTACGACTGGTCGGAGCTGACGCAGGCCAAATGGTATACCCGGCGTATGCTGGGCGATCTGGGCCACGACATCGAAACCAGCGTGTTCGGTATCATCGAAATGGCCTACACAAATGGGCCCATTCACCGGCTGAATTACAAAGGCCTCATTCAGTCCGACTCAACGAAGCGGGCACTGCGGCCAAAAATGGCCTACTACGCCGTTCAACACGTTACCTCCATTTTCGATCATACGATGGAGCGGATCAAAAAAGTCGAGCACACGCACAACCGGGACTACGTACCCGCCAACGCCGACGAAGTTAGCTACACGCCGGGTACAGATCGGAGCCTGGCGGTCTATGGCTATCAGCACAAAACGTCCCGAAAACAACTCTTCACCATCTGGAGCGATGAGGCTATACCCGTCGAATCGAACAAAGCCAGGGCGTTGACCTTCACGTTTACCAATGCCAACTTCGATCAGCCGGTCTATGTCGATATCCTTACGGGTGGGGTCTACAATATTCCAGCAAATCAGTGGAAAAGAGTAGGTGCTACCTACACCTTCACGGATATTCCGGTCTATGATGCGCCGATTCTGATTGCCGATAAAAGCCTGATAAAAACCCAAAATTGAGGTCATATACGCGTATCCAACAAATCCTTTATTAAACGTATGGACAACACATTGCCCCAAAACCGTAGGTCGTTTCTCCAGCAGGCGAGCCTGATGAGCGCCGCCTTGCTAGCCTCCCGCATCGCGCTCGCGAGCGGAAAAGCCGATCCGGTCATTCTGTTTACGTCGGGCTGGCAGGATGTGAACATTGGTGACATTGCCCATACGCCGGGGCTGATTGCCCTATTGAAAAAGCGCCTGCCCAAAGCCCACCTGATTCTATGGAAGCGCAGCCGGAGCGAGAAAGTGGAGACGATGCTGCACCACTATTACCCCGATGTGCAGATCATCCACGGTAATGTGGTCGATAACGTACCGGCGTCGGATGCGGTGAAACAGGCCTTTCAGAAAGCCGATTTTTTTCTGCACGGTTCCGGCCCGATGGTCGTCGCGCTCGATTACCTGGAGGCCTGGCATGCCCAGACCAACAAGCCGTTTGGCCTGTTCGGCGTTACCATCCAGGATATATACCCGCGCCTGAAAACCCTGCTGTCGAGTGCGTCGCTGATCTTCACGCGTGAAACGGCCTCGATCGAAGCGCTTCGCAAAGCGGGCTTGTCGGGCAGTCATATCGCGTTTGCGCCCGATGCCACCTTCGCCCTCACCATCCGCGACGATGCCAAAGCCAATGCCTTTCTAACGGCGAACGACCTGAAACCCCGTCAGTTTATCTGCGCTATTCCCCGGCTTCGCGTCACGCCTTACTACCAAATCAATGCCAATTCGGGTTGGAGCGACGCCAAAATAAAGGAGGTGAACGAACTGAACGACAAATGGAAGGAGGTCGACCACGCTAAACTTCGCGAGGCCATGATTGCCTGGGTACGTACCACCGGCAACAAGGTGCTGGTTTGCCCCGAAATGACCTACCAGGTCAATCTGCTCGATGAACTGCTGATCGATCCGCTGCCTGCCGACGTGAAGGCGAAGGTGGTCAAGCACGGCTACTGGCTACCCGACGAAGCCGCTTCGGTGTACGCACAGGCGCATACGGTGCTGAGCTTCGAGTGCCATTCGCCCATTATGGCCGCCGTAAATGGAACGCCCTGTTTCTACCTTCGCCAGCCGCAGGACACGATCAAAGGCCAGATGTATTACGACCTGGGCCTGGGCGACTGGACGTTCGAGATCGAGCAAACCACCGGCAAACAGATCACGGATCGGTTGATGGAAGTGACCGCAAACTACAAAGCGGCGCAGAAAAACGTGCAGAAGGCACTGTCCAGCGTGAATAACCGCTACGACAAAACCTTCAGTATCCTGCGCGAAACCTGGTTGTAAGGGTTTAGCTGCCTGATAACAAGCCTGGTATGCCGATGCGGGGGCGTGGCTACCGCCACCAATGGTCCCTGTATCTGAGTATTCGTCGAGCCACGAATTAGCGGTTGAGTTTCCGGGAAAAACGGCGGGGACGCCCTTTTACAACTTATACTGACGTCAATCGGATGAAAACGCTGTTTCTGCTACTGCTGCTCGCCCTGAGCGTATCGCCTACGCCAACGTATGCCACCGATTACTACGTGTCGGCATCGGCGGGCAGCAACACCAACGATGGGAAGTCGACGGCCAAACCATTTCTGACTATTCAGCGCGCGGCCGACCTGACCATCCCCGGCGACACCGTGTTTGTGATGAATGGCGTCTATAGCTCAACGTCGGGGCCCGTGCTGAACATCACCCGGTCAGGGTCGGCAACGGCTTGGATTACGTTCAAAGCGCTGAAAGGTCATTCGCCAAAAATAACCGGCTCGGGAAACGTCTGGAATACGGTTTCAATCAACGGGTGGTACATCCTGTTCGACGGCTTTGAACTGATCGGCAACAACGCGAACCTGACCTACGCCGGTGCGCTGACGATGTATAACGATGCGAAGGCGGGCGGCACCAACTGGTCGGCCTACGCCAACTACAATACCAACGGCATCTCGATTGGCGGGCCTAGAGACGAAACCAAATTTCCGCATCATGTAACGGTTCGGAACTGTAAGGTGCACGATTTTCCAGGTGGCGGCATCAGTTCCATTCAGGCCGATTACACCACGATCGAAAACAACCTGGTTTATAACAACGCCTGGTACATGATGTATGCCGGCAGCGGCATCAGCATCCTGACGCCGTTTAACCACGATAAGCTTACGACCTACAAAAACATCGTTCGGAATAACGTCTGCCACACCAACAAAACCACCATTCCGTGGCTAAGTCTGGGGCGGCTCAGCGACGGTAACGGTATCATCATCGACGTAAACCGACACGGTTACAGCGAGCAGGATGCAACCACGCCCAGCGCCAATGCTTATACGGGCCGAACGCTGGTGGAGAACAACCTGTCCGTCAACAACGGCGGATCGGGCATCCACGCCTTCAAAGCCGACCATGTTGACATCATCAATAACACGGCCTACAACAATGGCACCGTGGTGGGCTACGCCGAGATTTTTGCTAATACCTGCGATGACGTGAGTATTCTCAACAACATCATGTATGGCCGCGACGGCGGCGACTGCAACTCGACCAACAAGAACACCAACGTTCGGTACGATTACAATGTGTATGTCAATGGCAAGGTGGCGGTGAAAGGTCCCTCCGATATAGTGGCCGACCCGCAATTTGTGAACCGAACTCTCGACCTTGCCACCGGCGATTTTACGCTGAAAGCCACCAGTCCTGCCGTTGATAAAGGCACGAACGTACCTGGCCAATTTAGCCGTGCAGACCTGCTCGGCGTGAGTCGGCCGCAGGGGAGCAAACCAGACATCGGCGCGTATGAATACCGTGAACAAGCCAGCGTGATTACGGCTATTGCCGAGCCCGCCGAGGTTGTTCAGGTAACGCCTAACCCGGTCGATAACGTGTTGACGGTGAACTGGACCAACGTACCTGGCATGATTGGCCGCGCGGAGCTGGTCAATAGCCTGGGGCAGTTGATGATGCAGGCGCCACTGACCGGAAGCAGCACGCAATTGACGCTACAGAAACTTCCCAGCGGCCTGTACCTACTGCGCATTTACCGCAATGACAAATTGCTCAACAGTAGTAAAGTACTGAAACAGTAAAGGGTTTAGTAGCTGGCCTTGCCAACTCCCACCCCAACCAGGCATCGCAAACGTTTCAACGCAATGTTGACCGTGTTGTAGACACTCTTCATGCTGATATCCATGACCGTGGCCGCCTGTTGGTAGCTGAGCCCTTTCATATACACCAGATACAGTATTTCCTTTTGCCGTTTGGGGAGCTGGTTTACTTCATGAAGTAACTGTTGCTGTTGCTGTTCAAGCCGTTCCGACTCGATTAATGTGGTTTCGTAGGGCTGGATCAGAAAGTCGGCGTCGGTAAACAGGTACGCATCCGACTCATATTTGTTGAGTCGGGTAATTGTGTCCAGTAGCCGCCGCCGTAAGGCCCGATACAGGTAAAACCGGATGTTGTCGACGGGGCCAAGCCGCTGCCGGTGGTCGTGAATGTGGAGAAATAGCTCGTGCAGACAGTCTTCTACCACCTGTCGGTTTCGGACCAGGTTGTAGCCGTATCGGTACAGATCAGGGGCAAACAGGGTATATACCCTATCGAAAGCATCGCGGCTCCCGGCTCGGAAGTCGTTCCATAACTCAATGTGGTCGGCGGTAGTCAGGGAGGGCGTCATGGGGGCGTCTGTCAATACGCTGATTCAATTGCTCCGGTAGTTCGATCATCGTCCGAGGGGTCAGCTGAAAGGCTCATATCGCTGCATGCTGACAACCTAAGCGAATACAGTTAATTTATTATTAATAAATAAAAATTTAATAATGAAATAATATAAATTCTAATTGAGTTTGTTGAATCGTTTCACCGAAAGTTTTCGGGAACCATCAACTTCGGTACGGGCCTTCGAATTGATCAACCGGAATTCAGTGCCCAGCACGTACCTGTACCCGGGTATACAGATCGGGTAAAAAAACAGAAAACGGATCGGTGATTTTGGTAACGGCCAACAGTCGTTGGGCCGAAGTCTTCGGTTCGATCGACGGTTAGCAAACCACATAGGGTATCCCTATATGGCGCTAACGGGGATAGGCAGTGATTAGCTGACGGAGGCAGGCAAGCCGGCAACGTACCTCAGCGGCTCAGCGAACAGTATCTAACTGCTGATCGATTTGGGTGGAGGCTTGCCGCAGAGCGTCAATGAGGGCTCCCCGCTTCTGGGAAGTACACCGGATTTCGGGCAAAAAGATGCTCAGGCTAGCAACCACCTGTTTTTGTTTCCGGATGGGCACCGCCAGCCCGATAATGTGCGTTGGCGAGACCGTCACACAAAGCTCATCCGTACGGATTTTGAGCAACTCAGCTTCCAGCCCTTCCGGCGTTGCTGCCTCGGGCCAAACGATAGGCGAGGGGAGACCAATGGTGTTGAGGAGGCTATCCCGGTCTTTGGGCGGCAGGTAAGCCAGCAGCAGCCTGCCGGTTGCGGTCTCGTGCAGGCTCCGTTCGCTGCGGCTTCGTACCTGCAAGTCCTGATCGCTGTTGACGAGATGAACAATAAACCGTTTCTGGTTGCGGATCACACCCAAGATGGTCGTTTCGTTGAATTGCGCCGTCAACTGCTCCATCACGTCCTTAGCGGCGGCTACCAAATGCTGGCTGTAGGCCAAATTATTGGTCAGGTTGTAGGCCATGGGGCCTAGCCGATACCCTTTTTTGCGCCCCAGATGCTCCAGATAGTTCTTGTCGACGAGCGTCTGCATGATATTGACGCAGGTTGCCTGATGCATATTCAACCCCTCGGCAATCTCGGTCAGCGAATACGCCCGGTCAGGATCACGGGCAATGAACTCCAGAATATCCAGCGCTTTTACAACAACGAGTACCATAGTATCAACTAGTCGTGAACAATGAATACTGGATAATGAACAATGGCGCTGCACCAGCAACGTACCCAGGCAGAGCCACTGTTCATCGTTCAGTATTCGTTGTGCATTATCCTTTATTCATTCTTAGCTACCGTCCCATCCAGCCGCCGTCTACGGTGACAATGGTGCCATGCACGTAATCCGCCGCTTTCGAGGCCAGAAAAACGGTAACGCCTTTGAAATCGTCGGGTTGTCCCCACCGCCCCGCCGGAATACGGGCTAAAATGCTTTTACTCCGTTCGGCATCGTCTCGCAGGGCTTCGGTATTGTCGGTTGCAATATAGCCCGGCGCAATGGCATTTACGTTGACGCCACTGCCCGCCCATTCATTGGCGAAGGCTTTCGCCAAGCTGCCAATCGCGCCTTTGCTGGCGGCATAACCCGGTACGGTAATACCCCCCTGAAAGCTGAGCAGCGAAGCCGTAAAGATGACTTTCCCCGAACCACGGGCTACCATATCGCGCCCAATTTCGCGGGTCAGGATAAAGGGGGCATTCAGGTTGGTATCGATCACCGTATCCCAGTAGTCATCGGGATGCTCGGCGGCTGGTTTGCGTAAAATGGTACCGGCGTTATTGACCAGAATATCGATCGCAGGTACGTCCTGCCTGAGCACTTCCAGAAAGGCATAAACGGCCGCCCGCTGGCTGAGATCGCACTGGTAGGCTTTAAACGAGCGCCCCATCGCCTGTACCGCTTTCGCTACGTCGCTGTCTACTAGCTCGAGAGACGCCGATACGCCAACGATGTCGGCACCCGCTTCGGCCAGCGCCACGGCCATTGCCCGGCCTATCCCCCGCTTACATCCCGTAACTAATGCGGTTTTACCAGTTAGGTCAAATTGTGTGAGTGTGTGCATAATTTATCATTGTAATAGTAAGTGCAATCTTACTATGTATAGGTTAAAATAGAAAATGAATTATATCACGATTTAGGGTCAAATTGAATTTTTTATAGGATAGGTGCCAGCCAGAAGCTGCAAATAAATCGCCTCATATAATTTTTAGAATATAGCCCTGGCTGGGAAAAATGCTATTAAAAATAAATATCTGAAAAATTTTGGCGAATAGGTAAAGGGTCTATACTATTGTATAATTGAATTAAAATTTATCATTGATGAATTTTGGTCTAACGATCCTATGAAGAATCTCTCACATTCGCTACGTCGGGTTTGGTTGCTGGGGCTGCTATGGCTGCTGGCGCTACGACCTGTGCTGGCTCAATCACCCCAGCAGATTACGGGGCGAATCACCGACGAAACCGGGCAGGCACTGCCGGGGGTAACTGTGCTCATCAAGAACACAACCAATGGCACCACGACATCGGCTGAAGGCACCTACCGGCTTTCAGTGCCGTCGGCCAACGCAGTACTGGTCGCCTCTTATGTAGGGTATATAACCCAGGAAATTCCCGTCAGTACCAAGTCGGTCATTGATATCACGCTTGCCCCTGACAATAAGACCCTAAACGAAGTGGTGGTGGTGGGTTATGGCACCCAGCAACGAAAAGACCTCACCGGCTCCATTGCCTCAGCTGACTTGGTCGCGTTTAAAGAATCACCCAACGTAAGCATTCTTCAGTCGCTCAAGGGGGCGCTGCCGGGCCTGACCATCAGCCAAACCAACCGGGCTGGCGATGAGCCTGCTATCAACATTCGGGGAACGTCTACACTCAATGGAAACACGGCTCCCCTCATAATCGTGGACGGGTTAATCTTCAACGGCCGGTTGTCTGACATCAACCCCGCCGATGTGGCCAGTGTTGATGTGTTGAAAGACCCAAGCAGTAAAGCGGTCTATGGATCGCAGGCCGCCAATGGGGTGGTTTTGGTCACGACCAAAACGGGCCGGGCGTCTACTAAGCCTACCATCACTTATTCGGGTAGTTACGCCGTTTCATCGCCAACCATAAAGACTACGTTGCTGCGTCGGGATGCATTTCTGGAAAAAATCCGGGACATTAATTACCTCACCGCGTTCACCAAAGAATCGGGCTACACTCAACCTAACCCGGCCTGGACATTTGCCAATTCGGAGTTGTTTCCTATTTCGCTGGCGGGTGTAAACGCAGGCACCGATTATGACTGGTATGGTGAACTAACGCAGGATGCCTCTATCCAAAGCCATAACCTGAGCATGTCGGGTGGATCCGACAAGACCAATTATTTCATGTCGGGTGGCTACACGAAAGAGAAGGGGCTCATCAAGAATGACGATTATGCCCGTTACACCGTGCGGATCAATCTGGATACCGAGGTAACAAAGTGGCTGACCTTGGGCGCCAATACCTCGGGCTCGTTTACGAACTTCTTCAAAGACGCGCCCGATATGAACTCCATCGTCGGCACGAACCCACTGGTGCAGCCCCGTGATGCCAACGGTAACTTTATCATCAACCCCATCGGCGACTTCAACGTCAATCCGTTTCTGTCGGCTGAAAATGACCGCTACGAAGTACAGAGTCGATTGGTAGGCAATTTCTATGGTATCGTCCGTATTCCGTCAGTGCCCGGGTTTAGCTACCGCCTGAATTTCGGTAACAACCTGAAATTCTTTAAAAACTATACGTCGAGTATCTACGGAGCCGGGCAAACAGGATCAGCGGCCAAAAACGATGCGACGCAGTACGACCAAACGCTCGACAATATTTTTAACTACACGCGCAGTTTTGGCAAGCATAACATCAACGCCACGGCCGTATACGGCTACAATACATCGAAATTCGACCGGACGGTGGCGTCGGGAACGGGTTTTTCTGACCTGAACCTATCGTATAATAGCCTGCAACAGGCTGAAATTCAGAAAATTTCGTCGGAAGCCTGGGAAGAAGCCCTACTGTATCAGCTTGGGAGTGTGTCGTACAACTACGGCAGCAAGTACCTGATTAAAGCTACCGTTCGGCGAGATGGGTTCAGTGGCTTTTCGAAGAATAACAAAACCGGTATTTTTCCATCAATCGGCGTAGGCTGGGTCATTTCCGAAGAGCCGTTCTTTAAAGTTGCCGGCATCGACTACCTGAAAATCAGAGGTAGCTACGGCGAAAATGGTAACAAAGTGAGCCGGTACAGCTCATTGGCGCGGGTGTCCGCTACCGACGATTCCAAATACGTATTCGGTGATGGCGGGCTAACGGCCATTGGGCGGTCGGTGTCATCGCTGGCCAACAGTGATCTGAGATGGGAACGTACCCGGGGTATCAACATCGGTCTCGATTTCGCCATCCTGAAAAATCGCATCGACGGCAACATCGAGTACTACAACTCGAACACCAACGACCTGCTCTGGCAGCAAACGCTACCCCAAACGTCGGGCTTCTCCAACGTATTTACCAACCTGGGGCAGATCAACAACACCGGCTTCGAGTTTATGCTGCACGGGAAACCGGTACAGACTAAAAACCTGAGCTGGGACGTGACGGTCAACTTCACCCAAAACCGCAACAAAGTGGTTACCATTCTGGGTGAGGACAAAAATAACGATGGCGTAGAAGACGACCTCGTGGCGAGCAGCCTCTTTATCGGTCGGCCCATCGGCACCATCTACGACTACCGCACGCAGGGCATCTACCAACTAGCCGACGAAAAACTGGCTGGCTTTCAGGCAGGTACGTACCGGATCGAGGACGTGAACAAAGACGGTAAAATAGCCCCCGCCGACGACCGGCAGATTCTGGGTAATACAGAACCCGCCTACCAGTTTGGTATTCAGAATACTGTATCCTACGGGCAGTTTACGCTGAGGGCGTTTGTTAACTCCATTCAGGGCGGTAAAAACAGCTACCTAAGCGCCAACTTTCCGTATGGCTACAACGGTACGCCGGGGCAGGCAACCAATTCAAACTGGTTTGATTTCACCGATTTCTGGTCGCCCCGTAACCCCGGCGGCATCCACCCCAACCCGTGGCTGCCCACACCCGCCGGTGGCCGTGAGTATGTGCAGCGCAATTTTGTCCGCTTGCAGGATGTCTCGCTCTCCTACAGCCTGACCGATGCCATCGCCAAGAAGATTGGCGCGGCCAACTGCAAAGTGTTTGTGAGCGGCAAAAACCTGCTGACGTTCACCAACTGGAAAGGCTGGGATCCTGAAACCAACACTACCTTATTTCCGGTAGGAGGCCCGGCAACGGGTGTCAATACTGCCCTCGGCGTTACGTCGATCAACGCATTTCCCGTACTAAAATCAGTCTCGTTGGGTCTCGATATCACGTTTTAATGCCTGCTATCCCTATGAAAAAGAATCTATTGACAACCGCGCTCCTGGCAGGTGTGATGCTGTTTCAGGCAGGTTGCAAAGAAGATGCGTTTCTGAACGAAGTGCCGCTGGATTTCTACAGTCCCGAGAACTCGTTCATCACAGAAGGCAACTTCAACGCGGCCCTCACCGATTTATACGCCCGCGTCCGGGCCATTCAAAGCGTCGATGGCGGAGCCAATCTGTACTCGGAGGTACTGGGTACCGACATTGCCTACAACGCCCGCTTAGACCAGGCCCGTCTGGGCAACTATACCGTATCGCTTACCCCCCAGGGCGATATTCCCAAGCAGCACTGGATTCGGTGGTACAAGATTATCGCCAACGCCAACACCATCATTGCGCGGGTGGGTACGTCGACCCTCACCGACGCCCAGAAGAAAGTGATTGGTGCCGAGGCGAAGCTATTCCGGGCCTACGCCTACCACAAACTGGTGCACTTATACGGCGGGGTACCGCTCATTCTGGATGAGGTAAACACGCCCACCAGCAATTTTACCCGCGCCACCAAAGACCAGGTCCTCCAACAAGTTATTGCCGATGCTACCGATGCCGCCCTTAATCTACCAGCTATCGATGCGGTGAAGGATGGCAAACTGAGCAAACCCGTGGCCAATCACCTGCTTGCCGAAACATACATTGCCCTGAAAGACTATGACAAAGCCATTGCGGCGGCTACCGAGGTGATCGAGAAATCGAACCTGCGCCTGATGACCGAACGATTTGGCAGTCTGCGTACCCAGCCCGGCGATGTATTCTACGACCTGTTTCGGGTGGGCAACCAGAACCGGAAGTCGGGTAATATGGAAGCTATCTGGGTAATCCAGTACGAACTGGATGTGATTGGCGGGGCGCTGACCTCGTCGGGTAGCGCCCTGAATAACCTCGAACGGTGTGTAGCACCGGCTGTCTTCTCGATCTCGGACCCCAGTGGGCGAGCGTCGCTGCTGGATAACGCCTCGGCGTCGACCCTGAACAGTGGTGGCCGTGGCGTTTCGTTTGTTCGCCCTTCTGATTACTGGACGTACGACGTATGGGGGTTGGACCCCAAAAAAGACAACCGCAAACTAGACGCGACCGTCACCGACATTCGTACCTCGCCGTTCAACATCGTGCGTGACTTTATCTATACCAACCCGGCTTCGCCCAACTTCGTGGGCAAAAGCCTGATCGATTTCCCGGCTCCTAACTGGGTAGCGGCAAGCTGGCGCTGGTATCCGTACCCGTCGAAAGTAACCACGCCCGGTCAGCACCCGGCAGGTATCGTACAGGATGCCGCCAAACTGACCCTAAAGACAACCGCGGGCCCCACCTTCCGGGATATGTATCAGATTCGCCTCCCTGAAACTATCCTGCTCCGGGCAGAAGCCTACCTGCTGAAGGGCAACACGACACAGGCTGCTGCCGACATCAATTTAATACGGAATCGGGCCAAAGCGAAGCCCGTTACACCCGCCGAGGTCACACTCGACTACATTCTGGACGAACGCGCTCGTGAACTGATTTTTGAAGAAGACCGGCGCGTGACGCTCTCGCGCATGGGCAAACTGGTGGAGCGGGTACGGAAATACAATCCGCTCAATGCCCCTAATATTCAGGATTTCCACGCCCTTTTTCCGATACCCTTCTCGGAAATTGAGGCGAATAAGGATGCCAAACTGGAGCAGAATCCGGGGTATTGAGTTCGTAATAATAGGTTGGTAGCGATAGGGCGGCCCGACTATGTGGCCGTCCCATTTTTCATCCTTTACAAATCAAGCTGATGCGTATTGCTTTCCTGTTGGCTGCCCTGTGCGTCTGGATGCAGACAGCGGCTCAATCTATCCCATCCGACTGGACCGTTGTGGGCCAACTCAAAACCCGCGATGCCAAAGCCATCAAATCAAGCCCCTGGAGCATCGGGGGCGAAACCTTAGACCGGGATTATACCGACTACCAATCGTATAAGACGTACCTGGGGCCGCTGGGGGCCAAACGAATTCGGTTGCAGGGCGGCTGGAGCAAGTGTGAAAAGGTTAAAGGGAAGTATGACTGGAAATGGCTCGACGTCGTCATTCCTGATGCCGCTTCGCGCGGGGTGGCTCCCTGGGTCGAGCTGTCGTACGGCAACCCGATCTACGAGGGTGGAGGCGAAGCCAAACTGGCGGGGCACATACCGACCTCACCCGAAGCCCTGGCGGCCTGGGACAACTGGGTACGTGCCATCGTGACGCGCTACAAAAAGCAGGTGCCCGAGTGGGAGATCTGGAACGAGCCCGACCTGAACCCAACGCATACCGGCGCCGAAATTGGGCAGTTTTACGTCCGCACCGCCCGGCTGGTTAAATCGATCCAGCCCAAGGCGCGGCTCATTGCGCTGGGTATGGCGAGCGTGACGAAACTGGAGTTTCTGAAAGACTTCTACGAGGTGCTGAAGAAAGAAAATGCATTGGATTTGGTTGATATTCAGACCTATCACGGCTACGCTCACAACCCCGACAGTTCGTACCCCAACATCGAGAAAATGCGGCAGCTGGTCTGGAGCTACAACCCAAACGTGGTCTTCATGCAGGGCGAGAACGGCGCGCCATCCACCCCGAAAGAAATGACCATCGGTGCCCTGCGTGATCAGGACTGGAGCGAGTTGACGCAGGCTAAATGGGACCTTCGACGCATGCTGGGCGACCATGGGCGTGGCATCGCTACCAACCTGTTCACTATCTCCGATATTCATTACGCGGCGGGCGACCATATGGTGGGCATCAACACGAAAGGTCTGCTGCAAACCAACCCCGACAAGACCATCAAACGCCCCAAACTAGCCTATAAAGCCGCCCAGCACGTGTTTTCCTTATTTGACGATCAGGTTGAGGTTTTGACCGAAAAAAAGCCGACGCTGGATCAGGAGACGGTAAATGGCTTCGTGTACCGGTACGCCAAAAACGGCAGTACGCTCGTCACGCTGTGGAATAAAGAGGGCCGGCCAGCGGAAGCATATACCCCCAAACCCACGACTGTTACCGTAGAAGGCCAGTTCAGACAGCCCGTTTTTGTGGATTTGATCACAGGTACGATCTACGAGATTCCCAAGAGCCAGTGGTCCAACAAAGGAAATGCCTATACGTTCACGGGCATCCCCGTGCCCGATTACCCGGTTTTGATTGCCGATAAATCGACCGTACTGTAGAGACGCATCCTTGCGTCTCACCGCCGGATGGTTACGCCGAATACCTGATTTGCCAATTGCTGACGCCAGATGAGCCGCAAGGATGCGGCTCTACATAGATGCCTCCCCGAAAATGAAAAACTCACTCCTCGCTTCTCTTTTCTTCCTGTCGGGCAGTGCTTTTGGCCAGTTTATCGACACCTCGACGGAGCGGGTGAAAACGCCGTTGGTGGTCGGATTTAAGCGTATCGGGACACTGAAGCCACGGTCGACCAACGACATTGCCTCGTCGCGCATTACGGTAGGCTGTGAAACCCTCGACCGCGATTTTACTGACTTCAACGGGTACAAAGCGTACCTGCCGCCGCTGGGTGTCAAGAAAATCCGGCTGCAGGCGGGTTGGGCCAAGTGTGAGAAAGTCAAAGGTGTATACGACTGGGCCTGGCTCGATGAAATCATCGACTATGCCGTGGCTAACAAGATCGAGCCCTGGCTCGAAACCTCGTATGGCAACCCGATTTATGAAGGCGGTGGCGGCCGTGGCCTGCTCAACAGTATGCCCACCTCGCCCGAAGGCTTCGCGGCCTACGACCGCTGGGTCACCGCCCTCGTTACCCGCTACAAAGACCGGGTGAAGGAATGGGAAATCTGGAACGAGCCCGACCATCCGTTGCAGAAAAATTCGCCCGAAACCACCGCCGAACTGAACATCCGCACCGCCGAAATTATCAAACGCATTCAGCCGACCGCCAAAATTGCGGCTCTGGCCCTCGCTACCCATACCGACACAACGTACCTGAATCGGGCGTTGGCTGTATTTGCTGACCGGAAAAAACTGGATCTGTTCACCTGGGTCTCGTACCACAGCTACGCTTTCCGACCCGAACAATCGTACATAGGCGTCGCGTCGTTCAAGCGGCAACTGGCCAGATACGCGCCCAACCTCCTGCTCCGGCAGGGCGAAAACGGAGCGCCATCCGGCTACATCCCCAGCTACGCCCTCGATAAGTATTACTGGACCGAATATTCGCAGGCCAAGTACGACATGCGCCGGTTGCTCGGCGATCTGGGGCGCGACATCGAAACGTCGGTGTTCACGATCATCGACATCCGGTATGCGGGCGATGCACCGGTCCTGAACATGAAAGGTTTGATTCAGTCGGACCTCGACAAGACGGTCATTCGCCCAAAAGTTGCTTACTACGCCGTGCAGAATCTGGCCAGTGTGTTCGACAACCGGCTTGAATTGGCTACCAACGCCCGGATCACCACCACCGCCAAAGAGTCGGTGTCTGCATTTGTTTACCAGCAGAACGCCGGCCGGCAGAAAGCGGGAAAAAAGCAGGTGGCCGCCGTTTGGTTAGACAGCAAGACACCCACGAACCTGTTTACAACCACACCCATCGACCTGACCATCGAAAACGGGAATTTCGACACCCCCGTCTGGGTCGATCTGCTGACAGGCCATGTCTACGAAATTCCGAAGAAGCAGTGGCGTAAATCGGGAAGCCGGAACGCCGGAGCAACCTACACGTTTAGCGGCATACCGGTATATGATTCACCGGTGTTGATTGTCGAAAAATCAAGCATAAACTTCTGATTGCCAATGAAAAGGAGGCTGTCGATACTGTTCGTTATGGTAAGTGCACTGGCTGTTGCGCAGCCGGTAAGCAGCAAGCGGGTTAGCCCTGTGGTCGTGGCGGAGCGGGTACTGAACAAGGGGCTGGCTACCATTGATATGGGGCTGTATCCCGGTAGTTTGCTGATGCATGGTATGGCCGAGTTGAGCGTGGTTAAAAAAGACCCCCAAACGCTGAACCGCGCACTTGATCTGTTCGCCCGGTTCAACAGTGGCAACATCGACGGTCGGGGCAGTTTCATCAGCTACAAGGCGGGCGGCAGCGGAGCGGCTTACCTGACGTACCTGAAAAAAGCGCCCGAACTCACCCCACAGGTAGCCGACTATGCCCGGAAAATGGTCCGCGACCAGAAACGGTCCAGCGAAGAAATACTGACGGCGAATTGGGCTAAAGACAGCCTCGATCAGGTGTTTATCGACATGGCCTTTGCTGTTACGCCCTATCTGCTCTACAGCGGCCTTGCCCTGAACGAACCTGGGTACGTCGACAAGGCGGTGTTCGAAACGCTGGAACTGTTTCGCATTCTGCACGACACTAACGGTCTGCTGCATCAGGGACGGGGCTTTCAGGGGAAGGGCGTGATTTCGCAGGATAATTGGAGTCGTGGCAACGGCTGGGGGGCTTTTGGACTAGCCGCGCTGGTGCGCGATTTGCCTGATTCGCACCCGCAGAAAACAACCGTTAATGCCTTGGCGAAGTCCTTCTTCATGGCGGCACTCAGCCATCAGAATAAAAACGGGTTGTGGCACCAGGAACTGACCGATACGTCGTCGTATGTCGAAACGTCGGGCAGCGGACTGATGCTGTATGCCATCGGTATTGCTATCGAAAAAGGCGTTCTGGATAAATCGTATCTGCCCGCCTTCAAGAAAGGCCTGAGCGGCTACATGGCCTATATTGGCGACGACGGTTCAGTAAGCCACACCTGCGGTAGTTGCCTGTGTCCGGGAAAAGGAACCAAGGCCGATTACAAAAAGCAGGGGTGGAAGTTCAACGATCAGCACGCCTTTGGCCCGGCGGTGCTAGCTTTCACGCAGGCCGCCAACATGGGCATTACCGCCATCGAGGCACCATCGGCGGGCTATTTCGTCAAAAACGAAGCCTCGCTTCGCAAGCCGCAGACATACGTGCGCTATATGCCCGAAGCCAACGGCAATATCCTTTGGGAAAACGACCGCGTGGCCTTCCGGGTGTATGGGCCACCCGTGAAAGACCGGGTCAGCAGCGGTATCGATGTCTGGACGAAATCTGTCGACTATCCCATCACTGACAAGTGGTACAGCCTGAATGCCGAGGGGCTGGAATACCACATCGACCGGGGCGAGGGCTGCGATTTTTTCCACGTCGGTTTTGGGCGGGGCAACGGTGGTACGGCCATTTGGTCAAACGACAAGCCTTACATTTCGCAGCCCTACGAATCTCACAAAATCCTAAAGAGCACCCCCGACGAAATTGCGTTTGAACTCCGCTTTGCCCCGTGGAAAGTGGACGGAGGCCCGGCTGGGCCGTTCATGGTGTCGGAACGAAAAGTGATCAGTATGACGATGGGCACCAATCTGTTCAAGGTGGTCAGCACGTTCGAGACCGATTACAAAGGCCCCTTGACGGCTGCCATTGGCATTTCTTTTGCCGGAATGCCGGACCACGACAAGCCGGAGATCCTGGCCGACCCCAAAACCGGCACACTCACCGTCTGGGAGTCGTACTTACCCACCAACGGCGAGCTGGGCACAACGGTGATTGCCAACCCCGCGCTCATTCGCCGGTTTGCAGCCCACAACAACGAACAGTTCGTGCTGGTCAACGCCAAAGCTGGTCAACCCATTACGTATTACGTGGGCGCGGGCTGGACCAAAAACCCGCACGTAAAGACGAAGCAGAACTGGCTAACGTACCTGAACAGCGAGTTGCCCAAACTGACCTTTTAGCTCTTAATTCCCCATGAACCAACTCAAAGCACTCGATTACACGGCCATTGTCCTGTACATGATTATGATGTCAGGCATCGGGCTTTTTCTGGGCCGGTTTGTCAAAAACATCAACGACTATTTCAAAGGTGGGAGTGGGGTATCGTGGGTGGCAGGTGGCATTAGCAACTTCATGACCAAGTTCAGCACCTTCATCTTTGTAGCCTATGCGGGCATTGCCTACTCCGATGGGCTGGTAGCCATTACAGTAATCTGGAGCACCGTGTTTCCGTCGCTGATTGCTATTGGCTTTTTTGCCAAACGCTGGAAACGGGCAGGCATCATGAGCCCCGTCGAATTTCTGGAAACGCGCTACAATGCGCCCATTCGGCAACTGTTTTCGTGGAGTGGCGTGGCGTTTAAACTACTCGACGACATGATTAAGCTGTATTCCATCGGGCTGTTTATCACGGCAGCGTCGGGAATGCCGTTTGAAACCGCCGTGATCGGTTGCGGCATCGTTGTGACGCTATATACGGTCGTTGGGGGGTTCTGGGCCGTAATCGTGACCGATGTGGTGCAGTTTGTAATCCTGTTTTTCGCCACGCTGATTCTGGTGCCGCTGGCCTACAATGCTGCGGGCGGACTGGAAAACATGCAGGCCGTAATGCCCCAGAATATGACCTGGTTCAATGGCAAAAAAGGCATTCCGATCTGGCTGACCACGTACTATATCCTGCTTATTATTCGGTATCTGGGCAACTGGACGTTTATTCAGCGGTTTTACAGTGCCAAAACCGAAACCGATGGGCAAAAACTGGCGGGTTTATCGGCGGTGTTTTTCTTTATTTTTCCCATCATTTTCCTGTTTCCGCCCCTGGCCGCGCGGGTTATTCTGCCCAATCTGCCCAATCCCGAAATGGCCTATGTGAGCCTCTGCGTGAAGCTGCTGCCATCGGGTATTATGGGCCTGATGATGGCTGCCATGTTTGCCGCCACCATGTCGGTGCTCAGTGCCGAATACAACGTCACGGCCAGCGTACTGACCCGCGACATTTACCAGCGTGTCTTCAGGCCCCACGCCAGCGGCAAAGAAAGCCTGCTCGTGGGCCGGTTGATGACCCTGCTCGTTGGGGCCATCGTCACCATCGGAGCCTTGTTTGTGGCCGGGTTTGGCGGGGCGTTTGAAGCTAATAAGCTGCTGGCGGGCATCTTCGCCGTGCCGATGATCGTGCCCGTTATTGTGGGGGTGCTCATGGCCAGACCACAGCCCTGGGGCGCGTTGGTGACCCTGTTTGGGGGCGTCGCCTTAGGGTTTTGCATGCACGTCTTCTTCGTGAAGAACGACTATTTCAACCTCGCCGGTCCAACCGTTATTGAAGAGGTCCGGTGGGCCATTGCTACGCTGGTCGAAATCGCGTTCTGTTTCGGCGTATTTATCTTCTCGGGCACCTTCAAATCGACCGATAGCGCGTACAACAAGCGCGTGGCGGCTTTCTTCCAAAAACTGACTGTGCCGTTTGTGCCCGTTCAGGAAAGTAAAAACGACGATGCCTTTGCCGATGCCATCAAGCTCATGTACGGCATCGCCTTCGGCCTAACCGGCCTCATGTTCGTCATCATGGGCTTCCCATCGCGGGCTATGTTGAGTGGCCAACTAGCATTGGGGGCGGGTGTTTTATGCCTGGCATTAGCCGTTTTTCTGTGGAATCGAGCGCGAAAAGCAGCGACCCTGATTAAAGCTGATACCCCCTCAGCAACAACCGTACACTAACTGAAACACAACCTTATACGTATGCATTTTCCTACTTCCAGCCGGGACGCCGGCCGCCGGGTCGCCGGTAGAGTCATTTTCATCACCGGTGCATCGGGCGGCATTGGCAAGGCTACGGCCCTGCAACTGCTCGATCAGGGTGCCAACGTCTTCGACTTTAGCCGGACCCGGCAGCTTTCCGACGAATTTCCGCACGAAAACCTGCGCTCGTTCAAAGGGGATGTCAGCATTGAAGCCGACGTTCAGGCCGGATTTGCCGCCTGTCTCGACGCCTTTGGTACCGTCGACGTGCTGCTCAACAACGCGGGTATGGGCGTCCTGACGACCGATCTCTCCATAACTGAACTGGATGCGTACGAGCAAATGATGAACGTGAATATGCGGGGTGTTTTTCTCTGCAACCGAGAAGCGCTGAAGGTAATGAAACCGAAAAAATCGGGTCATATCCTGACCGTTATTTCGATGGCCGGGCAGCGCACGAACCCCAACGCGCCGGTGTATGCGGCGTCAAAATTCGGGGCTCGTGGCCTCAGCAGTGGCCTGGCCGATCAGGTGATCAAAGAAGGCATCAAAGTGACCGACGTAAATCCCGGCCCCACGGATAGCGATTACTGGGGCGACCGCAAGGTGCCTCGTGAGAAGTTTCTGAAGGTAGACGACGTCGCCAATGTGATCACGTTTGTGCTTAACCAACCGGATTACGTGGTGATCCGTGAAATCAATTTCGACAATATGAATTTTCTGGCAGGATGATGACGAACACAATCCATACCCATACAAATGGCAACGGTCAGGCTGTTGCGGCATCGCCTTTTCCCATCCCGGTTTCCGAGATGCGCGAGCGGTATCTGCGGCTCTATACCGGGGCGGTCAACGACGTGCTGCGGTTCAACTACAACATGCACGCCACCAGCCTGCCGCCCGATTTTGCGCCCCTGCGCGAGTCGATGAAAATGGCCGGGCTGGCCTTCACCGTGAAAGGAGGCCCCGACATTACCACCGATGGTGAGTTTGAGATGCGCGCTCAGATGCTCGAAGACCTGCACGCCGAGTCGGTCGTTGTCTGGGATTGCACCGGTGATACGGTCACCTCGCAATGGGGTGAAGTGATGACCATGGCGGCTAAAAAAGCCGGTTGCCGGGGCGCGGTGGTCAACGGTATCCGCGACACACAGGCGATTCTGGAACTAGGCTTCCCGGTCTTTCATAAATACAAAGCCAACACGGGTATGCTCGGTCGTTTCCGCATGCACCATTACCAGAAACCCGTGCTTATGGGCGAGGTTACGGTAAAACCCGGCGATTGGGTATTCGGTGACATCGACGGGGTGATTTCGATTCCGCAGAACATCGCGTATGATGTGCTGCTGGCGGCTGAAAAAATCCTGCACAAGGAAGATGAAATCCGGGAGATGGTCGAAAGCGGTATGAAACCGACTGATGTCGTGAAAAACGGAGGGTACTTCTGATGGCCGTTTTTTTATCCGATACCGAACGTACCCAGATTCAGGCTAAACGTCAGGCTGGTGATCCGCTCGTCGGTCGTTTCCACGCGGCCCTGCATAAGCGCGTCTATGACCGGGTGGCGACGAAAGGTCTGCTTGGCCCCAGTTCAACCGGAATGCCGGCCACCGTAGCCTGGTATTACCCGGCGGCCGAGTACCTGTCGGATGCCGCCATGCTGTACGCACTTCAGCCGGATGAAAGACTAGCGGTTTGGCTCCGCACCGTTTCGCTCGACATTGCCCGCACACCCGCCTACGATTGGGCGGGTCCTGCTTTCCGCGACCATAGCGAGCCGCTGACGGGGCATCTTGAAACGGCGCATCTGTGCTGGGCGCTGAGTGCCGTTTATGATCTGGCCCGCGACGCATTTTCTGAGTCAGAGCAACGTGAACTCCGGCAGGCGCTGACCGAAAAAGGAATTAGGCTTTGTCGGCGGTGGATTGACAAAAATACGCACCTGGCCAACTGGCGGGGTATTCTGATGTCGGGCGTACTGGTAGCGGCAGCGGTGCTCGACGAGCAGGACTTGATTGATCAATACGTGTCGGAATGGGAACGCTGTGCGCTGGCGTTCCAGCCCGATGGGTCGTATGGCGAATCGTTGCAATACGGAAATTACCTGGCCTTTGCACTGATGTTGGCCTATGAATCGCTTGTCAGAACGTACCCGGAAAGAGCCGCTTTGCTGAATATAGGTACGTATTCGGTCGGAATCCGTTGGGTTGCCAGCAGTATGTTCTACACTAAACCCCTTGCCGACAACGGTAGTGGTTTCTGGGGCACCGAACCCCGCGCCCGTGCCGCCAACTTCAACGATAGCGCGGCCCTGTTCCGTCCCTCCGGCGACCTATTGCTGCACCTGGCCGCTCGGGGGCAGAACGAGGAAGAAAAGCAACTGGCCCGTGGTCTGTTTGCCACCTACTACGAACCGGTTTCTACGCAGGGACCGCACGAACTGGCGACATTCGGCATGAACAACGACTGGGGCTTTCTGACCCTGCCGCTGTTGACGCATGAAACCAAAGCTGCCAGTCCGCAGGAAGTGGGATTACCGCTGACGACTGCGTTCAGCAACGGGCACACCTTCATGCGCGACGCTTGGGACGGAAAGACTATCGTAGCTATCAACGGTGGGGGAGAGGGGCTGCACGGTCCCGGCCATTTGCACGGCGATCTGAACAGTTTCATCCTCGTTCATAACCGCGAACGACTGCTGGTCGACCCTGGCCATAGCTGCTACCGCAACTTGATTCACGGGCTGGAAAGCAGCACGCAAACGCACAATACGTGTACATTTCTCGTAGAAGCGGAAACGCTGGGCTTGCAGGAGGATAAGGCCAAAGCCACCATGCTGGAACAGAAAAGCGTGCTGCCTCGCCGGTTGCTGGTCAACGGCATTCCCGGCCCGGCTGTCGACAGGGGAAACCGTCGATTGCTGGTCGAGCGTGACGATGTGGTATCGGTCGTTGGCTCGGAAATCGGCGGGGCGTGTGGGGCGCCCATCCAGCGCTTTTCGCGGTTCTGGCTCCTGGCAGGTAGCCACGTCTTATTTGTCGTTGACCGAATTGAAGCAAGCCAACCCGTTACAACAGTCTGGAATTGGCTCATCAATAATCGCGACGGTCAGGCGACGGTCGACACGCAACCCACCTGCCTGACCGTCCGGCGAAACGAAGCGGGCATGAAGTTGTTTCACCGGAGCGCCGGACCGACCGGACAGGGTACAATCGGGCATCCGGTGTATGGGTACGTTCATGATGCTTATCACGTTGAACCCAACCAATACGGCGAAGGAAAACCCGGCACTGGCCTGCTCTATCGATGGACAGAAACGACATCAGCAACCGCCCGGACGGTCGTTCATGCCATTGCCCTCGACGACGCCATCACCCTGGAGCGTTGGGCGTTAACCGTGGCGGAAAACGCGTTTACGCTGTCGAACGGGCAGAAAAAATGGACCCTGATCGTGCAAGATGAAGTAGGCGATCACCTGTCGATGGTGTCGGGGCATGGTCGCCGGTGGGACGTAGTTCGGCAAGAAAATGAGTTGTACACCCTGAATCGAGTCTTACCCAATGAATAATCTGCTCAAAATAAAGGGTATCGACCACCCTGGCGTAGCGGCTAACGACGTCGAACAACTCGCCGACTGGTACTGCGAAGTGTTCGGCTACGAAAAGTGGTATAAACACCCGAAGCCCGTCTGGATGCTGAAAGCTCCCGACGGCACCCTGCTCGAAGTGATGCCCAAAGACGACACCGCCCGGCCCGAACGCACTACCTGGACACCCGGTTGGTCGCACCTAGCCCTGCGTGTGGAAAACATCGACGAAGCCATCGCTTTTCTCGACACAAAAGGGGTTAGCTGGGGTGGCTCGGTCATTAACGCCATCGGTGGCGGCAAAGTCCGCAACCTGTACGACCCCGATGGAAACATGTTACAGATTTTAGAAAGAATCTAACGTAGAGACGCATCCTTGCGTCTCATCATGCGTCAGCCCATAAGCGTCGGCACATTCATCTGGTTACCATCCAGCGGCTAAGACGCAAGTATGCTACCATACAAAACCAAAGTCAATGAAAGCTCTCCAGTTTACCGGTAATAAATCATTTGATCTACAGGACGTTGACGTGCAGCCCCCATTGCCCGGCGAGGTCCGTCTGAAAGTGGCCTACTGTGGCGTATGCGGCACCGATGTGCATATCTACCACGGCGCTATGGCCCAGCGGCTCAGCCTGCCGCAAGTCATTGGCCACGAAGTATCGGCCGAAATCGACGCTTTAGGAGAGGGCGTTACCGGCTGGCAACCCGGTGACCGGGTGACGGTTCGACCGCTCAAACCGGGCCAGGAAATGCCCATTGACAACGGCGTTCAACATATCGGACAGAATCTGAAATTTATCGGAATCGACACGCCTGGCGGTATGCAACAATACTGGAACGTACCCGCGTATACATTACACCGGTTGCCCGATAACCTGCCGCTGACGATTGGCGCTATGGTTGAGCCGCTGGCGGTAGCCTGTCATGATGTACGGCTGGGCGAGGTGAAAGCGGGCGAGAACGTCGTCATTATCGGTGGAGGACCAATCGGGATGCTGATTGCGCTGGTGGCTAAACAGAAAGGGGCCAACGTCCTGATCTCGGAAGTTAACGAAGCGCGGCTCCAACTTGCTAAGTCGATGGGGCTGGCGACGGTCAACCCCAAAGAAACCGATCTGCTTGCCCATGTAGAGGATTTTACCAACGGTGCCATGGCTGATGTCGTCTTTGAGGTATCGGGCGTGCAAGCCGGGGTTGCCGTAATGACACAGTTACCCCGAGTACATGGCCGCATTGTGATGGTTGCCATCCATGCCGAACCCAAAGCCGTCGATCTGTTTCGTTTTTTCTGGCGTGAGTTAAAACTGATCGGTGCTCGCGTGTACGAACCAGAAGATTTCGAGGAAGCCATTTCGCTGGCCGCGTCAAGTACGTTGCCACTCGATGAGCTTATCACGCAGGTGGTTCCGCTAGCCGATGCCCAAAACGTGTTCGAGGCTATTGATCAGAACCCGGCAGGCATGAAATACCTGCTAGACATTCGATAGGCGCACATTTGTGTTACCTGTAAAATCGATTGTATCTCGCTTTTTTAATCATTGAATAGAAGTAGGGGGTGCTAACAACAGAATTACCAACTACGGCCATGTTCTTTATAGCTTAGGTGATTAAGATGAATAGTTCATGGCTCAGCTAAAAATAA
The DNA here is from genome assembly GCF_041321105.1 of Fibrella musci. Taxonomy (NCBI): domain Bacteria; kingdom Pseudomonadati; phylum Bacteroidota; class Cytophagia; order Cytophagales; family Spirosomataceae; genus Fibrella; species Fibrella musci. The sequence goes on along the minus strand of NZ_JBGGWD010000001.1, from coordinate 1,080,296 downwards.
GATTGGCTTTCAGACCTAGTTGGAAAAAAGAAAAGCTATAAGTCGATTTACGCCACTGACAACTTCTGGTCCAGCCATACGTCAGAATCTAGCTAGTTCTTGAAAGTATAACATGGTCAGTCACATGAACTAAAAACCAGCAAAAGCCCCGCCAACTGGCGGGGCTTTTGCTGGTTTTTAGTTCATACCGCCACATAGTACAATGCAACTTCGCTTAAGCGGGTGGTCAAGTATCAGCACCCGAACAGCCGGGAGAAGGGATAGCGGGGCCACGTTGAAGAAAATTTCCTCGAAGAAAAATAATTGTTGAGAGAGACCACAGTGGGCGTGATCGAAAGTGATCTGGGCGAGGAGCAAGAAAAAAGCCACTCACGTTTTACCGTAAGTGGCTCATGTTCACTGTGCACTCGTAGGGATTCGAACCCCAAACCTCCTGATCCGTAGTCAGGTGCTCTATCCAATTGAGCTACGAATGCGTTACGCTGTTAGGCGTTTCCCGTGTGTTGGGACTGCAAAAGTAAGGCAAAAAAGACGTTTGTCAAATCATCGGCCCTGAAATTTTGCGGCTCGTTTCATCAAAAACGCACCGATGCCCTCCATCGCGTCGGCCGACTGCCCCAGAGCATTCTGGTTTTCAGCTTCTTGCTCCAACTGATGGGCCAGGTCAGAATAGAGCGATTGATTCAAAACTTTTTTCATGGCCCCTATTGCCGCTGTAGGCGCAGCGGCATAATACGCCACTGTTTCATCGACAACCCGGTCGAGATCGGCTGTCGGTACCGACCGGGTGACTAGGCCCAGCTGAGCAGCTTCGGGGCCATAAACCCGTCGACCGGTGCTACATAGCTCGAACGCCTTGAGCGGGCCCATAAGCCGAGGCAGGAAAAAGGTCGAACCGGCGTCGGGCATGAGGCCGATATTGACAAAAATCTGGCTGAAATAGGCTTCGTCGGCGCAGAGCAGCACATCGCAGGCCAGCGCCAGTGAGCAGCCCGCTCCCGCCGCCACACCATTGACCCGCCCGACGATGGGTTTCGGCAATTCACGCATCGCCACAATCATAGGGTGGTATGTTTCCCGCAACGACGTACCCAGCGCCAGGCCGCCGCCGTTGCCCGCCGCGGCCGCAAAGCCTGCTTTGAGATCGGCTCCCGAACAAAAGGCCTTGTCGCCCGCCCCGGTCAGGACCACCACCCGGATGGCCGAGTCGACTCCAGCGGCGGTTATTGCGGCCGTAATGTCGGCGATAAGGCCGGGACTCAGCGCGTTGTAAACGGCCGGACGGTTGAGGGTGATACGGCAGATACCGTTTTCGACGCTATACAGCAGGTTTTCGTACATAAGGCCAGTAAACGAATTGGTTCGAGCCCACTAAGGTAGGCAAAAGCCGTATGCATGCATACGGCTTTTGCCTACCGGTATTTAGCCAGCAACTGCGTATAGGCCGACGTACGTCGATAGTCTTTGCGGACGATATCGAGCAGTGGGTCTTTTTTGAGGAAATCCTTGTTGATTCCCATTTGCAGCGCTTTTTCAAACTGGGCAAGGGCCTGCTCTTCGTCATTGGCCTGCAAGTGCGCACAGGCCAGCACGTAGCGCAACTTGGGAGCCAGATCGGGTAGGGTCGATTGGGTCAGGCTGCCATCGGCCCGAACACTGGCGGGAAACTGCCCGGTACGTACCTGAGCGTAGGAGCGAAGGTACAGGCACTCGTCGGTGCAGGCGGAGCCACCGTAGCGGTTAAGTTCACTCAGGGCGTCGAGGTACTTGCCTTTGCTGATCAGGCAGCGCCCTTTGCCTAGCGCAACCTGATTGGTGAACTGGTGAGTCTGGTCGAGTTCCTGGCAGCGGTTGTAGGTTTTGAGAGCTTCGTCGAGGTCATCGCGTTTTTCGAGCAGCGCCGCTAGTAGCAGTTGATAGAGCGCAACGGTAGGTTCTAATTGGGCGGCTTTGGCGTAGTCGTCGCGGGCTGAACTGGGCTTATTAAGCGCTTCGTAGGTACGTCCGCGCTCGGCGTAAGCGGCAGCCCAAGTTTTGGTGAAATCGACTGCTTTGTCGAACTGATCGAGTGCTTCGTCGTAGCGGCGAATCTCGTAGGCGCAACGGCCGGCCAGAAAGTGTGCGTCGGCGAAGAAAGTAGGCGCATACCGCTTTTCGAGTTGCTTTCGTTGGGCTAGCAAGGCCGTCAGAGTAGCCTGTGCCTGATCGTACTGCCGCAGGCCCATCTGTGCCCGTGCCTGGCCGAGCGCCGCATCCTGCAGGCTATTGTCGAGGGTCAGCGCCTGCCGGAAATCGGCGGCAGCCTGAATGTATCGGTTGGTGTACAGGTTGGTCAGACCCCGTTCGTAAAAGGCGGCTCCGCTGAGGGGGTTGTGCCGGATGGCCATCGACAGGGCAGTGTCGGCGTCGGCATAGGTACGTTGGTTGTTGTGGAGCCGCCCCGTCAGCAGCCAAGCATCGGCATAGTCGGGCCTAAGGGTCAGGGCGATGGCCATTTTGTCGAGGGCGTCGGTGGTGCGGCTGACCTCCACATCGCTCTTTCCTGACTCATAATACGCGGTGGCAATGGAGTCGATTTGCCGACGAAAAGCGGGATCGAGTCCCAGTTCGACGGCTCGGTCAAAATCGCTGCCCGCCTCGTCGTATTGCTTCAAGCATACATATGCCATGCCTCGCCGGAAGTATAGCTCGGGCTGGCGACGACTGCGGTTGATGCCTTCCGTAAAATCGGCTTCGGCTTTATCGCAGGCGCCCGTTTGCTGGGCCAGTAACCCTCGCAGCAGGAAGTAGCGCGGGTTCTGGTTGCTGATGCGGATGGCCTCGTCATAATCAGCCTGTGCTTCGGCCAGGCGGTTGGTGCGCAGGCGATACCCTGCCCGGCGAGCCAGTAAGTCGGCGTTAGTAGGGTCAACGTTGAGGTAAACCGACAGATCGGCTACGGCCTTGGGGTAGTCGTTGAGGCGGGTATACAGGTCGGCACGGGATTCTAGCGCCTCTAGGTTCTGAAAGTCGAGCGCCAGGGCTTCGTTGAGGTCGCGTAGTGCTTCTTTGTATTGGCCTACTTGCGTCAGGCATTTACCCCGCCCCAGCAGCCAGTCGGAGCGGTTAGTCTGGTCGCCTGCCAGCTTGGCCGTCTTCCGGCTGGGGTTGATGAGCTGATCATATTCTTTGATCAACTCGCGGTACTGGCCGGCCGAAAACCGTTCGTCGAGTTCGGCTTTGCGGCGGGCTTTGTCCATCAAATCTTTCAACGACCCGTCGTTGCCGGTCGAGTCGGGCTGTTGATCGGCGATGCGTTGCAACAGCGACAGCGCCTCGCTATATCGGCGTTTGCGCATGGCCAGATTGTAGCGTTTCTTTTGCTCGGTGAGGGTATTGCGGGCGCGCTCTTCCAGTACTTTCTGGATGCGAAACAGCCTCACTTTGGGCGTTAGGTCTTCAAACGGCTTTTCTTTTTCGGCCTGTTCGTAAAGTCGTTGCGCCATTTCGAGGTCGTTGGCAGCAAAGGCGGCTTCTCCATCGGTCAGGATCTTTTGGTATGCCAGCAACGCAACCCGTTCACGTTCCTTGACAGGGTCGACTGGTAGGGAGAGGGTCGTCTGCACCGAATCTGGGCGGGTGCTGGCCGCTACCTGAGCCGAGTCGGGGCGGGTGGCCCCCGTCGTTAGGTTGTCGGATGGCAGCCGGCGGGGGGCGGCTTCGTTGAGGGCAACGTTGTTGAAGGTTGCGTTGGCCGAGTCGGCGGGGGTAGCAAACGCAATTCGGCTGATCAACACCGTCCATTTACTGCCCGTTTGTTCAGCCCGGACTTCGGCCACCCGTCGAACCGGACCATAAGGTTTGTTGATTTTGGTGTGCTTGCCTCTGAACTGTGATGTAAAAAGCACCTTCACATAGAGATAATCGCCTTTTTTAAGGTTGGAGACCTCAATAGCCGAAAAATCGACGGTGCTTTGAGTGGATTTGCCGTAGAGCAGGTCAAAATTGGCCAGGTACGTTTCTACAGGCATGTCGAACACCGTACCGGCCGCCGCCCGGTTGGGGCTGATGTCATCCTCGACGATGGCGGTTTTGTCGGTAAACAACTGGTTGCTGCCTGGCGCAAAACTCTCGCTGATGAGCACGTTGCGTTCGGCCTCGCCCAGGTCTGCGAGGCTCAGCACGTTGAGCAGGTCATTGAGGCCACGCTCAATTTTCCGACGCGCCAGCAGTTTCACCTCGTCGTTGTCGCGGGTAGTCAGTTCCTGCCCCCACAGGTACGTTGGCAGTATGAGTAGCGCGAGCAGTAGCAGTTTTTTCATAGGTGCGGTAGGCTAATGCATTGGTTAATAGGGAGATGGGCGGCCTTCCGGCGATCGAAAAAGTGGAAGACCGCTACTTCGTCGCGACTACGCCGACATTACCCAGCAGCACAAACCATTTGCGCCGTTCGAGACCATCGGTTTGCTTGGTGTAGGGGGTTAGCATAACGTCGACGTCTTTCTGGGTAATGTCGCTATACTGACGTCCCGTCTTCTCATTCAAACCGGTGAAACGTTGTTCGCCCCGAATCTTGCCGTAGTAATTGCCGTCGGTACGTTGGGTCAGTTCCTGCACGTATTGGATATCGGCCCATTCGATGCTCACGCTCGTGTAGGGCAACAGCTTTAGTCGCCTTAAATAATCCTGCATACTGAGGGTGACGGGTGGTTTGCCCGACGCAACGGAGCTAATCTGAATCGTGGCTTCGGGTTTAAAGAGGTTCAGAATCTCGCTGATGGCTTTGTCTTTCTGTCCGGCCTCAACGGTTTTGTCGGCCACCACGCCCAGGAGGGTGCCAAATTCATCGACCCGTTCGAGCGCCTGTAGCCGATACTCTTCGTACTCGCTGTCGGTCAGGCGAAGAGCCGCGCTGTAGGCCGATGTGCCGACGGCCGCCGTCGAATCGCCTACGGCCGCCGCCATTGGCGCTATCACGGGGGGCGCGGTAGGAGTGGGGGGCGCCGCCGTAGCCGCCGCCGGGGGCGTAGCGCGCTGATTTGGCCGGGGTTGTGCCGGGGCGGCGGTTACGGGCGTAGCTTTGGGGGACACGGCGGCGGGCGTGGCTGGTGGGAACGTGCCACCCATCTGGTCGATCTTGTCACAGAGAACCGACGCCCGTGCAATCAATTCGTGCTTGCCTGACGCGTAAAAAAGCCCGATCAGGTCGGCGCGGGGTACGCCGGTGACTGGGCCATTGAGGGGCTTAAAGGAGACTATCGATCCTTTGGCGGCGGTAATCTTGCCGTAAATCACCTGCACCGGGTTATCCCGGATAATCAGGTCGTGCGACAACCCTTCACTGGCCCTCCTGAACTGCTCGATCAACTGGTTGCGCTTGTCGGTGGGCATGAACCACAGTTGGTCGAGGCACACAAACCGCGCCCGCCGGTTTACAACGGCTAAGACACGATCGGCGCCGAACGTGAATTTGACCTTCGATCCACCTTTGTTGACCTGCATCGATATCCGCTCGTGGGTCAGCTCGGTGAGAGTGCCTTCCAGACGCGACTGGTCGCTGAGGTACAGCACATCTTGGGCCAGCGTCGGGGCTGACAGCGCCAGCAGGAGCAATAGCCCGACTGCACAACGCGCGGGGGATAAATCAGGGAACTTGTACATAGAACGGAGCCTCGATGATATCGCCGTTGGGGAGAGCGATGCGAATGGTTTCTGCGATGGTATTGCCCCGCACCCAGTTACCCGACCGGCGCGAAGCTGTCCAGGTGGTGCGGTAAAGCTGAGCCGATCCCCGCAGCAGGTTGCCCAGCGTCCCGAAGGAGGTGACCAACTGCTCGGCGTCTTTGGCATAGAAAAACGCGCCGCCGGTTTCGTTGGCCATCTGCGAAAGCACCGTTACGTTGACGTTCCGGCTGAGCCCTACCGTAAATAGGGGTGTCTGCCGTGCCTTGGCGTTGGTGATGGCTTCAGTAAGTGAGGTGGTAGTATAGGTGTCGTTTTGCCCGTCGGTGAACAGAATGACCGCTTTGTTGGTGGTCGGGGCATATTGGGCCGTATAGTCGCTGACCAATACCGAACTATAATAGAGCGGGGTGCCGCCGCCTTCGGTTTTGGCCAGCGAGTCGAGCGTTTTTTTCATGGCGGGTCGGTTGCGCGAGAAACCCTGATGCAGCACTACATAGTCGTCATAATCCTCGGTAAAGCTCGCTAGGGCTACCTGATCGTTGGCTCCGAGGTAATCCAAGAAAATCTTGCTGGCTTCGATGCGCAGATCCTGCGGGTCGGTGGTCAGTATACTCCCCGACTGATCGAGCAGCAACATGGCTGAATAGCCGCCCGCCTTAGCCGTCTGCCCAACGAGTTCGAGCTTGGTGAGCGCATACGTAAAGCTGCTGGGATTAGTGGCCGTAATACCAAAGTTACCAGGTACCAGCCCGCCGACGTAGCGACCACTGCGATCAACCACGTACAGATCGACCCGAAAATCGATTTTGTTGGTGCCCGTTGTGCCCACGGTTGTGCCACCGGTGGTGGCTGCTGTGGGTTTGCCCTGAATGGTTGGCAATGCGGGTAAAGGCACCTCTACCTGGCGACGACAGCTACTGACTAGCCACAGTGACGTAATCAGGACAAGGCTCAGACAGCGGAAGAGTGTAAACGGTTTCATGTACGAACGAGTGGAGTGGATTATTTTTTTTGAGACTGAAAGCCAATGCCGACGCGAATAGCCGTGATGGCGACCTGCTCGTTGAGGGTCTGGTTGAGGCCCGAGAAGCGTAGGTTCTTTACGTTCAGCAACTGATAACGCAGGCTGAGATCGAGCAGTAGGCTATTGACGCGCAACTCGACCCCAGCGCTGGCTCCGTAGGTAAGTGGCGTGGCTGATACCGACTCGTCGGCCGGGGTGGGGTGCCCAACCGACGTCTTCACCGAAGAGAACAACAAATTGATTCCTCCTTCGGGTAGTAGGTAGAGACCACCAACCGGATAGAGCTTAATACCGAATTGTAAGGGTACCTGAGTGAGGCGCTTCGTTTCGGTGTATTCCGAAAAGCCATCGCGGGTGTAGCTGCGCACGAGTTCCCAGCCCGCATAGCCCGCTGTGATGGAAACAGCCGCCCACCGCACCAACTGAACATCGACGCGCAGGCTACCGCCCACGTTCTGTTTCATGCCAAAGCCGGTGGAGTCGCTGAGCCAGGCTCGCTCTTTGTTGAGGGTAGCCGGATAAAGGGCCAGTTCGGGGCCGATCGTGATGTGTAGTCGGCTGAATCGTTTGTCGCCGGGGTAACGGGCGGCCGGTGCTGTGCTGGCTACTACGGGTGCACTGGGTGCTTCGGTGGGAGGTGGTAGCGGAGCCGCAGCCACTGTCTCTGCTACCGGCGGGGCTGCTGTCGGCAATGGCGTAATCGCCAGTTGGCTACCATCGCCAAAGGCCAGTTTCCAGACTTCGCGGCGGGCCAAGGCCTGTTTCTTACCTGGCAGCGTCGCGGTATAATACAGTATCGTTGTGTCGGTAACCTCCGCAATGCGAACGGCGAGCATCGACTGATCGAGCCGGTAGAGCTGATCTGTGTACGTCATGGCCGGGCGGGGCGCTGCCGGTTTGGGGGCCGCCCGCTTCGGGGCTGGGCGGGTTGTGCGGGGCTTTTGCACCTGCGCAACGGAGAGGCTGGTCAACAGCACGAAGCTGCCGAGCAGGCATAAAAAACGAATCATAACTTGGCTGGATGGATAGAATAAGCAACTGATAACCGCCCGCTACGACGCTGTGGACATCGGGCTGGTACGCAATACGGGCAAACGGGCAAACAAGGCACTCCGGTATTGCCGACCGATCGAGATGGTCTGGTCGGCAATAGTCAACGCATTATGCTGGATGGCGTCAATACGATGCACGTTGACAATATGGCTGCGCGATACTCGTTGAAAAAAATCAGTGTCGAGTTGTGCCTCCAGATTACCAAGGTGTGTAGAAATGCGGTACGTTTTCTGAATCGTGATTACGTCGACCCAACCGCCTTCAGCCCTCAGGTAAAGGATATTAATCTTAGGGACTTTTTCGTAGCGTTGGTGTGTGTCGCCTAGAAACAGGCAGTCGTCCAGCCGATTCGGCGTGGTGGTGTAAAGCGACATAATCATGTCTATTTACAGAACGACGATAGGCGATAGGGAATGAATAAAGATGTCGTCATGGTTGTGATGGATAGTTGATTGTCTGGTAACTACAAGTTTATGAATAACTTAGCTTGTAATGACTCCCTTTCTAACAAGACGCCTGTTTTTCTTGACAAAAGGTCAGTTTAAACAAACAAACCCCAAGTCAGCTCAGAATTATTAGGTACGTTATCAACGCAAAAAAGGCGGCCCAACGCAGTGAGTCGCCCTCGTCGTGGACTGATGATCAGTCGATTACCAGTATAGCACCCGGTATTTAACGGCACCATACAGTCGCCAGTAGGCCGAGATAAACGGAATGGCGAGTGCCGTCAGGAGGGTAGTCCTGGCATCGCGCCACGAGGCCGAACTAGTCGGCCACCGTTCGATTGTCAGCCAGGTTGTGAGGCCAACAAATCCGAGCAGCGAAAACAGAGCCACAGGTACGTTGCCCAACAGGGCGGCCACCAGGCCAACTAACATACTCATTACGGTCACGTAATAGCGCAGAGCCAGTTTCTCATCGCGCGGTACGCGCTGCCGAAAAAGGTCGGGATGGCGTTTGTAGAGCAGCGCATCGTAGCGGGTTTGTCGTTCGTTGGTCAGGGTGGTGTACCAGGTGGCGGGCTGGTAGGGGCGGACTACCACGGCTTCGGGGCACTTCAGAATCGGAACGCCGATTTCAAGCAACTTAAACTGGAGGTCCGCATCGACCCGCCAGGCCAAGTCAAACGATTCCTCAAAACCACCGGCGCGTTGCAGAACTGGTTTCTGGATAAAACAGTTGGCCGCCACGAAGTCGTTGGTGTCGTGCGTCGAGGTCGTTGAGCGATAGGTGCCCCGCTGCCCGTTGCGAACCACAGGGGCACCCTGTGTGCGTAACGTACCTGTGATCACCTGCGCGCCCCGCTGGAACATGACGGCGGCGGCCGACAGCCAGTTGGGTTGTGGCAGGCAATCGTCGTCGGCGAAGGCCAGGTATCGGCCCCGGGCAGCGTGCCAGCCTCTGTTGCGGGCGGCCGCCAGCCCGGTTCGTTTAGGCTGAGCCAGATAACGGGCTTCAATCTGGGCGTGGCGCGCGAAGGCCGCTACCAGCGTGGCGGTGGTCTCGTTGGCCGCATCATCCACCACAACCACTTCAAACTGATGGGTAGGCAGGGTTTGTTGCGTAAGAGCAGTCAGGCAATCAGCGAGCTGGGTTGGGGCACTGCCCGCCCGTGATGTCGTTGGAATGATGATCGTAAAGTAGGGTTCCATAACGGTAGTAGTAAACTATGGCGGACGTGGTCAAGCTCTATGCCAGAACAGGGGACATTACCAAAAAGGTTAATCCGTAACGATATTTTGACCTGAGCCGTACGATACGACCACTAATTCTGAGCAAACGGAGCAGAACACTGATCGGATTGTGCGTTTGTTTGTAGCTGGCTGTATCTTGACCAAAGGTCTACCAGCTATGAAAACGGATTACACACCCTACAGAAGCAACCAACGCCATGGCCAATCTCTCATTTCTCTGCATCGCTACATTCTTTAAGGGAGAACCGTTTATGCGGGCCTGCAAGGAGATGGGCCACACGGTTTATTTGCTCACCGATCAGAAGTTAGCCAACAGACCCTGGCCCCACGAGGCGATTGAAGAGGTATTTTACCTGCCCTCAGAGAGCAACGATAGCCAGAATCTGGACCAACTGGTGCTGGGTATGGCGCACCTGATGCGATCTCGTCGCATCGATCGGGTGGTGGCGCTGGATGATTTCGACGTCGAGAAAGGGGCGTTAGTCCGCGAAACGTTTCGCATTCCCGGTATGGGGCAAACCACAGCTCGCTTCTTCCGCGATAAACTGGCGATGCGGATGCGGGCAGCGGCGGAAGGAATCCGGGTACCAAAATTCAGTGCCCTGTTTACGGATGAGGTGATAACGACGTACCTGCAAAGCAGCGAAGCCCCCTGGCTGATTAAGCCCCGCGCGGAAGCATCGACTACGGGGATTCGGAAAGTGCATTCGCTGGAAGAAGCCTGGGCGGTCATCCACGAACTGGGCGACATCCGTCATCAGTACCTGATCGAAGAATTTAAACCGGGCCGGGTGTACCACGTTGATTCGTTGTCGTACGACCGGAAAGCCGTGTTTAGCCGGGCGAGCCAATACCTGGCCACGCCCATGGAGGTTGCACATGGTGGAGGGGTATTTCGCACACAGACATTACCACTCGACAGCGCAGAAACCGCCGCCCTGATTGCCATGAACAACGCCGTGATGGCGGCTTTCGGAATGCGGCATAGCGCTTCACACTCCGAATTTATCCGGGGCGACCACGACGGTGAACTGTATTTTCTGGAAACTGCCTCGCGGGTAGGTGGAGCCCACATTGCCGAGATGGTCGAAGCTGCGTCGGGAGTAGGGTTGTGGGCTGAATGGGCCCGGCTCGAAACGGCCGCTGCGCTGGAGCAGACCTATACGCCGCCCGTCGATAGCGGGCAACATGCTGGTTTGATTGCGTCACTGGCTAACGAGGTATCACCGGATACGTCGGCCTTCAGCGACCCCGAGATTGTCTGGCGAATGAACAAAGATCACCATATCGGGCTAATTATGCAGTCTGACAACCCTGAACGGGTACGACAATTGCTGGATGACTATTTGGTGCGAATTAAGAACAGTGTACACGCTGCCTTACCCGTGGCGTCTAAACCCACCAATTAGCAAACCTGCCGTAAATGGATTGGCATGGGGTTTTTAGGAGGAGTTTTGGCCTGCTTCTACTTAAGTATATAGGCTTATTTTAAGATGGAGTTATTATTTTTCAAATAAAACGTATGAATATAGTCTAATGCATTAAGTTTTGTACACTTCTTGCATGTAAAAGCGCAGATGCGGTCACAACTGGCCTCTTCTGCGCTTTTTGTTTGTCCGACCGTATGGTCATACAGGTGAAGGCGTCTACCTCCTTTAACAGACTACTCAGACAATAATTGCCTCACCGTATGACAACCAACGCACGCCTTTCACGTGCGGCTAGTTTTCTGTTTTTGGTAGACGGATTTGTGTGTTATACGCTTCTGTCGATTACCGATCAGCTTGCCGGTACGATTTATCAGCTATCCGACAGGAACCTATACCCTCAGCCCGTTAGCCGCGGCGCCACAGGAAACAGCGTCTATCGACTTACTCCCTATTCGAATAACTCCCGTCTGCTTCAGACATCGCGTGGTCATCCCCAATGGGTTGATGATTGGCAGTTCTGTGCCTGAGGCATCCACGAACGGTAAGCTGATAATCTATAGAATGAAGAATAACTAGTTGATAGATAGATCATTAGCTAAGTCGAAAGGAGTTTTAAGCTTGCCCCCTAACTACCTAATTATAACTAATCACCATCTATTATTCCAACACATGCAGACATACCTTTATCTGCTCAAACCGCGCTGGCTCCATCTATTAACTTTATGGGTCAGTTTTGCGCTGGGGGTAACAACCCTGGCTTATTCGTCACCAACAGGTGGCCGCTCTGCCCCACCGGCCACGCCGGGAAACTATGTATTCCAGGATAATAATCAGAACGGCATCTTCGACGGCACCGACGTAGGAATTGCCGGGGTTCGCGTGTACTTGTACCAGAGTAATGGGGTGTTCGTAGAAACGGCCACCACCACCAGTACTGGTCAGTTCTCGTTTACCAGTACGCTGCAAGCTTCATCCAGTTACGACATTCGTATCCGGCCTGTCGATGCCCCAACGGGGCTGAAACTATCGGCCGCTAACCAGGGTAGCGATGACGCCATCGACAGCGATGCCAGCATGGTTGGGAGCACGGCTGTTATTACGGCCAACACCAACGGCAGTGGTCAGTTTCCTTCCTTTTTCGGGTTCGGCTATCAGGCTGGTGATCCTGATCTGATCATTACGAAAACCAGCAATAGCTTCAGCGTGACGCGCGGAGCTACGTCGTCGTTTGCGATCAGTGTGTCGAACGTAGGTGGAAGTGACGCCGCTGGTGTAACGGTAAAAGATACGCTTGATCCGGGTATGGGGTACGTATCGTCGTCGCCTGCTGCTACAACGGTCCTGTTGGGCAATGGTCAGGTTGAATTGACCTGGGGAGGGGCCAGCACGACGCTCGCTGCCGGCGCCGCCCTGAATTACACGCTGACGGTTACGGCCAATGCGGATGGCGTGCTGACGAATATCGCAGCCGTGACGGCAACGACGCCCGACGCCACGCCCCGTAACAACGTAGCCAGAGCCTGCTTTACGGTACCTGTCAAACTTTGTCAGGGTGAGGCCTACGTAACCAGCCTGTCGGCCAACTTAACCAATGTAGAGTGGTTCCGCGATGGCGTGTCGGTCGGCACAGGGAATAGCCTGACTATCGTTACCGCAGGTACGTATAGTTATACCTCGCTGAGTGGCGGGAGCGATTGCGGTACCAGCAGTTGCTGCCCTATTCTTATTTACGACGGATCTGTGGTGCCGCCAACGTTGGTGGCCTCGGCCACGGCTATTTGTAACGGGCAAACTGCTAGCCTGACCGCCAGCAACTGCGTGGGTACGTTGGCTTGGAGCACGGGAGCAGCCGACAACGGGTTGACTTCGATCACGGTCGCGCCGACTGTTACGACTACTTATAGCGTGACGTGTACGCCGACGGCGGCCAATGCCTGCCCGGCTTCCTCGTCAATCACGATTACTGTGAACCCATCTGTGACGGCTACCGTAGCCAGCGCGACCATCTGCGATGGCTTGAGCACCACGCTGACAGCCAACGCGGCGGGTGGTACGGGCTTTACATATGCCTGGACGCCTACCGGCTCGATCACGGGCGGCCAAGGCACGGCTTCGATCGCCGTAGCACCGTCTGCTACCACCACCTACTCAGTCGTGGTAACGAATAGCGATGGTTGCTCAACGACGACCACGGCCACGGTAACGGTTAATCCGGCAGTGACGGCGGTGATCGGGGTGAGCCCAAGCAACACCATCTGTGATGGCACCACGGTAACCTTGACGGCCACGGGCGGGGCAGCCTACCGCTGGTCGACGGGTGAAGTGGGCAACACCATTACGGTGCAGCCTGGCACTACCACCGTCTACTCAGTGACGGCTACCAGCGCTGATCAGTGCGCCGGTGTGGCCTCAACCACCATCACGGTCAACCCGGCAGTAACGGCTACCGTAGCCAGCGCCACGATTTGTGACGGCCTGAGCACGACCCTGACAGCCAATGCAGCGGGCGGTTCCGGCTTCAGCTACGCCTGGGCACCGGTGGGCACGATCAGTGGCAGCACCACGGCCTCGGCGGTGACGGTCAACCCGCGCACCACGACGACCTACTCGGTAACAGTAACTAACAGCGATGGCTGTTCGACCACGGCCACAGCCACGGTGACGGTCAACCCGGCGGTAACGGCGACAGTGGCCAGTGCGACGATCTGCGATGGCCTGAGCACGACGCTGACGGCCAACGCTTCGGGCGGCACAGGCTTCAGCTATGCCTGGACACCAGCCGGCTCGATCACGAGTGGTCAGGGCACGGCCTCAATCGCCGTAGCACCGACCACGACGACGACGTACTCAGTAGTGGTGACCAACAGCGATGGTTGCTCAACGATAGCTACGGCTACGGTAACGGTCAACCCGGCAGTGACGGCGACAGTAGCCAGCGCGACCATCTGCGATGGCTTGAGCACCACGCTGACAGCCAACGCGGCGGGTGGTACGGGCTTTACATATGCCTGGACGCCTACCGGCTCGATCACGGGCGGCCAAGGCACGGCTTCGAT